>CAWGEQ010000053.1:0-44447 GCA_963821645.1 uncultured delta proteobacterium | reverse complement strand
TCTTTTTAAAAAATCACCCCTAACAAAATCAAACCCAATATGGTAAGACCCGCAGCAGCAATTCGTTTAACCACCGTGGGGCTGACCCGCTGAGCGATCTGAGGACCGATGAACCCTCCCAAAATGGCCGCCGGAAACATGATTAGAAAAAAGAGAAGATCAAAGTTCCCAAAGCGAAAATGTTGGACGGTACCCATGGCCGTGTTAAAAAAGATGGCCAGCAGAGAGCTCCCCACTACCACGTACATGGGCAGACCCATACCCAAGGCCATAAGGGGCACCATAAAAGGCCCCCCGCCAAATCCGAACATGGAGGCCACGATAGCGATCACAAACCCACCGATACAACCGATAACCAGATTTACCTTAAATTTTTGACCCCAGAATTCGATTTCCATAATAGGCTCCCTTCTAACCTTTTTTCGTCTTGGCGGCTGTTTCGGCCCGTTTTTTAAATTCTTTTAAAATCGCCTGTTCTTTTTTATTTCTCTCCATATAGCTTTTGGTGGTCTGCCAAAACAACAGGGCCGCCAGGACCAGAAGAATCCACCCGAAGACAAATTTATATTGATCCAGGGTAATCAGTTCGGTCAACTTGGGTCCGATAAAACCCCCGGCCAGCATGGCCAGGCCGATTGAAACGCCCACCTTCCAGCTAAGGAACTTGATTTTGGAATAATTATAAATCCCCGTACCCTGGGAGAATAAAACCGTGGGCATAACGGTCCCGGCCACCACATTATGGGGCAAAGGCCAGATCAGGACCAGAAGCGGGTTCAGGATGAATCCGCCGCCGGCCCCCATCAGAACCCCGAATATAGATATAGCCAGGGTCAGCAAAAACGGCCAGAAGAGATTGATGCTGGTCCCGGCGTTACTCAGATATACGGTGGGAAAGCCGATCTTGTTTTCAAAAGAAAGGGGCTGGCTCTTCAGGTCCTTATCAGCTACGGCCATAATTGAATACTTTCCATCCGGCAATCCCGAGCCGATCTTCACTTGAGCCTTAAAGGTCCCGTCCGGATTTACCTCCACCCCGGCCGAAAATAATTTGTCTAGTTTCTGAATCCGGGACTTGACCAACTGCATGGACCGTTTATTATTTTCTTTAGGGTCCATGGCCGGCATCAACTCCCCTCTGGATCCGGTAATACTGGCCAGGATGGAGGCCTGGTATTTATCGATTTTAATCCTGCCCGGGGCAGTATAAGCCGACTCAGCCCCAAGGTCCTTGAGGGCTTTGGAAAAAGACCATTTTTTGCCTTCTTTTTTGATCTCATCCAGTTTCCCTTGAAGGGTTTTAGGGACGATGATCTTATAAAATCCGGGCATTCCATCGGTCAAATAAAGGATGTAGGGGATTTTTCCCGTCTCCTTGTCTTTCTTGTTGTCGAATAGATTGGCCCGAACCTTCTTATCCGCATAGATTTCCAGATAAACCGGTTTCCCCGGAGGGGCTGTGCCGGTGACAATCAATTGGCCTCCATTATTCAGGGAAGTCTTATCCACCTGGAGGGTGACCGTCCCCTGGCCCGCGGGAAGGGCTGATATTTTTTCTCCTGTTTTCGAGGCTTCTCCCTTCAAAGAAGAAAGAATGGGTTTGTCTCCCTGCTGGGCCAAAAGGACATTACTCCCCATGAAGAAACTGCAGGTCAAAAGAATAAAAGAAATAAGTAAGACTCGCTTAATCATCCTGCACCTCCTGATTGAAAGTGATAAAAAACAGGGCCCACGATTCATAGAGTTCAAGGGATTTTCATATTACCCTTGAGCCCATAGACCTGAACCCTTAAATTCGCTTCTGGCCTCAAAAATTAATTTACCGTTATGGTCGCATTGGCAATCACACCCTGGGAAGATACCTCGATGGTATCAACACCCGTGGCCACAAGTGCTGCATACGTTTGTATAGATTGGCCGATGTTGTTGGTGGTGGTTTCGCATACTGTTCTTAATAGGTTCGTAGGATCTACCTTAGTCCCTGGCGTTAACATAGAATTTCGGACAGCCGTGAAACAGATATTAGTCCCTTGAGGGGCAGGGGCTCCTGTCCTATCTTTGACAATAGCCAAAACAGATGTCGTATCGCCAAGGGTGATAGGATTTTTGCCGATTTGGATCGACACCGTCCAACCCGTCCCTGTTCCCGATGAACCGGCGGAGCTGGTCGTGCTGCTGGTTCCATTGCTGCAAGAAAGGATGAACAAAAAAGATAGACAAGTGATAAACAGTCCTGATATTTTTATCGAAGCCTTGAGCCTGCCTTTTCTTCTTATTAAAGCCATAAGTCCTCCTTATCTTACGCTTCCTGCTCCCTGTCATCACTATTTTCTTCCCTCAGGTAAGGGGTGGTGATAATACTTCCCCCAGACAGATTCCGGCTAAGCAGAGCTGGGGATATTGTTACAAAGCCTCATTTCGAAGCAATGAACTGCTCATAGGCAGTCCGGTCCATCAGGTCATCCAGTTCGGCTGGATTTTTTAAAGAAACTTTAACCAACCAACCCTCCTCGTAGGGAGATGAATTGATCCGGTTGGGTTCTTCATCTAAGGATCCGTTTATCTCGATAACCACCCCGCTGACCGGGGCAATCACATCGGTCGCGACCTTGTTGGACTCCAGGGCGCACATGGTTTCTCCGGACTTAATTTCGGCATCGACTTCCGGCAAATCCACATAGATGATTTCTCCCAATTGTTGCTGGGCATAATCCGAGATCCCGATGGTCCCCTGGGTGCCGTTTACGGAAATCCAGGCATGTTCTTTATGGAACTTCAATTCGGCCATTTATATTACTCCTTAACATATTTTTTATGCATTGTAGTAACTCGTCATTCCCGCGTAGGCGGGAATCCAGATCAGGCTTAATCAATAAAAAATGGTGGATTCCCGTTCCCCGACTAAGACATTCGAGGACAAGCTTCCACGGGAATGACGAAATGGGGACCTTCCTGACTTTTTACGATCCATCATATTTTGGGTTGTAGGGTTCTTGAGTCATCTGGTCATTTTTAAAACTGCCTGCTCATATAACGCTTCGGCCTTAAAGGAACTGCGCACAAAAGGCCCGGAGGCTACCGCCTTGAATCCCAGTTTTAAAGCCTCCCTTTCCCATTCCTTAAATTCATCCGGTTCAACAAAACGACTTACCGGATGATGAAATTGGGTCGGCTGCAGGTATTGGCCGATGGTCACGATCTCACATCCCTGTGCCAGGAGATCCAGAAGCAAGCCCCTGATCTTGGCCTTTGTTTCCCCCAATCCTATCATAAATCCAGATTTGGTCAATATCCTTACATAATTTTGTTTAATAAATTTAAAAATAGTCAGCGACCGTTCATATTCGGCGCCAGGGCGAACCGATGGATAGAGCCGGCTTATGGTCTCTATATTGTGATTGATTACACAAGGTCCTGCCTCAGCCAAAAAGGCCAGGGCCGATTCAGAGCCTTTAAAGTCCGGTATCAGACATTCAATTTTCGTTTTCGGTGAACTGCGACGGATAGCCTGAACCGTCTTGACAAAATGGCCGGCCCCTCCGTCGGGCAGGTCATCACGGGTCACCGAGGTCAATACCGCATAAGAGACGTCCATATCCTTGACGGCCCTGGCCACCTGAAAAGGTTCCTCTTCATTCAACGGGTCCGGCCGGCCGCTGGCTACGGCGCAAAAAGTACAATTCCTGGTACAACGGCTTCCCATCAATAAAAAAGTGGCGGTTCCTTTATTAAAGCATTCTCCCTGATTTGGGCAGCAGGCCTCTTGGCAGACCGTATGGAGCCCCTCCCTTGTGATCAGGTTCTGGATCCTGGCCGTATGGAGCCCTGGTGGAATCTTTTTCTTGAGCCAGGCCGGCTTCCTGAGTACGGAGTGCGGAGTGCGGAGTTCGGACTGGAAGGATGCCGGATACTGGATACTGGATACTGGATGTGAAATGATTGATGTCGTCGCCAGTTTGTGGCTTGAAGGCTGTTGGATATTCAATACTGGAATTAGATTTTTGGATTCTGATTCTTTTATCCGCGTATCCAGGAACCGGTATCCAGCATCTCTTCTCACATCTTTCATTGCTATCAATTCTAATCGAATATCAAAAACCTCTCCAAAATGAAAGAGCACCCTTTCCCGGAGGGATTCCGGCCTGATGGTCTGTCCGGTCATTTCTTGAAGAGAGGTCATCTTGACCCCATCCAGGCCGCAGGGGGTAATCAACTCAAAATGAGCCGGATTGTGGGCGTAATTAAGGGCAAATCCGTGAAAGGCGATTCCCCTTTGGACGGCGATTCCGATAGAAGCGATTTTCTTTTCTTTCGCCCAGACCCCGGGGAAGCCCTCTTTCCGGGAAACGGCGATTCCAAAATCGGCAACGGTTCGGATA
Organism: uncultured delta proteobacterium; assembly: GCA_963821645.1. Lineage (GTDB taxonomy): Bacteria > Desulfobacterota > RBG-13-43-22 > RBG-13-43-22 > RBG-13-43-22 > RBG-13-43-22. The sequence continues at coordinate 40,068 of CAWGEQ010000053.1, read as the reverse complement.
AGGACTTCTTCGATTTGATGGACGTACGCTTTCACCCCCAACCGAAAATTTTTCAAATTTAAAATCGGATAGCCGACTAATTGTCCCGGCCCATGGTAGGTGATATCTCCTCCCCGTTCACAGCGTATCAGAGCGATCCCCTCCTGTTTCAAATAGTCCCGGGAAACGCACAAATTATTCTCTTTCCCCCATTTGCCCAGGGTAAAAACCGGAGGATGTTCCAATAGAATTAGAAGATCAGAGAAATCCCCCTTTTTTTTGCATGACACCAATTGTTGTTGTAGGGCCCAGGCCTCTTCGTAGGGAATCGTATCCAGGCTTAAACAGTATCCTCTTAGCATGATCCCTTCCTGATCAGGGCCGAAAAGGTGGATAGATTCCCTTGGCTTACGGGCGATATCAGGACCGTAGCCAAAGGCCGGGGAATTGTCTTCCGTAGCGATGAAAATAAAATGCCTTTCCGGGGAGAGCGGCAGCGGCCTGGACGATATTTCCAGTTTAGGCCTATCAATTTTTTAACCTTCCTCGATCGGCCTGTCAACTTTAAATTTTGAGAAGGGGATAATTGCACTCCCTTGTTAGATGTGTTAACTTATTTGAATAAAGCCATCAGGGATGATGGTTTCGTAAAAAGTCGTCGAAAGCTTATTCTCGTCATTCCGACGAAAGTCGGAATCCAGTATTTTAGACCGCTTAAAATTCTTCTGGACCCCGGCTTTCGCCGGAAAGACTGAAAAGGTCCTTCTTCAACTTTTTTACGAATTCGTCAATCATGAAAAACATCTTCGGATGGAGAGGGGGAATGTGCATGAGATTAGCTCTAATTGGTCTTGGCCGGATGGGGATGAATATGACCCGGCGTCTCATTAAAGGCGGGCATGAAGTGGTGGTGTACAACCGAAGTCAGGACAAGGTCAGACTCATTGAAAAGGAAGGGGCTGAAGGCACAGCTTCCCTGGCGGAGCTGGTGTCCCGGTTAAATCCTCCGCGGATTTTATGGATGATGCTCCCGGCAGGCCAGGTGATTGACCAGCACATAGAAGACCTGGCTCCTTTGCTCTCACCCGGGGACTTATTGATCGACGGAGGAAACACCTATTACAAGGATGATATAAGAAGGGCCGATCCTTTAAAATCAAAAGGAATCCATTATGTCGATGCAGGGGTTTCCGGGGGTATATGGGGGTTAAAAGAAGGTTACTGTCTGATGATCGGAGGACAGGAAGAGGATTTCGTGACCTTAACACCGGTCCTTTCGACCCTGGCCCCGAAAGAAGGGTATGCCTATTGCGGTCTTACCGGCGCGGGGCATTTCGTGAAAATGATCCATAATGGAATAGAATATGGAATGATGGCCGCCTACGGAGAAGGGTTTTCCCTCTTAGACGCCTCCCCCTATGGTAAGAACCTTGATTTTGCCAAAGTAGCCCATCTTTGGAACCAGGGGAGCGTTATTCGCTCCTGGCTGCTGGACCTTCTTGAGGATGCCTTTAAAAAAGACCCCAAGCTGAACGGAATCAAAGGGTATGTGGAGGATTCCGGAGAAGGCCGCTGGACCGTTCAGCAGGCCATTGAAACAGCGGTTTCGATCCCGGTGATTACCCTGTCCCTTTTACAAAGGTTTCGCTCCAGGGAGACGGACACCTTTTCCGATAAGGTCCTGGCCATACTGCGTCAGGAGTTCGGGGGACACGAGGTCGTCAGATCTCAGAATTCAGAAAAACCGGATGTTTGATACTGGTTGCTGGTTTCGGAAAAAATCAGGAAAATCCCGAATTCGTCAGTCCCGTGGAAACTCGTCATTCCAACGTCTTAAACGGGAATTAAGTATGGCCAATGGATTATTGAATGACATAATAATCGAACATCCAGTTTTTAAGATATTCGATCAACCATAAACGGTAAGTAATAAACGTTTCAATGTGAACTTAAGGAGGAACCAATTATGGAGTCTTACTATGAACCCAAGGACCTTCCCCGGTTTCCGGAAATAGGAAAGGACGGCTCGGAATTGGCGGAAAAATTTTTTGACTATTATAATTCGGTTTTTTCCGAAGGAGAACTTACCTCCAGGGAGAAAAGCCTGATAGCCCTGGCCGTGGCCCATGCCGTCCAATGTCCTTACTGTATAGACGCCTATACCCAGTCCTGTCTGGAAAAAGGCTCCAATCTGGCCGAAATGACCGAGGCGGTTCATGTGGCCGTAGCCATTCGAGGGGGGGCCTCTCTGGTTCATGGCCTTCAGATGCGTAATGCCGCCCGGAAAATTTCCATGTGACCCCAAGATAGCTTGATATCATGATTAAAGAAACACCTCAGATCGGGGAACCTCGTCAGGAAATAAAACCAATCGCCGGGGATCTCTCTTTTTCTCAAACCCTTTCTCGGCACAACCTGAACCTGACTCGGCAAAAAACAACCACCTTGCAGGTTAATATGGGTTTGCTCTGCAACCAGGAATGCCGACACTGTCATCTTGAGGCCGGCCCTTATCGATCGGAAATCATGAGCGCTGAAACCGCCGCTGAAGTGGTCTCCTTCGCCCGAAAAGGAGAATTTCAGATAGCCGATATAACCGGTGGGGCACCGGAATTAAACCCCCATTTGCCTTTCCTGATCCGGGAAATCTCTTCCTCGGTCCAAAAGTTGATACTTCGCTCCAATCTAACGGCCTTAACTCAAGGAGACCGAGAGACCCTAATCGCTCAGCTTAAAAAATACCGGGTTGGCATTACCGCTTCTTTACCTTCATTAAATGGCTCCCAAGCAGATGCTCAGCGAGGGCCGGGAACTTTCCAAAAATCAATCCTGACACTAAAAACCCTAAACGCCCTGGGATATGGCCAGGAGGACTCCGGCCTGGAACTCAATCTGGTAGTCAATCCGGTGGGGGCCTTTATACCCTCCTCCCAAAAACAAACCGAGGAAAAGTTCCGTCTGGATTTAAAAAAGAAATGGGGAGTGGTTTTTAATCATCTTTATGCCTTTGCCAATGCCCCCTTGGGGAGGTTTCGCCGCTGGCTTGACCAATCCGGCAACCTGGAAAACTATATGCAAAAATTGGCCGGGGGTTTTAATCCTTCGGCAGTGGAAAGGGTTATGTGCCGCTCGTCAATTTCGGTTTCCTGGGATGGCTTTCTTTTTGATTGTGATTTTAATCTATCCCAAGAACTCTATTGGGGAGGAAAGAAGACCCACCTTTCTGAAATACCAGGGCCCCTCCAACCTGGGACTCCCATTGCCGTCTCCGACCATTGTTATGCCTGTACCGCCGGGGCCGGATTTACCTGAGCCGGGGCTATTTGTACCTGAGTTTTCAGGACATCTGGATGCTGGGGTGCTGGATACTCGATGCTGGATTTTGTGTTTGTGTTTTTATCAAGTTTCCAGTATCGGTATTTTGATTTTAGCCAGTATCGTCCCGTCAGAGGCCAATGAATTCGAATTTTGGAAATGGTTGAATATTTGATTCTCCCTATGAGCGTTCACGAAAAGGCCATCCTCTTCACCCGCTATCCGGAACCAGGCAAAGTCAAGACCCGACTCATACCGGCCCTTGGCCCGAAAGGGGCTTGTGAATTACATCGGCGGATGACTGAGCTGGCCGTAACACAACTCAGAGAACTCTCTTCTTTCCGCTTTCTGTCCGTCGAGGTTCGCTTTGAGGGAGGTAATGAAAACTTAATGCAGGAATGGCTGGGGACGGATTTATGCTTTTCTCCTCAGGGCCAGGGCGACTTGGGCCTTCGCATGGGAAGGGCCTTTCAAGAGGCCTTCCAGTCCGGCTTTAAGTCCATCGTCCTCATCGGCTCGGACTGCCCGGACCGGGACGGAAAAATAGTAGAGAAGGCCTTTGACGGCCTTAAAAAAAATGACCTTATTTTGGGACCAGCACTGGATGGAGGTTATTACTTAATAGGGTTAAAAGAACCCCAACCCTTGTTTACCAATATCCCCTGGGGAAGTGCGGAGGTCTTCAACCTGACCCTGGAAAAGGCACAGGCCCTTGGGTTGAACGTTTTATTGTTAGAGACCCTGCAAGATATCGATCGTCCGGAGGACTTGTCCTCATGGGAACGGATAAACAACTTTCCAACCGGGCCCCGGCCCGGCCTTTCCGTCATTATTCCTACCTTAAACGAGGCTGAAAATATTTCTTTCTCCCTGGCCCGGATTCCCAAAACTCCATTCATTGAAGTTATTGTAGCCGATGGAGGGAGTCATGACGGAACACCGGATTTGGCGGCCTCCTGGGGAGCCAGGGTCCTTTCATCTCCCCGGGGCCGGGCCCGCCAGATGAATGCCGCTGCCGCGGAAGCCAGGGGGGAAATCCTTTTATTCCTTCACGCCGATACCCGCCTGCCCGAGGGGTTTACCGATCAGGTCTGCCGAATTCTTTCCCGACCCGAAATTTCCGCCGGGGCCTTTCAACTTAAATTCGATCCGCCGCTTCCAGGGCTGGGGATTATCGAGCGGTTGGCCAATTGGCGGGCCAGGGTCTGGCAGTTGCCCTACGGGGACCAAACCCTCTTTCTCCGGGCCGAACGGTTCAAGGCCATGGGTGGATTTTCCGAAATCCCGATCATGGAAGATGTGGACCTGATCCGCCGTTTGGGCCGTCAGGGACCTATTGTCATCGCCCCTGTTCCGGTACTGTCCTCGTCCCGGCGCTGGAAAAATTCAGGGGTCCTGAAAACCAGCCTTAAAAATCAAATCGTCTTGGCGGCCTATTGGGCGGGGATTTCTCCTGACCGTCTGTCCCGCTGGTATCATAAGGAAAGTGGCCAGACACCGGTGTCCTGAAAGACGGTGATTTAGGTCACTGGCCACCAAAAAATTCTGACTCCAGAATCCAATTGCTTATATTTATCAAAACGGTATAATTATATTTATAGCATCTACAAGAAGGGGGATCTCATGCCGCCGGTTAAACTCTATACCTTAAGCACCTGCAGCCACTGCAAGAGAACTAAAAAATTTTTGGAAGATTGCGGTGTCAATTATGACTTCACCGATATCGACATGCTTCAGGGACAGGAGCGGGCCGCCATGCTTGAAGAGGTCAAAAAAGTTAACCCCAACTGTTCCTTCCCAACTATTCTTGTCGGCGATAAAGTCATTGTCGGCTTTAAAGAAGATAAGATCAAAGAGGCCCTGGGCCTATGAATGAAAAAGAACTCTATGAAAGCTTAAAGAAGATCCAGGAACCCAAGGGTTACTTTTTCAACAAAGACCCGGATATTGTCTTCGATCTGCTCAAAGGTCTCCTTCTCAATAAAGAACGCTACGGCTACATGGGCTGCCCTTGCCGGTTGGCCTCCGGTGACCGAAAAAAGGACGAAGACATCATCTGCCCTTGTGTTTACCGGGTCCCGGACGTGAAAGAATACGGAAGTTGTTATTGTAATCTCTATGTCTCCAAAGAATGGAATGAGGCCGAAGCCCCCCATCCTTACGTCCCGGAGAGGAGACCTTTGGATAAATTTTTTTATTAAAACCCTCCTGCCCCAATGGGGGGCGCTACGAATGCATGAAAGATTCACGTCAAGGAGCCAAGGATTCAAGTGAAAGGCCTGCACCTTACAGACGGCCTTGAAGGGGTGGAATCCTGGATCTTAAAACTGTTTTCGTACTAATTGATCATCGGTCTTTCTTTTTCTTCCCGGAGCCAACCTAAAAAACGGTGGGCCTCTCTTTACAAAGATTGGAAAGGTGATTAAAATTTAAGGGATCAATTCTCCTATCGATTATTGTCAGCAACTAACGGGAGGTGGTAAACATGTATTCAAGCACCGTAATGGATCATTTTAAAAATCCGCGGAACGTGGGAGAAATCGAAAATCCCGACGGCCTCGGGGAAGTGGGCAATCCCCTTTGCGGGGATATGATGTCCATCTACTTGAAGATCGAAGACGAGACGATCAAGGACATCAAGTTCAAAACGTTCGGTTGCGGGGCGGCTATTGCCGTATCCAGCATGCTCACCGAGATGGCCAAAGGTAAGACCCTGGAAGAGGCCAAAAAGATTACCAACAAATCCGTGGCCGAAGCGCTGGAAGGCCTGCCCAAAAACAAACTCCACTGTTCCAATCTGGGAGCCGACGCCCTGCATCTGGCTATCCAGAATTATGAGGACAAAAAGGCCGGTATCGTCAGACCGGCACCCAAGAGAGCAGACAAGCACGAACATGATCACGATCATCAGGAAGGGAGCAAATGTTATTGCCCCTACTGCAACATCGAGGTCAAAGAAGACATGGCATTTTGTACCAGTTGCGGTAAAAATTTAAAACAGATCCAACAGATCCAGTAGAATAATCCGGGAAGGTGTCTGATGAAACTGATCAATCTTGATTATCTCTCGGCCAATCCTATCCTGCCGGAGGTCCAGGAGGCCATGATTGAGGCCATTCGGACCAATTACGGGAACCCGTCCAGCCCGCACCAGTTGGGGGACCGGGCCGCCGAGGCCCTGGCTAAAGCCCGAGAATCCGCGGCCCGTTTAATCAACAGCCCATCGGAGCAGGAGATCGTCTTTACCTCCGGGGGAACCGAGTCCATCAATCAGGCCATCAAAGGGGTAGCCCTGGCCAACATTAAAAAAGGGAATCATATTGTTACCTCCAACGTGGAACACAATGCCGTTCTCCGGACCCTCAGGCGGTTGCGGATGCTGGATTACAAGGTGTCCTCTGTTGGCGTGGATGGAAACGGGCGGGTCAATCCCGCGGAAGTTGCTGAGGCCATTACCGATAAAACCATCCTGGTTTCCATCATGCACAGCAATAATGAGATCGGCACGATTCAGCCTATCGAAGAAATCGGCCGGATTACCAGGGAAAAGAAAATTCCATTCCATTGCGATGCCGTAACCTCGGTCGGCGTTGTGCCTGTGGATGTCCAGAAATTAGGGGTGGACCTGCTCAGCTTCTCCGCCAATCAATTTTACGGCCCTTCCGGTGTAGGCGGCCTGTATATCCGTTCCGGAACCATTCTCTGGCCATTGCTGGATGGTGGGGTCCAGGAAAACAACAAACGGGCCGGGACCGAAAATGTTATCGGCATTGTCGGTCTGGGTGCGGCGGCTGAAATGGCCGTTCGGGAAATGGACTCCCGGATCAGTCATTGCCTCGGCCTTAAAAAGAAATTGATCCAGGGCCTTCAAGAAAATATCGAAGGTATCTTTCTCAACGGCCATTCGGAGCTTTCCTTGCCCAATCTGGTTTCCGTGTCCATACAATATATTGAGGGCGAGGGAATTGTCCTCATGCTGGATGAAGAAAAGATCCTGGTCTCCACCCGCTCGGCCTGTGCGGCCGGGGCACTTCAGGCCTCCCACGTCCTCTTGGCCATAGGCCGGGATTTCGCCGATGCCCAGGGGACCCTGGTCATCACTTTTGGGAAGGAAACCTCTCCGGCCGATATCGATCGATTTCTGGAGGTCTTAAAAACCGTTGTTCAAACTTTAAGGGAAATGTCGCCCCTGTATAAAAAAAAGGTTTAAAGATCCAAGGTGCCAGGCAACGACCAACGCCCGAATCCTTCTCTTCCCTTAACCCTTAGACCGTATACCATAATTCATTTATTGAAAGGAGTATTATTGTGACCACTATAAAAATAAAAGGCATGTCCTGCCAGCACTGTGTGATGGCGGTAAACAAGGCCTTAAAGGAAATCGATGGACTTCAGGAGATAACCGTTAATCTGGAAAAAGGCGAGGCCTCTTTTAATGAAACCAAGCCGGTAGATAAGACCTTGATCAAAGAACGGATCAAAAAGGCCGGCTACGAAGTAGTATCATAAAAAAATAGAAGGAGATTTAAAATGGACCGATATGTTTGTTCGATTTGCGGGTATATCTATGACCCGGCCGCCGGAGACCCGGACAGCGGCATCAAACCCGGAACGCGTTTTGAAGACCTTCCCGACGACTGGACCTGCCCGGTTTGCGGGGCCACCAAGGACAAATTTGAAAAAGAATAGCAGGCCAACGGGGACGAGTCTAATTCCATGAAAACCCCAGATAGTCTTTCCGGTGCCGATCGGGAATTGATTATCCTTCAAGGGGCTATTGAAAACACCAACGAAGGTTTTGTCACCATCGACGAACACCATCGGGTCATTGTTTTCAACAAGGCCGCGGAAAAAATCTTTGGCTACACCTCTCGGGAGGTTATCGGAAAAGACTTAAAATTGGTCCTGGGGCCGGAATGTACCCAGGGGCACAAGAAAGCGGTTTCCCGCTTCATAAAAACAAAAAAGCCCAAGCTCATCGGCCACCAGACGGAATTTATGGCCATCCGGAAGAATGGAGGGCGGTTTCCTCTCTCCATTTCTTTTTCCGTCTCGGAAATCGCGGGTAAGTTTTATTTTACCGGGATCATTCGAGACTTGACCGAAACCAAGGCCCTTCAGGAACAAATCGCCAAATCTGAACAATTGGCCGCTCTGGGCCAACTGGTCGCCGAAATCACCCATGAGATTAAAAATCCCCTGGTGATGATCGGTGGATTTGCCCACCAGTTGACCCGCAACACCCAGGACGAAAAGAGCCTGAACAAGTTGAAGATCATTTCCGATGAGGTCCGGAGGTTGGAAAACCTGCTTACCGAGCTCAGGGAGATCTATCGGCCCAAAAGTTTAAATATCGAGCCGATCAATATCAATACCTTATTGGAAGAGATCTATGCCTTCTCCAAAGAGGATTGCCAACGTTCACATATCGCCATTCAACTAAAAAAGGCCAAGGAACCCCTGGTTGTCGAAGGAGATCGGGGAAAATTAAAACAGGTTTTTTTGAACCTGGTAAAAAATGCCATGGAAGCTTTAGAGAAGGGGGGCAACCTAATTATTCAGTCCGACCTTCTGGAAGAACAGGTAATCATTACCATTACCGACAACGGTCCAGGGATTCAGCAGAAAGACCGCGACAAGTTGTTCACCCCTTTTTTTACGACCAAACAGCGGGGAACCGGTCTCGGTCTGAGTGTTTCCAAAAAGATTATCGAGGACCATCCCGGTGGGTCGCTGAGTCTGGACAGCGAAGAAGGAAGAGGAACAACGGTCAGGATAACTTTGCCGCTTTTAAAACCATAAGACCCATCTGCCCACCTGTGGCCGGTGTCACCAAAAATGAGAATTTCCCAATGCCTGCGGTAGGGGCCGGTTTCAAACCGGCCCCTACCGCTTTCTAAAAGGGATTAAGAGGTGAAAATCATGAAACCGATAGAAGTAGTCAAAGGGATTTATTGGGTGGGGGCCGTTGATTGGAACCTGAGGGATTTTCATGGGTATGCCACCCCCCAGGGGTCGACCTATAATGCCTATCTGATCCTGGATGATAAAGTAACCTTGATCGATACGGTCAAAAAGGAATTCGCCGATCAACTGCTCGCCACCATCTCTCAGATTATCGATCCCAAAAAGATTGACTATGTGATCAGCAATCACACCGAGATGGACCACTCCGGGGGCCTGCCCCGGGTCATGCACAAGATCGGAGAAGACAAACCCCTGTACTGCTCCAAGGTGGGGCAAAAAAACCTCTCCCGCCATTTTTCGGAAAAATGGAATTACCAGCCGGTAGAAAATGGCGGCGAACTCCGGTTAGGCCGAAGGACTTTGACCTTTCTGGAGACCCGCATGCTCCACTGGCCGGACAGCATGTTTTCCTATGTCAAAGAGGATCAGCTCCTTTTTTCCAGCGATGCCTTCGGCCAGCATTATGCGGGACTTGAGCGATTTGACGATCAAGTTGGCGAAGCCATCATGCCTCATGCCCGAAAATACTTTGCCAACATCCTTTTGTTATATGCCCCTTTGGTCCTCTCGCTGGTCGAAAAGGTCTCTCAGATGGGCCTGTCGCTGAAGACCATCTGTCCGGATCACGGAATTATCTGGCGGCAGAACCCGGGGAAAATTATCGAGGCCTATGTGGAATGGGCTCGGCAGAAACCCCAAAAAAAGGCCGTCGTCGTCTATGATACCATGTGGGGCAGTACCCAGAAGATGGCCGAGGCCATTGTGGATGGTCTGGGGCAACTCGGGATTGAGGCCAACCCCTGGCATCTCCGGGCCAACCACCGGAGCGATGTCATGACCGAGATCCTGGATGCCGGGGCCGTCCTGGTCGGCTCCCCGACCTTGAATAACGGTCTATTTCCGACTGTCAGCGATTTCTTATGCTATATGAAAGGGCTGAAACCCAACAAGAAAATTGCCGCCGCCTTCGGGTCCTACGGCTGGAGCGGCGAGGCCCTCAAGCAGATCAATAAAGAATTGGAAGAAATGAAATTTGAATTGATCGATCCAGGTCTGAAGGTCCAATTCGTTCCCGACTCCCAGGGGATCGAGGCGGCCGTGGAACTGGGCCGGAAGGTCGGGAAGGCCTTGCAGGACCTTTGAACATGATGCTTTCTTAAAAAGAGATTTTTCCTAAATCAACAATGGAATCTCCCTCTTCCCCAAGGAAATCCTTCCTGGGTTGTTATCGTCAACCCGGCCAGTGCCAGCGGCAACACGGGCCGGCAATGGTCGCGCAATGAATCTCTTTTGAGAAACCTGTTACCCCCCTTCGAGGCCTGGCAGACGACGCACCCCGGACATGGCCGGGAACTGGCCCAAAAAGCCGTTGATCTCGGTTTTGCCACTATAGCGGTCCACGGCGGAGACGGCACGATCAATGAAGTCGCCAATGGGCTCTTGACCGGAACGGAAAATGAGACTTCCCTGGCCCTTCTGCCCAACGGGACCGGCGCCGATCTGGTGCGCACCCTGGGCATTTCCCATTCCCTTTTAAAAGCCGCCCGACAGGCCCTGCAGGGGTCCCCCCAACCCATTGATATCGGTCAAGCCCGATTTACCGATCTGGAGGGCCGGCCGGCCAGGCGGGTATTTTACCAATGTCACCGATGTGGGTTTTGGCGGAGACCTGGTCCGCTATGTGAACGGCCATTCAAAAAAGCTGGGTGGGAAACTCAGCTTTTTGCAAGGCCTTTTGGTGACCCTCTTCCGTTATCAAAATAAAAACATTGGGGTTACCCTGGATGACCGGGAAAAATTAGAAATCCGGGCCAGCTCCATCGTGGTGGCCAACGGCCAATACTTCGGGGGCGGTATGTGGGTGGCCCCTGAAGCCCGCTTGAACGACGGTCTATTCGAGGTGGTGATTGTCGGAGACGTCTCAAAAACGGATGTCTTAGCCAATACCAGACGTCTTTATCAGGGAACGTTGGCCGAGCATCCCAAAGTAAAGACCTTTAAAGCCAAAACCGTCGAGCTCACCTCCGAAGAAGAAGTCCTGATCGATCTTGACGGAGAGCTTGTGGGCCGCCTCCCGGCCCGTTTTCAAATTCTGCCCCAAAAACTTTCCGTGATTTTCTGAAGTGAAGCGCCCTGACAGGTGGAATCCCCATTGTTTAGGAAAACCGGATAAGGATGGCCATAAGTCCTGAAAAACAAAAAGCCTTGCAGGAGACCCTGCAAAGATTAGGGATCCGGGAAGAAGATGTCTTTGAACGATTCATCCGCTCCGGAGGGGCCGGGGGTCAAAAGGTCAACAAGACCTCCTCGGCCGTCTATTTGAAACATCTCCCCACCGGGCTTGAAGTCAAAATGCAAAAGGAGCGCTCCCAGGCCCTGAACCGCTTTCTGGCCTGGCGGCTCCTGGCCGAGAAAGTGGAAGAACATCAGAAAGGGAAGGGCCTTCATCAGCATCAGGCAGAGAAAATCCACAAGCAGAAGCTTCGACGATTACGAAGGGGAAAATATATCAAAAAAGATCCTCCCCCTGAAACCTAAACCGGCAAATTCAAAATCTTCCGGGCTTCAGAAGGGCTGGCCACTTCCCGACCGAATTCCTTGGCGATTCGAACAACCCTTGCAACCAACTGGGCGTTGCTCTCAGCCAAGACACCCTTGGAATAGTAGATATTATCCTCCAGTCCGACCCGTACGTGTCCTTCCATCATCAGGCCCATAACGGCCATGGGGAGCTGACTGGCCCCCACGCCGATCACCGACCAGGTGGACCCCGCAGGGATGATTTCGGTAAGGTGAAGAAGGGACTTGAAGGTAGCCGGCATTCCGCCCTGGACCCCCAGGACAAACTGGAAGTGCAGCGGGGGTTTAAGAAGACCCCTTTCCAGAAACCGCAAACAGGTCTGGACCATGCCGATTTCAAAAACCTCCAATTCCGGTTTGATTCCCTGGGCCAGGGTAGCCTTAGCCAGGGCTTCTAAGAATTCAGGCGGATTTAAAAAAACATTGGGCCCCATGTTCATGGACCCGGCATCAAAAGAAACCAATTCGGGATTCAGGGCCAGGGGTTGGAGTCTTTCTCCGACCGGCAGATTCCTTCCGGGAATACCGCTGGTGGTTAAGCACAAAATCGCATCGGTCTCTTTCCGCAGCCGGTCAACCACCTCTTTGAATATGGCCGGGTCCTGGGTCCCCAACCGGGTCTTGGGGTCCCTGACATGGATATGGAGTACCGAGGCCCCTGCCTTCCAGGCCTCGACTCCGGACCGGGCAATCTCTTCGGGGGTGATCGGGATATAGGGGGTCTGATCGCGAGTAATTCGGGATCCGGTTATGCCGACGGTAATGATCAATTTTTCCATGTGGTCTCCCTTAAATATTCAATCACTTTTTGATCCGCCCGGGGAAAGGGAAAAAGGTCCAGTTCCTGGGGAAATACCCAGCGATAGTCCATAACCTCGAGAGGCAGAATTCGCCCCTTGAGCTTGCGGCAAAAAAAACAATGCAGGGTGATTCTGAAATGAGTGTAGGCATGACGGACTTTGAAAAAAAGTTCTCCCACTTCGATCTCGATATTCAATTCTTCGCGGATTTCCCTTTTTAAACATTCCTCCAGGGACTCCCTGATTTCTTTTTTTCCTCCGGGAAATTCCCATAGTCCACCCAACAAACCCTTTTCCGGCCGCCTGGTGATGAGGATCTTTTTCTTTTGCCTTATCACGGCCGCGGCCACATCAAAATGGGGGATCTTTTTCTTGGGCCTTTTTATGGGCAGCAGGGCTGGCTGGCCGGAGCGATAACCCTGACACTCTTTTTTTAGAGGACACTTGAGACAATCCGGACTTCTGGGAGTACAGATTAAAGCCCCCACCTCCATCAAGGCCTCATTAAACAGGCCGGCCCTTTTAAGGGGAAGTATTTCTTCTGAAAGTTCCCAGAGCTTTTGAATAGTCTCCTGTTTCCCGGGATCCTGATTGATATAAAAAAACCGTATCAACACCCTTCGTATATTTCCATCCAGGACCGGAAAGGGTTGTCCGAAAGCCAGACTCAGGATGGCCCCGGCCGTTGATCTTCCGATACCGGGCAGTTTGAGGAGTTCATCCATCCCGGTGGGGATTTCTCCTTGATACCGGCCGACTAAAAGGCGGGCCGTTTGATGGAGATTTCGAGCCCGGCTGTAATAGCCCATCCCTTCCCAGGCTTTAAGGACTTTTTCAAGAGGGACCCTGGCCAGAGCGCGGACATCCGGGAATTGGGTCATAAAGCGGCGATAAAAAGATTCGACTTGTCCGACCTGGGTCTGTTGAAGCATAATTTCAGAGACCCAAATGGAATAAGGTGTCCGCTGACTGCGCCAGGGCAGGTCCCGTTGATTTTTCCGGAACCAGGAAATGAGTTTTTGTCTGGGAAAGGAAGGCATGGATGCTAAGGAAAGCGACTAATAATCGATGAGACTTGCCGGTCGGATGGCCTGATCCCCATATTTGTCCTGAATCGTATCCAGGGCGCGGTTAAGCTGAGCCCCTTTTTTTAACCCATTATTTTGATCAAACAAAAGCAACTGGCCTCCACCGGGCTTGGTTAACAGGGAAAGGTAAATCCCCAGGAGTCTGATGGGCTTCCTGCCGATCTCGGTCTTTTGCAGGAGGTCCCGGCAGGATCGACAAATAATCCTTCCATCATCCGTGGCCGCCGGCAGGGTCTGCGAGCGGGTAATCTGGATGAAATTATGATAAGTCACTTTAAGGGTAATGGTCCGGCCGCCTACCCCGTGCCTCCTTAATCGCTTGGCCACCCGGTGGCTTAAATCCAAAAGCTCTTTCTCGGCTTTTTCCTTATCCAAAATATCTTCCGAAAAAGTCTCTTCCCGCCCAAGGGACTTTATTTTTCTCTCCGGCTGGACTTCCCGGTCATCGATTCCCTTGGAAAGAAAATATAACTGGAGCCCTTGTTGTCCGAATCTCCTTTGTAAAAGGTCTTTGGGCAGGCGGCTCAAATCTCCGATAGTCTTGACATTCAACAGGGAAAGGTCCTTTTGGGTTACCTTTCCCACTCCCCAGAGTCTGTCAATCGAGAGGGGGTCCAAAAATGAACGCACCTTCCCTTCAGGCACGACGGTCAGGCCGTCCGGTTTATTGAGGTCGGAGGCGATTTTGGCCACCAATTTAGAAGGGGCGACACCGGCCGAAACCGTCAGACCGATATCTTCTCGAACCAATTTTCTGATCTGCCCGGCGATCCCTTCTGCCGGACCAAAGAGTTTTACCGAAGCGGTCACATCCAGAAAGGCCTCATCAATTGAAAGGGGTTCCACCAGGGGGGTGAAGCTGAAAAAAGATCTCGAAAATCTGATCGGAAACCTCTTTATAACGGGCCATCCGAACCGGCAAAAAAATGCCCTGAGGACATAAGCCCATAGCCGTAGCCATGGGCTGGGCCGAATGAACCCCATATTTTCGAGCCTCATAAGAGGCAGCCGAAACCACACCCCTTTGTCTGGGACCGCCGACGATAACCGCCTTGCCCTTTAAGGCCGGGTTATCCAACACCTCCACCGAGGCATAAAAAGCATCCATGTCCAGATGAATGATCTGTCTTACCCGGGCCCCCATGGCTTTTATTTTTTCTGGTCCCTTAACGCATGCAGTCTAAAATCAGAATTTCGGAAGAGCTCGGTTAAGGTCTTTTGCAACAGGTTGTTTAAAACATGCTCGCTTTCCGGAGAAAAATCCTCCGGTGTAAAAGGGACCCGTACTTCCCGGTGACCGATTTTTTTGCTCCAAACAACCTCCCCGTCGGGAGGACGTATCAGGTAGACCTCTATTTCCACCTCGGCAATATATCGGCCAATTTGCTGGACAAAAAAATGAGAGATTGTCCCTCCCACCAAAAAGTCGACCTGGATATAATGGAGCTTTTTGAGCAATGTTCTTATGTCATGCCTGTTGATCTGGATGGAATAGATTTCATCGGTACTCAGTTGATAGCCATAGGCCGCCATCTCATTTTTAACTCCCCGAGTGACCAGATAAGATATACTGCTGGGGGCGTATAATTTAATTCCATAGAGGGAGGCCTGGCCTACCCAATTGGGATTTTCTTGGCCGTTTAAGGTCAGGTCTTCAAAGGGGATGACCGCTATTTTTAACGAACCGGGCAGAGGCGTAAGGACTTTGGCCGGAGAATACCCCAGGTCTATGGTCTTAAAAGTGGTGCATCCCCAGGAAAACAGTGCAAGAATACCAATCAAGATGATTCCCCAACGAATCCTCATTTAGCCTCCCTGCCTCTTAAATTATTTTTGCAAGGTCCCCCGGGCCGACCCGGCCCATCTTTATTGCAAATTGATCGATTTCTCGGGGCCGATTACCTAATTAGTCTAATTTATTCATTTCCTTTTTGCAATATTATTTAAAATCACTAAAACTCGCTTCCCTGATATTAAGAGGAGCAGATAATAAGGGGGCAAAGGGAATATTTTTCATTTGCCGGTCACTCACAGGCCAATGAAAAGTCTCGACCCTGCCTTCTACGCGTCTCTTAGGAGTCCATCCAGCGGGCGGGTGGGCGGTGAAAAATATTTCTTTTCGGATCACCCTTTGGGGGTTGTTAAAAGGGATAAGGGCCAGATAATTAAAAATATTGACATGGTCTGGACTTTCGGGTATAGGGAAATTAAAGTTAGGTTGAAAAGCCGTGGCCGACCAGCCACGGCTTTTTTGAACTATCCCCAAGGGCATTTTCCCTTATCTTATCCAAGGCAAGGCAGACCAGGCTGTAGAGGCCGATACCCACTCTTTAGGAGGTGTTTCATGAAAATAAAAGATTTTTCCGGGTGCCACATTCCACTGGTCACTCCCTTTAAAAGCGACTATTCGTTGGATATAGACGGCCTCCGCCGCCTGATCAATTATTTGATAGAGGAAGAAAAGGTGGATGGATTGGTCCCTTGTGGGACTACCGGCGAGTCCCCGACCCTTGACCACGAAGAGCACAACAAAGTCATCGAAATAACCGTCAAAGAGACCCGGGGTCGGGTTCCGGTAATTGCCGGGACCGGGTCCAACAGTACCCAGGAAGCGATCATGATGACCAAGCATGCCGAAGAAGTTGGGGCCGACGCCACCTTACAGGTAGGGCCATATTATAATAAGCCGACCATGGATGGCATGTTGGCCCATTTTGAAGCCATCGCCAACCACACCAAGCTCCCTATTTTGATTTACAACATCCCGGGACGGACCGGGCGAAATATCGACCCCCAAACCCTGATCAAGCTTTCGGAAATAGATAATATCATCGGGCTTAAAGATGCCTGCGGGGACATAACCCAGACCATGGACATTATCGCCGGCATCAAAAAAAAGGGGAAGACCTTCTTTGTCCTTACCGGGGAAGATTCCCTGACCTATCCCCTGGTGGCCCTGGGCGGAGACGGGGTCATCTGTGCCGTAGGTAATGTCATTGGCCGGGAATACACCACCATGTGTAAGCTCATGAAAGAAGGGAAGTGGGCCGAGGCCCGGAAGATTCACTATGACACCCTGTCTTTGGTCAAGACCTTGTTTATAGAAACCAACCCCGTTCCGGTAAAAGAAGCCATGCAGATGATGGGACTTCCGTCAGGGCCGGTCCGACTCCCGCTGGTGGCCCTGCGGCCGGCCAATCGGGAACGACTGCGACAGGAACTCATTGCCGTGGGTCGATTAAAGGGTTGATAGAAAGAAAGATCTGGCTTGACGGCAAATTTGTTCCCTGGGACCCCGGGATGAGCTGTATCTGGCTGATGAAGCGTTCTTTTCCGGAACGGCGGCGGAAAATTACCTCCATACGGGAAGTGGATAACCGCCTGGCCGGAGAGGGCCTTCCCGGACCTATCACCAGGGAAATACAGAATATTTTCTTTAGGACCGTCAAGGGAGAAGAAGACCGCACCCCTTCCTGGTTGACCACTCTATAAAATTTTCAGCCGAAATCATCCTGATTAAAAGGGCTTAGGGAAAACCTCCCTAAGCCCTTTATTTTTTGCTTGACATACCATATAGTGTATTTTACCCTTCCATTCATACAAGATAAAGGATCATAAAGGATGAAGAAGAAAGGACTCGGCCATGGGGACGATCGTTGAATTGCATCAGGATCCAAAGACACCGGAGGTCAAAGAAACCACAGATCTGGCCCTTTTTGTTCGCACCTCTAATGAAGACCTGGTTACCTGGGACCGCCGGCGGATCGTCGATGCCCTGGTTCGGGAAACCTTTGTCGATCAGGATACCGCCGAGGCCATCAGCCGGGAAGTGGAGGAATTCATCTTTTCTACCAAGATCTCCATGGTCACCGCCCCCCTGATCCGGGAACTGGTGGACTCGAAATTGATTGAGCGGGGATTGGAAAAGGCCCGGATCATGCACACCCGCCTGGGGGTTCCTCTTTACGATGTGGACCGAATGATCCTCCAGCCCAACAAGGAAAACGCCAATGTGCCCCACGGGCCGGAGGCCACCAACCTGACCCTGGCCGAGGGGATCAAAAAGGAATATGCCCTGCTCAGCGTCTTTGCCCCCCAGGTCGGTGACGCCCATATGCGGGGGGATATCCACCTTCATGACCTGGGTTTTATCGACCGGCCTTATTGTTCGGGACAATCCCTGGAATATATCAAAAAGTTCGGCTTAAACCTGCCCAATGCCCTGTCCATGGCCAAACCGGCCAAGCACCCCGAGGTCTTGCTGGCCCACATGGTTAAATTTGCCGCCGCTCTGCAAAGTCATTTTGCCGGGGCCATCGGCTGGGATGCGGTCAATCTTTTTTTCGCCCCCTATTTGGAAGGGTTATCGGATCGCGAAATCAAACAATTAGCCCAGATGATGATCTTTGAGTTTTCGCAACAGGCCGTGGCCCGGGGCGGACAGGCCATTTTCACAGACATCAATCTCTACTGGGAAGTACCCCGCCATTTCGAAGGAGTCCCGGCCATCGGCCCCGGTGGGGAGTACACGGGCAAGACCTACCTGGATTATCTGCCTTTGGCCCAAAAATTCGTCTGGCTTTTATTTGAGGTCTTTAAAGAGGGAGACGGCTCCGGACGTCCCTTTTTCTTTCCCAAGCCTCTGGTTCATATCACCGAAAAATTTTTCCAGACCCCGGGCCACCAGGAGTTTCTGGATCATATCTGTGAGGTGGCCAGTCTGAAAGGAAACACCTATTTTGTCTTTGACCGGGGTCAGACAGCCAAAATTTCCGAATGCTGCCGTTTAAGTTTTAAACTGGAGGCCCAGGATCTATTAGATGCCCATGAACCTTGGAAGATGCGTTACTGCGCCCTGCAAAATGTGACCCTTAATTTCCCCCGACTGGCTTACCTGGCTGAAGGAAACGACACCGTCCTCTTTGCCAAATTGGCCGAAGCGATGGAGTTGGCCGTAGAGGCCCACCTGCAAAAAAGGGCCTTTATCCTCAAACTTCTTTCTCTCGGGGAAAAAGGCCCCCTGTCCTTGCTGACCATGGACCGGGACGGAAGCCCCTATCTTCGCTTGGAACGGGCCACTTATCTCATCGGCATGGTGGGCTTGAATGAACTGGTTCAGTACCATATAGGGGAAGAGCTTCATCACTCCGAAAAGTCGATCAAGTTCGGATTGAAAGTCATTGCCTACATGAATCTTTTGGCCGGACGGTTCAGCCAAAAATATGGCATGCGTTTTGTTTTGGAACAGACCCCGGCCGAAAGTACGGCTTATCGGTTTGCCAAATTGGACCTTCAAAAATATCCGGAACAGGCCGGAAAGGTGGTTAAAGGAGATAACGCCCGGGGGGAGGTGTACTACACCAATTCGACCCTCTTTAATGTCTCGGTTCGTCTGAACCCGATCGACCGGGTCCGCTATGAGGGCATGTTTCATCCCCTGATTGAGGCCGGGGCCCTGACCCACATCTGGATCGGGGAATCAAAGCCCCACAAGGAATCCCTGGCCAATTTTATCGTCAAGACCTTCAAAATGACCAAGAACGATCAGATTGCCTTTTCCCCGGAATTTACCACCTGCCGGGCCTGCGATCAGACCTCCCGGGGATTAGCAGAAAGTTGCCCTTATTGTCATTCCTCGGATGTGGATGGGATTACCCGCATTACCGGGTATTTTACCAAAGTCTCCAGTTGGAACAAGGGAAAGATCGGAGAACTCAAGGATCGATACCGAAACAGCCCTTATTTCCAGGGGAATCAAGCAACGGAATTGTCATCTTAATGCCGGATTAATTTCCAGTTTCACGCATCCATCATCTTTCATACATCTTTCATCATTTCCTGAGGAGGTTTCCCATGACCTTATTCACCAAAACGGATTGCCAGAAATGTCTTTATATCAAAACCCATTTTAACCTTCCTTCTCTTGGGATTCAGGAAGAAATCCTGGGCGAGGATAATCCCGAGGCCCTGGCCCATCTGGCCTGGCACGAATTGGTCGAAACAGCCCAAAAAGAATTACCCATCCTGATCTTAGATGACAGTACGGCCGTTGTCGGTGCCATTCCGATCAAAAAATTCTTGAGTCATCAGTATGGAAATTAAAGGATTTATTGAAACCTCTTTTCTGGATTGGCCGGGGAAGATTTGTGCGGTCCTTTTCTTGCCCTCCTGTAATCTGCGTTGTCCTTTCTGCCACAACCATGAACTGGTCCTTCATCCGGAATTGTTATCCCCCTATCCCTGGGATCACATTCAAAAAAGGCTATTGGCCCTGCGAAGCTGGCTGGACGGGGTCTGCGTCACCGGGGGCGAACCTACCCTGCACCCCGATTTGCCCGAGCTATTGGGTCAAATTCGTCATCTGGGCCTGCTGGTCAAATTAGATACCAACGGCACCCGGCCGGAGGTGTTGGATTCTCTGATTTCCAGAAACCTGATTGATTATCTGGCCATGGATATCAAAGGGCCTTTAGACCAGGAAATGTATGGACGGTGCGCCGGGGTTCCGATTTCCATTTCAGCAATCAAAAAATCCATGGCCCTGATCTTTTCCGGCCGGGTGCCCGGGGAGTTTAGGACCACGGTAATTCCCAAGTGGCATACGCCCTCGGTCCTGGCCCGGATGGCCCTGGAATTAAAAGGGGCCCCCAAATGGACGCAGCAGGAATTCAACCCGGCCCGGACCCTGGACCCGGCCCTTGGATCGGAAAGGACGTCTTATTCCCAGACCACCCATTAACATCTCCTTTGGCCATTCCGATGTCCGATCTCGTCCTTTTTTTGCTTGACTTCCTCTTCGAGGAAAGATAGATTCCGCGCATAGATTTGGGTTGTCCTTAAAGAAAGGACTTCAAGGGAAGACGGTGTAAATCCGTCACGGACCCGCCGCTGTAACCCCGCCCTTTTTTGATTGAATGGGGACCTTTTTAGCCTTCGTGCGTCACTCTTCCACTCAGGGTGGAAGGGGAAGGCCGCTAAAAAGGCGGGGGAGTCAGAAGACCTGCCCAAAATGGTAACCGGATATTTCCCTCGCGGACTGGGGGACGGTTACAAAGCAGAGGATAAAAAACGGTATCCCCGAATCTGGATTTTGAGATTCGGGGATTTTTATTTTTGAGGGACTCGTAAAAAAGCCCTTCTGTCATCCCGAACGAATATGAGGGATCCTGGTTCACCATGACAGGAAAAATTTCTCCCTTAGGTCGAAATGACAACCTAATCATTTTCAACTTTTTGCGAGTCCATCATTTTTAGCGGTTGGAAAAAACAGCACGGGAAAGGAAAAAAGCATGAGTGCCTTGAGTGAAACCATCAAATCTGTCAAATCCGTAGATTGGAACCTGGAGCCGGCCATACGGGCCCACCTGGATCAACTGACCAAGCCTCCCAAAAGCCTGGGCCGGCTGGAAGACTTAGCCGCCCAATATTGTTTGATCACCAATAGCTTAACGCCCTCTCTGGGCAAGAAAAAAATATTTACCTTTGCCGGGGATCATGGGGTGGCTGCGGAGGGGGTCTCGGCCTATCCCAAAGAAGTGACTCCTCAGATGGTTCGAAATTTGCTGGCCGGCGGGGCAGCGGTCAATGTTCTGGCCAGGCATGTCGGGGCCGAAGTGGCCGTCATTGACATCGGGGTGGATGATCCTTTAAACGAGGCCCCAGACTTGATCCGCCGCAAAATCAAATCCGGCACAAACAACATCGCCAAGGGGCCGGCCATGAGTCTTGAGGAAGCCCGACAGGCCATAGAGGTCGGGATCGAGCTGGCCCGGTCGGCGGCTCAAGACCAGGTGACTTTGATCGGAACCGGAGAAATGGGCATTGCCAACACCACCCCCTCATCGGCCCTTTTTGCCGTCCTTTTACCTTGTCCGGTGGAAGACATTACCGGCCGAGGCACCGGCATTGATGATGCCGGGCTGATCAAAAAGGTTGAAGTCATTAAACAGTCCTTGAAAGTCAATCAGGAAAGGTTGGCCGATCCGCTGAGCGCCCTGGCGGCCCTGGGGGGCCTGGAGATTGCCGGCATTTGCGGCCTGTGTCTTGGTGCGGCGGCTTCGCGTATTCCGGTGGTGGTCGATGGGTTTATTTCATCAGCCGGGGCCTTGGCGGCCTGCCGATTATGCCCGCCTGTGCGGGACTATCTCTTTTTCAGCCACCTGTCCGAAGAGGCCGGCCATGCCACCTTTTTACGGATCTTTAAAGTAGCGCCCATTTTGGATTTGAAAATGCGTCTGGGAGAGGGGACCGGGGCGGCCCTGGCCATGTCCATCATCGAGGCTTCCGTCAAGATCTATAACGAGATGGCCACCTTCGCCTCGGCCGGTGTTAGTGATAAATGATTGTGGTCGGCACATCAAAGGCCCCGGGCCGTATTTTTATCGGCGCCTCCCCTATTGACCGGGGTTCGGGCCGACGATCGGGTTGGCCAACAGGCCGATACCTTCGATGCGACATTCCACGGTCTGCCCGGCCTTGAGGAATACCGGGGGCTTTCGGGCAAAACCGACCCCTGAGGGCGTGCCGGTCATGATGATCGTGCCGGGGAGCAAGGTCAGAGACCTCGAAAGGTAGGAGACGATCTGCCGACATGAAAATATCATATCCGATGTGTTGGAGTCCTGCATGGTCTGTCCTCCCAGGCGGCAGGAAAGATTCAGGTTGTCGCCGTCAAGGTCGGTCACAATGGCCGGGCCTATGGGACAGAAAGTGTCATGACTCTTACCCCGGGCCCATTGCCCGTCATTGAACTGGGCGGCCCGATTTGAGACATCATTTCCGATGGTATAGCCCAGGATGACCCGTGGAACTTCCTCTTCGGAAACATTCCTGGCCTTTTTCCCGATAATGATCACCAGTTCGACTTCATAGTCGATGCTGTCCTGGTTGGCTTCGGGAAGGACGATCGGATCTCCCGGTCCGCAGAGGGTCGTCGTCGCCTTGATAAACATCAGCGGCGCGGCCGGATAGGACATGCCGCCTTCGTCGGCATGTTTCCGGTAATTGAGGCCCAGACAGAGGATGTTAGGTGGAGACACGGGAGCCAGTAACCGGACTGAACCCAGGTCGACGGCCTTCTGACTTTTGGTGAGCTCCGTGAAAGGATCTCCATCACAGGGATAGACCCGGTCCCCTTCAAGGATCCCATACCGGATTTGTCCGTCATACCGATAGCGTGCGATCTTCATGGCTGAAGCCTCCTTTTAGTTAGTATCCATCCGGAAACGATCCTCTTCCGGATGGAGCATTAAGCAATCAGCTTTTAGCTTTCATCAAAATCCTTTATCATTGGAGAGTTGGGCTAAATGCTGACTGCTGAAAGCTGTCCGGAAATCTTGGATTTCCGGATGAAAATTAGTTAGATTGCCGGGCCTGCCCAGGGGGATTTTAAAATCGATTGTGTTTTATCTTTCCGTAATCGAGTTGCTCGGCAGGAACCGGCGTCTTGGTCTCTCCGGGAAAGCCGATACTGATGATCGCCGCCACCCTCAGATTCTTAGGGATGTCGAGAAGTTCCTGGATATAGGCTTCGGAGGTCTTCTCCGCCGAATGGGGTCTGTTCCTGATCTGAATCCAGCAGCTTCCCAGGCCCAGGGAGTGGGCCGTGAGTTGGGCGGTAATGGCGGCGATGGCGCAATCTTCGACCCAGACATCGGACCGGGTCTCGTCCCCGCAGACCACGATGGCCAGGGCGGCATTTTTGACAAAGCTCGAACCGTGCTCTTTGGCCCGGGAAAGTCGGTCGAGCAAATCAGCCTCATCGATAAAAATGAAGGTCCAGGGATTGTTCCCCCGCGAAGAGGGACATCGAAGCAAGGCTTCTTTTATTATCTCCAGGGACTCTTCGCTGATAGGCTTCTTCTCGTATTTTCTGATGCTCCGCCTGGAGCGCAAAATCTCGATCATGGCCCCCTCCGCCTCATGGGTTGGCTTTTTGCCGATATGAGATCAATGTAATATGAAGCTTTATCTGGTGTCAAGGATTGTTTCCGGGGTGTTTCCGGGGCGAAAAGGGCAACGGATTCCCCCAGTTTGAGAATGGGATGGGTCTTTCCGTCCGCCGCGGTCGGCCAGCGGCAGAATGTAAAATAGGTTCCTTAGCGGTCATCAACGGGTCGGGATAAAGATGATGTTCCCTGTTTCACCGCTACGGTGGTCCAGGGCCAACAGGGAAACACGCTCATTGGGCTTTAAGGCGCCTATCAATTGGATAAAACCGTCTACCCCCTCTACCGGCTGCTTATTGACGGCCAGAATCATATCCCCCACTTCAAAACCCGCCTTTTTCAAGGGGCCTTTGTTATCCAGCCCGGCAATGACCACCCCCTGGTTGGGATCGAGACCGTATTTCTCCATCTCTTTCTGGGTAGGAGGTCTTACTTCCGCTCCGATCCGGTCTTTAATGGAGGCGGTCAGCACTTTTACGGAGGACTCCAGGTTCCCGATTTTAACCGTTGCATCGAATTTTTTACCTTCACGAAAGAAGGTTACTTTTGCCTCCTGGCCGATAGGGGTGCTGGCCACTTCATTCCGAAGGCTGCTGGCATCGGGAATTTTTTTGCCGTTATATAAAATGATCAGGTCGTTTTTTCGTAAACCCCCTTTTTCCGCCGGCCCTCCTTTGACCACTTCGGCGACCAGAGCACCTTTTTCACCCTCCGCACGAAAGGTCTTGGCCTCATCAGGGGACAAGTCTCTTATACTGACACCCAACCACCCACGCTCTACCTTGCCATGGGCTATCAGTGCCTTGGCCACATACAGGGCGATATCGCTGGGGATGGTAAAGCCGATCCCTTCAAATCCGCCTGATTCGGAGACAATGACCGCATTGACCCCGATGACTTCTCCTTTCAGGTTTAACAAAGGCCCCCCGCTGTTCCCGGGATTGATGGCCGCATCGGTTTGCAAAAAGTCCTGATAGCTATTCGGATCGGTTATCCCCCGGCGATGCTTGGCGCTGATGATCCCCTGGGTGACGGTCTGGTCAAGCCCCCGCGGATGGCCGATGGCCACGACCCATTCCCCCACCTCGACCTTGTCCGAATCCCCAAAAACAACATGGGGTAGGGGATCCCTGGCCGAAATATGGATCACGGCCAGGTCGGTTTTAGGATCGGTCCCGATCAGCTTCCCGGGGAATCGACGGCCGTCTGAAAGGATTACCTCGATCTTGGTTGCCCCGCCGACCACATGATGATTGGTCAAGATATACCCCTTCGGGTCCATGATCATCCCCGATCCCAAACCCTTCAACTCCCTTTTGAATTTCTTGGGCATCTTGGGAATATTAAAAAAATGGCGGAAAAAGGGATCGCTTTCGAAGGGCAACATGGGGTTGACGACTTCCTGCCTTTCAGTGACCTCGATATGGACCACGGCCGGTATATTTTTTTTGGCCACCTGAATAATGGCCGTACTCAAATCATAGGACTTTGGATTTTCGGCGGCCTGGGAAAAGGTCGTCAGGACGATGGCACAGATCACCATAATAAAACTAAAGAAAGATATATCGGAGCGTTTGACTGACAACGGACATGACTTCGCATTTGGGCCTCCTCTCGGATGGGCGGGATAAAATTCCACGGTCTAAATCACTCTTTTAAAAAGTCTAAATACTGCTGGAGGAAATGTCAAGGTCGATAATTCATTCCAAGGAACCCCCGAGAATGACGATTACCAAGGTGCGGGGGCAAAAGGAATTGTGTGGATGATCCTGGAGCCCTGTGTTATTATGGATTCGTCAGACCAAAGGATTTTTTTGCGAATCCGACAAGTTACCTGCCCTTAAATTTTAAAGAGAATTTATCTTAAGGAGGAAAAGTATGGGAATTCGAACCGTTGAAGAGTACAAGGAAAGTCTCAGGGATGGAAGGCGGGTCTATATTCGGGGTAAAAAGGTGGAAGATATTACCAAGCACAAAATCCTGGGCATCACCTGCGACACCATCGGCGCCGGATATGAATTGACCGCCTCGAAAGATCCGGCCGTGCGGGATCTCTTTGTCGCCCCCCATCCGGAAACCGGTGAGCCGATCAACCGGCTTTTCATTACACCGAAAAACACGGAAGACCTGAAAAATCGGACCAGGATGATCCAGCGCTCCATCGAAATTACCGGAGGCCTTCCCTTCGGCAAGGATATCGGGACCGATTGTCTCAATGCCGCCTTTGTGGTGGCCGGCCAGATGGGCAAGAAGCAATATCAGGAAAATGCCCGGAATTTTTTGGAACACTTAAGGAAAAACGATCTCCATACCTGCGGCGCCGTCACCTGCGTCAAAGGGGACCGGTCCAAAGAACCGTCCAAGCAGAAGCACCCCGATTATTATGTTCACGTGGTGGATAAAAACAAAGAGGGGATCATCGTCAAGGGGGCCAAGATCCACATCACCAGCGCCCCGGCGGCCAACGAGATCATCGTCATCCCCACCCGGCAAATGCGTGAAAACGAGGCAGACTACGCCGTAAGCTTTGCCGTCCCGGCCAACACCAAGGGGGTCACCTTTATCTGCCGCAGCGGTCGCGGAAGCTGGTCGGATCATGAGTTTCACGCCGATCGACCGGTCCGGGAGTTGACCGAAGCCATGATCGTCTTCGACAATGTCTTCGTCCCCTGGGAACGGGTCTTTATGTGCGGCGAATGGCAATTTTCCATGTTACTGGCCTATACCTTCGCCACCTTCCATCGTTTTACGGCCATCAGTTACAAGGTCCCTTCGGTGGAAGTGATGGCCGGCTGTGCCGTGGCCATGGCCAAATATAACGGATTATTCAAGGTGGGGCACATCCGGGACAAGCTGGCCGACATCGCCGCCTACGTAGAGACCCTGCGGGCCCTGACCAATGCCGCGGCCCAGGACCCGGTCATGTACGGCGACATCGCCGTGCCCAATCCCCTGATCGCCAACATGGCCAAGCTGCACTTTGCCAGCAAATACCACGCCTTTATCGAGTTGATTCAAGACATCTGCGGCGGCATCATCGCCACCGCGCCGGATAAAAAGGACTGGGAGAATCCCGATATTCACGATTACCTGGAGCACTATCTGGGAGGATCGGAAAAATACGATACCCTGGACCGTCTAAAAATGATCCACGAGACCATGCGGCATGTCTGTTCTCACGAATCGGCCTTTCATGAGGTGACCACCGTTCATGCCGAAGGATCCATGGCCGCCCAGAAGATGATGATCCTGGCTGAATCGCCCCTGGATCGGTATGAGACCATGGCCAAAGGCGCCGCCGGTATCATCCCCCGGGGAAGCACCATCTAAATTAGTCCGTGTTTGAAAATTGATGGTATTATCTAAGGGTCTCATAATTGAACGGACACTCTGCCTTACTCAAAATAGGGTTTTAATATCAGGACCCCGGCTTTCGCCGGGTGACGGATCTGAGGGAAATTTCTCTCGTCATTCCGACGAAAGTCGGGAATCCAGGAAGATAGAACTGTTCCCGACTTTCGTCCGGACGACGACCAATGAGATGTTACGGCCCTCCCCGTAATATTTTTCAAGAAGAATTTAAATACAGCCTTATTTTCAAAAAAATACAATATTGACACTATTCCTCCCCTTTAAAATCTCGGGTATATTTCGACTAAACTGAGAAAAAAGTTAATATGACCGAAGAGAGGAACCCCGGGAGGTATAAAAATGGATAAAAAGAAAAGTATTCTTATCGTTGACGACTACCCCATTCTCAGGGAAGAATTGCAGTCTCTTCTTTCCACCCATCAGGATTTCTGTGTCCTGGGCGGGGCTGAAGATGGACTGGAAGCAATTGAATTTGTCGGAAAATTACAGCCCGACCTGGTTTTAATGGATATATCCATGCCCCGAATGAATGGTCTGGATGCCACTCGGAATATCAAGAAAAAATGGCCCGAGACTAAAATCCTGGTCTTTACTGTTTACCATTCATACGACACGGCTGCGATTAAGGCCGGAGCCGATGGTTATATCTTAAAAGACGCTTCCAGTAATGAATTGATTCAATCCATCGAGAATATCTTCCCCGAGAACCAAGTCCTCGGATTCAATCGCTAATCGTTGTTTAATAGGCCCCTATTTTCTGAAGAGTGAAGTGTCAACCAGCCCCTTTTTTATTAAGGTTTAGTTGGCAATTTTTGGACCACCTTTTTTTCTGCCTCGACGATTCGATCCTTAGAGGTTTGCGGCGCAAGCCCCGGGGCCTTGATCGTGCCCATGACCCACTCTAATTGAGTCTGGGCTACCAGGTAGTCTCTCCGGGCCTTGGCCAAGTTGCTTTGGGCCAGGGTCAGGTTCAACTGGGCGTCGTCCACCTCCAGCCTGGTCTTGACCCCGAAGTGAAATCCTTTCTCGGCCATGGCAAGAAGCTGTTGGGCCTGATCCACGGTTCCGGAAAGACCCTTGACGATCTCCCCTGCTTCCCTGACAAAGTTGACCGCTTCGCGGGTCTGTAAGACAATGGCATCGACCAATTTGGCCTCCTCAATTTTCAGGGTGGATAAATCACTTTTGGCCTGGGCCACTTTTCCCTGAGTACGCAAACCGTCAAAAAAAGGAAAGGTGACAAAAAGCCCGGCCGTCCAGATGACGCCCGAGGCCTGACCGGGGGAATAATCCACACTTTGCCACCCGTATCCGGCCTTCAGGTTAAGATTCGGCATATTGCCGGCCTTGGCAATGGTCACCAGTTCTTCGGCAATCCCGATCTGATGCTTATAATTAGCCAGTTCCGGGCGATTTTTCCAGGCCAGGGCCAGGCTGTCTTCAAAAGTGGGGTAAGGGTTGAGGGTGGTTAAAAGAGTTCCCTGGGCCTCTACCTCCTGATTTTCCAGACCCACAAGAAAGCGTAATTTTTCCCTGGAGGTGCGGATCAGGTTTTCCGTCCGGATAACCTCCGGCCGGGCATTGGCCACGGCCACTTCAGCGGCCAGGATATCATAATCCGTAGCCGTACCGGCCTTATATTTTTGAGTGGCCTCATTCAGATGGCGAATCTTTTGTTCCAGGTTCTGACGGGCCAGGTCATATAATTCCTTAGAAAGCAGGACGTCGAAAAAGGCCGAAGAGACATCTTTCAAGGCCCCTTGTTGATTGAGGAGCAATTGATCATCGGCGGTTTTGATGCCGACCTTGGCCGCTCGAATGGCCGCTTCCACCTGGCCGAAAGAATAGAGCAACTGGGAAACCCCGACCATGGCTGTTCGGGTCTCCCGTTCTACCGGAATGGGCTGGGAGAAGCCAGGGATAGAAAAACTGCTAAAAGCAGCCGCTTGGCTTTCATCCCGATCACGGGAAATGCCGGACTGGATCACAAATTGGGGCAAGGCCGCGGCCCGCTCCGTCACATAACGTCCTTCCACCTGGTTTCGATATTCCTTAGCCTTACGGATGTCTTTGTTTTTCTCCATGGCAATCTGCAGGGCCTTATCCAGGGTCAGGGTGACCGTTTCTTTCTTCAGTTCTGACGCCTGGGCCTGGATAATGGTTCCCAAGAGGATCATCATCGAAAAAAGAAACCGGCCCCATTTTCCTCCGCAGTTTTTTTTCATTGTCATACGCCTATTCATGACAGGATCTCCTTTTTCTTTTCTCGCTTCCGGCGGAACCACTGGCCCAAATCATCCAGCAAGGAGTAAACCACCGGGACCACCAGCAGGGTCAGGAAGGTGGAGGTAATCAACCCTCCGATGACCGCCCGGGCCATGGGGGCCCGCATCTCCGCCCCGGCCCCCAGGGCCAGGGCCAGGGGAAGCATGCCGAAGATCATGGCCAGGGTGGTCATCATGATCGGCCTCAGCCTTGTCCTTCCGGCGATGATGATGGCTTCCTTGCGTTCGATCCCTTGAGAGCGGAGGATCTTGGTAAAATCCACCAGCAAGATGGCGTTCTTGGTCACCAGACCCATCAACATGATCAGCCCGATGAGGGACATGATGTTGATAGTATCCCCGGTCAAAAAAAGCATCCCGGCCATCCCCACCAAGGAAAGGGGCAGGGAGAGCATGATGGCCAGGGGATCGATAAAGGATTCAAACTGGGAGGCCAGGATGAGATAAACAAACAGGACGGCCAGGATCAAGGCCTCGGCCATGTACCCGAAGGACTCCGTCATATCTTCCCCCTCACCGGAGAAAACCACTTGATACCCTGGGGCCATCTTCAGGGTAGCGGCAACGGCCCGAACCCTGGTCATGGCCGTGCCCAGGGCCAGATTGTCCAAGTTGGCCGAGATGACCACTTGCCGGGAAAGGTCCTGACGGTCGATCTCCGAAGGACTGGTGCTCCTTTCATAAGAGACCATTTCACTTAAGGGGATCAGGGCCGGCATCCGACCCGGTTTTTGAACGGTCATGCGCAAGCGGGCCACCTGGGCCGGATCCTGACGAAGGTCGCCGGGGAGGCGTACTCGCAGGTTGACGGCGTCCCCATCATGGTCTTCATAGGTGGACACCACCTTCCCACCCACCAGGGCGCCGACGGTGCGCACGATGTTGGCCGTCATCAACCCGGCGTCCACGGCCCGTTCCCGGTCCACTTTGAGACGGTATTCGGGGGTATCCTGCTCCAAGGTCACTTCCAAATCCACAATCCCCGGGATGTGAGTGATCTTTCCCTTGAGCTCCGCGGCGTATTGTTTGAGCAGGGAGATATCATCCCCGCGAATATTGACCAGGAGGGGTTTTCGGTCATCCATCCTCCCGGCCTCCATGATGGAGGGAAGGATGCCCGGGATGTCCCGGAGCCGTTTCCGGACCTCTTCCTGGATCTGACCCTGCGACCGGGTCCGGTCCTGCTTTTCTTTCAATTTGATATACATCTTGACATCCCGGACCGTACCCGTATCTCCGGCACCGATGGTGGTGTAGGTATGCTTGATTTCGGGAATCTTTTTCAAGGTGCTTAGGACCGCCTCCACCCGACCCCGGCTTTCCTCGATGGAGGCCTCCGGTGAAGTTTTAAAATTAAGCTGGAATTCTCCGGCATCAAAGGTGGGCATGAAAGAACTCTGGAGATTAAAAAACAGGGCCAGGCCTCCGATAAAGGAAAGGGTGGTGAGGACCATCACCGATTTTCGGTGATCCAAGGCCCAGGCAATGATCCGGCGGTAGCGATCGGCCATTTGATCGAACCAATGATTGAAGTAATCCAACAGCCGGGCGATGAAGTGGCGCCGCCCCTTTCGCTCGATATCCGGGTCAAACCAGCGGGAGGAGAGCATGGGATCCAGGGTGAAGGAGACGAAGAGGGAAACCATGACGGCAAAGGTTACGGTAATGCCGAACTGAAAAAAGAAACGGCCCACGATCCCTTTCATATAGGCCACCGGCACGAAGACGGCCACGATGGAAAAGGTGGTGGCCAGCACGGCCAGTCCGATCTCGCTGGTCCCCTCACGGGCGGCCGTGAAATGATCCTGTCCCTTTTCCAGATGGCGGACGATGTTTTCCCGGACCACGATGGCATCGTCGATCAACAAACCGATGGCCAACGACAGGGCCATGAGGGTCATGACATTCAGGGTCATGCCCATAAAGTTCATGACGATAAAGGAGGAGATGACCGAAATCGGCAGGGTCAGACCGGTGATCACCGTGGATCGCCAGGAATTGAGGAAACAAAAGACAATCAGGATGGTCAGGATCCCGCCCAGGATCAAGGTCTCCTGGACATCATGAACCGAATCCCGAATCATAACGGATCCGTCCCGAACCACATCGATGGTCGTGCCGCTCGGGAGCTCGGGTTGAAGTTTGCCGATGGTCTTCTTGACCCGGTCCACCAGCTCCACGGTATTGGCCCCTGATTGTTTGAGGATATCCAGGGCCACGGCCGGAATTCCGTTGATCAAGGCCAGGGAGCGTTGTTCTTCGATATCGTCCCGGACCTCGGCCACCTCGCTTAGTAAGATCGGCCGGCCGTTACGGCTTCCGATGACCATGGACTTGAATTGTTCCACCTCCTCGGGTTTTCCGGAGACCCGCAGGGTGAATTCAGAACCACCGTGGTTCAGCAGTCGGCCCAGGGGGGTGTTGACATTTTCCGATTGCAGACCGGCCATGACCTCATCGACCCCCATATTCAAGGCCTCCAGACGGATCGGATCGATCTGAATATTGACTTCCCTTTTGGATTTGCCGACCAGATCCACCTTGCCCACGCCGGAAATGTTTTCAAAACGCCGTTTGACCTTCTTCTCCACCAGGGTAGTCAAGTCCCGCTGGGAAAGTCTGGTCGAGCGGACCGCCAGGGAAACCACGGGCATGGAAGCAATGTCCAGTTTCTGGATGATCGGCTCTTCGATCTCCTGGGGCAGGTCTCCACGGATGGTGTTGATCTTGGCCCTGGCCTCCTGAGAGGCCTCGTTGATTTTCACCTCCAGGTTGAATTCCACGACCACCTGGGATAGACTCTCCCGGGAAATCGAAATGACATGCTTGGCCCCGGAAATGCGGTTGACCACCTCTTCAATGCGTTTGGTTACTTCCCGCTCCACGGTTTCCGGCGAGGCCCCGGGAAACTTGGTCACAATCGAAAGGACCGGGATCTCCACATCCGGATACATATCAATGGCCAGCCGCCGGTAAGAAAAAATCCCCAGGGTGACCAGGGCCAGCATCATCATGGTGGCGAATATGGGCCGTTTAATGGAAAGATTGGAAAGAAACATGGATTACTTTCCTCCGTTCATCGGGGTGATCTTGACCCGGTCGCCGTTCTTGACGTTGAAGCCCCCCCGGGTGATGACCCATTCCCCTTTTTGGATTCCCGAGACCACTTCCACCCTCTCTCCGGAAAGGCTCCCGGTTTGGATGGATTGGCGGAAGGCCTGGTCCTGACGGACAATAAAGACTTCCCCCTTTTTGGCCCCCACATCCCAGGACAACAAGGCCGACCGGGGGATTTGGAGCACATCCCGGCGCTGGCCGGTGATAATCCGGCCTTTGACATAGAGACCGCCCTTGAGGACTTCCGGGTTGTTGGGGACCTCGGCAATGACCTTGACCGAACGATCGGCCTCACTCACCGCCGGGTTGATATATTTGATTTGTCCGGAAAAGGTCTTTCCCGGAAAGGCATCGGTAAAAAAGGTCAGGGGTTGCCCCAGACGGAGCCGGCCCATTTCGATGGAGGGGACGGTAACGGTCAGCTCCAGCAGGCGGTTATCGACGATCTGAAACATGATACGGGTCGCTCCGGGTTCACCTACCAGGTCGCCGACGTTGACATTCCGCGAAGAGACCACCCCGTCCAGAGGGGAATGAATAATCGCCTTGGCCATTCGGGTCTGGGCCTGGCGGAGATCCTTTTCAGTGGCCAGGAGCTGGGCCTTGGCTGCGGAAATGCGGGCCGAAGCGGCCGCTTTTTCGGTCTGGGCATCGTCGAGATTCTGCTGGGTGATCAGCCCGGCCTCTTTGAGATTTTGGGCCCGGGCAAACTCCCGTTCGGCCCGGTTACCAGCCACTTCGGACTGCAAAAGGTTGGCCTTGCCCAGCTCCACGGCAGCCTGGGCCTTTTGAACCATGGCTTCAATCTCCCGAGAGTCCAATTTGGCCAGCGGAGTCCCTTTTTTCACCCGCACCCACTCGGTCACATAGACCTCGGTGACGATCCCGGCGTATTCGGATTTGATGTTGGCCTCGAACTTGGGGGTTAGAGACCCGACGATCTCAATCCCTTCTATGAGATCTCCGGCTTGAACTTGCACCGCCTCTACGGCTATGGAGGACCGGGCCTCGGATTTCTCCGTTACCTTGGGTTCCTCCTTGGCTTTTGAACAACCCCAGAACCCTGCCCCCAGGACCAACAAAATAATGCCAACCGCCAATCCCCGTTTCATCCTCAATCCCCTTTCTTTTTGCTCTCTTGGCCGGATATTCCTTCAAAGATCAATTCAAGTACCCGGGCCAGTCCTTTTCGCCCCAGGCCGGTCTCGGGATGCCAGAGCTGAACCTCAACAGCCACATGGACCGCCCCGATAATGGCCCAGGTCATATCCAGGGCATTCCCTTTTCGAAATTCCTTCTTTCGTATTCCCTCTCTGACCAGCCCTTCGATCACCTCATGGAATTTGGCATGAAAAGCGTCAAAATCAAAAAAAGGGGCCCCTTGGGGCGGTCCGTAATAAATGGAATAGCCGACCCGGGCCACTTCGATTTGACTCAAAAATTGTCCAAAAACCTGGTCCGCCAGACGAAGGACTCTATCCTTGACGCCCCCGAATTCTTTTCGGGCACCTTCGAGAAGGGCGTCAAAACGGCCCCAGGCCCCTCGCATCATTTCCAGATAAATCCCCTCTTTGTTCGGAAAATAGTAATAGAGCACCGGTTTGGTCACTCCGGCGGCCTCGACAATCTCGCGCACCGTGGTCGAGGCATATCCTTTACGGGCAATCAGTCTGGCCGCACTGGCCAGAAGGCGCTGCCGGACCGTCTGGTCGATTAGGAATTCAGCCGGTTTTTTTTCTTCGGTCATGGTGCCCTCTTCTTTCAATCGACAAAGAAATTAAATATGAACATAGATTTTAAACCGCTCCTACGAGAGGCATTTCATATTTCGTGGTACCCGTCGCAAACGGGCATGAGGGTTTAACGCGAGGATAGGGTTCTAGGGTTTTAACTTCAACGCCTTTCGCTTGAATCCTTGTCCCCTGGAACCCTTGAATCCTGGTTTATTGTTGTCAAGTTTTTTTTACGAGAATCTTTAGTTAGTCTTAGTCGTTAAACCTTACCCAACCCTGGTAATTAGAGAGTCTCTTAGAGCTCTGACCTTGCTTAATAGGGGTTAAGGTTTTAAGTGGGGAGTTATTGAAGCTTTTTCAGAAGGTCGATTAAATCGCCTTAAAGGATTCAATGATAATCTCCCCACCTCACAAAAATTACACTTAAGCAGCCTTCTTTAAAGAAATTAAATTCGAATAATCGACGATAAATTCACTATGATCCCTGGCCAAGGCAAAAAGAATCCCCAACAGTTTTCGTTCAACAGCGACCAAAGCCTTCATTCTGGGCATTCCTTTTCCCAGATGCCTTTGATACGTAGCATACATAACTCCACCCTTACGCACCGTATTGAGAGCCGCAAAAAAAAGGATTTTTCTCAGAAGCGATCGGCCTCGTTTGGATATATGACGATTCCCTTTGTGTTTTCCGGAACTGATCTCAAAGAGGTTCAGTCCAGCCAACTTCATGATCTCAGAAAGAGTATGGAATTTACCAAAATCTCCGACCTCTCCGATCAGCCCGGCTGCCGTAACTTCGCCTATCCCTTTCAACGACAGAATCGAATGACTATAAGGGATCTCTGGAAGGAGAGAGGCCATCTCCCGTTCTACCTTCAAAATAAACTTATCCGCAGATTCGATCCCAGAAAGAATCTCTTGCATTTCGAGGAGAATCGCCCGGCGACCTTCCTGAAGACCCACGGAGTGCAAAGCTGCCGCATAAAGGGCCTGAACCTTCTCTTTTTTCAGCTTCCCGCGACTAATCCGCCTCAGTATGGAACCCAAGGTCTCAAGACCACATTGGACAATATCTTCTGGACACGGATAATGCCGCAACAGATATTGGGCACTGCGGGTTTTAATATCCTTCATGACTTGCAGAAATTCGGGAAAAATAATAAAGACCAAATCCTGAATCTGATTAAAAAGGGCCGTTCGTCTTCGACTAACCCTTTCCCTGGCATGGGTCAGTCGGCGAAGTTCGGCTGCAACCCCTTCGGGAATGACCACGGTCAGGGCATGGCCAAGCTCAATAATATCCGCAATGACCTTGGGATCCTTCCGATCCGTCTTGTTCGGCGAGTTACCCTGGAGCTCTTTCAGCCTCTTAGTATGCATCGGATTAACCTGGACCAGGGCGACGGACCGTTTCATCAGAAAATGTTGCAAGGGTTCTCCATAAGATCCGGTAGATTCAAAACCAACAACGATTTCTTCCAAGTGATTGGCTTCTTTAGCCTGAACCATACGGTCCCAAAATTTTTTAAATCCTTGACCATTATTGAAAAACTCAAAAGGCTTGATTTCCGCCCGGTTAGGACAGCGGCCATATCCCGTATTGGTCGTTTTGCCTATGTCCACTGTAACTATAAGGGTTTTTTCATTGACCTTCTTAAACTTTTTTGTTTCAATCTTACTCACGGCTATACTCCTTCCCTTGGTTTGGGTTTAACCAACTCGCAAATTGGACCTCAAATCAAGAAAGAGTATAGCCTTTTTTGGTACGGCTTAACTACTTTCTAAAATATAGCAAGCTTTTTCATGTTTCGCAGTATCCCCTTAATTTACCTACCGGTAGGTATACCCGTCAAAAAATTTTGTCAAGAAAAAATTTCAGACCCAAAAAAGAATTGGATAATTAATCCGGTTCTGCTACGGTTTAAAATCGTAGGGGAACATCGCCATCAATTCGGGTTTTTTAACCTGGAGGATATTTCCTCTGTAATGCGGCTTATGCCGGATTAATCGGATTACCCAAAGGACAGATTATAGGTACCACTTATAAAAAAATCGGGAGTCAAGATCCCCAAAAAACTGACCTAATTTTTGATAATCGACCACCATGAACACAAAAAGGAGACCTCATGAAAATTGCTATCAGCGGAAAGGGCGGGGTTGGCAAGACCACCCTGGCGGCCTTTATTATCAAAGCCTTCAGCGATCAAGGACATAAAGTCTTAGCCATTGATGCCGATCCCGACGCCAATCTGGCCAGTGCCCTGGGTTTTGAACACCCGGAAACCATCGTGCCCATTTCGGAAATGAAGGACCTCATCGGAGAGCGCACCGACTCCAAACCCGGTTCCTACGGCACCTTTTTTAAGCTGAATCCCCATGTCAGCGACCTGCCGGAAAAGCTTTCCCTTAAAAAAGGAAACATCCGGCTCATGGTTATGGGAGGGGTTAAAAAAGGAGGGGGCGGTTGCATCTGTCCGGAGAGCGTCATGTTAAAGACCCTGATCACCCATCTGATCCTGGCCAGGGACGAAGTAGTGGTCCTGGATATGGAGGCCGGCATCGAACATTTGGGCCGCGGAACCGCCTCGGCCGTAGACAAACTGATCGTGGTCGTGGAACC
This sequence comes from uncultured delta proteobacterium, assembly GCA_963821645.1. Lineage (GTDB taxonomy): Bacteria > Desulfobacterota > RBG-13-43-22 > RBG-13-43-22 > RBG-13-43-22 > RBG-13-43-22. Next base: position 3,265 of record CAWGEQ010000053.1, on the reverse strand, counting down.
CGGGAAAAGGAGCATCGAAACCGCCCATCACATCCAGGCCCTGGCTCGGGATATCGGGCTGAAAAATATCGCCCTGGTGGGCAACAAAATCAGGGGAGATCAGGACAAAGAATTCCTTCAAAAACAGTTACCTGGATTCACCTTCCTCGGTTTTCTCCCCTACAACAACCAGATCATCGAGGCTGACCTGGAAGGCCGGGCCCCTTTTGACAAGGAACAGCCCCTGGCCGAACTGGTGGGTCAAATGGTGGAGGGGTTGATAAAGGGGAAATAACAAAAGAGCAGTAACGAAAGATCTTTTCACTCCGTCCTTATAAAGCTTGGCGACGACCCTGACTTTTTCTTTTGACCTCTATACTGTTGCCTTCTGCGTGTGGGCGGTAATGGCTTCGATGATCCGCGGCCAGGCCCCGCCATGAGGGAGGTCGTGGCCCATCCCCTCGATCAGCATCAATTGCGCTCCGGGGATGGCCCGGGCCGTGTCCTTGCCTCCTTCCACCGGTACAAGAGGATCGTCGGTTCCATGGACGACCAGGGTCGGCGCGGTGACTTTAGCCAGAGCGGGCACCCGGTTTTCCTGGGCCAGGATGGCCACCAGTTGGCGACCCATGCCCTGAGGATAAAAGCAGCGGTCAAAACTCTCGGCCATGATTCGGCGAGTCCATTGTTCATCGACCGGAAACCCGGAACCGGCAATGGTTTTGAATACACCGAGCATGTGCTCAATACACGCCTCCCGCTCTTGGGGAGGAGGGGCGATAAGTAGCCCGGTCACCTCCGGCTTCGGTTGGGGAACTTCCGGATTGCCGGTAGTGGAATAAATGGAGATCAGACTCAGGACCCGGGAAGGATGGCGAATGGCGAAGGTCTGAGCGATCATTCCCCCCATGGACATGCCGCAGATGTGGGCCTTCCGGATGCCAAGGGCGTCCAGAAGACCCACCGCATCATCAGCCATATCCTCCAGCGTGTACGGTGGTATGATTTTCTCCCCTTGCATGAGTTTTCCGAAGGTGTCCATCAGGTCCGGCACGCCGGCTTCCTCGAATTTGGCCGAAAGGCCCACATCCCGGTTATCATATCGGATGACATAATGGCCCCGTTCCGCCAGGTCTTGGCAAAGATCATCATCCCAATGAATCATCTGCGCCCCCAGCCCGATAATCAGCAGGAGCGGTCGGCCCGATGGATTTCCGAACGTTTCATATTCAAGGTGAATCCCGTTGGCAATGACTCCGGACATTTCAGTACCCCCTTTTAGAATTTATAGACCTCTCCGGACGGTATTTTCCCCCAGACCTCGTTCTTAATCCAATATTCGGCCATCTTTTTCAGGTCCCCGCTACCCTGGAGGGCTTTAAGGAAATTGTCCACCCAGTTTATCAGCAGCGGATCATGCCCGGGCAGGGCGATCCCCAGGGGTTCATGGGAGAAGGATTTCAGGGAAGTCTGCAGCCCCTGGCGGGGATGGCGAATAACGGCTAAAAGACAAGTCAACTGATCGGCGATCAAGGCATCCGCTTTTTCATCGATGACCAGTCGGATGGCCTCATCATAATCCCGGGCGAGAATCAGCTTGGCCTTGGGGATCATTTTTTCGGCAAATTGCTGATTGGTAGATCCTTTCAGTGCGACCAGCGTGGTTTGGGGGCTGTCGATATCGCAGAGCTCCTGGCATTGGACGATATGATCCACCTTGGTCAAAAAAGATTTGCCGGTGACGAAGTACGGCCCGACAAAGGCCATCTTCAGATTGCGTTCCGGCGTGATGGTCATTCCCGAAATAATCATGTCGATCCGGCCGGATTCCATGGCGGGGAAAAGCTCGAAAAAATCCATCAGTTTTATCTTGAGGGGGATCCCCATGGCACCGGCCATCATCCGGGCCAGTTCGGGTTCAAGACCGATGACCCGGCCTTCTTGGTCCTTCATGTTGAGGGGTGGCTGCTTGCCGGTCATGCCCACGATCAACTCTCCTTTTTGCAGGATTTTTTGCAGGTCCGTAGGGGTGCCAACGACGGAGGTCTTTCCCGGGCTGTGGGCGCAAGCCGAAAACAGGATCACGGCGGCCAAAAGCAGGATGGAGATCCCTATTTTTTTCATTGTTTTTTTCTCCTTGGGATGGAAAGAGTATAAAACAAGCCTGAAGAAGGATCAAGGTAAAACCAGGGTGGATCCTTTTTTACATTGATCCTCTTTTGCTTCTGTCCTATATTTAGTTTTTACGGCCATATATTCTTAAAACAACCCGATAAGGAATTTAACCATGTCTCTTCCCGGAACCATGAATTATATCGACCATGGAAAGGGCGGGCCGGCCTCCTGTATGCATTTGGAAAAGGGGCCGCTGCCGCAACTTAAATCAGGCACTGTGCTGATCGAAGTCGCTTACGCCGGCGTGAACCGGCCCGACCTGCTGCAACGGGCGGGCCAATACCCGCCCCCTCCCGGGGCCTCGCCTTTTTTAGGATTGGAGGTGGCCGGAAAGGTAGCGGCCAAAGCCGACGACGTTCAGGAATGGAAGATAGGCGACTTGGTTTGCGCCCTCACACCGGGCGGCGGTTATGCCCAATACTGCCTGACACCGGCTTCCAACTGTCTGCCCATTCCCAAAGGTCTTACCCTTACGGAAGCGGCGGCCCTGCCGGAAAACTATTTCACCGTCTGGACAAACGTCTTCGACCGCGGCCGCTTGCAGCCGGGGGAAAAATTCCTCGTTCACGGCGGATCGAGCGGCATCGGTATTACGGCCATTCAATTAGCTAAGGTCTTCGGGGCCACGGTTTATACCACGGTCGGCAGTACCCAGAAAATCGAAGTGGTTAAAAGGCTGGGGGCCGATGCGGCCATCGATTACAAGCGTCAGGATTGGGCCGAAGAAATAGAGAAGCTGGCCGGCGGGCAGGGTGTAAACTGCATTTTAGACATGGTCGGCGGATCCTATATCCAAAAAAATCTCAAGTTGCTGGCCCTCAACGGACGGCTGGTGCAGATCGCCTTTATGCAGACTTCAAAGGTGGAACTGGACTGTATGCCGATCCTGATCAAGAGTCTGACCTTCACCGGCTCGACACTCCGGCCCCGGTCGGTCGAGGAAAAAGCCGCCATCGCCCAGGCCTTGCTGAAAAACGTCTGGCCTCTCCTTGAAGCCAAAAAAATAGGGACGCTGATTCATGCCCTCTTCCCGCTGGCCGATGCGCAGAAGGCCCATGAATTCATGGAATCTTCAGCCCACATCGGTAAAATTGTGCTTAAGGTTTAATCA
>CAWGEQ010000052.1:0-73839 GCA_963821645.1 uncultured delta proteobacterium | reverse complement strand
AAAAACTCTTAATGACGTTGAAAAAATGGTCAGGAAACCGGAAGTCAAGAAACTGACTGATGAGCTTCGCATTTCTTTCCAGTTGATACTGGCGGGTTGTTCACTCAGGGATATCGAGCTGCAGGACAAGATTCTGGACCAGATATTACCGAAAAAAACGGGTGGAGAGTGAAGAGACTCTGCGAGCAGGATATGGCTGAATTCACGAATCTCTACTTTGCCCGGATGGGTCATAAGCATTTGAATTTTGTCTGGGTCGGCGGGTAATGGGAAGTTGGATGCAGGGCGGGGACACCGACTACGTGAAGGGATATCAGCCGATAGCGGCCGCGCAACTGGCGCGTGACCAGAATCCGGTTTGCTCGTACAATCCGGCGGTGGCGGCTGGATGGGCTGCGGAAGCGGCATTGCCGGCGAAGGGTATGGCCCTGGAGCAGTTCGTCTGTTATGACCCGGCTGATCATGACTCCGCTGAAGCCGTGATAAACGATATGCACGGCGCGACCAAGGATGCCCTGGACCACGGCTATCCGCCCGGAAAAGAGGCGCTTTATCTATCCGTAGGGATGAAGGATGAGGATCTCTATGCCGCGCGCCTGAAGGCTCCACAGTTTTTCCGCTATCAGTGGAAGATCAACCGGCCTTGGATCCAAATGACGTCGGAGACCGGATGTACATGACCCTGCCTCCGGAGGAAGAATAAGATGCCAACCGGAGACTGGATTAATAGAAGGTAGATTGATATCTTGCCGGGAGTGCAAAACCAGAGAGTAGGATCGGTTATGAAAAGGAGAAATGAAGTGTGGGTGGTTTCTTTTATGCTGCTGGCACTGGTGCTTGTCATGGCAACGACAAAGCAGGCTTAGGAGAAGGTCATAAAGTTGAAATACGCCAGTCTTTTTCCGCCGGTACATCCGGTAAGCAAGCTCATCGAACAGTCGTACCGAGAGGTTGAGAAGCGGACGAATGACCGGGTGAAAATCACCTATTCCCGGTAACGCGCTTACGCCGCCTGGACAAACCTATGATAGCGTAGTTAACGGGATCGCCGATATAGGCTACAGTCTTCCGGCCTACTCACCGGACGATTCCGCTCACGGAAGTCCTGACGCTTCCCCTTGGTTTTAACAACGGTTATCAGGCAACCAAAAACGAAACGAAAGACTATAAGAAATTTCGTCCAAAAGAATTTGATGACACAAAAGTGATGTATTTCATGGGCTCGGACGGGCGTGTTGCCACCAGGAAGGTAATCGCATCCCTCGAGGGTCTGAAAAACCTCAGGCTCAAGGCCAATGCCGAGAACGCGGATATCGTCAAGGCGGTTGGAGGCGCTCCTGTGACCATGCCTATTACCGAAACGTTTGATGTCTTGCAAAAGGGACTTCTGGAAGGGGTTTTTTCTACCTACGAGGTGCTGAAGTACTGGAAGTTCGCCGATGTAGTCAATCGCTCACTTGAGAACAACGCCGTTGCCTTTACTACCTCCATGTACATTGTCATGAATAAGGACAAGTGGAATTCCCTCTGAAAAACCGATGAACAGGTCATCCAGAAAATAAACCAGGAATGGATTGAGAAGTCGGGCCATTGATGGAACGACATCGATAAAGAATCGAGGAGTATGGCCTGCAGAAGGCGTAAAGTTCGTGAAGACGTCCAAGGAGGAAGAGGCGAAAACCGTCGAAAAAATGAAGCCGATCCTTGCCAAGTATGTCAAGATCATGAAAGATAAGGGGCTGAAGGGGAGGAGGCGTTGAAGTTCGTTCACGATTATATCAGAGCTCTTCCATGATGTTCATTGCCCTCCAAAGCAGAGGGCTACCATCCCCCCTTTTAAGTTTTGCGCCGCAGACTCCGTGCCCGCAGGGAAAGAACATATGGGAGGATACAATGAAAACGTTTATAGCCATTATCTATAGACTGGACATCTCTTTTCACGTAATAGCCGGAATCACCCTTGCCTTATGATGTGGTCACCTCACTGACGTGGTGATGAGAATCTTTGGCAGACCCATTGTAGGAACGATGGAGATCATCTCTTTTTGTGGTGCCGTGGTCATCGGGTTTGCCATCCCTTATTTGTCCTGGATGGAGGTCCATGTGTACGTAGACCTCCTTACCCAGAAACTTACCCCGCGATCCAGGGCGATCCTGAAAACCTTCACCAAGTCTGTCGGCTCCTTGTTTTTCCTTTTCGCCTTCAATTTCGTTCGCTACGGAATGACCCTGATGAGGACGGGGGAAGTGAGTCCCAGCTTCAAGATCCTTACTATGATCACCTTCGGTCTGGCCGTGGGCTGCTTCCTAGAGCTCACCCTATTCTGCGATCTGGTGAAACCGGCCAAAGGAGGAAGTCATGAGTGAGGTTGTCACGGGAATAGTTGCTCTGGGTGTACTGATCCTGTTTTTTCTAACAGGAATCGAACTCGCCTTTGCCATGGCCATCATGGGCTTCGTGGGATTTACCTACCTGGTGAGCTTTCATGCGGCTTCGAATCTCCTGGTGAAGGATTTTTTCGATACCTTTACCTCCTACGGTTTCACCGTAATACCGCTCTTTGTCCTCATGGGCCAAATCGCTTCCAACTCCAACATCCCCAAGCGGCTGTACGTCGCCTCCCACAAGTTCGTCGGTCATACACCGGGTGGTCTGGCCATGACCACGGTGGTGGGTGCCACCCTCTTCAAGGCCATGTGCGGCTCCACAATGGCGACTGCGGCTACTTTCTCGGGAATCGCCATTCCGGAAATCGACCGGTACAATTACGACAAGAACTCTCCACCGGCGTGGTCGCTTCCGTTGGACCCTTGGGCGTGTTGATCCCCCCGAGCGTTGTGCTGATCATTTATGGCATCATCGTGGAGCAATCTATTGGAAAGTTATTCCTGGCCGGGATAGTCCCGGGGGTTATCATTGCCCTTTTCTTCATGATAACCATCTATGTAATGGTAAAAATCAAACCATCGATAGCGCCCAAAGCGGAGAAGGCGACGCTCGCGGAAAGGCTGCGCTCCCTTCCCGAATTTGTCTGGGTCGCGATCATTTTTTTTACCATTATCGCCGGCCTCATGTTCAGCATGATCAGTCCTACCGAAGCAGGAACCATGGGAACCGTTGCCATTCTTATCCTTCCGCCACAAGGAGGGAGTTGACCTTCAAAAGGCTTGTCAAATCCTTCGATGAATCTTTGAGAACCGCCTGCATGGTTCTTTTTTTGATTTATGGCTCAGTGGTCCTGGGGCATTTCCTTGCCGTCACCGAGATTCCTTTTATTGCGGCTGATTGGGTAACGGGTCTTCCCCTGCCTCCGTTCCTGATAATGATTCTCATCATCCTGATCTATCTGCTGGGGGGCTCATTCATCGATGACTTGGCCTTCATGATCCTGGCTACACCGATATTCTATCCTGCCGTCATGAAGCTGGGATACGATCCTATTTGGTTTGGCATTATGCTTGGAATCACCCTCATGATTGGGACCATTATCCCCCCCGTGGCCCTGTGCGTCTTCGTCGTCAGTAATATTACCGGAGTGCCGTTTAATGTGATTTATAAAGGGGTTCTCCCCTTTCTGCTGGGCTTAATAGCTTGTGCACTCTTGCTGTTCCTCTTTCCGCAGATTGCGCTTTTTCTTCCCAATCTGTTGATGGGGTCGGGATAATTTGGTTATAACATACAGGGTGGTGTCAGGTGCCGCGAGATTTTAGGCCGATCAGGCAATTACGCATTTGGGAAGAAGTCGCCGAACAACTCAAAGATTCAATTCTATGCGGTGATTTCAAGGCCGGGGATAAATTACCTTCCGAACGGGAACTTGGGGAGCAGTTTCAGGTGGGCCGTATCGCCATACGCGAAGCACTACGATCTTTAGCCAATTCAGGATTCGTTACTATTCGCCACGGAGCGGCCGGGGGGGCATTCGTCACCGATTTGACCTTTAACTATTTGGTAAACGCTTACGTGGATCTCTTCTTGTCCGGTAAGATCTCCATTTCGGAACTCTGCCAAGCCCGCCTCCATGTTGAACCGGAAATCGCGCGTTTGGCAGCCCAGAAGATCACGCCGGAATATTCTGAACGGCTACGGAAGGCTCTCGAAATCGAGGAACTCCAGGCACGGGCCTCCCTAATGGAAGACATAGAAAGCAAACAGACAATTCATCTTATTCTCGCAGAATTGTGCGGCAACCGATTTTTCGAAGGGTTCGTACATTCGATGTTGGGGGTGCTTAAGAAGGTGGCCATGGCTGTGAAGGCCGACTATTTTCATCCAGAAGGCGCACATCGTCCAATCGTTGAGGCGGTACTGGTCGGAGATTCAGACAGCGCCCAGAAAGCGATGAGAAAGCATACAGTGGAATTCGGTAAAGCGCTGCTGAGGATGGACAAGGAATATCTTGAGCAATTCCGCGGAGACAGTTTAACACCTTCCCATACATCACAACGTAAAGAAGTGTGAGAAGTGTGGTCTTTCAAATCAGAAAACAGTGGGGACAAACATTAAAAGGCCACTGAAGCTTCCTGGATACCCCCGCTCCTGAGCTCTTCAAAGAGGGCTTGGGTGCACAACAATAGCCTACGCCGGAAATCGTTGGAGGATATAGTTTTTATAGGGATTCAGAAGGCTATCTCCCGTTGGGTCCGTTCGTAAGGCTGTGGAGCTTTTTGCTTTAGGATCTTACGAATGGTTTGGATTCTAAGTCCCAGAGTCCGAGCAATGGATTTTTTAGATTCCTTGAGTTTAAAGCGGTGGTGGATCTCATCCCAGTCCCTGGATCAGGATAGTGGTATTGACGATCCGGTTCTGCTTGGGGCCCCCGCCAGTTCCTCCCCCGTCTAGGATCAGGACCATCTGGGGAGCTTTATTGACCACCTGGAGTTCGGGGACTGATCCGCCCAGGTATTTTTCAGTGACCTCAACCAACCCTCCGGCCAGGGCCTCATCCAGGGTCAGATACTATAGGGGAATGGCCTGGTTGGAAAGTAAAGGGGAAAAGAGCCAGGCTTTTATAGACCCGCTTCCCACCGATTTTGATATGGTCCAGATAATTACGTAAGATCCCTTCCATCCGCCTGAACGGATTTGATTACTGCCTTGTTTAAAAACTATCTCTCTCCCGCTTCCTTCGGTCGCTCAAATTCGCAGAGAGGACACCTTGTAAGTCGGGTCGTTCCTGCCCTCGCTCACATCCACGGCGAAGGGTTCACGGCTGATGAAGAACGTAGGAAGTTTTTCCTTGATAAGCTACAGAATGGATGCAGTATCTCGTCTGCCGGCAGTTTCCAGACGACCCAGACGAGCGGCGTTGTCCAACTTAATTTGGATTTCCTCGGCATCGAAGTCGTTGATGGAAACACCTTCCTCAACCGCTTCATTCTCCCAACGCCGGGTGGCGTGGAGTCGTTCCACAAGCCGGCGTTCGTATCGTGATCCTGGATGCGCTCTTCCAATTCAGCAAGCTTCCCGGCCAGTGCCCTGTGGGTGGTGGTCATTTGGAGGAGGTGGATAAAAATCCGCATGATCGCGATATTGACCTGGATAGCCCCCTCTGACTGTTGAGAACACTGGATAGCATGGCTACTCCTTGCTCAGTGAAGGCATAGGGTCTTGCCCGGCGCATACCTCCCCAACTTGAAATCACAATTTGTGATTTCAAGTTGGGGAACTCCTCCGTGGTCAATTGAAACATGAAGTCCTCTGGAAACCTTTCGATATTGCGTTTTACGGCCTGCATTAAAGCCAAAAATTGGAATTTTATAATTCAAACCATAACAACCTGTTAAAGTCAACCTTTGTTATTTTTTTCAAATCCCTTTCCTGCCATACCTCGTCTGTTTCTCTTTGAGCTGGAAGCCGATTTTTCGTTTTGGGGTAACCGGGAGTTTTGGTGGCTTCATCAGTTCCCGGATGGCCTCGAAGACTACCTTAAACTGAGCATCGTACTTTTTCTCCAGATCATCCAATCGTCTGGCTAAGTTTTTATGGGAAGCGATCATTTCTCTGAGCTTAACGAAGGCTCGCATGATAAGAATATTGACTTCGATGGCCCTATCGCTATTCAAGACACTGGAAAGCATGGCCACCCCTTGCTCCGTAAAGGCCATGGGGGAATAGCGGGATCCGCCCCAGAAGGATGAACATAAAATCAGAGGGGAAACGTTTAATATTTCGCTTAACCGCTTGTTTCAAGGCTTTTGTCGGACCCCATAAAGTTCCGCCAGATCGGCATCCAACATTACTTTTTGACCACGAATAAACAAGATTCTCTTCTCAATAACCTCCATCGGTACCAAAGATGCCATAAGCTCCTCATTCACATAGGGTTAAACAAAAACCCCATCTCTTTTTCAAAAATGGGGTCTTATCGGACTGCTTCATGGACCAACCTTTCGGTAAAGGGTCGCCTTCTTAAAAACTCTACCTTTGTGATGTAAAATTTAAATCAGAACAGATAGTTGAAGTCAATCAAAAAATAATATTTTCTTTGTAGGATTTATGTTTTTGTAACAATCGCATAAATCTGATGAGTGGTATCATGTCGCCTATTAAGTGATACTTCGGACCTTTTTTAAATAACTTTAAATTTGTTTCCATTCGCAGGCCCAGGCCGGCCGATGGCCAGGATTTTACTCAGGGAGACCCTACCACCTTGAGGTCGCTAAAATAGGTCTTGTAAATTCCAAGATCCCGGGAAAGCAGACAATCGGCGATAATCAGGGCATGGGCGGCGATTAGAAAATCGCTCAGCACATGCAACCGTCTTGTAATTGCGGACCGGCACCGGGGACAGGCAACTTCAAAACTTTGCCCACATTGACTGCATGAAAAACGGTCTTTGTTACTTTTCCTGGCATATTTTGCCCATCTCGCACCGGCGGTATAAAGCGATTTTTCGTTTGAAAATTCCAGCCGCATCCCAGTCTCGGTGAGAAACTGTTTAAGCTCCTCTTCGGAAGGAAACTGGGCTGCAAGTTCGGCATAAACAACCTCGCAAAGGATAAGTCTTCCCTTTGATAAATGCGCGTCCAATATCTTCTTAGAGGACTCACTGAAGGGTTCATTCGGGATAAGGACATCCAGGATAATATTGGTATCAACGGCTGTTATCATGACTCCGAATCTCCCCGACCAGGTCGTCGCTTCGTTGCCCCTTCAGATGTTTCAGTTTGCCTACCCATTTGTCAAAGGGGGATTTGGTTACGGCCTTTCGGATCAGAATCAGATCTCCTTTCTCCTCAAAGCCCACGGCTTCCCCAGGATGAACCCCCAGTTTTTCCCTGACCTTTTTAGGGATGGTTACCTGTCCCTTAGATGTTATTTTGGCGACAATCATAGTTGACCTCATAGTAAGGAATTATTAGTCTTACTTTTATTGTAAGGAATTAATTTTTTATTGTCAAGGATTAAGAATACGCTCCTGCCCGACCGAGCAATTCGACAATGTTATAACCGGCTATAGTCCTTATAGGGCTTGATCCCCAGGTGGAGGGCCTGTTCCGTCCGCTCCAGGAAGTTCAGCGATTCTTTGGGCAGGGTGGTCTTGATCTTGTTGAAGAGGGATTCCAGGTTATCGTAAAAGGCCAAAAAGGGAGTTCAACCTATGCCAAGGTTTATAATTAGGTTCCGTCCGGAAACTAAAACTTTCCGGACGGAGCGCTCAGCCATCAGCTTTTAGCTTTCAGCAAAACCCTTTATCTTTGGGGGGTTGGGCTAAATGCTGACCGCTGACTGCTGAAAGCTATCCGGAAATCTTGGAGTTCCGGATGAAAACTAATTAGCTTGTTCGACAACTGCGCCATGCCTTCCGGATAGACCGGATGAAAAAAGGGCGTTCAGGCTGGCTGTCTCCCTGGGTCCTGAGCCTCAATGCCTGGGTCGAGGATACCTGGCGCAATACCTGGATCAAAGAAGGTAAAGCTTCGTCTATCAATCCTTGAATATCCTCCCGGAGTCACCAGATCTCGGACTCTTCGGTTGGAGAAAACCAGGGAGGATACTTCTCATATTTTTCGGCATCTTTCTGACAATAACGGGTCCAGGGAATGGCCTTTAGCCGTTTCTTGGTAATCGGCTGTCCACAGTCTTCACAGATTCCATATCTTCCGGCATCCATTTTTTTTATGGCCAGATCGATCTCCCGGACCTCTTTTCTCTCCATGTCATCTAATCGGCCGTAGGAATCGGTTATCTCGCCCTCCTGGGCCATTTCCTCAACCTCGATCTGGGGTTCCGATGTCTCCTGCCAACGATTTTCCAGAGCTCTAACCTGATTAAGGATCTCTTCCCTTCTTTGAGCGAGTAAGTTCTGGAAAAGAGCGAGATCCTTTTCGCCCAACCCTTTTGATCTTTCCTTGATGTTCTTTCCTTTGCTCTTCATAGGTTTTCTCCCATTTTAGACGGAAACTATTTTACAACTGGTTTTATGTTATTAACAGTCTCAGAATAATATCGACAGGTAACCACCCCCACCTCCATCCTCCCCCATCAAGGGGGAGGAAGTTAATTCGGTTCCCTCTCCCCTGGTGGGAGAGGGCGAGGGGGAATATGTCGACATTATTTGTGAGACCCTTTATAAAGGTATCCAGGCTGCTCCTCTCCGCCTGGATTGCCGGACTTAACAAGGTCTAATTTTAATAATACAATTAAATAATCCAGAATGGAATAGGTTGAAGACTGTATTTTTAAGGGGTGGCGCATTTAGGGTCGGGCTGGGGGAAGGCTGTTATCCCTGAATGGATCGCGAGGACGGATAGGCCTTGACCCAGTCTGCCCTATCGGGCATACTGTTTATATTTGTTGGTGTGAGTATGTGGCAAACAACTTTCTTCGACTTGTTCGGGGAGGAGGTGGATTTTTTTGGTGTCGCCAGCCGAAAAAGACATTTCGAGTCTTTGTCATCGTTTCGGAACCATTGCCGTAAAAAAGGGGTTTATTACCGAAGATCAACTTAAAGCGGCCATGATGGAGCAGTTGGAAGATGACTTAAGCGGGAGGGATCATCGTATTATCGGTGCCATTTTATATAAAAAAGGGTGGATAACCTGGGATCAGGTGGATGCCGTTCTTAAAGAACTTTTTAGGGAACAATAAAGAAAAGATGCCCAACCGATGAGTGACCGATAAAGGGCTTGGATTCAACTTCTTGATCAGGAGGACGAAACATGTGGAAAGAATTTAAAGAATTTATCATGCGGGGAAATGTGATGGACATGGCCGTCGGTATCATTATCGGTGCGGCTTTTGGGAAGATCGTCACTTCTTTTGTCAATGATGTCTTGATGCCTCCTCTCGGTTTATTGTTAGGCAAAGTAGATTTCACCAATCTTTTTATTTCCCTTTCAAGCCAATCCTTTACTACCCTGGAGGAAGCCAAGAAAGCCGGAGCGGTCACGATCAGGTACGGTATTTTTATTAATACCGTCATCGATTTTGTCATCGTGGCTTTGGCTATCTTTTTGATGATTCGTCAGATCAACCGTCTTAAGCGGCAACCAGCACCGGCCGCACCGACGACCAAAGAGTGTCTCTATTGCCTGTCGGTCATACCCTTGAAGGCTGTCCGTTGTCCCCATTGCACTTCGGAGCTTAAAACGACGGCATCCTGAAGGCCGGCCGGCTTCAAAAAAGAATTTGATTACTCGGTGATACAGATGTAATCAGCCAGGGCAGGGTCCAGGGACCGGATGGGATAATCGAGGGGGACCGGTATTACCGTTCTGAACGGTTGGTTTGTCCGCATCTCGGTCAATTTCGGGACTCCGAAGTGATGGACTATATGTCCTTTTCCGATAAGCACCAATATTTGTTGCCCGGCTGAAAGGGTGGCTGCTGCCCGAGCCAAAGTTTCGGCCATGGTTTCTTCCCAGGCCGCCTGGGATTCCAGAAAAGTTTCAAAATTTTTGATGTTTTCCCGGGGGTGGTAATCAAATTGGCTGCGTAGATATTCCCGATGTGCAGGATCATCTTGATGAAAATCAGCGGCCAGACGACTTCTATCCTGTGGGGTCAGAGAAGAAAGCCCTTTCCTGGCGATCTGGTTGACCACATCAATGGGGGCATTCAATCCGATGATGCGTAACCTCCTGGCCCGGGCCAAATGTAAAATGCCCCGGTACAGATCAAAAGGATAGCCCCAATTTTTCTCCCAATCGACCTTCTCCAAAAATTCCTTTTCCGCAATAAGTCCCTGGGAATATTGATCCAGCCAGGCCTGGGCCTCTCTCGGAAACATCTCCATGGCCACCATCAGAGATGGGTTTCGGCCATAGAGCCCTTTCAGGATCTCTTGTTGAAGGCGGTGGTCTCGGGCACTGGTATGGGTCTCCCCCACATAGATAATCGGGTATTTTGATAGATGATCGATCAGGGAGTCGAAGGAAAGGAAGGCACCGGTGGCTGTTTCCACAATATCCCCAGGCCTTAAATCGGTAGAAAATCCTCGAAGGATCAAGGGCCGGAGCGGGGGTGCGGCCGAGCAGCCGATCAAAACAAGAATGGTTAATCCAAGAATGGCTGTTTTCATTTCATCATTTCAAGAGACAAGGGCGATGTGATGAAAAGGGACCTTTGAAGTCCCCGACGGGCTTATTAGGGCCGCACCGGGGATCTTCAACGGCCAAGGACGGGTTCATTTATTGGCTTTGAATTTTTCCCGTTCTTCATCCCGGAGGACCCGGCGCAGGATCTTGCCGACCGGCGTCATGGGCAGGGTTTCCCTGAACTCAACGGAATGGGGCCGTTTATATGGGGCCATGCGCTCCTGGCAGAAGGTCATGATTTCTTCTTCCGTGGCCGTCTCTCCCGGTTTGAGCTGGATGAAGGCCTTGACCATCTCTCCACTTTTGGGAGAAGGGATCCCGACGACGGCGGCATTGGCCACCTTGGGATGGGTATAGAGGATCTCTTCCACTTCCCGGGGAAAGGCCTTAAGACCGCCGACGATGATCATATCCTTTTTGCGATCGGTGATGATCGTAAATCCTTCTTCATCCAGATGCCCGATATCCCCGGTCAGGAAATAACGTCTTCCGTCGAAGATATGGAAGACCTCTTTATTGTCCTCGGGCCGGTTCCAGTAGCCCTTCATGACCTGGGGTCCGCTGACGGCGATTTCCCCGTCTTCTCCCAGTGGAAGTTCCCGGGTCCCGGTTTCCGCATCTACAATCTTGACATAAGTATCGGGCAGGGGAAGGCCGATACTTCCAAGCTTGCGGTTTTTCCGGTTGGTGGGGTTGGTATGGGTAACGGGAGAAGTTTCGCTCAGGCCGTAACCTTCGAGGACAATCGCCCCGGTCAATTCCTCAAACTTTTTGGCCACCTCCACCGGCAGGGGGGCGGCCCCGGAGGCACAATAGACGACGGACTTGAGATTAAATTTATTGACAAAAGGGTGGTTGATGATGGCGCTGTAGATGGTGGGCACCCCGTGAAGGACCGTTACCTGGTATTTCTCGATCAGGCGCAGGACTTCCGTAAAAGGAGGATTTCCGGCCCTGGGGTCCGGGACGCAAACCACCCGAAACCCTCCGGCGCAACAGGTCAACAGGGTCAAGGTTAAACCGTAGGAATGATACCAGGGGAGCACACCCAGGAAGGTGTGGGTGCCCAGGGAAGAAAGTTTTTTGGCCGGGCTGCCGTCTTCAGGATCAATCAAAGCCCATTCGTCCAGCATGGCCAGATTGGAGCCGATATTGTCATGGGTCAAGGACGCCCCTTTGGGGACCCCGGTGGTTCCGCCGGTGTATAATATCAGGGCCAGGTCCTCCACCGGGTCTATGGTCAGTGTAGGCGGCGAGGGAGGGGTCTTTAAAACCTCCCGAAAAGGGATGTGTTGGGGGTCCAAAGAGGGTGCTTTGGGAACCTTTCCCAAAAGGCCTCCGATAAAGCCTTTAAGCGGGGGCAGAAAATCCTTTATGCCGCAGACCACCACGGTCTTGATTCCCGTCCCTTTGATGGCCTCCAGGGCCGTCGGATAAAAAACAGGATGGTCGAGTACAAAAAGGGCCTCGGCCCCTGAATCCTTGAGCTGAAAGTTGAGCTCCTTGGCCGTATAAAGGGGATTGCAGGTCACACAAACCGCCCCGGCCTTTAAGACCCCAAAAAAGGCCACCGGGAAATGGGGCAGGTTGGGTAGAAAGAGGGCCACCCGATTCCCGGGCTTGATCCCTTTTTGGACCAGGAAGGTGGCCGTCCGGTTGGCCATATCCCAGATCTGACGATAGGTCTGAGCATGGTCGGCAAAGATCGTGTAGGTCTTGTCCGGGGTTTCTTTGACCCGGTCATCTAAGATTTGATATAGGGGTTGAGGGGTACGACTTAAGGTTAAAGGGACTTCCTTGGGCCATTTAAATTTGTGC
Organism: uncultured delta proteobacterium; assembly: GCA_963821645.1. Lineage (GTDB taxonomy): Bacteria > Desulfobacterota > RBG-13-43-22 > RBG-13-43-22 > RBG-13-43-22 > RBG-13-43-22. The sequence goes on along the minus strand of CAWGEQ010000052.1, from coordinate 61,479 downwards.
CAAATTTGTTGTTCCATGAGGACCCTCCTGGTTTTGAGTTAAAAAAGGGTTGATTCAATTCAACAAAGGCTCAAACCATCAACTCGGTAACGATCATAGAAGAAAATTCCAGGGAGGGCAAGGATATTTAACGGGTGACCGGTTTAGGGGTGAAAGGCCCATAAAATTATTTTGTGGAAATCTACCCCGGTTTTTTATATGTGTTATACTTTTCCATTGTTGAAGCGATTTTGAATTCATGACCAAACCAAAAAAAAGGATCTCTTTCTTTTTCCCCGCCTTGAGAAGGCTGGAGGCTTCTCCTTTCCCGGTCCCCCGCACGTGCGGAACGGTGGCCGTATCGGTGACGGGGGACTATTGTCGTCTAATGTGTAAACATTGCGGAGGGATCATCCTGAAGAACATGTCGGCTGCCCGGACCCCTTCGGCCTTAAAGGAACTGGCCCGGCGAATAGCCGAAAAAGGCGGTCGAAGCATCCTGATCAGCGGCGGGGCAGACCAAAAGGGGATGGTGCCCTTATTGGATTTTACCCAGGCCATTAAAGAGATTCGTTCCGAATCAGGCCTGAAGGTGTTGGTCCATACCGGCCTGGTTTCCCCACAAATAGCCGATGCCCTGGCCGAAGCCGGGGTTGATCTGGCCATGCTGGATATCATCGGCGACAGCCGGACTATTCGGGAAGTGTATCATCTGGGGGCCTCGGTTGAGGACTACGAACAATCCCTTAAACTCCTTGTTGACCGGGCCATCCCGACGGCCCCTCATGTGGTCATGGGTCTCCACTTCGGCCAGATCCTGGGAGAACCCCGGGCCTTGGAGATGATCGCCCAATATCCCATAAAGACCCTGGTACTGGTTGGATTTCGGCCCATCCCCAAGACCGCCATGGCCAAGACCGCCCCTCCATCGCCGGAAGCCATGGGAAACCTTTTTGTCCTGGCCCGCAAGTCTCTTTCCGAAAACGCCGGTTGTCCTGGGCTGCGAACGTCCTCTGGGCCTTCACCGCCAAAAGACCGATCTTGCTGGCCGTCGAGGCCGGGCTGGACGGCATCACCTATCCCAGTGAAAAGGCCGTTCAGAGGGCCGGGGATCTGGCCAGGGATATTTCTTATCATACCGATTGTTGCGCCCTGATCAATTCATGATATTTGATAAGGCCATGATACGAATCATCGATACCGGTCTCTTAAGCGGGGCGGAGAACATGGCCTGGGATGAGGCCCTGCTCGCGGCCCGGGCCCAGGGGATCATCCCCGACACCCTCAGGTACTTGAGGTTTTCCCCTCCGGTGGCCCTGGTGGGCTATCACCAGGCCGTGGCTGAAGAGATTCGGGTGGAATACTGCCTTCAGGAAGGGATTGACGTCAATCGCCGGATCACCGGGGGCGGAGCCGTTTTTTTCGATGAGGGTCAACTGGGCTGGGAGTTGATTGCCTCCAGAAGATCTCTTTCCCTGGGCCTGACCATGGAGGAGATCACCGAGGCCATCTGCCGGGCCGCAGCCCGGGGATTGGAAACCTTGGGGCTTGAAGCCCGAGTTCCGTCCCCGGAATGATATTGAAATCCAGGGACGAAAGATCTCCGGGACCGGGGCGGCCTTTGAAGGGGATGTGTTCCTCTTTCAGGGCACCCTTTTGATTGATTTTAATCTCGAACACCTGATCAAGGCCCTGCGCATCCCCATTGAAAAATTAAATCACAAGGAATTGACCTCGGCCCGGGAGCGGGTGACCAGTCTGAAGGAACAACTCGGCCGGACACCTTCTTTGGAAGAAGTAAAAGAAGCCCTGGAAAAAGGCCTGGGAAGCGGATTGGGAATTCGATTTCAGGCCGGAGAAATTACCGAGCAGGAAGAGGCCTTGTTCCGGCAACACCTCCCCCGGATGCGTTCAAGGGAGTGGATCCAGGGCTCCAGGATCCCCTTCCGCCCCCAGGAGGTCCTTCGCTCCATCCATAAGGAAGAAGGGGGATTGATTCGAACCTCGATCAAGGTGGACCTGAAAAAGAAAAGAATCAAAGATCTGCTGATCACCGGGGATTTTTTTATCCATCCGAAAAGGGCCGTTTTCGATTTGGAATCGGCCTTGAAAAATATTCCCCTAAAGGATCTGGACCTTGGCCTGAAACAATTTTTTGATAGGGACGGGGTGGAACTCCTGGGGTTAAGGCCTGAGGATTTTTTGAAAGGGCTCCATCTGGCCCTGGAAAAGATGACTTATCCCGATCTGGGATTTTCCTTTGAAGAGGCCGATCAGATGACCACCTTTAACGGAACTCTGCCCGAAATCCTGGGCAACTGCGGTTTACTCCTCTTGCCCTATTGTTCCAAACTGCCTGAATGTGAGTATCGCACCAAGGACGGCTGTATCCAGTGCGGCGGGTGTACCATCGGCGAGGCCTTTGCCCTGGCCGAGGGAAAGGGCCTCAAGGTCCTGACCATCCAGAATTATGAACACCTGGTCGAGACCCTGGAAGAAGAAAAGCGAAAGGGCCTCAGGGCCTATATCGGCTGCTGCTGTGATGCCTTTCAGCTCAAAAGACAGGAGGCCTTCAAGCAAGCCGGTCTGCCGGCTTTGCTGCTGGATATTGAAAATACCACCTGCTATGAATTGAACAAAGAAAAAGAGGCCTACCAAGGGGCCTTTGAGAATCAGACCCATCTCAGGATAGGGTTGTTGGAAAAGATTTTGAAATTGGTGGGATCAGGATAGTGCTCCTTCTTTACTTTCTTGACATGTAAAGAAAATTGGTTACTATAAAGGAAAATATAGAATTAAAGGAAAGGGGGCATCATGATCGCTATCGAAAAGACGGTTAAAATCTCTTCCAAAGGGCAGATTACTCTTCCCCGACGGTTTCGAGAAATGTTGCAAACCGATATGGTGCGGATCGTCGCAGACCAGGGAGTGGTAAAAATCGAACCGGTTAAAGATGTTTCCGGAGCCTTAAGAGGCTATTCTAAAGAGTATATTCCTTTGAAAAAAATTAAGGAAAAGGCCTGGGAGGAGGCGGTCGGTGAAAAACACCTGCGTCGTTGACGCCAATGTTATCCTTCGGTATTTGTTGGCGGATCAGCCGGACCATTTTCGAAAAGCTAATCAATTTATGGGTCAGGTTAAAACGGGAGAAATTGGCGTCTTTATTCCAGAGGGTGTCATCATTGAGTGCGTTTATGTGCTTCTGAAATTTTATAAGGTCCCCAGACCGGAGATAGTCGAGAGCCTCGTCGGTATTCTTAATTATAAAGGGGTCATCAATGAAAATCGTTCTATTCTCATAAAAAGCCTGAGCTTATTCCTGGAAAAGAATGTAGACATTGTAGATGCAATGGTTCATACCATTTCGAAAGAATATGGCTGGTCTTATTTTACTTTCGACAAAGACCTGAAGAGGCTCGAAGAAAAATGATTCGACTGACTATTTATGATTCCTTAAAATTTGATAAGAATTTGCTTTTAAATGGGAAGAGTGTAAGAGAAGGCAAAGACACGGTTAAGGATGAAAAATAAAACCAAAGGCAAGGGGACAAAGGGACTTTCCATGTCTTTATTGGTTCCGTTCCCCGGATAAAAAAGGGAAGGCAGGGCCGCGGCCCTGCCTGGTAAGCCGATAAACAACAATAGTCTTTTTTAACCCGATTATCTTGTCTTTGACCTTATTTCAATTTTTACTCTGCCCTGTTATCTTCATGGACGTACCCGAACTGGTGCAGATTCTCTCCAGCCCCGAAAGACTTCGACAGAACCGTTTTTTATTACGATCGTTTCGATGTTTGGCTCCGTGTTGGTTATCGGCGCTAAGATATTACCCATGGCTCCTTCTTAACCCCTCTATCGTTTTTCTCAAATCATCAGGATGTCCTTGACTCTTATTAACCCTCCCAAGCATCCATGCTGGTTCAATCGTCCACCTATACGAGGGCGTTTTGTTCGCAGACTTCGGCAATCCAGGCGTTGATGCTTTTGCGTTCCCTCTTGGCAGCCAAGGCGATGGCACAATGCAGCTCGGAAGGAACCCGCAACATAAAACGTCCGGAGAAAGGTTTTTCCGGCTCTCGACCGATCTCCTTACAGGTCTTCAGGTATTCGTCAACGGCGGAGCGAAAATCTTCTTCCAGTTCCGAAACCGATGCCCCCTCAAAGGTAATAATGTCCGTCAGGCCCATGAGCCGGCCATGAAAAATATGGTCATCCGCGTCAAACTCAACGGTTCCCGTATAGCCCTTGTATTTCAAAACGTTTTTCATTTTAAACCTCAAGGCTTTCCCCAAACCTGATCTTTACCGCTCTTCTTTTTTTATCAAACGATAGGTCTCTTCGTAAACCCTCTCCCGCGGGCCTACGGCGATTATCTCAATCGTCCGCCCGCTGATTCTGTAAATAATACGGAATCGGCTCACACGGAAGCTCCTCAGACCTGCCAGATCATCACGGAGGGCCTTGCCGGCATCAGGTGTTGAACTGATGATCTTCAAGGCCCCTTTTATTTTACGTTTTATTTCCGGGTGAATGGACCGGATAAAACGAGCTATTTCTTCAGTAACCCTGAGCTTGTATAGATTTGGGTCCATAGTCTTAACGGGTTATCCGAAAAGCTCTTCAAGGGTATAGAGACTGGCTCTTTTCTTTTTAAGGTCTTTTAGACCATTTCTGATCTCTTCCATAAGCGCGGCATTTGACCTGACCGCGAGTGTCTCTTTCATACTCTCGAATTCATCCGGGCTGATCAGGACAGCCGCCGGCGAACCGTTTTTGGTAATGACGATCTCTTCATCGGTGGTGTTTACCACATCGATGAGGTTACTCAATTTCATCTTCGCCTCGGAAAGAGAAAGCGTTTTCATAGATAGCCCCCTATTTTGGATGACCAATATTATGACTAATATATCAAATCATTCAAAAAAATGGCAAGCATTTTCTCTGTTCCAATATATCAGTGGAAGTTTATTCGATTAAAAGTTGCCTTTAGGTGGAACAAGAGTTAAATAGAAAGGAAATGAGTGACGGAGAAATAATCGAGCTTCGATTTTGAAACTATGAATGAGTATCAACAATGGAACTGTGATGTCTTGGTGATCGGGGCCGGGCCGGCTGGAAGTGCAGCCGCCCGCTTCGCCGCCCTGAAAGGGGTTTCCGTCATTCTTCTGGAACGGCGGGAGAAGGTCGGTCTTCCTGTGCGTTGTGCCGAATATGTTCCCCTGCCGATAAGCCGATATGTGGAATTGAATCGTCCTGGTATTCTGGTCCAAGCGGTCCGGGCCATGCAAACCTTCATTCCCGGAGACTCCGTTAAAGAAACGATTGTGCCGGGAGTCATGATCAACCGGGACCGGCTGGATCAGGAACTGGCCGATTTGGCCGTCGAGGCCGGTGCCTTATTAAAAACAAGTATTCAGGCCTGGACCCGGCAGGGCGATCAGGTTGTTGCTCGGGGGAAGGAGGGATTGGTCAAGATTTCAAGTCGGGTCATCATCGGGGCCGACGGCCCTTCTTCCCAAGTCGCCCGATGGATGGGGAACGGGCATAAGGAGTTTTTGATCGCCGCCCAGTACCGGGTTTTTCTGAGAAAGCCCCTGGACCATACGCGCATCTATTTCCGTCCTTACATCCAGGGAGGTTACGGCTGGCTTTTTCCGAAAGGAGGCGAGGCCAATCTGGGAATAGGAATCGATCCTTTTTTGAACAAGGGCTTGAAGCAACTTCTCAATCGCTTTAAGATGGAATTAATCCAAGAAGGTTTGATAAAAGATGAGATCAAAAGGCAAGGAGGGGGACTTCTTCCGGTGGGTGGACTGACTGAGGTGGTTAAGGAAAATATGATTCTGGCCGGCGACGCGGCCGGGACCTGTCATCCCATAACCGGGGCCGGCGTAGGCAATGCCCTTATTTCCGGAGAAATGGCCGGGGAAGCGGCGGCCGAGGCCGTTCGGAAGGACGACCTCCGGCAGCTCCAGGCTTACGAACAGGAATTGATCGGCGCTCTGGGACATAGCTTGAACCATGGAGTCCGAAAGAGGAAGGCCATGATGGCCCAATGGGACAGCTTGAATTTTTCCGAAACCATCCGCCACAACTGGATCGCCTTCAGTGAATATTATAAATAGCGAGCAGCGGTTAGCCTCACATTTTCGTATACCCGAACCGGTGAGGCCGGCCGACCGTTTTTCAAAGATTTTAAAAAAGAGGTCTTCATGCTTTCTCAAGAAAAAATAAATTCGACCATAGCACAAAGCAGTCCCGATTATCTTCAAATGAGTCTGGCTGCGGCCATGACCCTGGGGTTAAAAGAAGGGTTATTTTTTAGAAACGCCCGTCTTTACTGTCTGAATCTTTTGTTGACCTATCCGGAAGGATGCCGGGCCAATTGTGCTTATTGCGGCCTTCAAAAATCCAGGGAAGGGGCCTTCGGGGAGAAAAGTTTTATCCGGGTGTCATGGCCAACCTATGACCTGGAAACCATCATTCGAGAAACGATCGCCCATAAGAACCGCCTCCATCGGGTTTGCATTTCCATGATTACCCATCCCCGGGCCGTCCAGGACACCCTTTATTTGACCGAGAGATTCCACCGGGAAGTTGGCCTCCCGGTTTCCATACTGATGAACCCGACCAGTATGAAACCGTCCGATCTGGAGGAAATGAAAAAGAAAGGGGCCCAGATGGCCGCCGTGGCTCTTGACCTGGCGACCGATGATTTATTTGACCTTCATCGGGGGAAAGGGGTGGGAGGTCCTCACCGGTTTGATCAATACTGGGAAATGCTCTCAGCCACGGCAGCGGTATTCGGAAAAAACATGGCCGGCTGTCACCTGATCGTCGGGATGGGGGAGCGAGAAGATCAGATGATCGAAAGGATACAGAGCGGTCAGGGACCTCGGGTGCCCGGACCCATTTGTTTTCCTTCTATCCGGAAAAAGGTTCCCGTCTGGCCGGGGAGAAATCCTGTGCAAAGGATCACTATCGACGGGTCCAGTTGGCCAGGTATCTGATTGACTATGATCATTGCCGGGCCGAAGAGATGAAATTTGACAACCAGGGGAAGATTATTTCTTTCGGCTTGAAAAAGTCTGAAGTTGAAAAGTGGATCGAGACCGGAAGGCCTTTTATGACCAGCGGTTGTCCGGGTGGAGGGAATGGAAGCGGCTTGCAACCGGCCCTTCGGTGACGGCCCGCCCAGCGACATCCGGAGTTTCCCCTTTCCCCTGGAAGAGCACGATATCGCCCTGGTAAAACAACAATTGGACTGGGAGTAGGTTTTGATAAAATCGTCGCCATTTATCCCCTTGACTCTCAAACCGGGTTCATTTTATACTCTGTTATCCAAAAAATTTAGCCATTCAAGAAAAGCTCAGCCATGAAAATAGGGGTCTTAGACGGACAGGGCGGCGGGATCGGCGGCGCCATCATTAAAAAATTACGGGAGGTATTCGGTGAAAAGGTGGAGGTAATCGCCCTGGGCACCAATTCCATAGCCACCTCTCAGATGATGAAGGCCCGGGCCAATAAAGGGGCCACCGGGGAAAACGCCATCATTCAAACCGCTCCCAAGATGGACATCCTTATCGGTCCGATCGGGATGGTCCTGGCCCAGTCCATGATGGGAGAGGTTACCCCGGCTATTGCCCGAGCAGTCGCCGAAAGCCCGGGTCTGAAATTCCTGATTCCCCTTTCCCAGGAACGGGTTGAAGTGATCGGATTATTTTCGGAACCCCTTCCCCATTTGGTGGAAAAGTTAATTATACGGTTAAAGGAGTGTATGAATCATGTGTGAAGCAGCGGCCTATATCATTCGGGATGGGAAAGAAGAACTGGTTTTAGACAGCGTGGATCTCTTAGAGCCGGATAACGGCAATATTCGAATGGTCAACATCTTCGGCGAACAAAAAATCCTTCCGGCCAAGATCAAAAGATTATCATTGGTGGATCATAAAATCATTCTGGAGGAGAAATAAGTCAGATACTGGATACTGGTTTCTGGATACTGGATGAAAGACCTATTTGTGTTGATCCTGACTATTAAATTAGTCGTTGTCTTTATCTTTTATCCAGCATCGGGTTTCTAACCGAGTTACCACAAGGAGGATACGGGGATGATCGAGGATGTTTTAAGCAAAATATCCTGGCTGGGGCACGATGGTATTTTATACCAGGATAAAAAAACCATCTATTTTGATCCCTTTCAGATTGCCGGAGGGCCGCCGGCGGATCTTATCCTGATCAGCCATGATCACTTCGATCACTGCTCGCCGGAGGATGTAAAGAAGATCCAAACCCAGGATACGATTATTGTGACTGAAGCGGATTCGGCCAAAAAATTTTCCGGTAATGTTGAGGTCATTAACCCCGGGGAGACGAAAACGATCCAAGGTATCACCATCGAAGCGGTCCCATCTTACAATACCAATAAGGATTTTCACCCCAAGACCAAAGGCTGGTTGGGATTTATTGTTACCTTGGACGGGATGCGGGTGTACCATCCGGGAGATACGGATTTCATTCCGGAAATGAAAAAGATCCAGGCCGACATTGTCTTTCTCCCGGTTTCCGGGACCTATGTGATGACCGCCAAAGAAGCGGCGGAGGCGGCCAAGGTGTTGAAACCCCGGGTCGCCGTGCCCATCCATTATGGGGCCATTGTGGGAACGGCCGATGATGCCCTGGAATTTAAAAAATTACTGGAAGGAATAGTAGAAGTTCGAATTTTAGCCAAGAAGAAATAAGGATGAGTATCCCTGGTTAATAGAAACGGTGGGGTTTGCGGCGGCTCCGGGCAATAAACCAGCCTAATAATAAACCCAGAATCAGTACCGCCGCACCGGCTAAAAACCATTTGATCCGATCTTCATGAGGGGGCCCTTTTTCTTTCCCGGTGAGATCGGCAAGTTGTTTTTTGTAAAGAGTGACTTCTTTGCTCAGTTGGTCGTTTTTGGTTTTAAGGTCCGTGAGGTCCGGGGACAAATGGGTATTTTTCTGTTGTTGAAGGGCCTGGGATAGTTTATTCAATTCTTCGGATTTTTGGAGCAGCCTGTCTTTTTCCTGGGTCAACCCCTCTTTTTCCCGGACCAGGCCCTGGTTGGTTTCTTTTAACCTGCGAAGTTCTTCCTGAAATTTAGAGTCCAAAGAGGAAACCGGCCTGATTTGATCCACCAAAAAACGGGTGGCCAGCCAACCTGTTTTTCCGTCCGAGAGTTTGACCTTCGCCCAGTTCTTATCCCCTTCGAGCCATTCAACGCGGTCCCCGGTTTTTAACATGGCAATGATCCGTTGCTCTATTCCCGTGCCGGAACGCAAACCCACTTCGATTCGGTCTGTAATATACATGGACTTGGCCCATAAGGAGGCAGGGCAAAGAAGTAAAAATCCTAAGAAAAGGGCGATAAAAAAACGAGGGGCCATCTTTTTCCCTCAATAAAGGGTTGAATTGGCCATTAGTTAACAAAAAAAGAAGCGGAAGTCAAGAAAATTACAACAAAAAAGCCCCCGGAAATCCGGGGGCTTTTTTGTTGATCTAAAAAATTTGCGATTTAGTACATCCCACCACCCGGCGGCATAGGCGGCATGGCGGGTTCTTTATCTCTGGGTTTCTCAGCCACCATGGCCTCGGTAGTCAACAGAAGAGAGGCAACCGACGCGGCATTTTGCAAGGCAAAGCGGGTGACCTTAGTCGGATCGATGACCCCGGCCTTCATCAGGTCTTCATAGGCTCCAGTTTCGGCATTAAATCCGAAAGCGCCCTTTTCGGCTTTGACCTTTTCCACAACGACAGAGCCTTCAAATCCGGCATTATTGGCGATCTGTCGGACCGGCTCTTCTATGGCCCTGCGAATGATATTTACCCCTAAGGCTTCCTCACCTTCGGCTTTTAAGGCGTTTAAAGCCGGCAGACAGCGTAAAAGGGCAATTCCGCCGCCCGGTACGATTCCTTCTTCAACAGCCGCCCGGGTAGCATTCAAGGCGTCTTCGACACGGGCCTTTTTCTCTTTCATCTCGGTTTCGGTAGCGGCCCCGACATTGATTACGGCCACGCCGCCGATCAATTTGGCCAATCGCTCCTGGAGTTTCTCCCGGTCATAATCCGAGGTGGTTTCATCAATCTGGGCTCGAATCTGTTTGACCCGGCCTTCCAGGGCTGATTTCTCGCCGCCGCCGTCAACGATGGTCGTATTGTCTTTGTCAATCGTGATCCTCTTGGCTGTTCCCATGTCTTTCAGGGTGACGTTTTCCAATTTGATCCCTAAATCTTCGGAGATCATCTGCCCGCCGGTTAAAACGGCGATGTCTTCCAACATGGCCTTGCGCCGGTCCCCAAACCCCGGGGCCTTGACGGCTGCGCAGGAAAGGGTCCCTCTGAGCTTGTTGACCACCAAGGTGGCCAGGGCTTCCCCATCAACCTCTTCGGCGATAATCAACAAGGGCCGGCCCATCTTGGCAATCTGTTCCAGTACCGGAAGAAGGTCCTTCATGTTGCTGATCTTTTTTTCATTGATCAGAATGTAGGGATCACTCAAAACCGCTGTCCATCTTTTCCGGGTCGGTCACAAAATAGGGAGAGATATATCCGCGGTCAAATTGCATCCCTTCCACCACCTCGAGGGTCGTCTCCATGCTCTTGGCCTCTTCAACGGTGATAACCCCTTCTTTACCAACCTTTTCCATGGCCTCGGCAATAATGTTGCCGATGGTGGAATCGTTGTTGGCCGAAATGGTACCCACCTGGGCGATTTCCTTGTGGTCTTTGGTGGGTTTGCTGATACTTCTCAGTTCCTTAACTATGGCCTCCACGCCCCTTTCAATCCCTCTTTTAATGGCCATGGGGTTGCTGCCGGCTGCAACCAGCTTGGACCCCTCACGATAGATGGCCTGGGCGAGTAAGGTGGCCGTAGTCGTACCGTCTCCAGCCACGTCACTGGTCTTGGAAGCCACTTCTTTGACCATCTGGGCTCCCATATTTTCAAACTTGTCTTCCAGTTCGATCTCTTTGGCCACGGTGACGCCGTCTTTGGTAATGGCCGGAGATCCAAAAGATTTATCTAAAATTACATTTCGGCCTTTGGGGCCCAGGGTGACTTTAACGGCATCCGCCAAGGTATCCACCCCGATCCGCATGGCCTCCCGGGCCTTTGAATCGTACTTAATTTCTTTCGCTGACATATTTTACTCCCTCCTTTTATTCGATTACGCCTAAGATATCATCTTCTCGCATCATTAGAAATTCGTCGCCTTCGATCTTAATCTCGGTCCCGGAATACTTCCCAAATAAAATCTTGTCCCCTACTTTGACGTCCAGGGCAAGCTTAGTCCCGTTCTCCAAAATCTTTCCCGCCCCTACGGCAATGACTTTGCCTTCCTGGGGTTTTTCCTTGGCGGTATCCGGGATGATAATTCCGCCTTTGGTTTTTTCTTCTTCTTCAATTCTTTGAACAATTACCCGATCATGTAATGGTCTGATTTTCATAAATTCACTCTCCTTCCTAAATATTATGGGTCTTGTTAGCACTCCCTTTTGTTAAGTGCTAATATAAGCTCAACGGTTATTAAATTCAAGGATAAAAAATAAAATTTATCGCTTTTTATGGCCAACCCACTTTTTTTATTGAAAATAAAATTAATTTTTTTTAGGCTTTTTGATCAGAAAGGGAAAATATGAACATCAGAGAACAGTTGGAAGCCATCGAGGAAGCCACCCTATCGGCCTATGCGGCCAAGAGCGCCAAGAGTATCGGCCGAACCCTTTTTGGCGATGAACCGGATGAATTCAGGACCATCTTTCAAAGAGACCGGGACCGGATTCTCTATTCCAAGGCCTTCAAAGATCTCCAATATAAGACTCAGGTTTTTTTGATCAATGAGGGGGATTTTTACAGAACCCGATTGACCCATACCCTCGAGGTGGCCCAACACGCCCGAACCCTGGCCAGGGCCCTTCGTTTAAATGAGGATTTATGCGAGGCCATTGCCTATGCCCATGACCTGGGCCATGCCCCCTTCGGACACACGGGAGAAATGACTTTAAACGAGATTTTAAAGGAAGACGGGGGATTCGAACATAATTTTCAGAGCCTGCGAATCGTTGATCTGCTGGAAAAACGATATCAGGCCTACGACGGTCTGAATCTCAGTTTTGAAACCCGGGAGGGCATTGCCCGCCATACGACCCTCTATGATCATCCCATTGTACCCGAGGAGTTCAGAAAACAGACTTCCCCCACCCTCGAGGCCCAGATCGTCAATATTGCCGACCCATTGGCCTACTGTGCCCATGACCTGGAAGACGCCTTGAATGCCGGCTATCTATCCATCAACGATATCCCTCAGATGAAAAATCCTCTGGTGGTCAGGGTATTAAAAAAATGTCGAGACCGATACCCCGGCTTCGATGACGGCGATACCATTATCCGGGCCCGGTTATTGGTCAGGACCTTGATTGAGGAGACCAACATCATGGTTATTGAGCAGACCCATGAGAATTTGCGGCGCCTGAACATCAAGACCCTTCAAGATGTTCGAAAGGCAGAGATCCCGGTAGTCACCGCCCCTCCTCAGGATTGGGAAAATTTTGACCAATTGAAAAGTTTCCTTTTTGAAAATGTTTATAAGCGTCCGCAGGTCTGCATTATGAATGAGAAGGGGAGGCTGATACTTTCGGGGATATTCCATCATTTGGAAAAAAACCCGGACATGTTGCCCAGATTCTATAAATTCCGTTTTAGTCAGGCCGATGATAAAAAGGCTAAACGCCGGGTCATTGCCGATTACCTGTCAGGAATGACCGACCGGTATGCCATGGATCTCTATCAAATGATGTTCGAGCCCTACGAAAAAGTGATGTTCGGGTTTAGGGAGTAGAGGAATAAATGGTGATATTTTGGCCTGACTGGGGATTGCCCTTGGAGGAAAGCCGGTTCCAGCGCCTGATGTCCTCCGGTCGGACATGAAATTTATTGGCGATCGAACCAACGGTATCTCTTTTTTGTGTTTTATAGAGTATCGCCTTGGGGGCCGCCTTTTTCTCCACCGAACTCTCGGTTTTTTTAGCCAAAACCGTTAATTGATCCTTAAGGGCAGTTACTTGTTCCTGAAGAGTTTTCCGCCCTTCCTGCAAGGATTGGATCTCTTTTTTCAAGGGGTCCGCTTCAGTCCGTAGTTTCTGGACCTCTTCCTTGAGGGCTTTGAATTCCGGGGACTCCGTTTGTTTTTGAAAGGGAATGATTCCCGCCGATAAGACCATCCACAGGCCCATCGCCAGGAAGGCCACCACAACCAGGATGATCGAGATCAGCACCCCCCTTTTTTTAGATGGGGGGCTGGTGATTCCCGGATATCCAGGAGAGGATGGGTAGTCTTCCGGTTCGTGTATAACCCCGACTTCCGGCTCTAAACGGTCTTCCTGATATTTTTCCATGTTATTTTTATAACACTTTAAACTTCAAAATCAACCTGGATTTTAAAAATTTTCTCCGCCGGGAGGCTGATCAATTCCTTGATCCCGGTCCGGCGTTTAATTTGCTTAAGAGAAGATTCGATGCTCTCCGGGGATTCGGCTATAAAAGTAAACCAGATATTATATGCGCCTTCCCTTTCATAGTTGTGGGTGACACCCGCATACCGATTAACCTCTTCCACAAAAAGGGACAGTTTTTCAGGCGGGACCCGGGCGGCGCAGAGGGTGCTGGTGAAGCCCAGCTTTCGTGAGTTAAAATTGGCCCCGATGCGTCTGATTATTCCTCCCCGGGCCATGCGTCCCACTCTTAAAAGGACCTCTTTTTCTGTGAGCCCCAGTCGCTCTGATACCTCCCGGTAGGGTCTGGCCTTGAGAGGGAAATGAGACTGAATTTCATTCAGAATGGCCCTCTCGATCCGATTAAGCCTATAGGGCGGATCTTTTATGGGGGATGCTTTTTGGGGGCTTATCTGCAAGATCCTACCCTTTTCTCCCGAGATGATTGGGCTATTGGCGATAGTTCGTTATGGTTTGACTCACGATGAAATGACATCTCGTGCCTCATGCCTCAGCGCCTGCTTTTTAGGCTGATAGGTGCAAAGCGGTTCCTCGGTTAAGTAATCGCCGGTGGCTTCAAAGGCCCTGGCCCGGCAGCCGCCGCAAACCCGGAAATATTCACACCGACCGCACTTGCCCGAATATCGGGACCGGTCTCTGATGGCCAGAAATACCGGGGAGGATTCCCAGATCTCCTTGAAACTCTGCTTCCGCACATTTCCGGAATCCACCTCCAGATACCCACAGGGCTGGACTTGCCCTCGATGGGAGATAAAACAGAACCCGGCCCCGCCCAGACAACCCCGGGTTACCGCATCCAATCCATGGGATTGAAAGGTGACCTTTTCTCCTCTCTTGTGGGCCGTTTCTCTTAAGATCCGGTAATAATGAGGGGCGCAGGTGGCCTTTATGGATAGGGGGATCTCCTGCCTTCGGGTAACCAGCCAAGTCAAGGTGTCTTCATATTCCTCGGCCGAAATGGTTTGGTCTGACAAGGACCGGCCCCGGCCGGTAGGGACCAGCATAAAAATATGGTGGGCCACGGCCCCCAATTCAAGGACCTTTTCCTGGATCCGAGCCAGGTCACGAAGATTGTGTTTGGTTACAGTAGTATTGATCTGAAATTCCAGGCCAACTTCCTTACTGGCTTCTATTCCCTTAAGAATTCCGGCATAGGCCCCTTTGACCTGCCGGAAAAAATCGTGGCTTTCGGCCGTCGCCCCATCCATACTGATGCTGATCCTTTGTATTCCGGATTCTTTCAGTTTTCGGGCTTTTTCAACCGTAAGCAAAGTGGCGTTGACGGCCATGACCATTCGAAGGCCCAAGGAATGTCCGTGGCGGGCCAGGTCAAAAATATCCGACCGGAGCAAAGGCTCTCCCCCGGTCAAAATAACTACCGGTTGTCCCACCTCCCGAATCTGCTCCAGAAGGCTAAGACCTTCGACCGTGGTCAATTCATCGGCATAGGGTCCCATTTCGGCCGAGGCCCGGCAGTGAAGACAGGACAGGTTGCATTGCCGGGTCACCTCCCAGGCCACCAGGCGCAATTCGGGAACCTTTGGGGGGTCTTGATTTTCTCTGTCCGGTTGAGGACTCATTTACTGCCTATGTCCTTTCCCGCAGAAGGCTGGCTGCCTGCTTGGCAAAGTAGGTCAGGATCAGGTCCGCCCCGGCCCGCCGGATCGAAGTCAGAGTTTCCATGATCACCTTATCTTCATCCAGCCAGCCCTGTTGGGCTGCGGCCTTGATCATGGCATATTCGCCGCTGACACTATAAGCCGCTACAGGGAGGTCAAATTCTTCCCGAACCCGGCAGATTACGTCGAGGTAAGGCAGGGCCGGCTTGACCATGATGATATCAGCCCCTTCCTCAACGTCCAGGGTCACCTCGCGAAGGGCTTCCCGGGCATTGGCCGGGTCCATTTGATAAGTCTTTCGGTCGCCAAATTGGGGGGCCGACTCCGCTGCTTCTCGAAAAGGACCATAATAGGCCGAGGCATATTTGGCCGAATAGGCCATAATGGGTATTTGATCAAAGCCGTTTTCATCCAAAGCCTGACGGATCTCCGCCACTCTTCCGTCCATCATATCGCTCGGGGCGACCATATCTGCCCCGGCTTTGGCCTGGGCCAGGGCGGTCCGGGCCAAAAGCTCCAGGGTGGCGTCATTATCGACATCCTGACCTTGGATTATACCGCAATGACCGTGGCTCATGTACTCGCAAAGACAAACATCGCCGATGACGATCAAGTCAGGCACCTTTTCTTTTAAGGCCTTCATGGCCCTCTGGATAATCCCCTGAGGATCATAGGCCCCGGAGGCCTTTTCATCTTTTTTGTCCGGTATCCCGAAAAGGATTACTGCCGGTATCCGCAAGGCCTGGACCTCCTGGGCCTCTTTGATGAGTTGGTCGATGGAAAGCTGAAAAATACCGGGCATGGAAGAGATGGGCCGGCGGACCCCTTTGCCGGAAACCACAAACATGGGATAGATCAGGTTATTGACCGAAAGCAGGGTCTCCCGGATCATCTTTCTAAAAGTTTCGTTTTGCCGCAACCTCCTGGGCCGATAGTCTGGGAAAAGCATAGTACCTCCTTATAATTTTAAACCTTCGGCGATTTCATTTAGGACCTGGAAGTTCTGGATAGTTATTAAGTCCCTATTTATATTTATTATTTCTTTCTGCTTCATTTTGGCCAAGGTTCGCGAAAGGGTCTCTCCGATGGTTCCCAATCGACTGGCCAACAGGCCCTTTTTCATTTTCAGAGGGATTTTCAGACCATCGGTCGGAATAGGGGATATCTCCTGGGCCTCTAAAAGGAGAAAACGGGCCAGCCGGGCCGAGACTTCTTTCAACGACAGGTCTTCCACCTGCTGGGTCAACTGTCTCAATAAAAGGGAAAGGCCGGTCATCATATTCAGGGCCAGTTGCGGACTTTTTTGGATGAGTGAAAGGAATTCTGATTTATTCAAGTAATAGAGTTGACTGTCCTCTAAGGCCTCAGCCGAAGCCGGATAGGTCTTTCCGGAAAAGACCGCCGCCTCGGCAAGGGTTTCGCCGGGTCCGACAATTCGCAGGATGTATTCTTGACCTTGAGGAGACAACCGGAATATCTTGATCTTGCCCTTGACAACCAGGTAAAAACCAGAAGCGCCGTCGCCCTGAGAGAAAAGAAGGGCCCCTTTTTTAAAAGAATGAAGGGTGGTAATCCCTTTGACCTGGTCAAGCCCTTCTTCGTCCAGGCCGCTAAAAAGGGGATTCCGTTTTATGAGTTCGGTCATCTGCACTAAGCTTCCTTTTCATGATTCCTAATTTAATCCTATAAATATTATTAGTCAATGAACTAATAAAACCCCTACTTTCTCCCATTCCCCATCCAAAAAATACAGTCAAATTTCTACACTTTTAAAGTATCCACATTATTTATTCTTAAGATAACTTCTAACATAATGAACCAAAATCGGGAATGATCCCTTTGTAGTCAAATTCAAATTGGGAAGGTAAAAATGGCGAAAAATACAAATCATGCGGAATATTGGCTGTCGGCGAATGAGCGGGAAACGATTGACTGTCCTTATCAGCCCGGAAATTTAAAGATTTCCAAAAATGCCTGCTTAAAAAGGTATCAGGCCTCGGAAAAAGCGAAATTGGAAATGATTAACCATGCCGATCTTTTCACTTATACCGTTGGACAGGGACTTTTGCGATGCAAGACATGTCCAATCGTCAGAGACTTATCCCCTCTACAATCGGCAAGGGCCGTGAGTCTTGGCGCCAGAATGTAGCCTCCGTTTCCATAAGATTGGGGAAAAGGGTTAGGGCAATAAACCTGGAACAGCTTGCCGGGTGAGAGGCCCGGAGGAGGCATTTATGACGAATAGAAGCATACCCGCCTACTCTTCGATAAACCTGGTGTTTGGCTTTTTGGCCGGTTTTTTTGCCACGCTGATCTTCCACCAACTGACCTTGCTGGTGCTGAGGTCCTTAGGGGTGGCCCCATTCGGGCCTTTCTCCATGGCCGCCACCCAACCGTTTGGAGTCCCGGTAGTTTTTTCGCTGGCCTTCTGGGGTGGAATTTGGGGGATCTTGTTTGCCCTGATCCACGGCAGCTTTCCCCGTAGAGGTTACTGGATAATCACTTTTTTGTTTGGCGCCATCCTGCCATCCTTGGTTGCTCTCCTGGTAGTGCTCCCGCTCAAGGGCCTGCCCATGGGCGGCGGTGGACGCCTTTCGCTGCTCCTGACCGCTTTCCTGATCAACGGGGCCTGGGGGATCGGCACCGGGGTGATTCTTAAGATGCTGTCGGGCTGGTTTGGCAGGGGGGCGGAGAAATTGTGACTATCAGGACTTATGTAAGATCCCAATTACTTGTCGCCCTTATTATTCTTTCTCTCGGAGGTTTCTTCCTCCACCTGCGAATCCATCCGATCTCTAAAAACAGCGCCAATCTTATTCCGGTCATCTCCGGTATCCTCAGTATCCTGGTCGTCCCGGCGCTTTTTTCTTTCAAAAAAACGATCGCCTACGGGTATGTTTTAAATGGATTTTTAGTCATTATGGGCACCATTGCCATGGCCCATTTTTCACTGGTTCATCGGCCCAATCCCCTGACCGTAGGAACAATCCTCTTTAATACCACCTTATGCGACATCCTGATCTTATGGGCTAAATTTTTTCTTGGAAAATCGCTCTTTGAGCTGGAATTCTTCGGCTATGATGATAACAGGACTAAGAGGGGTAACCCGTTTCGGTATCCGAACATGGGATGGTGGATAGTCCATTTGGCGGGTGTCAGCCTTGTTTACGCGCTCGGCAATCTCATCTGGAGGTAATCATGAATCAGTTTAAGTTGTTTACCATTAATTGGTGGATACTTCACCTATCAGCGGTAATATTTTTCTTTTTTATGGGCCATTGGGTACGCTTATAAGGAATAAAATTTGACCTCACTCTAATTTTTTATTCTTTTTCCTTTCAATCCGGTTTCTTAAATATTTTCCTTAAAATGAATATGAGGCTATGTCAAACGTATATTACCTCCAGGCTACCGCTGTTCGCGGCGGAGTCGTTGTTGGTCAGGGAGTGGCCGCCTGGCGGCCAAGCTCAAAGGCTTCGCGCTTGGCCCTCTCGTCCTTGGCAATCTCTCCCTTGTCCGAGGCCGAAGCCATAACGGCCCCGATCCAGCGGAGTTTTGTGAAGTCCGCTGTTGTTTTAAAGCTGTGAACGATAGGGTCGGCGGTGTGGACGTCCGGGTCTCCGCAGACCGTGATCAGTCCGACACGTTTGCCCTTCATTTTGGAATAGTAGACTTTATGCCATTTCCATTCGGCATCGAAAAAGGCGCACCACCTATCCAGGTAAGCCTTCATTTGGGCGGTCATGCTCCAAAAGTAAACCGGGCCGCTGTGGATGACGGCGTCTGCTTCCAGAACCTTCTGAAGGATCTCCGGCATGTCATCCTTAAGGGCGCAGACGCCCGTTTGGTTGCACTTTTTACAGTCCTGGCAGCCTGAAATTTTTTTCAGGTTGAGGGTAATTTTTTCAACTTCCGCCCCGGCTTCTTGGGCACCGGCCAAGGCCCGGTCCAAGAGGATATCGCTGTTCCCCCCGATTCGGGGACTTCCCATAATGCCTAACACCTTCATGTCGATCCTCCTTCTTTTCCCGGCAGATTAGCAAAAAATCCTCCAGATGGGAAGAAACAATTAGACCAGCCTGGAAATGTCTCGGGCTTCTTTGGGGAAATTTTCAAGAAGTCCGGGGTCGTGACCGGGAAAGATGAGATCAAGGGAGGAGGACAGGGCCCGGATTTTGTCATAACTTTTCATCCAGGCCACCAGGTCGGTGATAATGGCGCTGGGAATGTCCGTTCGAAAGCTGGAGGAAAGATGGGCCAGATCTGAGCCGACGACGGCCGTCCCCTTGGCCGTATTGACGACGATCACCTGATGGCCAGGGGTATGACCGGGGGCCAGGACCAGGGTGATACCCGGCAGAATTCTTTTATCCCCACGGATCAGCCGAAGCCGGTCTGTTCCGGCCAACTTTTTCAAATACCGGTTGGCTGTCGGGTCGGAGACCAATTTGAAAGGGGCCCTTTGGGCAATGGGATCTTCCATCCAGAACCTGAATTCTTTTTCCTGCAAGTAAATCTTGGCCTTTGGGAACAGTCGGATTCCACTGATATGATCGAAATGGATGTGGGTTGCCACCAGATGCCTGACTTGGTTGGCCTCGATATCCATCCTCCTAAGGACCTCGACCGGGTTGATATAATTAATGAGTTGCCTTTTTCGGGCCAATTCGGGCCGCACCCCGCAATCGACCACGATCGTTTCCTTTTTACCGCGGATAACAAAGATATAATAATTGACCAGAACGGTCTTGTCCATATCCTGAAACCAGGTCATCATACAGGCCGGCCGGATAAAAGGACCGGCATATTTAAGGGCATAAATTTGGTAAGTCGGAACAGTCATCATTCGATCTCCTTAAATAGTTTGCCCGCCGTCTACCCGGATGATTTCACCGGTGATGAAGGAACCGGCCTCGGAGGCCAAAAGAAGGGCCAGACCGACCACTTCATCGGGTTCGCCGAACCGTTTGAGCTCGATCTCCCGAAGGCGCTGGGCCTTTCGTTCCGGGTCCGTCCAATTGACCCGGCTGAACTCGGTTTTGATGGATCCGGGGGCGATGGCGTTTACCAAGATATGGTAGGGAGCCAATTCGCGGGCCATGACCTGGGTCATCATGTTCATGGCCGCCTTGCTGATGCAATAAATCCCGGTTCCATCCGCCCGGGCCCTCAGGCCGCTGATAGAGCTGATATTGATGATCCTTCCCCCGCCTTGTTTCATCATCGGCTGGACCACGGCTTGGCTCATGAATAAGGCCCCCTTGAGGTTGACTTCCATTACCTTGTCAAAGGACCGTTCTTCGAGGTCCGCCAGAGGGCTCAAAACCGGGTTCATGCCGGCGTTGTTGACCAGGACGTCGATGCGCCCAAAATGGGTCAGGGTCCGCTGAATCAAATTTTGCACGTCGGCCGTCTTCCCCACATGGGCCGGGACGGCCAAGGCCTTCCGCCCCATGGCCCGGACCTCTTCGGCCACATTTTCCAGTTCCGGCGGTTTTTTGTTACGGCTGGAGACGACCAGGTCGGCCCCAGCCTCGGCAAAAGCCAGGGCAATGGATCGCCCAATGCCACGGCTTCCCCCGGTAATCATGGCCACCCGGCCCTGTAAAGAAAACAGGTTTTCGAACACGGCTGAACCCTCCTTTTCACAGAAATCCGGATTTTCTAAATTATCCAAAGTCCGCCGCTTCAGTTTCCTTATAAAGAATTTATCACAAATCTAAATTATGGCAATCCATTTCCCTTTGACACTTTCTTTTGTCATCTGGTAATCTTGACCGATTGGCAGAAGAGTTATAAGGATGCAACAAAGTTAATTTTTCATTCAAAAGGAGAACTGGGGTTCATGAAAAAGGCGGTCTATTACGGTATCCGTGATTTGCGGGTTGAAGAAGTCCCTGAGCCGGTCCCCGGGCCAAGGGAAGTGAAAATTAAGGTTATGTATTGCGGTATTTGCGGGTCGGATTTGCATGAATACCTTCATGGGCTTTTCCCGAAAAGCCCCTTTGGCCATGAAGCTTGCGGCCGGATCGTCGAGGTCGGCCAGGGTGTCAATGAATGGCAGAAAGGGGATGAGGTGTTGGCCTTTTATAAAGGGGCTTATGCCGAATACCTGGTTTGCCCTGCGGACCGGATCCTAAAAAAGCCCGAAAAAATGAGCTGGGAAAGGGCGGCTGCGGTTGAACCCCTGGCCGGGGCGGCTTATGCCATCGAAAGGGGAGGCATCCGATCAGACGACATGGTCCTGATTGCCGGTGCCGGTCCGGTGGGTCTTATGGCCCTCTTGGGTCTTAAGGCCATAGGGGTCAAGCAGATTTACGTGACGGACATTTCGGAAACCAGGAGAATAAAAGCCCAAGCCCTGGGTGCTGCCTTAGTTATCAATCCCCTGGAAGAAAAAATTCCCCCCAAGATCAAAGCCCTTACGGCCGGCAGGGGAGTGGACGTGGCCGTTGAGGCGGTGGGAGTCGAAGCCACGCTAAAGGATTGCCTGGCCTCTGTCCGTTACCAGGGGAAAGTCATCGTCCAGGGCATTTTTACCGACCGGGTCCAAATGCATATGCTCGGGTTTGTGACCCGGGAAACGACCATGATCGGGACGAATTCCATAAACCCTTCTTTGGCCCTGTCCTGGATCGAATCCAAAGGGACCCAGCCGGAGTTGATCATTACCAAAATCATCCCCCTGGAACAGATCGCCCTTGAAGGGTTTGAGGTATTGGCCCAAAAAGCGAAAGAGGAAATCAAGATCCTCGTTGCCCCTTAAAAGGGTTGGGTGTTGGGGCTTCGCGACACCCAGGCCGGCGGATACCCCGGGCACTTTACAAGCCGAAAGGGTTAAAAAAAAGCCGGAATTCGCCGGGCGGACTTCTTTCCGCCTTGTTGTTTAGATCTTCTTTTATCGGGTTTGTTTTATGCTTTTTTCGTCTAAAACCAAGTTGGTGTCAATCATTATGCTATAAATTCCAACCTTCCCTATAAAATATAGTTGACTTTTTTATATTAATTTTATTCTATAAAGGGAAACGATTATCCGGCCGGGATTTTTTTTATATCGACGGGGATTAACCGATATGGAACCCGCAATTCAGACCAGAAAAATTTCCCAGGAAGACCAGGGGTAGAAAATGACGGAAAGGAGGACCTTAATAAAACACCAAAAGAGTGTTCCGAGTCGCCTTAGACATTAGAAAGGCCAATAATTGATTTCCGGCCCCGGTTGAGTCAATCCGGGCAAATCCGGCCTTGGGCCACATCAGTAAAGTGCCTTGTCCCTTCCGCTGGTCAAGGCCTTAGAAAAATAAACGACCATTTAAAGTTGACATCTTAATTTAATTTGGAGGAAACATGAGAACTAAGGAACAATACATCCAGGGTCTTTCCAAGATGAAACGGAATCTTTATTTCGACGGCCAACTGATCGACCGTACCGATGAGTGCCAGATGGACTGTCTCAACACCATCGGCACCACTTTTGATGAGGCGGCCAAGCCGGAGAACCAGGACCTGTGCACGGCCATCTCCCATCTGACCGGTGAGAGAATCAACCGTTATACCCACATCCATCAGAACACGGAAGACCTGCACAAGAAACAGGACATGACCCGTTTGCTTTGCCAGAAGGTGGGAGGGTGCATCCAGCGCTGCATGGGCATCGACGGCACCAATGCCATATACAACGTTTCTTACGAAGCGGACAAGCAGAACAACGGGGCCACCCAGTACCATGAGAACTTCAAGAAGTGGCTGACCCGCTTCCAGACCGAGGACCTGGTGGGTTGCTGCGCCCAGACCGACGTCAAGGGAGACCGGCTGCTCCGGCCGGCCGATCAGCCCAACCCCGATGCCTATGTGCGTATCAAGGAAAGGCGCAGCGACGGCATCGTGGTCAGCGGCTGCAAGCTGCACATTTCCGAGGCCTCCGTGGCCGATGAGGTGCTGGTGGTGCCTACCCGGGCCTTGCGTCCCGAGGACAAGGACTACGCCGTGGCCTTTGCCGTTCCGGGCGACTGGGACGGGTTGAAACAAGTGGTCACCATCCACAACCTCAGGAAGAGAGAACATTTCAAGCGGGGGTTCCAGCCGGGGGCTACCGATTCCTATATGATCTTTGATGACTGCTTTGTGCCCTGGGAAAGGGTCTTTCTGGCCGGGGAATGGCAGCATGGAGGTGTCATGGCCCTGCTCTTCGCTTTGTTCCATCGCCACTCCTATTCGGGCTGTAAGCCGGCTATCGGCGATATCCTGCTGGGGACCGCGGCCCTGGCCGCCGAGGTGAATAATGTCCATAAAGCCTCCCATGTGCGGGAGAAGCTGGCTGAGATCATCATGACCATCGAGTTGGGATATGCCGCCGGGTACACCGCTTCCGACCTCGGCAAACCGGAGGTCTACATGCCGGGAGTGGGTTTTGTCCCTTACGGCCCAGGCTCGTACATCCCCAACTCCATCTATTGTAACGTCGGCCGCTGTCTGTCGGGCGAGGCGGTTTTTCGGGAGGCCGAGATCCTTTGCGACATCGCCGGCGGTGTGGTGGCCACCTTTCCTCATGAAAAGGATTTTCTGGATCCGGCCATCGGTGCCCTCCTCAATAAGTACACCAAGCGGAATCCGAACATGTCGGTGGAGGACCAGTCCCAATTCTGGCGGTACTTAGGGGACGTCCTTTGCTCGGCATCGGGGGGCATTGGGAATGTCGGCAATTACCATGGAGGCGGATCGCCGATTATGGAACAGATCGCCATCACCACCCAGTACGACATAGAGGCCAGGAAAAAGCTGGTCAAACACATTGCCGGTATGAGCGGCGGTGACCGGGAAGCCTTAAGCAAGTTGCGGAAATAATAGACCAAGGGATCAGCCGGGCCTGTTTGCTTGAGGGGTGGCCGATTGGGAATCCTTTTTTCTTAGGCGCTCGCTGCCTACATCCTGCCCGGGCGGGACAAGGTGGCGAGCGCTTCGTATTTTTTGTCGGGTGAGGGGCCTCTTATACACCCGGCGGGGCTGATCTCTAAAAAGTGTTTTAATCTCGCTAAGGGGAAGCTATCTACTGTTTGGGGAGTCATATTATGAGATTAGAAAAAAAAGGCCGTCTGGAAGGAAAAATTGCGCTGATCACCGGGGCGGCCAGCGGCATCGGACGGGCTACGGCCCTTTTGTTTTACCGAGAAGGAGCTAAATTGGTGTTGGCCGACTGGGCCGAAGAAGGACTCAAGGAAACTCAGGAATTGGTCCAGAAGGAAGGCGGCCAAGTGATCATCCGAAAAACCAATGTGGCCGCGGAAGAGGAGGTCAAGACCTTGATCGACTTGGTACTTCAAAACTTTGGGGCCATCGATATCATCTGCAACAATGCCGGGATCACCGGTAGTTACGGCGGTCCTGAGGAACAGGACGGTGAAGACTGGCAAAAGGTCTATGCCGTCAACGTGCTAAGCGCGGTCTACACGACCAAGCACGTGGCCAAACATTTTAAGGAACGCCTGTCCGGGGCCATCGTCAATACGGCTTCGGTTGCCGGGATCCGTTCAGGGGCCGGTGGAAATGCCTACAGCGCCAGCAAGGCCGCCCTGATCAATTTCACCCAGACGGCGGCCTGCGATCTCGGTGGGTTTAATATTCGGGTCAATGCCGTCTGTCCGGGGTTGATTCAGACCGGGATGACCAAGCCTGTTTTTGACATGGCGCTGGAAAAGGGGAAATTCGATAAGCTGGGCAGCCGATGCGAGCTTAGGCGCTATGGCCGGCCGGAAGAGGTGGCCGCGGCCATTTTATTTTTGGCCAGCGATGAAGCCAGTTATATTACCGGGCAGGCCTTGCCGGTGGACGGCGGCAACACCGCCTCCCTCAACCTGCCGGGGATGAAGTTATGATTTGGAGATGTTCGAAGGATTCAAGGATTCAAGGAATAATCGTTAAAATCTAAAAGAATTAATTGGAAAAAGAAACTGATTTGATGGAGTAGTCTTATTTTTCCCCTTGACGCTGTTCAAGAGGGGGCTATATCCTGCCGCATTAAACCTTGAGATGGACCAGGATGTTTCCTGTAGGATTCGTTTTTAAAATGGGGCCGAAGGAGTAAATTCCAATGAATCAACCGACAAAAATCAGGGCTGCCTCCCACAGGGCGCAGTCTTAAAGGAGAAACCTGGTATGGCTGAAGAAAGACAAGTCGAAACCAAAGGCTCGCGGAAGTCCCTGGAAACGGCCAGGAACGCCTGGCAATTTATTATGCAGGATTATATCGAGGGCCATGAGCATAAGAAAAACGGCAGACCCGTGGTTTGGGCCTGCTCCCTGGTGGAAAAGGAACTGTTTTACGCCATGGGCCTCCATCCCTACTACCCGGAGCAATTTGCCGCCCTGTGTGCGGTCCGGCGAAAAACCAAGGGCGCGGAAAAAGAGGCGGTCCGTTTTGCCCGCATTGCCGAACAGGCCGGCTATTCCTCGGACCTCTGTGGCTATGAACGGGTGGCCACCGGCTATGTCCTGAACGAAGATCTGGCCGATGCCCCTTTGGAAGGCATGGCCGCACCTGATCTTCTGGTCACCACTTCCTCGGTCTGTGACGTGCGACTGAAATGGTTTGAAGACATGGCCCAAAGGCTTAAGGTGCCCCTTTTCACCCTGGACCGGCCGGAGCGGGTCTTTGAAAACATCATGCAAACCCCCAAGTCCTACGAGGTCCGTTATTACCGCTCCCAATTGGAGGACCTTCTAAGCCTGGTCACCCAGGTCACGGGGATCACCTATGATCCGGACCGCCTTAACGAATGTTTGGACTGGGGCTACAAAACCAATGAACTGCGCCTGGAAATCCTGGAGCTGCGCAAGGCCGTGCCCTCCCCCATGGGCTGTGCCGATGGTTTTGCCACCATGTATCCGGGCATGTATTGTTCCGGCACGGAAAAGGCTTTTCGCTTTTACCAGGCCTTGCGCGATGAAGTCAAGGCCAAGGTGGATGCCGGCCAGGGCCAGATTGAAAATGAGAAATTCCGGCTCCTCTGGTACGGTATTCCCACCTGGTTCAACATGGGCATCTTTAATTATTTTGAATCCATCGGCGGGGTCTTTGCCTATGAGCCGGCCTATAATCCCAATCCCTGGCCCCCCAGGCAGAGTGAAGATCCGCTGACCGAGGTGGCCACGCGCACCCTGTCCATCGGCTCTTCCATGACCACGGCCATCAAGGCCGTGCTGGAACAATGCCGGGAATACAATATCGCCGGCGGGGTCCTGGCCTATCTGCTGACCTGCCGGCCCATCTATCTGCCGGGGCTGCAATTGCGGCTGGCCCTGGAAAAGGAACTGGGCATTCCCTCGGTGCTCATCGAATGCGACCTGGTGGATGAGCGCTCCTTCTCTGAGGCCCAGATCAAGACCCGGATGGATGCCTTTGCCGAGCAGATCCTCAAAAAATTAGAGGCCGGGGAACCCCTGCAGAAAAGAAAGGCGGTGGCTTAAGATGGACAACACCTTCCTCCACTATACGGAAAATCGCCATGAAGCGGTGAAGGCCTGGAAAGAGAAAACCGGCAAGAAGGTTTTCGGTTATTTCTGCTGTCTCACCCCGGAAGAGATCCTCTTTGCCGCCGACATCCTGCCGGTGCGCATCACCGGGACCGGAGAACCCTTACAGCAGGCCGACCTGCATGTGCCGCCCAATTCCTGTCCCTTTGCCCGGAGCTGTCTGGATGCCGGGATGCGCGGCCAATACGATTATCTGGACGGGGTGGTCATACCCAATAGCTGCGACATCATTTTCAGCATGGAATATTTCTGGAAGAACCTGGTGCCCCGGCCGACCAAACCGGCCATGATCGCCGGGGTGGATATCAAGCCCTATGTCTATTACCTCAACTATCCTGAAAAGATTACCGGACGGGAGGTCCTGCCCTATTACCAGGAAGTCCTGAAAGGATTTAAACAAAGCCTGGAAAGGTCCATCAACCGGACCATCAGCGATGAAGACCTGGCCCGGAGCATCGCCGTTTACAACGAAGACAAGGCCCAGGTGCGGCGGATGTACGAGCTGCGTAAAAGTGATCCGCCGGCCCTCTCCGGTTATGAGGCCTGGCAGATGACCTACGCCGGGGTGCTGATGCCCAAGGATGAGCACGCCGCCTTGCTCAAAAAAACGCTGGATGACCTGGAGGCCCATCCCCGGAAGGTTTCCGAAGGGGTACGAATCTTTTTGTCCGGATCGGCCATGGACGGGGTCAATGCCCGGATCTACCAGGTGATCGAAGAATCGGGGGGCATGGTGGTTTCCGATGATTTATGCGTGGGCACCCGCTCCTTCTGGTATCCCTTGAACCCAAACCTTCCGCCCATGGAGGCCATTGCCCGCAGGTCTTTGGGCACGGCCTGTCCCCGGTCCACGGTCAACGCCGACATCCCGGAAAACCGCTGGGCCCACATCGTCAACACCACCAAGGATTTCAAGGTGCAGGGGGCCATCTTCTACGTGCTCAAATGCTGCGATGCCCGTCTGGCCGAATACCCCCATTTAAGAGACCGGATGCGGGAGGAATTAAACATCCCGGTCCTTTTTCTGGAAGGGGATTACACCTCCTCCGGGGTGGAGCAGATGCGGAGCCGGGTGGAGGCCTTTATCGAGATGATCGAAGGATAGTCCATGTTTTACGCCGGAATAGATGTGGGGGCCCAAAGCGTTAAGGCCGTGTTGTTTGACGGCCAAAAGGTCCTGGGGCAAAAGGTCCTGATCACCGAAGAAGAGGCCGAGACCGCGGCCCGCAAGGTCTATGAGGATCTTTTGCGGGAATTCAACCTCAATCCCGAAGAGGTGGAAAGGGTCCTGGCCACCGGCTGGGGTTCGGGGGAAGTCTCCTTTGCCGATGGAAAGAGCTCCGAACAGGTCTGTGCGGCCAAAGGGGCCCGCTTTTTGGTGCCCACTGCCCGGACCGTGGTGGATATGGGGGCCGAAGGCTGCCGGGTCATGAAGCTTACCCCGGACGGGACCCTGGAAGATTTTACCAACAATTCCAAATGTGCTTCCGGGACCGGGTCTTTTATCGAGCTGGGGGCGGTCTATCTCAAGGTGCCCATCGAACAGATGGGGGCCCTGTCTCTGGCGGCCGACGGGGTGGCTGAAGTCAGCAGCACCTGCGCGGTCTTTGCCGAATCGGTCATCATCTCCAACATCCATTCCGGTCAGTCCCGGGAGCGCATTGCCGCCGGGATTCACCGGGCCGCCGCCGCCAGGATCCTGGAACTGATCGGCCGGGTAGGCCTGGTGGAAGATGTGGTCATGGTCGGGGGTGCGGCCCTGAACCAAGGCCTGGTTAAAACCCTGGAAGAAATGACCGGTAAGGCCGTCAAAGTGCCGGACCATCCCCGCAGCGTCATGGCCCTGGGGGCGGCCATCCAGGCCTCAAAAAAGAAAGGTTCCAAGGATTCAAGGGGTCGAGGGTTAAAGTGAAAGACTTAGATTCTACTCACCCTCGAATCCTGGAACCCTTGTCCCCTTATTTAAGGTATTGATCATGGTTTTTGCCGGAATAGATATCGGATCGGCGGCCTCCAAGGCCGTGATCCTCAATGAACATAAGCTGATTGCCGCCCACACCATCGAGACCGGACCGGAAAGCCAGGGCACGGCCGAAGCCGTGATGCAGGGGGTCCTGGCCAAGAGTGGTCTGCGTCAAGGAGACATCCATTTCCTGGTGGCCACCGGATATGGAAGGATTAATGTGCCCTGGGCCCAGGAGATCATTACCGAGATCGCCTGTCATGCCCGGGGGGTCCATTTTCTTTTTCCCCAGGCCCGGACTATTTTGGATATGGGGGGTCAGGACTGCAAGGCCATCCGCATCGATGATACGGGCCACCACATTGCCTTTGCCATGAATGATAAATGCGCGGCCGGGACCGGGCGTTTTTTGGAGGTCATGGCCGCCCAGCTCAAGGTCCCCCTGGCGGAAATCGGACCTCTCTCCATGGAGGCGGCGGAGGACACCAAGATCAGCAATATCTGTACGGTCTTCGCCCGCTCGGAAGTGGCCCGCCATCTTCGCCGCGGGACGCCCAAGGCCAATATCCTCGGGGGACTTCACGCCGCCACGGCCGACCGGGCCTACGGGCTTCTTAAAAGGGTGGGTCTGGAGCCCGACTTCGTCATCTCCGGCGGAATCGCCAAAAACATCGGGGTGGTCAAAAGGGTGGAAGACCGTGTGGGTTTGTCGGCCCATATTTCGGAAGACCCGCAGATCATCGGCGCCCTGGGCGCGGCCATCTTTGCCCGGGAAAAGGGCCTGCAAAAAGGAAAATCATAAATATCCTGTTATTCCTGTCTAATGAAAAGGAGGACCCTATGCCGAAACTTTTAGTCGGCGACGCCTTGAGGGCCACGGCGCGAAAACTTCCCAACAAGACCGCCTTTGTTTTTAAAGACCAGCGGTGTACCTACCGCGAATTCGAGGAGCGGGTCAATCGCCTGGCCAACGGCCTTTTGGCCCAGGGCTATCAACCGGGCGATCATATCGCCATCCTGGCCTACAACTGTATCGAGTATTACGAGATCCTTTTCGCCCTGGCCAAGCTCGGGATAGTGGCCGTACCGATCAATTTCCGTCTCAAGGCCGAAGAGATCAACTACGTGATCAACCACGGCGATGCCAAGGCCTTGATTTACGAATCCTGTTTCCGGGATGTCTTTCGCCCTGTGCGCCCGGGATTTGAAAAAGTGAAGGGATATTTTGTTTTCGGGGGACCGGGGGATGACGGTGATCTGGAATACGAAGGACTCTTAGCCGCCTCCAGTTCCGTTGATCCGCAGGTGGAGGTCTCTGAAACCACTACCTGGTATATCGGCTATACCTCGGGAACCACCGGCCGGCCTAAAGGGGCCATGCGGTCGCATCGGTCCAACATCCTTCTGGTGGCCAACGGCATCTATGCCGACCAGGATACGGTCACCCTGCTGATTATGCCCATCTTCCATTTCAATTCCATCACCTTCGGTATGGGCGATGTCTATCAAGGGGCCACCACGGTGATCTATCCCTCCGGCGGGTTTAACGGCCGGGAGATTTTGGAACTCATCGAAAAGGAAAAGGTCACCTTCTCTTCCATGGTCCCGACCATGTACTCGGTGATCTTTCAGGTCCCGGATAAGGACCGCTTCGACACCGGTTCCCTGAAAAAGCTCCTGACCTCTTCGGCGCCCCTGATGACCAAGACCAAGGAGCAGATCCTGGAATTCTTCAAGAGTGCCGAATTGTATGAGGGCTATGGGTCCACGGAGACCGCCGGGGTAACCACCTTGCTGCCCAAAGACCAGTATGGCAAGGTCCGGAGCTGCGGCCAGGCCAACCCCTTTTGCCGGATCAAGTTGATCAACGCCCAGGGCGAGGAATGCGCTCCGGGGGAGGTGGGGGAACTCTATGCCGTCTCCCCCGGTCTGTTTGAAGGCTATTATAAGGATCCGGAAAAAACGGCCCAGGCTTTTATGGGGGAATATGCCACGGTGGGCGACATGGCCACCGTGGATGAGGAAGGCTATTATTATATTGTGGACCGGAAGAATGACATGATCATCTCCGGCGGGGAAAATATCTATCCCACGGAAATCGATGACCTGCTTTCCAAACACCCCAAAATACATCAGGCCGCGGTGATCGGCATCCCGGATGAAAAATGGGGAGAGGCGGTCAAGGCAGTGATTGTCTGTAAACCCGGAGAAAGGCTAAATGAGAAGGAAGTCATTGCCTATTGCAAAGATCACCTGGCGGGCTATAAATGCCCCAAGACCGTGGACATTTGGGAGAGCCTGCCCTTAAACCCCATGGGCAAGATCTTGAAACGAGAAATCCGCAACAAATACTGGGAAGGGCAGGAAGCCAAAGTCTGATAAACGGATAATAAGGAGAAAACCATGCCGGAACTTCTGGTGGGCGATGCCCTGAGGGCCACCGCCCAAAAGCTGCCCAATAAAATCGCCTTTGTTTTTAAAGACCAGCGATGCACTTACCGCCAATTTGAAGAGCGGGTCAACCGTCTGGCCAATGGACTTTTGTCTAACGGCTATCAGCCGGGCGATCACATCGCCATCCTGGCTTATAACTGCATCGAGTATTATGAGATCCTTTTCGCCCTGGGCAAGGCGGGTATGGTGGCTGTGCCGGTCAATTTCCGGTTAAAGGCCGATGAAATCAGGTATGTGATCAACCATGGTGATGCCAATGGGCTGGTCTATGAAGCTTGTTTCCGGGACGTCTTTCGCGGCGTACGACCGGAGTTTGAAAAGGTAAAGGGCTATTTTGTATTCGATGGACCTGGGGATGACGGCGATCTGAGCTACGAGGAGTTGTTAGCCCAATCCAGCCCGGCCGATCCGGAGATTAAGGTCGCCGAAACCCTCACCTGGTATATCGGCTACACCTCGGGAACCACCGGCCGGCCCAAAGGGGCCATGCGCTCCCATCGCTCCAACATGCTATTGGCCGCCAATAACTTTTACAGGCTTGACCAGGAAACCGTCACCTTGCTGATCATGCCCATCTTTCATTACAATTCCATCACCTTCGGCCTGGTCGGTGTTTATCACGGCGCCACCACGGTGATCTATCCTTCGGGGGGCTTTAACGGACGGGAGATTTTGGAGATCATCGAAAAAGAAAAAGTCACCTTTTCTTCCATGGTCCCGACCATGTACACCATGATCTTCCAGGTCCCGGATAAGGACCGGTTCGACACCAGTTCCATGAAAAGGCTCCTGACCTCTTCGGCCCCGCTTATGACCAAGACCAAGGAGCAAATCTTAGAATTTTTCAAAGGTACGGAGTTGGTGGAGGGCTATGGGGCTACGGAGATCGGAGGGGTGACCTGTTTACAACCCAAAGACCAGTATCGCAAGGTGAGAAGCTGCGGGCAGGCCAACCCCTTTTGCCGTATAAAATTGATTAACCATGAAGGCCGGGAGTGCGCTCCGGGCGAGGTCGGAGAACTCTATGCCTTATCACCCGGACAGTTCGAAGGCTATTATAAGGACCCGGAAAAAACCGCCCAGGCCTTCCGGGGGGAGTATGCCACGGTGGGCGACATGGCCATGGTGGATGAGGAAGGTTATTATTATATGGTGGACCGAAAGAACGACATGATCATTTCCGGCGGGGAAAATATCTATCCCACGGAAATCGATGACCTGCTTTCCAAACACCCCAAAATACATCAGGCCGCGGTGATCGGCATCCCGGATGAAAAATGGGGAGAGGCGGTCAAAGCCGTGATTGTTTGTAAGCCCGGAGAAAGGCTAAGTGAGAAGGAAGTCATTGCCTATTGCAAAGATCACCTGGCGGGCTATAAGTGCCCCAAGACCGTGGATATCTGGGAGAGCCTGCCCTTAAACCCCATGGGCAAGATCTTGAAACGAGAAATCCGCAACAAATATTGGAAAGAGCAGGAAGTTAAAATCTAATTCAGATGATCGTTGGATATTCAGGAACCTTACCGAAACAACCGCTCACCCAAATTTTTTTTACCGCTTTCCCCCAATTTCCCCCCGCCAACCTCGGACCGGCGGGGGAGCTCCCTGGCTTTCTTTCTCCATTAGGAAGGCTAATTCCTTCAGGGCCAGGACTATCGTATCAGAGGCCATCTCGGCGACATTATTTATCAACCAGTAACTATTGACCCAGCTTTTGGTTTCCAAGGGGGTTTCAAAGGACTTCTGCCAGATCGGCCTTCCCTGACTAAGCAAGGTGCCCGTAACCTTCACCGAACACCGGCCGTCGACCAATTCATTATAGTAGTAAGGCCCATAGTTGAAGTAAAATAAAGATAGATTAAAATCAGACAATTTGGGCTCGATAACCACCGGGTAATTTTGGCCTTCCTGGGTACTTCGAATGAGGTGGACTTTTCGGAAGATCTGGGAAAAGATTTTTAAAGAAGCCTCTTCAAAGGCCTGTCCTATGGGAAGCTGGTAGGGCTCTATAGGGTAAATAATAAAATTGCCCTGGTAATCAGGATAAGGTGGACTCTTAAAGATCTGGTTCCTGGTTTCTTCGGCAATGAGCAAACCCGCTTCCAGGGGAATCGGCTTTCCTATTTCTAACTTTTCCACATGGGGGGTCATCTTTGCCTTATAACTGAAGTCATAAGCGCAACCGGTAAGCATCGTCCCTATTATCAAAATTGTAATAAACTTTTTCATTATCCCGTCCTCCCTTACTGAAAAAGAATGGTTAAATTTTTTTCTTCATCTTTTCATTTTATGATAAAGATGTTTTCATAACCGGGAAATAAGGGATAAACCGTATATCGTTATTAGGGAGATGGTATTTTATCAATAGATGGCCTCGGCGGACTTCGTTGCCCGCTTCAAGTGGAATTTGGAGGGGAATGGTGTATTTAAAAAAAATTATCATCCACGGCGGGCGATTTCCGACTACAGAATGTTACCCTTTTGATCTGGAGCTTTTTCATAAAACGAAAGAATTGTTATTAACCAACCCCCTGACCTTTTTTATCGGAGAAAACGGGACAGGCAAGTCGACCCTATTAAAGGCCGTGGCTCAAAAATGCGCCATTCATATCTGGCGGGACGAAGAGGGTTATCAAAGAAGGGTTTTCTACCAAAACAAATATGCCGAAGAACTCTATAAATATATTGAGGTCGAATGGTGGAATGAGGCCGTTCCGGGCTCGTATTTTGATTCGGAGATTTTTCGCTATCTGGCCGAGTGCATCGATGCCTGGGCCAAGCCCAGCCCCAAGCTTTTTGATTACTTTGGAGGAGATTCCCTCCTGTCCCGTTCCCATGGACAAAGACATATTAAATATTTTGACAGCACCTACCGAAGAAAGGGCCTGTATTTTCTCGATGAGCCTGAAAATGCCCTTTCTCCGAAGAAACAGATCGAACTGCTAAAAATTTTAAAAGAAACCAGCGAGAAAGGGCTGGCTCAATTTATTATCGTAACCCATTCCCCGATCCTTTTATCCTACCCGGGGGCCACGATCTACAGTTTCGACACCCTACCGATCTCTGAGACCCGGTATGAGGATACCGACTATTACAAAATCTACAAGGATTTTATAAACAACCGCCAGAAATATTTATGGGCCTGACAGATCGGCCAAGCCGGCAATTCCATGGAGGGATGGCCGTTATTTTTTAAAACCGCCCCGCCCCCATCTCTTTCCAAAAAAAACTTGACAATGATCGCAATTATTATAATGTATTGCTAAAAATAGACCTCTAAGCCTTATCGGATAGGGGGATGTCAGGGTCTAAATTTCTAACCAGCGGAGGATAACCCATGTTAGTTAAAGGATGGATGACCAGCGATGTCATTACCGTAGATGAAGATACTTCAATGATGAAGGCCTCTCAGATTATGAAGGAAAATAATATCCGTCGCCTGCCGGTCATGCGCAAAGGGAAATTGGTTGGCATGGTGACCGACAGGGATATTAAAGAAGCCTCCCCTTCCAAGGCGACTACTTTAGATGTTCACGAATTGTATTATCTTCTTTCGGAACTAAAAGTAAAAGATATCATGAAGAAAAATTTGGTCACCGTAGGGCCGGAAGAAACAGTGGAAAAGGCGGCTGTTAAGATGCTCGAGCATCGGATTTCGGGGTTGCCGGTAGTCAACGAAAAAGGAAAGGTGGTCGGGGTCATCACCCAGGGGGACGTTTTTAAGGTCCTGGTCTCTTTAACCGGTATTTATCGGGGAGGGATCCAATTTGCCTTTAACCTGGAAGATCGGCCGGGTTCTATCAAAGACGTGGCCGATGTGATCCGAAAACACGGCGGCCGAATGGTCAGTATTTTGACTTCCTATGATATGTGTGAGGAAAATTGCCGCCACGTCTATATCCGCATCAAAGATTTGCCGGAAGACAAATTAAAGGCCTTGACCGAAGAATTAGATAAGAATTTCATCCTCCTTTACATGGTCAAAGATTCTCTAAAAAACATTTAATTTTTTAACCCTTCCCGTGGAAAAGCCCTTTGATCTCCAAAAAGAGTGAGAGGGGCTTTTTTAACCCCCTCCTTATCTTGAGGAGATAGTCCTCATGTCAATCTTTTAAAATCCTTCCCTCTGCTTTATAACGCCCCAGGGTCTTTTTCTTCGGGTTTAGGAACGGGAAATTCTTGGGCCGGGAGTGAAGATAAGGCTTTTTGAAAGAATTCCAACATAATGGGACTGGCCGCCTGGGCCCCGGTTTCTCCGGGCCCTAAGGGGGTAAGATCATCAATACCCACCCAGACTCCGGCCGTATAGGAAGGCGTGAACCCGATGAACCAGGCATCCCGGAAGTCGTTGGTGGTCCCGGTCTTTCCGGCTACCGGTTTTCCCAGGGCCTTTAACCGCCTGCCGGTGCCTTCCTTGACTACGGATTCAAGGAGCTGAGTCATCGTGTGGGCGGTTTCGGGGTTCATGACCTCTTCTGCCTTGGGGTGAAATTCGTAGATCCTCCGGCCGTAGCGATCTGAAATTTGACTGATATAAAAAGGGGACAATCTCTGTCCCAGGGTGGGGAAACAATTATAGGCCGTGACCAGTTCCCAAAGGGAAACCGCCGAAGATCCCAAGGCCAGGGAGAGATTGGGATAGAGGGGGGAAGAAATCCCCAACCGGTGGGCATATTGAATGGCGTAATGAACCCCGATGCGCTGAAGAATCCGGATGGAAACGATATTGCGGGATTGGATTAATCCCGTCCTTAAGGTAGTCGGCCCAAGATATTTATGATCAAAATTTTGAGGGGACCAGGGAGAGGCCCCCCCATAGTGGAGAGGCGTGTCCATTAATATGGAAGTGGGCGTAAGTCCTTTTTCAAGAGCGGCGGCGTAGATAATGGGCTTAAAGGAGGACCCCGGTTGGCGACGGGCCTGAACCGCTCGATTAAATTCCGTCTGGCGATAATTTTTCCCCCCACCAGGGCCTTGACCGATCCGGTTTGGCTTTCAATACAAAGGAAAGAGGCCTCCACTTGATCCTCATCTAAAATAGTCAACGAATGGCGCCTCGGATCCCGATGAAGGCGAATGACATCTCCCACCGTTAGGTCGGGCCGCGTTGTTTCCTTTTTCATGGCCGGCCCTTCATCATCTTCCTGGCCTTTGACCGGGGAAACAGAAGCCGTTGGTAGTGTTATCGTCGCCCATTCCCGGTCCATACAGACCTTGGCCGTATGGGTGATGGGATCTATCTGGGCTACAACCCCGGTGGTATTTTCAGCCCCTTTTTTATTTTCCCTGGGAACGGTCTGGTCCGCTTTGGGACAATAGGCCTCTATTTGACTCGGGGAGATGTGCTTTATGGCTTTCGGGTAGTTATGGCGACTTTGGACGGCCCTGGTTCCATTGATAACGGCTTCCATGGCCGCCCTCTGGAAGGGAAGGTCCAGGGTAGTTCTTACTACCAACCCGGCTTTTAGGACAAACTCCGAACCCCAGGTCTGAAATAAATATTTTCTAACCAGATCCGTAAAATAAGGGGCCACGGTCAAGTTAGAATTTTGGTTGATGGCAAATAGCAAGGGGGTTTGGTCGGCGGCTTGGGCCGCGGTTTCGGAAATAAATCCTTCCTCGGCCATCCTTTTTAGAACATACCGCTGCCGTTCCTTGGCCCTTTGTGGATGGAGCACCGGTGAATATCGGCTGGGCGCTTGGGGGAGGCCGGCCAGAAGGGCACTTTCGCTTAAAGTAAGATCATGGGACTTTTTGCCGAAATAGGTCTGGGCCGCTGCTTCGATACCGTAAGCCCCGTACCCGAGGTAAATCTGATTAAGATAGATATACAGGATCTCGTTCTTGGACAAATTTTGATCTAACCGATAGGCCAGGACGGCCTCTTTGATCTTTCTGGAAAGGCTCCTTTCCGGAGAGAGAAGGAGGGATTTGGTCACCTGTTGGGTAATGGTACTCCCGCCTTGAACGATTTCACCGGCCCAAATGTTTTTCCAAAGGGCCCTTATGATGCCTAAAAAATCCAACCCCCGATGTTTAAAAAAACGGGCATCTTCGGAGGCCACAAAGGCCTGAATTAAGTGGGGGGGTAATTCGGAAAGGGGGACCAGGATCCTTTTTTCTTTATAAAGGTACCCGATTGGAGTTCCGTCGTCGGACAGAATCTGAGTGGCCAAAGGGGGGTTGTAATCTTCTAAAGTTTTAATGTTCGGTAACTGGAACAACAAGGTTATGTAAAAAAATCCCATCAGTAAAAAGGTGACCACCAGTAGGGTTATCGATAAAAGGAAGAGCCTCGTCGGGAAGCTTAAGCGTTTTTTAGGCATGGGCCGAGAACGGTGGGCAGGCATTACTTAGAGGAGACGACGGTCTAAATTCCGGTACTGGATGGCCTCTGAAACATGATGAGGTCCGATATCCTCCATGTTTTCCAGGTCGGCAATGGTTCGGGAGATCTTCAAAATGCGATGATAAGCCCTAGCGCTCAATCCTAAATATTCCATGGCTTGTTCCAGAAGACCTTGCGAATCAGGAGAAAGGGAACAATATTTTTTTATTTGCCTTGGTCCCATTTGGGCATTACAAAAGATAGTTTTGCTTTGAAACCGGTTTTTTTGTCTTTCTCGGGAGGACTTGACCCGGTTCCGAATCGTTTCCGATGGTTCTCCCCCTGATTGGCCGGCCAGGTCCTTGAATTTAACCGAGGGGACCTCCACATGCAGATCAATACGATCCAGGAGAGGGCCGGATATTTTTGATTTGTAGCGTTGGATTTGGGGATAGGTACAACGGCATTCCCGCTGAGGATCGGAGAGAAATCCGCAGGGGCAGGGATTCATGGCCGCTACCAGCATAAAACGAGCCGGGTAGGTCAGAGAGGTGATGGCCCGAGAAATGGTCACCTTTCCATCTTCAAGGGGCTGTCGAAGGACTTCCAGGACGTTTTTTTTGAATTCGGGCAATTCATCCAAAAAAAGGACCCCGTTATGAGCCAGGCTGACTTCGCCGGGGCGGGGGATTTGGCCGCCCCCGATAAGCCCGGCATCGGAAACCGTATGGTGGGGGGATCGAAAAGGCCGAACGGTAATCAGGGCTTGATCGGCCGGCATCAGACCCATGACGCTGTAAATCTTCGAGGTTTCCAGGGCCTCCTCAAAAGTCAGGTCGGGCAAAATGGAAGGAAGTCTTTGGGCCAGCATGGTTTTCCCGGAACCGGGAGGCCCAACCATTATGATGTTATGACCCCCGCCGGCGGCGATTTCCAGTGCCCGTTTGACCTGTTCTTGTCCTTTAACTTCATTAAAATCAGAATGATAGTCTTGAAGAGGTGGGAAAATACGGTCTCGTTCCTGACTCAAGGGGAGGATGGGCGCGGAACCGTTCAAAAATTCGGCCACCTGTCCTAAGGTTTTGACAGGAATGATCTCAATCCCTTCCACTACCGAGGCCTCCAGGGCATTGGCCTCAGGGACGATAAGTCCGCGGAAACCGTTATTCTTGACCGATAAGGCCGTCGGTAACGTACCCCGAATCGGCTTTATTTCCCCATTCAAGGAAAGTTCCCCCAAGATGAGGTAGGATGAAATAGCAGAAGAGGTAAATGAACCTGTAGCGGCAAGAATCCCTATGGCTATCGGAAGGTCGAAGGCCGATCCTTCTTTTTTAATATCCGCCGGGGCCAGATTGACGGTGATCCGGTGACTGGGAAATTCGAAACCTGAATTTTTAATAGCCGATTTTACCCGATCTTTGCTTTCCCGGACGGCCCCTTCGGGCAAGCCTACCGTGGCAAAGGCTGGCAAACCCCTGGTAATGTCAACTTCAACCTGAACGACATAGGCATCGATCCCCGATATGGCGCTACTGTAAGTTTTAGCGATCATGATTTTAAGCCACTTTATTCGCCTTTGGTCTAAATGGGCAAATTATAGAAAAATTTGGAAATTTTTTCAAGAAAAGTTATTGATTCATTTTAAGTCGGTCGATTTATAATAAATAAAATAATTTACTTTTTTCATAAAATGAGTTATAAAACTAAGTTTCATTTGGATAACTTTTAAAAAAGGAGTGACTGTGGCCAGAGTTACTATTGAAGATTGCCTTGAACAGGTGCCCAACCGGTTTTCCCTGATTCATTTGGCTTTTCAAAGAATTAAGCAATTACGGAGCGGTGCGGACCCTTTGGTCCAATCCAAGAACAAAGAGGTGGTGGTGGCCCTTCGGGAAATCGCCGCCGGGAAAGTGAATTTTCCTTTCGAAAGTGAATTAAACCTCAGGAACGGGGATTGAGCAAAAAAACAGGAGGGCGCTCTCCTCAAAAAGCGAAAGGTCGGGATCCATTTCCGGCCTTGAAGGATTGGACCCATGTCGATCCTCAGGGGCGAGCCCGGATGGTCAATGTCAGTACCAAGAGGATAACCCTGCGGGAGGCCTTGGCTGTCGGAAGGGTCTTGATGAAGGCCGAAACGTTAAAAAAGATCGAGGATAATTCTTTAAAAAAAGGGGATGTATTAAATGTCGCCAAGGTTTCGGCGATTATGGCGGCAAAGAAGACCTCTGACCTTATCCCCATGTGTCATCCCCTTCAGATTACTGGGGTGGAACTAAGTTTTTCTTTGGTTCAAGAACCCCCTCAAGTGGGTATTTTGGCTAAAGTCCAGGCCAGAGACCGAACCGGTGTCGAAATGGAGGCTTTAACGGCCGTAGCCGCAGCCGCATTGACGATTTATGATATGTGCAAGGCGATCGATCGAGAAATTCAGATTACCGATATCGGATTGATCAAAAAATCGGGTGGAAAGAGTGGGGTTTTCCTTAGGAAGGGGATGAACCCCGGCAAAAAAGGAAGTGAAGGGGTGGGAGAGAAGCTATGAATGCAAAAAAGCTATCATTTTTTAAAAAGCTTCTGCACGAACAACGGAATGCCTTGATTCTGGAAGCTCAAAAAACGGTCAGCGGAATGACCGACAGTAAAGAGAATTTTCCCGATCCGACCGATCGAGCCTCTCTGGAATCGGATCGAAATTTTATGCTCAGGATTCGTGGACGGGAACGAAAGCTTATTTTGAAGATTGAGGAGGCCCTGGAACGGATTGAGGATGGGAGCTTCGGGACCTGTGAAAAGTGCGGTGAAGACATATCCGAACAGCGGTTAAAGGCCCGGCCGGTTACAACACTCTGTATCGACTGCAAGAAAAGGGAAGAAGTCCTGGAAAAGGCCCGCGGGGACTAAAAAGGCGACCTTTATTTTCCTGCCTATATTCCTCTTTTCCTTAAAGCCCTGATGAGGCCTTTAAAATATGTTTAGAAAAAGGTTGCAGTTATTCCAGTCCCTAATCCTTTTTAACGATCTTTTCATTCTAACGGCTTGCTGGATCGCGGCCTTTTATCTGCGATTTAGTGCCCCCATCATTCCGGTAACCAAGGGCGTCCCTCTTCTTAAAGACTATTTGTTTCTCCTTGCTTTTGTCTTAGCCATCTGGATAGGGACCCTTCATTTAACCGGGGTATATCATCGTTTTTTTAATCGAACCCAGGAAGTAAAGGCCATATTTAAGGCCAATTTCATCGCCTTGATGATCTTGGTTTTTATTGCCTTTTTTTTTCAAAGGACCGATTTTTCCCGTCTGGTCTTTCTCTATTTCGGTCTTTTAAGTTTTCTTTCCCTTTCTTTGAGCCGGATATTTTTTAAAAAATACTACATCTCTTTACAAAAAAAACATCTCCTTTCCGAACGGGTTCTGATTGTCGGGGCCCGGGAACTGGCTCAAGGGGTAGCTGAAACGATCCGCAAACATCCTGAATTGGGGCTGGTCATAGGCGGATTTTTGAGTCGATTGCCCCAAAAAGTCGGGACGCAAATTAAAGGGATTGATGTCCTGGGAGTCTATGAAGAAATTGATCAGGTGATTCAGACCCAGGGGATCCAACTGGTTATTTTTGCCATGCCCCTAACCGCCCATCAGAAACTGGAAGAGCTTCTAAACCGGATCCGCGATGAAATGGTGGACATTAAGATCGTTCCGGATTTATATCGGTTTATCAGTCTGCGGGGTGGCGTGGAGGAATTTGAGGGGCTGCCCTTTATCAACTTAAGGGAATCCCCCATGGTGGGATGGAATCGGATACTCAAAAGATTTTTCGACATCCTTCTGGCCTGCCTGGGAATGATCCTGCTTTCCCCCCTGTTTTTATTGATCGCCTTGGCCGTTAAGATCACTTCACCGGGCCCGGTATTGTATCGCCAGGTACGGATGGGTCTGGACGGCCGCATCTTTGAAATGTTAAAGTTTCGTTCCATGGTGGTGGGAGCGGAAAATGAGACTGGCCCGGTTTGGGCCCAAAAGAAAGATTCAAGGCGGACCTTTTTGGGCCGGATCTTAAGAAAATTAAGCTTAGATGAATTGCCGCAATTGATCAATGTTTTAAGGGGAGAGATGAGTCTGGTCGGACCCAGACCTGAAAGGCCGGAGCTGATCTATAGTTTCAAGGAGAAGATCCCCAAATATATGTTACGCCATAAAATGAAGGCCGGAATGACCGGATGGGCCCAGATTCACGGCTGGCGGGGGAATACTTCCTTGGAAAAACGGATCGAGTTTGATTTGCATTATATTGAGAACTGGTCTCTCCTCATGGATGTAAAGATTTTGATCAAGACCTTTTGGAAAGGGATATTCAGCAAGGAGGCCTATTAAGGAGCGAAAAGCCGGTGCCTTTTAGCGATCAGCAAACAACGGGGAATATCGGGAATTAATCGCTGATTGACGAGAACCGAACGCTGAAAGCTTTAACTCTATTTTATGTTTTTATTGATCCGTCAACATATCCAGGAATTGTTTCGTTACCGAAGCCTGGTAAACAGTCTCGTGGTCAGGGAATTGAAGGCCCGTTATCGAGGGTCATTCCTCGGGTTTTTATGGACCTTCTTGAACCCTCTTTTGCTCTTAGGGGTCTATGCCCTGGTCTTCAATATCTATCTGCGAATCCGGATAGAGCATTATGCCGGATTCATGTTTGTCGGACTTTTGCCCTGGATATGGTTTTCTTCGTCGCTGTTGGAGGGGACCTATTCGATTACTTCTGGCGGTAG
This sequence comes from uncultured delta proteobacterium, assembly GCA_963821645.1. Classification (GTDB taxonomy): domain Bacteria; phylum Desulfobacterota; class RBG-13-43-22; order RBG-13-43-22; family RBG-13-43-22; genus RBG-13-43-22. The sequence continues at coordinate 19,303 of CAWGEQ010000052.1, read as the reverse complement.
TTTGGTAACCAAGGTCCTTTTCCCCAGCCAGGTTTTGCCGGCGGTTAAGATTTTAGCTAATCTTTTAAATTATCTGTTGAGTTTGCCGGTTCTTTTTGGGTTCCTGTGGGCCATGGGGATCTATCCGGGATGGCCTCTTTGCTGGTTGCCGTTGATTATCGCCATGCATCTGCTGTTTATCGAAGGTCTGGTATTAATACTGGCTACGATCAATGTTTTTTTCCGGGATGTCCAGCATATCCTGGCCAACCTCCTGACACTCTGGTTTTTTTTGACCCCCATCCTCTATCCCCTTTCCCAGGTGCCGGCTCCTTTTACTAAATGGGTCCTGCTCAACCCCATGGCCCAAATCACTCTGGCTTACCAGAATATTTTTTTTTATAACCGAAACCCAGAGTTAAGGGTTCTTCTGGTTTTTCTGGTTTTGTCCTTATTCTTATGGGGAATCGGCATGTTCTTTTTTGAACGCTACAAAGAAACTTTCGCTGAAAAGATATAAACCCATGCCCCCAGCCATCATTTTAAAAGGGATTTCCAAAGAATTTAGACAGACCACGCTTCGCCGGGATTATATCACCTTGAAATCCCTTCTCCTGAAACCCTTTTCCTGGAAGGGCGGCTCAAGAGAAAGCACCAGGGTCGTTTTTCAAAATCTGGATCTGGAGGTTCCTCAAGGGATCAGCCTGGGGGTCATCGGACGAAATGGATCCGGTAAGAGCACCCTCCTTAAGGTAATGACCGGGATTTATAAACCCGATTCCGGGATGGTCAAGACCAATGGCCGGGTTTCCTCCTTGATCGAATTGGGCGCAGGCTTTCACCCGGAATTCACCGGCCGGGAAAATGTTTTTATCAACGGGACGATTCTAGGTTTAAGCCGAAAGGAGATCGAAAAACGGTTTGACCGGATTGTTCGTTTTGCCGAATTGGAATCCTTTATCGATATTCCTGTCCGAACCTATTCTTCGGGCATGTATGTGCGCTTGGGGTTTTCGGTGGCCGTCAATGTGGACCCGGATATCCTGCTGGTCGATGAAGTCCTGGCGGTGGGAGATGAATCTTTTTCCCGTAAATGTCTTGATAAAATGACGGCCTTTAAAAAAGCCGGCAAGACCATTGTCCTGGTGACCCATGACCTCCCGACCGTGGAGCGGTTCTGCGATCAGGCCTTGTGGTTGGAATCGGGATGTATCCAGGCCCAGGGCGAACCTCGGCAGGTCATTGACGCCTATCGTCAGGAGGTAGCCCGCAGAGACGATGCCCGATATGAAGAGGAACAGACCAACGCCTGTAAGGGAGAGGAAAGATTTATTTCCCAAAGCCGTTGGGGCAATGGGGATATAGAAATCACCCGGGTCCGGCTCTTGGACGGTCAGGGTATCGAAAAGCATGTCTTTCAGGATGGAGAGGACCTATTTCTGGAGATGGACTTTAAGATTAATCGTCTTGTCCCGGAGATCATTTTCGGGGTAGCCGTTTTTGATGGAAAGGGGATTTGTTGTTACGGCACCAATACGCATTCGGACGGGATAACCCTCCCCTCACTTCCGGAAATCGGTCGAATCGGGCTGAATTTTGAAAAGGTCCATTTGATTGAAGGGACCTATTCACTGGATGTGGCGGTCCATGCCCGTGACGGCCATGCCTACGATTATCAGAAGGGTTGTACCTCCTTTGCCGTTCGTTCGGCCATGGACGATACCGGGATTTACCGGATACCCCACCGCTGGGTTATTGATTAAATAACAAGAGGCAGGAGGTCGGATGTCCCTTAAAGGACCAGGATGCCGGTTGCAAAGGAAAAATTGAAAACCATTGCTTTTTCATCGGGCATCCTGAATTTCGTATCAGGCCTCTCTTTTTAATAGAAAGCAGGTACTCTATGGAACCAGAAGATAAAGTGGGGGCATCCATCGATGTGAGTCGAATTATGGAGCAGATACGCTCTCGTATCGATGAGAAAAAAAAGACCGGTCACTATTCCCCGGAAGAGTTGCAGGAAATGGATCGGATGACCCTTCAGATCCAAAGCGAAAACGGGGAACCTCAAGAAGGGGATATCCAGTACCATTTATCTCAGGTCAATTATCTCTGTGACACCCGAAGACCGCCGGAGCTCTCTTCGCACCGCAAGATCCTGGGGTCCATGGTTATTGGATTCAAAAAGGCCATTCGTAAACTGACCGAGCCGTATATCCAGATGGTCCTTAAACGTCAGGTAGAATTTAATGTGGAACTGGTGCGTTTGTTAAATCAAATGGCCTTGGATGTCCATTATCGCTGGTCCCTTCAAGAAAAACAATTGGCCCTTATGGAAAAAAAATGGGTCCAGATGGCCCAGTCCCTGGAAGCCATCCCCCAGGAACTAAGAACCCATCAAAATGTTTTTGAAGAGGCCTTATCTCAAATCAACGAAATGAAAATCCGATCGGTGGAGACGGGGAGTCAGATAGAGGACCTGAAATCAAGGGTTCGAGAGCCGGAATATGTGCGTTTTGAAGACCTGCACCGCGGCAGCCAAGAAGAGATCAAGTGGAAGCAGAAGAGGTATCTGCCCTATTTTAAGGATCAGGGGCCGGTCCTGGATATCGGCTGCGGCCGGGGAGAATTTTTGGAATTGCTGCGAGAGGCCCGAATCCCTGCCTCGGGAGTGGATACCAACAAGGAAATGATCCGTCAATGCCAGGCCAAAGGATTGGAAGTCACCCACGGAGAAGGGATGGTTCTTTTGAAATCGTTTTCGGATCAGAGCCTGGGGGGGATTTTTTTGTCCCAGGTCATCGAACATCTAAAGCCCGAGGCCCTCAGGGAATTGGTACGGGTTAGTTTCGCCAAGCTGAAACCCGGCGGAATACTTCTGGCTGAGACCATTAATCCCCAGTGCCTGAGCACCTTCAGTGGGGCCTTCTATCTGGATCTTTCCCATTATAACCCGATCCATCCCGAAGCGGCCCGCTTCCTCTTGGAATCCCTGGGTTTCAGGAAGGTGGAAATCCTCTATGCCTCCCCATTTCCCGAGGAAATGAAGCTAAAAGAAATGGTCCGCCGGGAAGACGATTCCTATGAGGATGAATTGGCTCGTATTTTAAATGAAAACGTTCAACGTCTCAATGCCCAACTGTACGGTTTTCAGGATTATGCGGTAATAGGGTATAAATGACGGTTCAAGGTTTAAGGTGCAAGGTCCAAGGAGAAACCTTTAATCTTGTGGAAAGACTTTGTGGCTTGTTCCAAACGAAGCAAACCAAACAAATGAATAGATCCGACGAACTGAAATGAAAATCGCTTTTATCTGCCCGTGGTACGGTCCGGATATCCCCGGTGGGGCTGAAGCCGAGGCCCGCCGTACTGTAGAAAATCTCTCCCAAAGGGGGATCCCGGTAGAGGTCTGGACGACCTGTGTCAGGGATTTTGAAGGGGATTGGTCGCATAATTACCACCCGGCCGGGGATTATCGAGTTAACGGGGTGTTGGTCAAGCGGTTTCCGGTGAGCCCTCGAAACGGAGAGCTTTTTGCAACCTTGAATCGTAGAATCCTTTCCGGAGAAATCCTTCCCCGGGAGGAGGAAGCCCTCTTTTTTCAGCACATGATCAACAGTCCCTTGCTCTACCAACATATCCGGAATCAAGGTATGGGGTATCTCCTGTTTTTTATCCCCTACCTCTTCAGTACCACTTATTACGGGGCCAGACTCTACCCGGACCGTTCCTTTATTATTCCTTGTCTCCATGATGAAGGCTATGCCCGAATGGGGCTTTTGAAAGAATTGTTCCACCGGGTTCGGGGACTCATCTTTCACACTCAATTCGAGATGAATTTGGGCCGGGAGTTGTATTTTCTGACCGAGGCCCAATCCCATCTTTTCGGCGAAGGGATCGATACGGAGATAAAGTCCGATGCCGAGAGGTTTCGGCTGAAATATCAGATAAAGGCCCCCTTTCTCCTTTATGCCGGCCGGAGGGATTCCGGGAAAAATACCCCTTTGTTGATGCATTATTTTGCCCTATTTAAAAAACGCCATCCCTCCGACCTGAAACTGGTTTTAATCGGCAACCTGCCGGTTCAGATTCCTTTATCCGGGCGGCAAGACATCCTGGACTTGGGCTTTGTTCCCATACAGGACAAATATGACGCCTATGACGGAGCCATCCTCTTTTGCCAGCCTTCGGTGATGGAAAGTTTTTCCATCGTTATCATGGAATCATGGCTCTGCGGGACCCCGGTCCTGGTCAACGGCCGGTGTCCGGTAACGGTGGAACATTGTCAAAAGAGTCAGGGAGGGTTGTATTTTAACGATTATTTGGAATTTGAGGAATGTCTTCTGCAGATACTGAATCACCCGGAAACAGCCCGGGAAATGGCCCGAAATGGCCGTGAATATTGTCTCTCTCATTTTAACTGGGACTTGATCAGCCAAAAATATATCCAATTGATATATCAAACTTGGAAGGCCCTGGGCGGCACCCAAGGGTCGGGCCGGAAGGAAGAAATCGTGAAAAGTCGTCAACCAAAGGCCACGGTCTCTATTCATCAGATTCTCCCCGATTTCAGTTACGGGGATGCCATCGGCAACGATGTCCTGGGAATCCAGAAGGTCTTGAAAGCCTGGGGCCATGACTCGGAAATATACGCCCAGCATGTTCATTCGAAGCTCAGTGGGGTCGCCCGCCCCTTTTGGGAATACAAGGAAATCAGCCGTCCAGAGAATATCCTGATCTTTCATTTTTCCATCGGTTCGGAGATTTCGGAATTTGTGAAACGCTTGCCGGACCGCAAGATTTTAATCTATCATAACATCACCCCTCCCCATTTTTTCCAGGGGATTAATGCTGAAGTGGAAAAGCGCTGTGCCTGGGGCTATGAGGAATTAAAAAAACTGGCTCCCCATTTTGATCTGGCCCTGGGGGTCTCGGATTTCAATCGCCAGGAACTTTTTCGGGCCGGTTTTCAAAAGACCGGGGTGTTACCGATTTTTTTAGATTTCAAAAATTATTATCTGGCTCCTGAAGAGGACCTTATAAAAAAACTCCAGGACGGCAAGACCAACATCCTCCATGTGGGCCGGCTGGTTCCCCAGAAAAAGATCGAGGATTTAATCAGGACTTTTTTTCTTTTTCAGAAACGTCTTTGCCCTGAAAGCCGTCTGGTTTTGGTCGGCAGCGACAGCGGAGTGCGCAATTATAGCCGGGCTGTTAAAAAAATGGTAGAAGAGCTGGCTATAACCGATAAGGTGCTTTTTGCCGGTTTTGCTTCTTTCCGGGAACTCATTACCTATTACTCAACGGCCCATCTTTATCTCTGTTTGAGCGAGCACGAAGGGTTTTGCGTCCCTCTGGTGGAGAGTATGTTTTTCGGGATCCCGATTATCGCCTACCTGACCGGAGGGATTCCGGAAACCCTGGGGAGGGCGGGAGTCGGCCTGGACCAAAAGAATTTCGAAGAGATCGCTGAGCTGATGGCCCTGATCCTGGAGGACCAGGGCCTTCGAGAGACCATTGTTAAGGGTCAGAAAGAAAGTCTTAAGGACCTGTCCCTGGAAAAAAATCGGGAACGGCTTAAGGCCCACCTGGCGCCGTTTTTGGGGGGCCGGTGAAACGATTCCACGATTTTTCCAAAAAGCTTAATGGGGATTATATCAAGAAAAGCCTGATTACCACCGGTCATACCGGAAACCAGTTTATTCGTTTCGCCCTGGTGGGCGGGAGCGGAGTTTTCGTCAATCTGGCGGTCTATTCAGCCTCCATTTACCTGATGCATTTTTATTATCTGCTGGCCGCCACCCTTTCTTTTATGGTGGCCATGACCAACAATTTTATCCTCAATCTGCGCTGGACTTTTAAAACCCATAACAAAGGGATCAGGGCCATTCGAGACCAGTATCTGAGGTATGCCATGGTTACCCTGGTCAGTTACACGATCAACATGGCCGCTCTGTGGCTCCTGGTGGACCACTGGCATTGGCACAAGATCCCCGCCCAATTGGCCGCCATTGGCATTACGACCCTGAGCAATTTTTTAGGTAGTAAGCTGTGGGCCTTTAAGTTGAACCCTGAATAAAATGGTCCAATTTGGTAATCAGGATTGTGACGGAATTCTCTTGACACCCCTGGACCAGTCTCCTATATTTTTCAGGCTGGTCACTATAAAAATTCTAATCCTTTCAAGGAGGTTATCATGTTCGAAAAAGCGTTTATCCCTTATAAGGGCTACTGGTCCTCTCCCTTTTCACGTTGGCAGATGTCCTTTCAGAACATCAATTCCATCGAATTAGCCGCTCAAACGGCCCGTAAGTTTTTAGAATTGCGCGGCCTTACCCCGGATATCTTTGATGGCTGTGTCCTGGGCATGACCATCGGACAACCCGCCTGGTTCTATGCCAATCCCTGGTTTTGCGCCCTGTTAGGGAATGATAAAATCAGCGGACCGACCCTGAGCCAGGCCTGCGCTACCAGCGCCACGGCCATTTATACCGGGGGGCTTTGGGTGGAATCAGGGGCGTATCAAAAGGTATTGGTGGCCACTACCGACCGCTGTTCCAACGGTCCTCATACGGTCTGGCCCAATCCGAATGGTCCGGGCGGGGAAGTGATCAGTGAGAACTGGATGATGGACAACTTCAACAAGGATCCCTATGCCAGGCAACCCATGGTCCAGACCGCTGAAAATGTGGCTGTCATGTGCGGTGGTGTGACCAAAGAAGAATCGGACGCCATGGCCGTCCGCCGCTACGAACAATATTTAATGAGTATGGCCAACGACCGGGAGTTCCAAAAAGGCTATATGATTCCGGTGGAGATCCAAATTTCCAAAAAGAAATCGAATCTCGTAGAAACGGACGAAGGAGTTTCTCCCTGTACCCCGGAGGGTCTTGCCCCGCTCAAGCCGGTCATTGCTGGCGGCTGTATTTCCTTTGGCGCCCAGACTCACCCGGCCGACGGAAATGCCGGGTTGATTATTACCACCAAAGAGCGGGCTAAAGAACTCGGTCAAAAGAAGGAGGTAACCATCCAACTCCTGAGTTATGGGTATGCCCGGGCCAAAAAAGCCCACATGGCCGCAGCAGTCACACCGGCGGCCGAAATGGCCCTGAAGAATGCCGGCATCGCGGTCAAGGATCTGTCGGCGGTCAAGACCCACAACCCTTTTTCAGTCAATGATATCGTCATGGGCAAACTGATGAAGATCCCGGAGGGGATATTTAATAATTATGGAAGCTCTTTAGTTTTTGGGCATCCTCAAGGTCCGACGGGAGCCCGCTGTACCGTAGAGTTGATCGAGGAACTGGTAAAAATTGGCGGAGGGTATGGCCTGTTTGCCGGTTGTGCGGCTGGAGACACTGGCGCGGCCCTGGTGGTTAAGGTATATTAAGAAAGAGGGGGCGAGGATTTACGGGGCCGGGATTCCCGGCCCTTTCTAAAAAATCCGGAAATCGAATCGTTAGGAACCGATCTGTCTGATGTGATCTTTGGCCCATTTGGCCGGGTCTTCTTTTTTACAAAAGGAGAGGATAAAATCTTCCAGAAGAAAGGCCGGGGTAGCCCCACTGGTTTTGAGCCTACGGTCGGCTTCATGAAGGGTTTCCAGGGCGGATAGTAAATGGGAAAAAGAAAAAGTTACGGCTGTTTTCAGGGTATTGTAAAGGACAAAGGGGTGGACTTTGGACAAAAGGTCCGGTAAAGGGGTTTGCTTTAATTGGGGTAGGACCGTTGCGGAAAATGTCCCGTAATCCTTCCAGGACCGGGGAGGGATTTTGGAAACCGTTTTCAGGAGTTCCTTGGCCAATAACAGACGACGTAAGGTGTTGGTAATGCCGGAAATAATTTGCAACGGATTAAAGCCTTGTTCCCAAAGTTGTTTCAGTTTTCGAAGACTTTCTCCGGAATTCCTTTCTCCTAAAACCGTCGTCAATTCATACAAAGGTTCTTCCCGATTGGCCCCTACCAAGTCGTCTATGTCTTTGAAAAGGATCTGTTTTCGATCCCCAAGATAAGAAATCAGTTTTTGTATTTCCATTTCCATTTGAAAAACCTCGGGGTCAATCCGTTGTAAAAGAAGGGCCTCGGCTTGGGGGTGAATGGTTTTTTCTGCCTGGGAAAGACGGGACTTTAAATAACCCTTTAAGGCGTTCGCCTGGTCTCCTCTTTTGCCCTGCTTTAAGGCCAGATTAAGGACCACCCCCTCCTCGGCAATGGACTTGATGATCTTACTTGATCTGGGAGGACCTTCTAAAAGGAGGATCAATATGTGGTCTTTGGGAAATCCCTGCCGGATGGCCGATTCGAACAATTGATCCGCATTCAACGTACCTGATTCCTCAGGAAAGTGATTCTGTAAAAAGGCCAGGGCTTCTTTAAACCAGTCCGGTAAGGGGGTAAGTTCATCAGGGAATAGTTTTTTTCTGAGGGCCTCCTCATTCCCTTTCAATCCCCCTTCGATCAATTTTAAGGAAACCCCGGTATCTTGTAAAAAGGTCCGAAGTAACCGGGCGCATCGTTCCGGTTGCCCTTTCTGCCAGGCCTCCTCCACCTTTTTCCAAAGGCGGTCTTCGCTGCCGGCTGAGAAGATCTGAATAAAGTTTTTAACCGAGACCACCTTGCGCCCGGGGAAAAAGGGAAAAGTCTGGAGCCGTTCCAGGATGGAATGGATATCTTCCTTTTCTCCATCAACAATTTCCAGGTTAAAAGAGCGCATCTCTTCCGGGAGCAGCCGGTTGATCAGTTGCTGGTGAACCTCCCGGGTGAGATAAGAATCGCCGGAGATAAGATAAACGGGTGCCGCCAAGCCTTTTTCCGCTTGGGTCAGGATCATCGGTATATCTTTGTAGACGTAGGTGGGCATATATGTTGAGGCATTGGAAAAAGGATAAATGAAAAAGACTGGACCTTAAAAAGGCCCCCGGAAGGGGCCTTTTTAAGAGTTTTAAACTTTTAGGTCGATCCTTATGATTCTAATACAAAAATGACTTCCAACTTAACCCGATATTCGATGATTTTATTGTTTTCGACAGCGATTCTTTGCTCGACCACTTTCATTCCGGTAATCCCCCGCAGGGTCTTGGTAGCCCTCTTAAAGCCCGCGGTGATCGCCTCTTCAAAACTTTTGGGTGATGCAGCTATTATTTCTGTTATTCTGGCAACTCGGGTAGCCATACAATCACCTCCTTTCTGAGTTTATGATAAAAACCAATTATGAGATTCCCGCGTTCGGCATAAACGCGTCTTTTTAAGTGCCTTTACCCTCATCGTCTTGGAGGGAGAATCAATAGATTTATTTAATGTCTATAGTAACATGGCCTGGAAGGGTTCGCAAGGAGAAAAAAGAGAATCAATTACTCCTTGACTTTTTCATTTGAACCAAGATATTATTTTAAAAAAGAAAGAGAGAAGAAAGCGATGGAGTGGCAAGTGTTTGAAATATTAGAAGAAAAAATAGATCAAGTTGTAAGAAAGATGGAAGTTTTATCTAGAGAAAATCAGGAATTCAAAAAAAAGATTATGGAAAAAGAGGATGTTATCCAAAACGCCCAAGAACGGATCGATATCCTGGAAGAAGAAAAAGGGCTCATGAAGGCCAAGGTTGATGGGATTTTAGAAAAAATAACTCAGGTATTGGGATAATTCCATAACGCGTGCCTCAATTATTTAAAGTCGAGATATTAGGGAATGAATATACTTTAGGAGGGGACCTGGATCCCGGGCTATTGGAAAAGGTTTCTGTTTTGTTAAATCAGAGGATTAAAGAAGTTCAATCCTCGATGCCTTCGGCCAATAAAATCCACCTGGTCATCTTGACTGCCCTGAACATAACGTATGATTACCTACGGGCAAAAGAGGAATTGGATCAGATGGAGAAGATGGTGGAAACCAAAAGCCATCAGTGGATAACCAAGTTGGAATCCACCCCATTATAGAAATCAACCTCCCCAAGGAGGTTTTATTATATAAGGAATAAAGAGCAAGCTATCCTCAAAAGGTTTGGGTCGATTATATAATTTAATCATGCTGTCTTTAAATAAAATTTAATATAATTCTTAAAAACCCATCCCCTGATCTTGCTCTCCTGGTCAAAGGAAGTCCCCCCCTGGGATATTTCTTTGTCGGCGCCTTTACAGGCTTACTTTCTAAGAAGGTCCAACTGGCCCTAAGAACAATGATAATTTTTAATTAAGGAAGTCATGGCTATCACAGCACAAATGGTTGGTCTGATCGGTGGAATTTTCTTATCTCTCTTTTTGGGAATCCTGGTCGGTTTTATTATAAGGAAAAAAGTCACCGAGAGCCGGGTCGAATCCATCGAAGGCCTCTCCAAAAAGATTGTCGAAGAGGCCAAAAAAGAGGCTGAAACGGTAAAAAAAGAGGCCCTGTTACAGGCCAAAGACAACCTTTACCAGATGAAGGTGGAATTTGAAAAGGAGACCAAGGAGAGGAGACAGGAAATCCTTGATCAGGAAAAAAGGATTCTGATCAAGGAGCAAAACTTAGATCGTAAGATCGATGTTATTGACAAGAGGGAGGCCGAGTTTGAGAAAAAAGAGCGATCCCTGAGCCTCAAAGAAAAAGAAACCTCCGATCTAAAAGAAAACTGCGAACAGTTGATCGACGAACAGAAGCGGCGGTTGGAATACCTGGCCGGGATATCCTGCCAGGAAGCCAAGGATCTCTTACTCCAGACCATGGAAAATGAGGCCAAGCATGAAGCAGCTAAAATCATCCGTCGCCTTGAAAGTGAGGCCAGAGAAGTAGCTGATAAAAAGGCCAAAGAGATTATTTCCTTGGCTATAAAAAGATATGCCGGAGATTATGTGGCCGAAAAGGTCGTTTCCTACGTCAATTTACCCAACGAAGAGATGAAAGGTCGAATCATCGGCCGGGAAGGAAGAAATATTCGGGCCATCGAGGCGGCCACGGGTATCGATTTGATCATTGATGATACTCCGGAGGCGGTCATCCTTTCCGGTTTTAATCCGGTTCGGAGAGAAGTGGCCCGCCTTTCCTTGGAAAGACTGATCAGCGACGGTCGAATCCATCCGGCCCGAATCGAAGAAGTCGTTAAGAAGGTTTCTCAGGAAATGGAGGTGGCCATCAGAGAAGCCGGCGAAGCTGCCAGCTTCGACGTAGGGGTACATGGGATCCATCCGGAAATGGTCAAGTTGATTGGAAAATTGAAGTACCGGTCCAGTTACGGCCAGAATGTGCTTCAACACTCCCTGGAGGTGGCTTTCCTTTGCGGGGTCATGGCCGCTGAACTGGGCTTAAATATTAAACAGGCCAAGCGGGCCGGTCTGCTCCATGACATCGGCAAGGCGGTGGATCATGAGGTCGAAGGATCTCATGCCATCATCGGGGCCGACCTGGCCAAGAGACACGGCGAGGCGAACCGGGTCATTCATGCCATTGCCTCTCATCACGAAGATATTCCCCTCGAAACTATTTTGGATGTCCTGGTTCAGGCGGCCGATACCCTTTCTGGAGCCCGGCCAGGGGCCAGAAAAGAGATGTTGGAAACCTATGTCAAAAGACTCGAGGACCTGGAGAAGATCGCCAAGTCTTTTGAAGGAATCGGCAAGACCTATGCCCTTCAAGCAGGACGGGAGATTCGGATTATCGTCGAAAGTGAAAAAGTTTCTGATAATGATATCTATATCCTTTCCAGGGACATTGCCAAAAAAATTGAAGAGAGTTTAACCTATCCCGGTCAAATCAAGGTTACGGTAATCAGAGAAATCCGAGCAGTAGAATACGCCAAATAACCCAACGGGTGCACGGTTTAAGGCTCAAGGTCCAAGGTTTTAACCTTAAACCTTAGAACCTTGTACCTTAAACCCTTTCTCAAGGAATATCCGTGTCCGTCAACATCCTATTCATCGGCGACATTGTCGGGAAACCCGGCCGTAAGGCCGTGCGGGAATTATTACCTCTTTTGATTGATCGCTATAAGGTGGATCTGGTAGTGGCCAACGGAGAAAATGCATCCGGGGGTATCGGCATTTCCATTAAAGGGGCCGATGAGCTTTTATCCGGCGGTATACAAGTCCTTACCTCAGGAAACCACATCTGGAAGAAAAAAGAAATCCAGACCTATATACAGCAAAACCCAGATTTGATTCGACCGGCCAATTATCCGGCCGAAACGCCAGGTAATGGGTCGGTAATTAAAGAGACCAAGTCGGGTCACCGGATCGGCATCCTCAATTTGTTGGGGCGGACCTTTATGGAAGCGGTGGACTGCCCTTTTCGAAGGGGCCTGGAAGAACGATCCCTGATGATTAAAGAAACTCCGATTATCCTGGTGGATTTTCATGCCGAAGCCACTTCAGAGAAGGTTGCGTTGGGGTGGTTTTTGGACGGCAAAGTCAGTGCTGTCTTGGGGACCCATACCCACATCCAAACTTCCGATGAGAAGGTCTTGCCTCAGGGCACGGCCTATATGACCGATGTCGGCATGACCGGGCCGACGGATTCGGTGATCGGTGTGAAAAAGGAATTGGCCATTGACCGCTTTCTGACTCAAATGCCCCACAAATTTGAAGTGGCCAAAAAAGAGGTGGTCTTGGAGGGGGCGGTCTTATCCATCGACTCGCAGACGGGCCGGGCCAGGGGGATTACCAGGATTCGGGAAAAGCTGATGGGGATGGTCGAGGAATAGTGATTAGTTCAGAGCAAAGAGTTCGGAGTGAGAAGATATGAACTCGAACTCCCAAACTAATCATTCCGAACTTTAAATAGATTTCGGTGTCGAGGGTATTTTTTTGAAGAACTTTTATCAGACATTAATGGAACGGGGTTTCATCGAACAGGCTACCGATCCCGAGGAGATGGAGACCCTTTTCAAGCAGAAGACCCTATCGGCTTATATCGGATTTGATCCCACGGCGGAGAGCCTGCATGTGGGTAGTTTGATTCCCATCATGGCCCTGGCCCATTTACAACAACACGGCCACCGCCCAATCGCCCTGGTCGGCGGGGGAACCGCTTTGATCGGAGATCCCAGCGGCAAAAAAGAGATGCGGCCGGTACTGGGTCATGAAAAGATCCGGCACAACGCCGAAGGGTTGAAGAAACAATTGGCCCGTTATATGGTACTGGACGGTCCCAATGGGATATTGTTAAACAACATGGACTGGCTGGCCCCTTTAAATTATATTGAATTCTTGCGGGACATCGGCCGCCATTTCAGCGTGAACCGGATGTTGACCGCCGAGTCGGTCAAGCAGCGTCTGGAGACCGGTTTATCTTTTATTGAATTCAACTATCAACTACTTCAGGCCTATGATTTTTTGCATCTTTATAGTCATCAGGATTGTTTGCTCCAGATGGGGGGATCGGATCAATGGGGAAATATTGTGGCCGGGATCGATCTGATTCGAAGGATGAAAGGTGGGAAGGCCTATGGTTTGACCTTTCCCTTGATCGTATCCAGTTCCGGCGAAAAGATGGGAAAAACCGTCCAAGGAGCGGTTTGGCTTGATCCTGAAAAGACCAGCCCGTACGAATATTACCAGTTTTGGATTAATACCGAAGATCAGGACGTGGGACGTTTTTTAGCTTTATTTACCTTCCTGACCATGAACCAGGTTCGCGAACTCGCCCGGAAACAAGGGGCGGAGTTGCGGGAGGCCAAAGAGATTTTGGCTTTGGAAGCCACAGCCATCACCCATGGCCGGGGCGAGGCCGAAAGGGCCCAACAAACTTCCCGCAATCTTTTTTACGGACAGGGTCTGGAGTCAGGGGCCGTGGCTACTACCCGGATTCCCAGGGAAGATTTGGTGAAGGGAGTGGAGGTCTATTTAATGCTGGCGGATGCCGGTATTTGTAAAACTCGGGGTGAGGCCAGGCGGTTGATCGCTCAAGGGGGAGTGACATTAAATGATCAAAGAGTTTCTTCTTTTGACCAAAAGGTTTATCTGCACAACCTGAAAGATAATGCCCTTCTTGTAAAGATCGGTAAAAAAAGATTCCATAAAATCATTTTTTCTTGATTTTTCTCTTGACTTAATTTGAAATTAAGGTAATGTAGCATTTTTACTTTGCGAGGGGAAATACTTCTTGACAAATTAAAAGAAACAAGTTATCTTCTTTAACACTTGATCTTTGAAAACTAAATAGTGAACCGATTTTGTGGTCCCTTTTTTATAATACATTTTTTGAGTTTAATTGGAGAGTTTGATCCTGGCTCAGAATGAACGCTGGCGGCGTGCTTAACACATGCAAGTCGTACGAGAAACCCGCCTTCGGGTGGGAAGTAAAGTGGCGCACGGGTGAGTAACGCGTGGGTAATCTACCCTCGAATTGGGGATAACACACCGAAAGGTGTGCTAATACCGAATAAGACCACGATCACTCCGGTGATCGGGGTCAAAGATGGCCTCTGCTTGCAAGCTGTCGTTTGAGGATGAGCCCGCGTACCATTAGCTTGTTGGTGGGGTAATGGCCCACCAAGGCAACGATGGTTAGCTGGTCTGAGAGGATGGCCAGCCACACTGGAACTGGAACACGGTCCAGACTCCTACGGGAGGCAGCAGTGAGGAATTTTGCGCAATGGGGGAAACCCTGACGCAGCAACGCCGCGTGAGTGAAGAAGGCCTTCGGGTTGTAAAGCTCTGTCAAGTGGGAAGAAACTTTTTCGACCGAACAAGTCGAGAAATTGACGGTACCGCTGAAGGAAGCACCGGCTAACTCCGTGCCAGCAGCCGCGGTAATACGGAGGGTGCAAGCGTTATTCGGATTTATTGGGCGTAAAGGGCGTGTAGGTGGTCTGATAAGTCAGGTGTGAAAGCCCCTGGCTCAACCAGGGAAGTGCACTTGAAACTATCAGACTTGAGTACGGGAGGGGGAAGTGGAATTCCTGGTGTAGAGGTGAAATTCGTAGATATCAGGAGGAATACCGGTGGCGAAGGCGACTTCCTGGACCGATACTGACACTGAGACGCGAAAGCGTGGGGAGCAAACAGGATTAGATACCCTGGTAGTCCACGCCGTAAACGATGGGCACTAGGTGTAGCGGGTATTGACCCCTGCTGTGCCGAAGCTAACGCATTAAGTGCCCCGCCTGGGGAGTACGGCCGCAAGGCTAAAACTCAAAGGAATTGACGGGGGCCCGCACAAGCGGTGGAGCATGTGGTTTAATTCGACGCAACGCGAAGAACCTTACCTGGGCTTGACATCCCTTGACAGTCTATGAAAGTAGATCTTCCTTTCGGGGACAAGGAGACAGGTGCTGCATGGCTGTCGTCAGCTCGTGTCGTGAGATGTTGGGTTAAGTCCCGCAACGAGCGCAACCCTCATCTTTAGTTGCCAGTATTCAGTTGGGCACTCTAAAGATACTGCCTCGGTTAACGGGGAGGAAGGTGGGGATGACGTCAAGTCCTCATGGCCTTTATGCCCAGGGCTACACACGTGCTACAATGGGCGGTACAAACGGTTGCAATCCCGCGAGGGGGAGCCAATCCGAAAAAGCCGTTCTCAGTTCGGATCGGAGTCTGCAACTCGACTCCGTGAAGTTGGAATCGCTAGTAATCGTGGATCAGCACGCCACGGTGAATACGTTCCCGGGCCTTGTACACACCGCCCGTCACACCACGAAAGTCGGTTGTACCAGAAGTTGCTGAGCTAACCCGCAAGGGGGGCAGGCACCTAAGGTATGGCTGATAATTGGGGTGAAGTCGTAACAAGGTAGCCGTAGGGGAACCTGCGGCTGGATCACCTCCTTTCTAAGGTGTCTTTCCACCTTTGGTGGAAAAACCTAGGTCAATATCACAAATCGTTCACTATTTAGTTTTGAGAGATCAAGAAATATTCGTTCTTTTTATTTGATGAGTAGTAGGGCATAGGCCGGAGGCCTAGGAGATCAGTGGGAGGCGATTGGTGAGAAGTGGGGAAAAGGACGGCTTTTCACTGACCGCAAATCATACTGCTGCTCTTGGCTTGAGGGCCTATAGCTCAGTCTCGGTTAGAGCGCACGCCTGATAAGCGTGAGGTCGTTGGTTCAATTCCAACTAGGCCCACCAATCCCACTTCGGATTGAAAATTTCGGATTGGGGAATATAAATCCTAAATTCGAAATCGGCGATTGATTTGGGGGTGTAGCTCAGTTGGGAGAGCGCCTGCCTTGCACGCAGGAGGTCATCGGTTCGATCCCGTTCACCTCCACCAATGAATCAAGCTCAAAGCTAAAAGCTCAAAGCTGGAAACCAGGAAAGATGGTTTAGCTTTGAACTTTGAGCCTTGGGCCTTGAACTCAAGACTTGTTCTTTGAAAAATAAATATGGAAGCGGGAGAAAAAAGATTGCATCTTTAACCAAAAATAATTTTATGACCAAGCTACTAAGGGCAAATGGTGGATGCCTTGGCGTCGAAAGGCGATGAAAGACGTGGATAGCTGCGATAAGCCTCGGGGAGCCGCTAAACAGGCTTTGAGCCGGGGATTTCTGAATGGGGGAACCCATTCGCCGTAATGGGCGAATATCCTTGACTGAATACATAGGTCAAGGAAGCGAACGAGGTGAACTGAAACATCTAAGTAACCTCAGGAAGAGAAAGCAATTGCGATTCCCAGAGTAGCGGCGAGCGAAATGGGAAGAGCCCAAACCGAATATATGTCAAGCCTGCTAGCGTTGTATGTTCGGGGTTGTGGGGCCTTATCGGATGGGTTGGCAGACTCATCGGGAAGTCAAAAACTTAATTCGTAGTTGAAGGGTCTGGAAAGGCCCACCACAGAAGGTGATAGTCCTGTAAGCGAAACGAATTAAACTTCCTGGGTAAGGTTCCCGAGTACCACGGGACACGAGAAATCTTGTGGGAAACTGGGAGGACCATCTTCCAAGGCTAAATACTAATCGACGACCGATAGTGAACTAGTACCGTGAGGGAAAGGTGAAAAGTACGGCGGAAGCCGAGTGAAATAGTACCTGAAACCGTTTGCCTACAAGCTGTGGAAGGACTATGTTTCGATTCGTCGGAACAGTCTGACTGCGTGCCTTTTGCATAATGAGTCAGCGAGTTACTTTACGTAGCGAGGTTAAGCCGTAACAGGCGGAGCCGTAGCGAAAGCGAGTCTTAATATGGCGTATTAGTTGCGTGGAGTAGACCCGAAGCCAGGTGATCTATCCATGGCCAGGGTGAAGTTTCGGTAACACGAAATGGAGGCCCGAACCCACTAACGTTGAAAAGTTAGGGGATGAGTTGTGGATAGGAGTGAAAGGCTAATCAAACCTGGAAATAGCTGGTTCTCCCCGAAATATATTTAGGTATAGCCTTGCAGATTACGCAACGGGGGTAGAGCACTGGATGGGCTAGGGGTCCTACCAGATTACCAAACCTAACCAAACTCCGAATACCGTTGACGCTTACTGCAGGAGTCAGTCTACGGGTGATAAGATCCGTGGTCGAAAGGGAAACAACCCAGATCGCCAGCTAAGGTCCCTAAATATGTGCTAAGTGTGGAAGGATGTGGAAACGCCTAGACAACCAGGAGGTTGGCTTAGAAGCAGCCATCCTTTAAAGAAAGCGTAATAGCTCACTGGTCAAGTGACTCTGCGCCGAAAATTTAACGGGGCTAAGCACATTACCGAAGCTGCGGGATTCACTTTTAGTGGATCGGTAGGGGAGCATTGTAGCAACCTGTGAAGGCATACCGTGAGGAATGCTGGAGGAACTACAAGAGCGTATGCTGACATGAGTAACGATAATGCTGGCGAGAAACCAGCACGCCGTAAACCTAAGGTTTCCTGAGTAAAGTTAATCTTCTCAGGGTTAGTCGATCCCTAAGCCGAGGCCAATTGGCGTAGGCGATGGAAAACAGGTTAATATTCCTGTACCACCTTATGAGCGTTTGAGCGAAGGGGGGACGTGGAAGGGTAGATCATCCGGGTGTTGGATGTCCCGGTTCAAGCTGGTAGGCGGGTCCGTCAGGCAAATCCGATGGACCATTAACGCCGAGAGGTGATGAGGAGAGTTTTTAACTCATAAACTGATTGAGCCCATGCCACCAAGAAAAGCCTCGTAGTGAGTTCATAGGGTGATCGTACCGCAAACCGACACAGGTAGGTGAGGAGAGTATCCTAAGGCGCTTGAGAGAACTCTGGTTAAGGAACTCGGCAAAATGATACCGTAACTTCGGGAGAAGGTATGCCCCTGCGTAGGTGAAGAAATTTACTTTTGGAGCTGAAGGGGGTTGCAGAGAAATGGCGGTGGCGACTGTTTACTAAAAACACAGGACTCTGCTAAGTCGAAAGACGACGTATAGGGTCTGACGCCTGCCCGGTGCTGGAAGGTTAAGGGGATTTGTTAGTTCATTTCGGTGAGCGAAGCTTTGAACCGAAGCCCCAGTAAACGGCGGCCGTAACTATAACGGTCCTAAGGTAGCGAAATTCCTTGTCGGGTAAGTTCCGACCTGCACGAATGGCGTAACGACTGCCGCGCTGTCTCAACCAGGGACTCAGTGAAATTGTAATACCGGTGAAGATGCCGGTTACCCGCAACTAGACGGAAAGACCCCGTGCACCTTTACTACAGCTTGACATTGGATTTTGGGCTAACATGTGTAGGATAGGTGGGAGGCTATGAAACTGGGACGCTAGTCTCGGTGGAGCCAACCTTGAAATACCACCCTTGTTATCTTAGAGTTCTAATCCCGACCAGTGAGCCTGGCGGGAGACAGTGTCTGGTGGGTAGTTTGACTGGGGCGGTCGCCTCCTAAAGAGTAACGGAGGCGCGCGAAGGTTCCCTCAGGCTGATTGGAAACCAGCCGTAGAGTGCAAAGGCATAAGGGAGCTTGACTGCGAGACCAACAAGTCGAGCAGGTACGAAAGTAGGTCTTAGTGATCCGGCGGTTCTGTATGGAAGGGCCGTCGCTCAACGGATAAAAGGTACGCCGGGGATAACAGGCTGATCTCCCCCAAGAGTTCACATCGACGGGGAGGTTTGGCACCTCGATGTCGGCTCATCGCATCCTGGGGCTGAAGCAGGTCCCAAGGGTTTGGCTGTTCGCCAATTAAAGCGGTACGTGAGCTGGGTTTAAAACGTCGTGAGACAGTTTGGTCCCTATCTGTTGTGGGCGCAGGATATTTGAGAGGAGCTGTCCCTAGTACGAGAGGACCGGGATGGACGAACCTCTTGTGTTCCAGTTGTTCCGCCAGGAGCATCGCTGGGTAGCTATGTTCGGAAGGGATAACCACTGAAAGCATCTAAGTGGGAAGCCCACCTCAAGATTAGATATCCCTCTGCCGCAAGGTAGACTAAAGGCCCCTCGGAGACTACGAGGTTGATAGGTCGGGTGTGTAAGGGCAGTAATGTCTTGAGCTTA
>CAWGEQ010000051.1:0-132123 GCA_963821645.1 uncultured delta proteobacterium | reverse complement strand
GTCGGCGAAGAGCTGATGAAAATTGAAATTCCCCAGAAGAAGGCCCCCATCATCCTCGACCGTGATGAATCGCCCCGGGAAAATTTGAACTCCGAGAAATTGGCCGCCCTGAAGACCGTGTACGGCAGCCCCACCGTCACCGCCGGCAATGCCCCGGGCTTAAACTCGGGGGCCTCGGCCGTGGTCCTCATGAGCCGGCAGAAGGCCGAGTCCCTGGGTCTCAAGCCCTTGGCCCAGATCATGGCCTGTGAGGCCGGCGCGGGGACACCGAAGTACATGGCCTGCGTCCCGGCCCAGACCATCGAAAAGATGTTTGCCCGGACCGGTCACACCATCGACGGCATGGATCTGATCGAGATCAACGAGGCCTTTGCCGCCGTGACTCTGGTTTCGCTCAAGGATTTGGCCAAGGGGGATCAGGAGAAATGGCAGGCCCTGCAGGACAAAACCAATGTCAACGGGGGCGCCGTGGCCATCGGCCATCCGGTAGGTGCCAGCGGCGCCCGGATCACCATGACCATGATGTACGAACTGATGAGGCGAGGCTGGGGTATGGGCGTAGCGGCCATCTGCGGAGGACTTTCCCAGGGAGAGGCCTTGCTGCTTAAGGTTTAGAAGCGAGGGGAAGACCGGGTCGGAATTTGCCCCCGTATTTCTCTATTCGGTTGTTTGGATGTTTTGGTTCATGATGGGTGGCCGGAATGCTCCGGAATACCCCTTCGAGGTTGCTTGAGGACGCATTCTTGGGGGTAAAAAATCCGGTTTAAGCCCCTTTCGGGGCTCATTGTGTTTTCCCTTTAGGCCGTGAAGGTATACTGTGTACCGGCGGTATTAATATTAAATTCTCCCGGCATCTCCCTGGCAAAGGCCATAATGGCCTCGAAGCCGGTGCAATGGGTCGGGACGACATAATCGGGTTTCATGGCTTTGATGTCAGAGACCGTCCTTTGAATGATCTCCGGTTTGGCATTGATCAGGTGGAATCCGCCCAGGACCGCGTGGATCTTTTGGATGCCGGCGCATTTCTGAGCCTGTTTGACCGTGTTGACAATCCCGGCATGGGCGCAGCCGGAAAGGACCACCAGCCCTTTCCCTTTTAGGTTGAAAGAAAAAGGCCTGCTCACCCCGAAAATCATCGGGCTCGGGCTTTTCTCCCCGTTTAATGAGCAGACTGGGCGGCACCTTTTCGTAAGCCGTGACCCGATCGATGTTCCCAGTGAAGTAAGGCCCCTGGAATGATCTGGGTGAGGGTTTTCACTTCCACCACTTGCATTCCCAAGGTTTCAATATCTTCTTTCTTCAACTGGCCGATGTCCATGGCCTCATTGGTCCCGGGGCGCAGAGAATATCTCCGGTAAAAGGCCTCATCGCCCACGTAAAAGGGGGTTCCTTTGGCGATCCGGGCCTGGTTTTGCTTCAGGATCTCGACAGCGGCCATAAAGTGATCGAAGTGTCCATGGCTCAGGCCAAAGGCCTTGGCATTTCCCAGGTCAAGACCCAGCAGTCCAATGTTATTCATTACCCCATGGGGTCAAGCCCGTAATCGAACATACAGGCGCCGGCCTTTCCGTCCACCACCGTCTCGATAAAATAGGCCAGGCCGTGTTCGGCATGGATCGATTTGCCCGGCGTCACCCGGTAGCGCTTACTGATTTTGCTGTCCGGCCGCAGGGTATCGAAATAATTGTCCGTCAGCACCCAGATGGTTAGTTTGTCGACTTCAGTAATTTTGGTTGTTTCTTGTGCCATCAGGCCTCCTTTGGTTCCTTCGCCGGTCGCGAGCAGCGCACCCGCGGCCATGGAAAATTTTAAAAAATCCCTACGCCCCATTTCAGTGGTCATCATAGGCCTCCTCTATTCATATCCTGATTACCTGACGGACTAATGTATCCACAACGGAATATGGCACAAGGAATTTATTTAGTCAAGGACGCTTTCAAAGGTTTTTATGATTGGAGATAAAACCCCGCGGAGACCGTTTTACAAGAAAGCGACGGTTTGATCGTTGGGGATTTCAAACCGGTAACGACAGCGGGGGTTGGGACAAACGATATAATCGTCTACCCTCACCAGATAGTCACGGGCCTTGGCGAATTTGGCCCGGTCGAGGTCGCTGGCCCCGGCGGGAAGGCTCTTCTTCTTGGTGCGCTTCAGCCAGCGAACCGGAAATTCGGCGGGTTGGCGGCATTTGGGACAGGTGTAAGGGAACTTCTTCGTAACGGGTGATTCGGTATAAAAATTTCGTTCATCCATGATAATCTCCTAAAAAAGCTCAGTACAAAATAGGGTTCAAGGATCCAGGATTCAGCCGCACGGCTTTGCCAAGCTAAAGAAGAGCATCCTTCGGATGCCAGGTTCAAGGGTTTTCGATTTCAATAGCCTTTAACTTGAATCATTACCCCTGCTCTTGAATCCTGGTTTCGTGGTACCAATTTAGCGGCATGAGGATTTAATAAGTTTATGGCCCGACAACAGCATAAGCGCTGCTGATGACGACGGCCCGCTCGGTGCGGGCCTGGATGATAAAGCGTCCGTCCCGGTCTGGCCACCCTTCGGTGGTCAGGGTATCGCCCGGAAAGACCACATCGGAGAAGCGGGCCTTGAATTCCTTGAAGCGCCCCACATCTCCATGGCAAAGGCCGTATAAGATAGCCCGGGTGGCGTAACCATAGGTGCATAGACCGTGCAAAATGGGCCGGGGGAAGCCTCCGCGTTTGGCATATTCCGGATCTATGTGCAGGGTGTTCAGGTCTCCGCTCAACCGATACAAGGCCGCCTGATTCTCCGGGATTTTATAGGAAATGCTGAAGCTGGGCTCGATCCCCGCAGGAGGGTTCAAAGGCGCCGACTTGTGGCCCGTGTCTCCACCGAAGCCACCGGCGCCGACATGAAAGGCGACATGCTCGATGTCGAAGAGGTGCGTCCCGTCTTCGGTGTGGCCTTGTGACAGGAAGCGGATAACCGCGGCCTTGCCCTTGTCGAAGACGTCGGCCACCCGGCCGGTGGAGATAATCTTCCCTTGAGCGGGGATGGGATGATGAAGGCGGATCATCTGTTCCCCGTGCAGAAAGCGGTTCCCTTCCACCTGCTTGGCGAAACGGCCGATCAACCAGCGCTCGGCCATGACCGCGAAGCTGGGGAAGACCTTCAGGCCCCCGGGGACATTTTCATAGATAAAAGGAAGCTCATCGATCCGGGCGCCGATGCCCAGGGCATAGAGGACCGCGTCCTTCCAGGTGTATTGAACCTCGCAGGTCATCGGTTCCCTGCTAACGGTACTCCAATCCAATTCCTTCATTTTGTATCCTTAACTAACTTCATGTTCCTTTGGGGCGCCATGAAGCATGAAAATAGGGTTCTCCGAACTCCGAACTCTTAACTCCGAACTTTATTTTCGTATTATTGTGGCACTTCATTGTCACAAAAAACCTTCATTCATCATGACCGCATTCTCTATTTAATAAAGGGCCCGAAGGTCAGGATTATAGATGGTTAAAAGGACCGGGGTCAAGGAGAAAAAGGCGGCGAAAAGGACATTTTTTTCTTGACATTACAGAGGGGCCTCCCTATGAATAAAAGCTTGATTATTAACAAAAATAAAAGGAGGAACAAAATGAAATCGATTGGCAAGTGTGGTTTGGGAATTTTGATTCTGGTCTTTATCTTTTCCTTTTTGTTAGTGACGGTCCTTAGCCCATCCAGGGCCATGGCGGCCAATGCCGCCTTTGACGTCAAAAAGATGGGCGACATGTCCGACTTCGATCCCAATAGCCCGGCCATGATTCCCACGGGAGACACCATCAAGATCGCCGTTGTGGCCTCCTTCTCAGGCCCGGCCGCTAAAGTGGGGGAGATCTACTATGCCTGTGTCCTCTGGGCGGCCCATGACATCAACAAGCGGGGCGGTCTGCTGGTGGACGGCAAGAAAAAGCTGGTCCAGGTCATCAAGGCCGATCACATGTCCAAACCGGATCAATGCAAAAAAATTTGTGAGCGCATGGCCCTGCAGGAAAAGGTGAATGTCATGTGGGGGACCGACGGCAGCAACATGATGAAGATCATCAACGAGGTGGCCAATAAATATAAGATCATTACCATAGACACGGCCGCCTTGTCCGATGAACTCTATGATGCCACCAACTTCACCCGGTATTCTTTCATGACCTCCTTTTCCACCAGCGTCATCGGCAAAGGGTTGGCCTATTATTACGGGCAAGTGCGGAAAAAGGAAAAAAAGTTTTACATCCTCTGCCAGGATTATATGTTCGGGCACGCCATGGCCGATGGGTTTAAAGAGGGCCTGAGAGAATACTATCCGGGGGCCCAGATCGTCGGCGAAGATTACCATAAGCTGTTCCTAACCGACTTCGCCCCTTACCTGACCAAGATCAAGGCCTCCGGGGCCGAGGTGATTTACACGGGGGACTGGATTCCGGATGCGGCCAACTTGGTCAAGCAGGCCAGGCAGATGGGTGTCATACTGCCCTTTGCCCACATTTTTCTCAATGATTCTCCTTTCCTGATAGAGACCGGCGTTGAGGGTACCAAGGGGTTGATCGAGCTCAGCCAGTTTACCTCAACCAGCCCCTTTTTCAAAACCCCGGAGCAGATCAAATTCCATAAGACCTGGAATAACCTGTGGAAGACCAAATGGAAGGCCCCCTATAATACCATAACCTATCAATATCCTATTGAAACCCTTGGTGCCTATACCATGCAGACCTACTGGCTCCTGAGCGTCATCGAGCGGGCTGGCAGCCTGGACCCCGAGAAGATCATCAAGCTCTGGGAAGGGGATACCTATCAGGACGTCATGGGGACGGTCATGAAGATGCGACCCTGCGACCACAAGGTCATTCAGGATTATTATGTCTCTGAATATGTACCGCCGGCCCAGCAGAAGGTCTCCATGAATATCCCTCCTTATTACTGGCTTAAGGATGCTTCCTTTGTAGGTCCCACCGTTGCGATTCCAGCGGCCAAGGTCCTGCCCATAATGGATCAGAAGCTGGATCGCTGCAAGGGGAAGAGCCCGGCGGGGGAATAAAAGTAATCAGCAATTAGCTGTCAGCTTTCAAGGGAACCCTTTTAAAAAATAGTTTGTGCTGACTGCTGACAGATGTACGCTCCATCCGGAAACCCGAAGGTTCCGGATGGAGCGTGGTTAGTTGAATTTTTTGTTCCCCAAAGCGGCTGCAAAGGGGTTGTTGGTGAAGGTGCTTTGGGGTTTCTTATTTTTTTCCGGCCTCTTTTCTTCCCTTTTTTTCTCCTGACCTTTTGAAACCTCCTTTGACTGAGAGCGGCCACCTTTCATGGAAAGGGAAATCCGTTTTCTGGCCAGATCCACGTCCAGCACTGTCACCGACACCGGCTGATGGACCTTGACGACATCGGTGGGATTTTTTACATACCGGTCGGAAAGTTCACTGATATGGACCAGCCCGTCCTGGTGGACCCCGATATCGACAAAGACGCCGAAGGCCGTGATGTTGGTGACGATGCCGGGGAGCTTCATGCCGGGTTTTACATCTTCCATCTTTTCAATCCCCTCGGTGAAGTGGAAGGCCTCGAACTGCTCCCGGGGATCGCGGCCGGGCTTGGAGAGCTCCGCCATGATATCCTTAAGCGTCGGCAGGCCCACCTTTTCGGAGACATAGTTCAAAAGATCGATTTTTTTCCGGAGCAGCTCATCGCCTATCAGATCCAGGACCGAGCAGCCCAGGTCCCTGGCCATGGCATCGACAATGGGGTAGCTTTCCGGATGGACGGCGCTGCCGTCCAGGGGATTTTCTCCATCCCGGATGCGCAGAAAACCGGCGGCCTGTTCAAAGGCCTTGGGTCCCAAACGGGGCACCTGCTTCAATCCTTCCCTGGATCGGTACGGACCGTGATCATTGCGGTATTCCACGATCCCCTTGGCCAACTGGGGTCCCAATCCCGAGACATAGGCCAGCAGTTGTTTGCTGGCCGTATTGACTTCCACGCCGACCCGATTCACCGAGCTGATCACCACATCGTCAAGACTCATTTTCAAATCTCCCTGGTCCACATCGTGCTGGTATTGCCCGACACCGATGGCCTTGGGATCGATCTTGACCAATTCGGCCAAGGGGTCCATCAATCTCCGGCCGATGGAGATCGATCCCCGAACAGTCACATCCTGGTCCGGAAATTCCTCCCGGGCCGCTTCGGAGGCCGAATAAACCGAGGCGCCGCTCTCATTGACCATGACTACCTGAATGGCCTTGGAAAGGTCGAGACTGCGGATGAAGGTCTCGGTCTCCCGGCCGGCCGTCCCGTTCCCTATGGCAATGGCCTCAATATGGAGCCGTTCGCACAGGCCGATGATTTTTGAGCCGGCCTCGGCAATGCCTTTTTCAGAAAGTAGAAAGATCGTTTCATGATGCAGGAGCTTGCCTTGACGGTCAAGACAGACCACCTTGCATCCGGTCCGGAAGCCGGGATCGATGGCCAGGACATTTTTTTGACCCAGGGGCGGGGCCAGAAGCAGTTGCCGGAGGTTTTCGGCAAAGACCCTTATGGCCTCTTCGTCGGCCCGCTTTTTGGTGGCTAATCGGAACTCGGTTTCCATGGAAGGAGAGAGCAGTCTTTTGTAGCTGTCGCGCACGGCCGCTTTGACCTGTTCGGAGGCCGGGCCTTCTCCCTTGACAAAAAGGCCGTCAAGAATATCAACGGCTTCCTCTTCAGGGGGCAAGACCCGCATGATAAGAAAACCTTCCTTTTCTCCCCGCCGCATGGCCAGGATTCGGTGGGATGGGGCCTTGGTCGCCTCTTCTTCCCACTCAAAGTAATCTTTGTACTTGATCCCTTCCGACTCTTTATCCGGAATGACCTTGGTCCTGAAAACAGCTTTGGAGGCATAGAAATCCCGCATCCGGGCGCGGGCGGTCTGGTCTTCATTGACCCATTCGGCGATGATGTCCCGGCCCCCGGACAGGGCCTCTTCGGCATTTTCCACCCCCTTTTCCGGATCGACAAAGGCCGCGGCCGCGGCTAAAGGATCTGTCTCTCCCTGGGCAAAAAGCAAATGGGCCAGCGGCTCCAAGCCCTTTTCCTTGGCGATGGTCGCCTTGGTACGTCGTTTAGGCCGGTAGGGCAGGTAGATATCTTCCAGGGCGACCATGGCCTCCGCGGCCAGGATTTTATCCTTTAATTCATCGGAAAGCAGTCCGCGTTCCTCCAAAGATTTGAGGATGGCCTCACGGCGTTTATCCAATTCCTGGAGTTGGGTCATGCGGTCGCGAACCGCCGTTACGGCCACTTCGTCCAAAGAACCCGTGGCTTCTTTTCGATACCGGGCGATAAAAGGAACCGTAGCCCCTTCGTTCAGCAAGTCGGCGGCGGCCTGGACCTGCTGGGGGGTAAGGTTTAATTCCCGGGCAATTTTTAACAAATGTGTTTGGTCCATAAACTTCCTCTCAATGTTATTCCTCAAAGGGACCATCGGGGTTGGGAAGGATTTATATGAAGACCCTTGAAATGTCAAGGGCAAGATCTTGGCCTGCAGCCTTCTACGGCGGGCTGTGGGGATTTATGTCCTGTTACCAAAATACGTTCCTCCAAATGGCAAAATACAGTCTATGCCCTATTTTCAATAGCCAAGTGTTTCTATAAAATCAGATAAAAAGGATAGTAGTCAGGGGACAACTATGATTTCCCGAACCTTTTCTTTGATAGTATCGAAAAAATCGTCACCCAATGAAGCCTTTCCCGGATTGATTAAAACCTTTGAACCGGGTCAGGATGAATGATAATTGTCTATCTAACAAGGCATAGCTGATGAAAAGGGACCCTTTTGATCAAAAATTAGAGATGTCCGGCCAGGGACTGAAAGAACTTAGAAGCCTCTCCCGTTCATATTCCGAGCCTATATTGAACAAGGTCCTTAATGAATTCTCGACTATCGCGGAAGAGCTGCACGTGGCCGGGGAAGAAATCCGACAGCAAAATGAAGAATTATTGGCCACCCGCAAAGACTTGGAAACCGAGCGACATCGCTATGCAGATTTATTCGAGTTTGCTCCGGACGGCTATTTTGTCATGACCCCCCAGGGAGTTATTCAAGAGGCCAACCAGGCAGCGACGGTCTTGTTTTCCGCGTCTCAATCCAATCTGAAAGGCAAGCCCTTTACCATTTTTGTGGAGAAAGATGAACTGAAAAAGTTCCGGATTTTTTTGAATCAAGCGATCCGAATGGATGGGGTCTTAAGTTGGGAAGGGTTTTTGAAGCCCAAAAAAGGGGCGGCCTTCCCGGCCATGGTCAGTCTGGTCGCGGCCGGAAATCAACGGAAGGAAGTTTCGGGTTTGCGCTGTCTGGTGAGGGATATTACACCCCAAAAGAAAATCGAAGAGAACCTTCAAAGAGCCCGGAACGAACTCGAAGAACGGGTTAAAGAAAGGACCGCCGATTTAATTAAGATCAATAAACGTCTGCAGCATGAGATAAATGAACGGATGCGGGCTGAGGAGTCCTTACGGGAGTCCGAAAAACGCCTTCGGTATCTTTCCTCTCATGTTCTGAATGTACAGGAAAATGAAAGAAAACGGGTCTCCCAAGAACTCCATGACAGTATCGGCCAATATTTCAGTGCCGTTAAATACAGGGTGGAAGATGCTATCCAAAGGCTTGACCGGGAAAGTGTCGGGAAGATTAAGGGAATCCTGAAGGGAATTATTCCGATTATTCAGGAGGGCGTGGGAGAAGTCCGGAAAATCTGCTCGGAATTGCGGCCTCTTTCCCTGGATAACTTAGGAATCTCGGCTACTATTTCCTGGGTTTGCCGTGAATTCCAAAAGAATTTTCCCGGCATTCGCTGTGACCATGAAACCCTTGTCGAAGAAACCGAGATACCGGAGTCGTTGAAGACCGTAATCTATCGGATTATTCAGGAGGCCTTGAGCAACGTTGCCAAGCACAGCGGAGCGGATTCGACCTCCTTGGCTCTCCGTAGAACCGGGGACCGATTGGTTTTGGAAATCAAAGATAACGGGCAGGGATTTGATCCAGAGAAAGCCTATTCCATTGTCGGGTTCGGCCGGGGCTTAGGCCTGACCAGTATGAAGGAAAGGGCTAATCTTTCGGGTGGAAATTTGATCATAAACTCCCGTCCAGGAGCAGGGACCGAGATACGAGCGGAGTGGAAAATTTCCACCTGACCATTCATATTGTAGGGCAAGGGAGTTTATTTGGAGATAAGTCCTTTTTCCAAAGCAAAAGTGGTCAAGGCCGAGGTACTATGAAGGTTTAATTTGCTCATAAGATTGGAGCGATGTTTTTCCACGGTTTTGGGGCTGATGCATAAGAAGTCGGCTATTTGTTTGTTTTTATAACCTTCACCGATCAGTTTGAGGATTCCTCTCTCCCGCTGGGTGAGCGTCTCCCAGGAGGATTTGGTTTTTAAAGTCTCCTTTCCTTCCAGATATCCTTCAATGACCAGTTTTGATATTCCCGGGCTAAGATAACGTTTCCCGTTGAGGACACTCTTTATGGCGACGATCAAATCGCCATGAGTGGAATCTTTTAAGATATAGCCGTCTGCCCCGGCCTTCAGGGTGGCCAAGACGTATTCTTCCGTTTTGTGAACCGTCAAGGCAATGATTTTCGTCGAGGACTGCCGTTTCTTGATTTCCCTGATGGACTCGATTCCGTCCATTCTGGGCATGGAAAGGTCTATCAAGAGCAGATCAGGGGAGAATTTCTCTATTCCGGAAATAGCCTCCAAACCGTCCGAGGCCTCTCCGACAATTTCAAAATCCGGGTTTCCAGACAAAAGGACCTTTAATCCCTCTCTCAGGATGGTATGGTCTTCGGCAATGAATATTCGCTTTTTGTCCCCCATGTCCCTCGCTCCTCGTTATTAAAATACATCCGATTGAAGGGCAATATACACTATTGGCCTTATTTATTATAATAAAATTTTTTCATAGAATTTTAAAGAAAATATATACCCTAAAAAAAATTCCCTGGCAAAAGAAATCTTTTCGAGGCGGGGATGAATTTATTTTTTAAGATTTTTTTAGGAGAAAGCCTAAAAATAGAACCGACAACGAGAGAAGGGCCATGTTCCGCCAAAGGTGATTTCTGATGATTTTTTTGGTTATTTTATTGAATTTATTAAAAGATGGTGTTTAGAGGTGAAATAAATTTGAGTACCGGAAAACCGGATGAAATGTTCCCAAAGGCATTATGAGGTTGAGGGGTGAACTGAATTTTAGGTTGGTTTTATCATATTGTATTCAGGGAGGAGTCAATGGGACGTGCGATTAATTCTGCCGAGAATTGGCTGGCGACTAATTTTCAAGAAACAATTGATTGTCCTTATCATCCGGGAAATTTGAAAATCGCCAAAATGGCCTGCCGGAAACGCTATAAGACCTCAGAGAAGACCAGTGTTGAAACGATCAGTCGGGGCGATTTGTTTACCTATACCGTGGGACAAGGGCTTTTACGATGCAAGAGTTGCCCGATCGTAAAAGGAATGCCGGATAAGGCTTTGGAAGCCCCGCTGAGCCATATTGATAGTTTTTAAATCACAGGAATCTAAAAATAATCATGGATATGAATCCGGCCCCCGATAAAGATATGACCGGGACGGGACCGGCTTCCGGGTTGTCCTCGTGTGAGATCGAAAGGCAAGTGGCGGTCCTCCCGGATACAAAAAAGCCCGGAAATCCATGGCTGGCAGACAGATGCCGCGAGCGGGATTATCCGGGCCTTCTCGATTTTATTTCCTCCTTAAATAGAATACTGGAGAACAACTCAGATGAGGCTTCCGTGTTATGTGTAAATAAAGACATACTCCCCATTATTGATGACAAACTTTTCCTGACCACCGTGATGGATCCCATATTCCTCCCATCCTGAAATGTTTTCGGAATTACACTCAACTTCAGAAGGAGAATGTTTGTTTTTGTTTTTATCAAACCAGGCCATGAGAGAGGTTTCTTGGTTAAAGCCCTTGGCAAGGGCCCAAGAAATATTCCGGGCAGTTTCAAAGTCCAACTTGACGTTCTCAATATTAATAGGAATCGTTTTCATTTAATGCTCCTTTCTTATCGTCTTATGGTCTTATCGTTAAAAATATCCTTTTGGTTTCCGGGCCGGGAATGGTGTTTCCCATTAGCCCTTGGCCGTCTTGATCGATTTAAATCTGGCGTAATGGTCATGGAGACGTTTTCTCAGGGTCTTAATTTTTTGGGAATATTCTTCCGGGGCATTTCGAGGTTCGCTGATCGAAAAAGCGAAATTAGACAGATCATCGATTACATGTTCAATGGCCCTGGCCCATTCCCCTGTTACCTGGGTGGACATATTCTCTGCCTCGGTTATTTTTTCATCAAGCATTTGGACGGATTTTTCCAGAGAATCGATAAAACCCTTCCAGGCATCGGTTACACAGCATTGAAGATCAATATGCCCCATAATAGTTTCCATACTTCCTCCTTTTTTATTTTATTTTTTGACCTATTTTCAGCCAAAGGGATAGATAAGTAAATAGGGTCAATTCTGTATATTTTTTCAAAATAAACAGTAGTTTGACGGGGTTCCACCGGTCTGCGTGGTATTGAGGGCGAGGAAGTATGGTTCTCATTATTGAACAAATGGAACATCCTGTTCCCCGTACCGCGGGTTGACCCGTACCCTTAACCTGGATAGAAATCTTCTCAGAAAAAAAAGAAAAACATAGCCAAAACTATTTGAATTGACTTGCTTTCCCTTTACCGACATGATATGAAAAACATAATGACCTATGCGAAGAATTATCAGGTAGTCATAAATTACAGTTTTTTTCTAAAAAAAATACAGGGTTCAACGTATTTATTTAATTGGCTAAGTCACTTATTTTATAAATAAAATTGGTTAAATACCTTTTCTTTTGATTCTTCGGGTGAATCAGAAGAAATTGAGAAAAGTTCTTGACAAAAAGAGGGATATTAAGAATAATTCCCCAAATATCAATATTGTGAGTTTTTTATTTTTTACCCGCAGGTTGCTTAGCGGAGTTGCTTAAAAGAAAGGAGGTGAAACAATGATCAATTTCAAAAAGTATTGTTTGTTCTTGGTCGTATTGGTAGTGTTAATGGTTTCTGCTTTGGTAGCCAATGCCGAAATGGTCACAGTAACGGGCAAGATCACCGGGTATACTTGCCTGATGCAGGGGTTTGTTTGCCCGATCGATAAAGCCGATCCTATGGTTAATTTGGAAAAGGATTTCGTGCTGGTAACCGCAAGCGGCGATTACTATTTCTTGCCGAATATCGGCGTCGGTCTCAAAGCCAGACACGCTTTGGAAGTAGTGACCGTTACCGGAAACCTGAATGCTAAGTACAAATCCATTATGGTCAATACGATGTCGGTAGGCGGTAAACAGGTTTATAGCAAAGAAATCGAAGATAAATTGAAAGAAGAAATCTATAAACCTGCTGGTTGAGCGCATGCAGTGAGCCCATTATTAAGAGGTGGCGGTTCACGCCGTCACCTCTTAAACATCAAACCTTAACAAACCTGACCGGTTCCAAGCCTTATCCGTACCAAATTTTCACCCCGTTTTCTGCCCTTATTAATACGCCATCTCCGGCTTACCAGGAGGATAAACCATGAAAAATTTTATGGACCGCCGGGCTTTTATCCAAGGCCTGTTTGTCCTGAGTGCCGGTTGGGCCGCCAGAGGCTGGGCGGCGCCGATGAGCACGGTCCCCTTTTCGCCATCCCTGGTTCAGGTCTCCGAGACCAGAAATCTGATGGCCACCTTTGTGACCATTACCCTTTTGCATCCTTCTCCTGATCAGGCCCAGACCGTTCTTGGAGCGGCCTTTCATAAGATGGAAAATTGGATTCAGATATTCAATCGCCATGAAAGCGGTTCGTACTTGACTTATCTGAATGAGCGGGGTTTCCTGAAAGATCCCCCGCCCGAGCTGCTGCACGTGCTCCGAGAAGCCAAGGCCATCCATTCCCGGACCAGGGGGTTTTTTGATGTTACCATCAAACCCGTCCTTGACCTTTATGAATCGCAAAATGAATCGGGTCGTATTCCTACCTCGGCGGCTATCCAGGAGGCCTTGGGCCGGGTAGGGATATCCGGATTAAAAATCGATCCCCAGAGAACCACTATTAAAGAGGGAATGGGGATCACTCTCGACGGAATAGCCAAAGGGACTATTGTGGACAAGACCATTACCTTCCTCAAAGGGAAAGGGATCCGCCACGCCCTGGTCGCCGCGGGAGGGGACATAAGGGTCTTCGGAGGGCGCAATGCCAAGGTGCCCTGGAGGATTGCGATTTATGACCCCAAGAATAAGAGTGAATTTCCTGAGACAATCTCCCTGAGTGAAGGGGCCGTTTCCACTTCGGGGAACTATATGGTCTATTTTGACCGGGAAAAGGTCCACCACCATATCCTCTCGCCGGAAAACGGCGTATCGCCCACCTGGTCGGTAAGTTCCACCATCGTAGCCCCCACCTCCGAAGAGGCCGATGCCCTGGCTACTTCTCTTATGCTGCTAAGCCCGGAAGAAGGGATGTCTCTTATCAACAAGGACAGAGGCTTGGCGGCCATGTTGATAACCCGGGAAGGGAAGAGGGTCCATTCCTTGAGATGGCCGGGAACTTCTGAATCCAGGGAGGGGAGAAACGACCGTGCCTAAAAAATTTCTCTTTATAACGATCTTGTTAGGGATGGTTTTGTTCGCTCCGGGATGGGGAAACCATCTTCAGGCCCAGGAAAGAATATTGATCAAGGAAGGCGATCTGTTTCCGGAAGTTGTCCTGAAGCCCCCGGTCGACTCCAAGGACAGGATCTATCTGGGGATTTCCGGTGAGGCCCCTTTTGCTGTCAAGGACATAAAGGCCAAAGTCATTTTAGTGGAAATTATGAATGTCTATTGTGCCAGTTGCCAGAATATGGCCCCCATATACAATAAACTTTATACCCTCATTGATTCACAGCCCGAGATAAGAAAACAAATCAAGATAATCGGAATCGCTGCCGGCAATGATGACCAGGAGATCAAAATTTATCGCGATCATTTCCAGGTGCCCTTTCCCTTTAATTCCGGATGCCCAGTATGTCATGCACAAGGCCATAGGCGGCAGCCCGACCCCTTTCTCTATTTTGGTCAGGCGAGGACCGAAAGGAAAAATGGTCGTAGTGGCCTCAACCCACCTGGGTTTCAACGAACATTACGAAGAGTTGCTTTCCGAAATGAAGTCATTGATGACTGAGGACCCGAAGATCATTCGAAAAAAAGGGATAAAAACCAAGGGGAAAGTCTTAACGGTCAAGCCTATTTTTAATGAAGAAGAGCTTAAGGGTAGGATCGAAACGGCCTTTACCGAAGCAGGCGGGCTATTAACCGGTTTTGAGAAGGTCGACCTCGGTAAAGGGAGGGCCGTTTATACCGGCCTGGTTGAAAAGGATGGGCAGGTCACTCGCCTCTTTGGCCATGTGGTCAGCCTTCTCCCTACCTGTGATGTCTGTCATGATGTCCATTTTATTGTTACCTTTGAAGCCAATGGAAAGATCCTTCAGTTTATCCCACTTCAATTAACCAAATACGGAAATGAAAACTGGAACGAGGCCGATATCGCCAAGATGCGTGGCAAGATCGTCGGCCGGTATATTTATCACCCCTTTTCTTTCAAGGCCCAAGTCGATGCCGTCACATCGGCTACCATTACCTCGGCCGCCATCTTTAGAGGTCTTAATGAGGGGCAGGTGATCTTCCAGGAACTCAAGAAAAAGGGGCTTCTTTAGCTTATTCTGAGAATTCATCTCTAATTTTTCTAAAAGGCGAGATCAACCGCCTCTGGCCGGACGATCCTGGTTACTGGATGCCGGATAGTTCACTTAATTAGTGCGAGATAAAGGGTTTATCAAGAAACCAGTATCAAGTATCCAGCATCATGTCAATTGATCATAATCTGACCTTCTCCTTAATATAGGTGATGATGTCCGTGGTATAAGTCCCCGGACCGAAGATTTCACTGATGCCGGCCGCCTTCAGGGCCGGAATATCTTCCTCCGGGATGACTCCGCCACCGAGGACCAGAACATCCTTTAGACCCTTTTCCTTGACTAATTCCATGACCCTGGGAAAGAGATAATCATGGGCGCCGGAAAGGACACTCATGGCAATAACATCCACGTCTTCCTGAACGGCGGTGGCCGTGATCTGCTCCGGGGTTTGACGCAGACCCGTATAGACCACCTCCATGCCGGCGTCCCTTAAGGCATGGCAGATAACTTTGATCCCTCGATCATGCCCGTCCAGGCCGGGCTTGGCGGCCAGAACTCGAATTTTTCTTCCTGCACCCATAAGACAAGACCTCCTATAAAGTTGAGACAGCGGTGTATTCTCCGAAAATCGACCGCAAGGTGTCGCAGATTTCTCCAAGGGTAGCGTAGACCCGAACCGCCTCCAGTATGGGGGGCATCAGATTTCCCTGTCCTGCGGCGATTTTTTTAAGGTCGGCCAAACAAGCGTTCACCTTTAAATTGTCCCGAGATTGTTTCAGCCGGTCGATCTTCTGGATCTGCTGTTGGCGAACCGCCGGATTAACCCGTAGCAGTCCGGAGGGCGGCGGTTCTTTGACCTGAAACTTGTTCAGGCCCACGACGATTCGGTCCCCGGTTTCCACCGCCTTTTGGTAATGATAGGCGCTTTCCTGGATCTCTCTTTGAATGAATCCTTTTTCAATGGCCATGGCGGCACCGCCCAACTCATCGATCTGTTTTATATAATCCATGGCCTTTTCTTCGATGGTTTTGGTCAAATGCTCGAGATAAAAAGAACCGGCCAGGGGATCGATGGTCTCGGTGACGCCGGTCTCGTGGGCGATGATTTGCTGGGTGCGCAAGGCCACCTGGACCGCTTCCTCGGTCGGCAGCGACAGGGCCTCATCCATGGAATTGGTATGCAAGGACTGGGTCCCTCCCAAGACCGCCGACAGGGCCTGAAAGGCCACCCGGACGATATTATTTTTGGGCTGCTGGGCGGTCAGGGAACAACCGGCCGTTTGGGTGTGGAACCGAACCATCAGGGAACGGGGGTCTTTGGCCTTGAATCGTTCCTTCATGATACGGGCCCAGAGGCGACGGGCAGCTCGATATTTGGCGATTTCTTCCAGGAAATCCAAATGGGCATTAAAAAAGAAAGACAAGCGAGGCCCGATGGTATCCACGGAGAGTCCGGCCTTTTGTGCGGCTTCCACGTAGGCGATGCCGTTGGCCAGGGTAAAGGCCACCTCCTGGACGGCCGTGGAGCCCGCTTCCCGGATATGGTACCCGCTGATACTGATGGTGTTCCATTTGGGGACCTCTTTGGAACAATACTCGAAGATGTTGGTAATGATGCGCAGCGACGGCTGGGGTGGAAAAATATAGGTCCCCCGGGAAGAATATTCTTTCAGGATATCGTTTTGGATGGTCCCGTTCAGATCCTTCGAGGAAACCCCCTCTTTTTCAGCCACACCGATGTACATGGCCAGCAGGATCGCCGCCGGGGCATTGATGGTCATGGAGGTGCTGACCTTGTTCAG
This sequence comes from uncultured delta proteobacterium, assembly GCA_963821645.1. GTDB lineage: Bacteria > Desulfobacterota > RBG-13-43-22 > RBG-13-43-22 > RBG-13-43-22 > RBG-13-43-22. The sequence continues at coordinate 115,562 of CAWGEQ010000051.1, read as the reverse complement.
AGGGATGCCTTCGAAGAGGATTTCCATGTCCTGGAGGGAATCGATGGCCACCCCGACCTTCCCCACCTCGCCTTGTGATAGCGGATGATCGGAGTCATAACCGATCTGGGTGGGCAGGTCAAAGGCCACGGAGAGACCGGTCTGGCCTTGCTCCAACAAATATTTGTAACGACGGTTCGATTCCTCGGCGCTGGCAAAACCGGCGTATTGGCGCATGGTCCAGAAACGGCCCCGATACATGGTTGGCTGGACCCCGCGGGTATAAGGGAATTCTCCGGGGAAGGAGAGATCCTGGTCATATTCCAGGTCGGCCACATCGGCCGGGGTATAGACCCGCTCGACCGGGATTTCCGAAAGGGTAGCAAAGGCCTTTTTCCTTTCCGGTGATTTGGCCAGCCGGGCTTCGGTCTTTTCCTGCCAGGCGGTCTGCTCTTTCTTCAGACGGGCTATTTTTTCCGGATCAAACATCATTGGCTCCAAATTGGGGATTATTTTTTATTTACCGGCTTACTATTTCAAGGAGAACCTGATATAGGGTACAAGGTATAAGGTGTAAGGTATGAGGTTTTAAGACTCGACCTTGAACCTTGGACCTTGTGCCTTGCACCTTCATAAGGGTATATTCCCGTGCCTCCTGGGCAGGGGGCGCACATCAGACTTGGTTTTCAAAGACTCCAGGGCCCGGATCAACTTGGGCCGGGTAAACTCCGGCAGGATAATCTCATCGATATAACCCAACTCGGCCGCCTTATAAGGGCTGGCAAAGGTCCGGCGATAGTCATCGATCAATTCCTGACGGGTTTTTTCGGGATCGGCGGCTACGCTGATCTGGTGGCGGAAGACGATAGGTACAGCCCCTTCCGGTCCCATGACGGCGATCTCAGCCATGGGATAGGCCAGGTTGATGTCTGCCCCGTGATGTTTGCTGCCCATGACGTCGTAGGCCCCGCCATAGGCCTTGCGGGTAATCAGGGTTACCTTGGGTACGCAGGCATCGCAATAGGCATAAATGATCTTGGCCCCATGGCGGATGATCCCCCCGTGTTCCTGGGCCACTCCGGGCAGGAAGCCGGGCACATCGACAAAGGTGACAATGGGGAGGTTAAAGCAATCGCAGAAGCGGACAAAGCGGGCACACTTGTCGGAGGCATTGATGTCCAGACATCCGGCCAAGGCCCGGGGTTGATTGGCCACGATCCCCACCGGCATCCCGTTAAAACGGGCAAAACCGACGATCATGTTGGGGGCATAGGCCTTCTGGACTTCAAAAAAGTGGTGGTCATCCACTGAGGAAAGGATGATCTTTTTCATGTCGTAGGGGGTGCGGGGATTATCCGGAATAACGGCCCTTAGATCGATGTCCGTGCGGTCGGGATCGTCTTTGGGATCGATTCGAGGGGGTTTCTCATTACAGTTTTGCGGCAGAAAAGACAAAAGTTCCCGGATCAGGTCCAAGGCCTTTTTGTCATCTTTGGCCGAGAAATGGGCCACCCCGCTGGTGGTGTTGTGCCTGGTCGCCCCGCCCAAGGCCTCGGGTTCCACTTCTTCATGGGTAGTCGCTTTAATGACCTGGGGACCGGTAATAAACATATGGCTGGTCTTTTCCACCATAATGATGAAATCGGTTATGGCCGGCGAATAAACCGCACCACCGGCGCAAGGCCCCATGATAGCCGAAATTTGAGGGATGATTCCCGAGCACTGGACATTGCGCCGGAAGATATCCCCGTAACTGCCCAGGCTGACCACGCCCTCCTGGATACGGGCCCCCCCGGAATCATTGAGCCCGATCATCGGCGCCCCGTTTTTCACGGCCAGGTCCATGATCTTGCAAACCTTCTCTCCGAAAGGCCCGCTCAGGCTCCCGCCGAAGACGGTGAAGTCCTGGGAAAAGACATAAACCAGCCGGCCGTTGATCCGTCCGTATCCGGTCACGACGCCGTCCCCGAAAATCTTTTGTTTTTCCATGCCGAAATCATGACAGCGATGGACCACAAATTTATCCAGTTCTTCAAAGGAGTCTTTATCTAAAAGATGTTCGATCCGTTCCCGAGCAGTCAGTTTGCCTTTTTTATGCTGGCTGTCAATTTTATCCTGGCCGCCGCCTAATTCGGCTTGGGCATTGAGCTCAATCAATTGCTTAATCCGATCTTCGTTTGTCATGACTCACCCGTCCGGTAAAAATTTTAAATTTGAACATGAATAGCGAGCGCATTCCCCGTCAGGCAACGGCCTGACTGCCTGGGTCAGCGATCGAACTTCAACTAATAGACATTTATCTTGCCTGGAAGATTCCCTGCACCTTGCAGGGAGTTTCAATTAAGTCACACGGGAATGATTAAAATGAATTTACTAAAAATTTCACAATGGTCCTGAAAGTAAAACTTCAAGAGAACGAACCAACCCCGGGATTAATCCTCTTTGGTAATTTAACCATAACGTGATCTTAAGCATTTTTCCAGGCGGAAGCCACTCGATCGGCCGCCTCAGACATAGTGGCTTCTGCCTTCGTTCATTAATCGGTTTGATTTTTTAATTTATTCGATCACCATCAAGACCTGATCGGCCTCAACCGAATCCCCCTTGGTTACCCTGACCTCCTTTACCGTCCCGTCCGAGTAAGTAAGGATAGGCATTTCCATTTTCATGGCTTCAAGGACAGCCACTTCATCTTCTTCGTGAACCGAATCGCCCACATTCACTTTAACTTCGATGACCTTTCCGGCCATAGGTGCCAATACTTCTGCCACGATAAATCCTCCTTTTGATTAAAAATTACTCCCCAATGAACAACTTGAAGTTTTTAATAAGTCTAACTAAATTTGTCAAGTCCAAAGCGCCGGGATTGCCTGGTTATAATTCTCCATTCTGGTCCATCTTGGCCAGATCTTCAAATTTAATATCTATCCCCAGGACCCCTAAGATTTCCTCTCCCTCGTTTCGTATGGGCCCGGAAACGGTGATGCACAAGGCTCCGGTGATTTTGGAGGTATAAAAGTCGGTAATATGGATCTTCCCGTCTTTAATGGGCTGGGTGAACCAGGACCGGTCGGAAAAGTCTTCGTCTAATTTGAAGACCTGATATTTGGCCCGATCAATGATGCGGGTAATATTTTTGGTGATTTTTTTCCCTTCCAGATTGGTGATGTAAATAAACTGAATGAAAGGATTGAGTTCAATAAAGTTTTCCATCACCGGTTCCTGGATATTCGGATTCATACTGCGGATCTCTTCCCGCTCCAAGATTTCCTCGACAATGTGAAAGGCCAGATGATAGGCCTTTTGTTTGAGTTCATCAAACTCGGAAACAAAATATTCCGGAAGATGTTTTCGGCTGATCCGTTCCATTTCCTGGGCGGAAATGGAGGTAACCCTTCCTTCTTCATACTGCTTCATGACCCATTTATATATCTTTATCACCCCCGGATGGTGTTTGTCCACGGCCCTTGGACCGGCCAGATTGAGTCGTTTGTTTAACCAGTGGAGGATACCGGCCGTCCCCGATTTGTCCGTGATAATGATACTGATCGGCCGGCCGAGAATCTTTTCCGTATCGAAAATATTATAAATTTCTTCATTTTTAATCAGGCCGTCGGCATGGATTCCGGCGCTGGTGGCATTGAAGTCCGCCCCTACGAAGGGGTAATTGGCCGGTATGACGTGGTGGATCTCCTGCTCAAAATATTCGGCCATTTCGGTAATGGCCCGGGTGTCGATAGCGTTATCCTGGCCCTGGAGGTTGATATATTCGATCAACAGGCCTTCGACCGGTGTGTTGCCGGTCCTCTCCCCGAAACCCAGGAGTGCCCCGTTTGCGGCGGCACAACCATAAAGCCAGGAGGTGGTGGCATTGATAAATCCTTTATGAAAATCATTGTGACCATGCCATTCCAAGAGCCTGCCCGGCACCCCGGCGTCGTCGATCATGGCCCGGACCAGCTTGGCCACACTGCGGGGCAGGGCCGATCCGGGATAGGTCACCCCATAGCCCATGGTGTCACAAAGACGAATTTTGATGTCGATGCCCGAGGCCTCTCTGAGTTTCATGAGTTCAATGGCCAGGGGGACACAAAATCCGTAGATATCGGCCCGGGTCAGGTCCTCAAAATGGCAGCGGGGGATGATCCCCAAGTCCAGGGCGCTCTGAACGATGGAAAGGTATTGGGCAAGGGCCTGGGATCGGGTCAGATTCAATTTATAAAATATATGATAGTCGGAGACCGAAGTGAGTATCCCGGTTTCTTTAAGTCCCATCTCCTTGACTAAGCTTAAATCCTTGGGGTGGGCGCGGATCCAGCCGGTAATCTCCGGATAGGGGTAGCCCTTTTCCTGACATTTACGGACCGCCTCTTTGTCTCGGTTGCTGTAAAGGAAGAATTCGGTTTGCCGGATAACCCCGTAGGGACCGCCCAAACGATGGAGGAAATCAAATATCTTGAGGATTTGCTCCAAGGTATAGGGCGGACGGGCCTGCTGGCCGTCCCGAAAGGTGGTATCGGTAATCCAGATTTCCTCGCTCGGATCGATGGGCAGAATCTTATGGTCGAAGTCGATGCGGCAGACCTGGTCGTAGGGAAAGACGTCCCGTTGCAGGTTCGGCTCACTGACCTCTTTCAGTTCATAACGCCAGAACTGGGTGTGTTCATGATCCAAGACTTTTTTAGTTGGGTTCCAGCGGGCCATAGCGTGCCTCCAAACCGTTTGGTGTTGAGCGTTTGTCGTTCGGCGATTTTTTATTAAAGCAGTCATATTCCAGGGGAGCGCCGCGGAACATGAAAATAGGTTTTTCCGAACTCCGAACGTCTTAACGCCGAACGTCGTTTCTTATTTTTTTACATCCAACCTCAGCCCCAATTCATTCAACTGGATCCGGCTGACACTGCTCGGGGCGTTGGTCATGGGGCAGACCGCCTTTTGGGTCTTCGGAAAGGCGATTACTTCCCGGAGGGATTGAGCCCCGGTCATAAGCATGATCAGTCGGTCCATGCCGAAGGCGATCCCCCCGTGGGGCGGGGCCCCCATTTCCAGGGCTTCCAAAAGAAAACCAAATTTTTCTTCAGCCTCTTCCGGTGAAATACTCAGGGTTTGGAAGACCTTTTCCTGTACCCCCCTTTGGTGGATACGAATACTGCCTCCGCCGATCTCGTTTCCATTCAGGACCAGATCGTAGGCCCGGGAACGAACCTTCTCGGGATGGGATTCCAATAAAGAAAGGTCTTCCTCCAAAGGGGCGGTAAAGGGGTGGTGCACCGCACCATAACGGCCTTCTTCAACCCGGTACTCCAGGAGGGGAAAATGGTCGACCCAGGTAAATACAAATTGGTTTTTGGGAAGACCTATACGGGTCCCTAAATGGAGGCGGATTTTACCCAGGACCTCGTGGACCGAGGATGGGATGTCTGCCTGGAAAAGAATCAAGTCTCCCGGTTCGGCTTTGAGGGTCCGGTCAATGGACTTTCGCTCTTCCTCTTTAAAAAACTTGGCCAAAGGGGATTGCCATCCGTCGGAAAGGACTTTAGCCCAAGCCAGGCCCTTGGCCCCGAAGTCCATGGCCAGAGCAGTCAGGTCATCCAGTTCTTTCCGGGAAAAGGCGGCCCCTCCCGGAACCCGAATGGCCTTGATGCATCCTCCCTTGCGGGCTGCCTCGGCAAAGACCTTGACCTCCGATTGCCCGGCCTGGGCGGTCAGGTCCATAATTTCCAGGCCGAAGCGCAGGTCCGGCCGGTCGGTCCCGTAGCGATTCATGGCTTCTTCGTAGGTCAAATGAGGGAAAGGGGTAGGAATCTCCAATCCAAGAATCTGCTTGAACAATTTAGAGATAAGTTCTTCAATTAAAACAAAAATATCATCTTCATGGATAAAAGACATTTCCATATCCAACTGGGTGAATTCCGGCTGTCGGTCGGCCCGCAGATCCTCATCGCGGAAACAACGGACTATCTGATAATAACGGTCAAAGCCGGCCACCATCAGGAGTTGTTTGAAGAGTTGAGGGGATTGGGGCAGGGCGTAGAATTTTCCCTCCTGGACCCGGCTCGGCACCAGGTAGTCCCGGGCCCCTTCCGGGGTGCTTTTGGTCAGGAAAGGAGTCTCCACATCACAGAACCCTTTTTGATCCAGGAAATTTCGGATGAACTGGATAGCCTGGTGACGGATAAAAAAATTCTTTTGCAGGCTCTGGCGGCGAAGGTCTAAATAACGATAACGGAGGCGGACGGTTTCCGAAACCTCAGCAGTATCATCCAAGGTAAAGGGAGGGGTCTTGGAGGTATTGAGTAACTGATAGTTCGTCTACCAAGACCTCGATTTCGCCGGTCTTCAAGTTAGGGTTGGCCATACCTTCGGGCCTGGCGCGAACTTTTCCATGGATGGAAATGACATATTCGCTCCGTAGTTGATGAGCCTGTTGATGGGCAGTGTTATTGATCTCCGGGTTGAAAACCACCTGGGTGACGCCGGCCCGATCCCTGAGGTCGATAAAAATGAGTCCGCCGTGGTCTCGGCGGGTGTCCACCCAGCCGGCTAAATGGACTAATTGTCCTATATCCTGGGCAGTGAGGGTCCCGCAATCATGGGTCCGCTGCCCGAGTGGTTTGTTTTCTGTCAATGGTTTCTCCTAAATTTCAAATAGTTTTGGAATGTCTTTAAACTTCAACCTTAATATCCGCACCGGATACCTTACGCCATTCGCCCTGGGCCTCAGCATATTTTTCTAAAAAATAATTCAAAAATTGAGGGATCGGGATTTCTTCCTGATTCTGGGTGTTCAGATTTCGGATCAGTATCCGATCCCTGTTCAATTCCTCGGTGCCCAGGATGGCCACATAGGGACTCTTGGTCTTGTCGGCCCGCTTGAGCTGGCTCTTCAGACTTTTGTCCTCATATTCCATGAGGGCCGGGATTTCTTTTTTATACCAATGTCCTTAAAAGACTAAAGGCCTTGTCCCGGGCCGCTGCTCCCAAAGGGACCAGATAGACAAATGGCCGGTGGCTCCACTCCTCCTGGGAAGCCAACAAAAGGGCCGCCCGTTCCAGGCCGACGGCAAACCCGATGGCCGGCAGGTCAGGCCCGCCCATAGTGCGAATAAGGCCGTCATAACGGCCCCCGCCGGCCACGGCATCCTGCGCCCCCAGGTGGCTGGCGCTGACTTCAAAAGTGGTCCGGCAGTAATAATCCAGTCCCCGTACCAGACGGGGATCCAAGTGGACTTCAATGGCAAGTCCTTCAATGAGTTCCTGGACCTGATCGAAATGCTTTTGACACTCCGGGCAATTAAAGGCTGTAATGGTCGGGGCCGTGGTCAGGACTTCCTGGCAACGTTCCACCTTGCAGTCAAAGACCCTCAGAGGATTGCTTTCCATCCTGCGCCGGCAGTCCGAACAGAGGATTTCCTTATGCTTTTCCAAAAATTCCTGAAGGGCCGAGCCAAAGGCCGGCCGGCAGAGGGGGCAGCCTAAAGAGTTTATTTTCAGACGGGTTTCCTGAAGGCCCAGCCGATCCAGAATCTGGATCAATAAATAAATAAGCTCGGCATCCGCATAAGGGCTGGGGGTCCCGATATATTCGGCGTTGATTTGGTGGAACTGACGCAAACGCCCTTTTTGGGGGCGTTCATGGCGGAACATGGGACCGATGGAAAAAAGCTTATGGACCGACTGCTGGCCCTGGAGATTATGTTCGATGAAGGCCCTAAGGACGGAGGCCGTGGCCTCGGGCCGCAGGGTAATCGAATCGCCGCTTCGGTCCGTTAAGGTATACATCTCCTTTTCAACGATATCCGTATAGGACCCGATGGACCGGACAAAGAGTTCCGTCTTTTCCAGGATGGGGGTCCTGATTTCGGAAAAACCGAAAGTTTGGAAAACCCGGCGCGCCGTTTCTTCCATAAAGACCCACTTCTCCGATTCTCCGGGAAGGACGTCTTTAAACCCCTTTAAGGCTTGAATGAGCATGAAATCCTTTTATGTTATTTATCGTTAGTGTACTGTCTCTGAAATGCCTTTACAGTCTTGTCGTTCCGGACTTGATCCGGAATCCAGAATTTTCAACCTGGATTCCCGCTTGCGCGGGAATGACGACTATGTAAAGAAGTAGGTTACTTCGGACTTTTTACAAAAAATAAATATACAAAAATTTCCTCTTCTTGTCCAGACATTGTTAAATTTTCTGTAAACTTAACAGGATGGGCCAGACACGGCCTTGCCGATGTGGAGGTGAGGGATAAATGCTTACTATAGTTTCTTCAGACTGACCGGATTAAGATTTTTATCCAGTATCCAGTATTAAGCATCCAGCATCCTTAATGCATCCTGGCCCCGCCGTCCACATTGATGGCCTGGCCGGATATGTTTTTGGCCTCCCCGGAGACCAGGAAGGCCACCAGGGCGGCGATATCCTCCTCGTCCTGAGGCCGACCCAGGGGGGTGACGGACTTGACCCGGGCCTCAAAGATTTCCCTGGGACTCTTATTTTTCAGGACGGGGAAGGTTTCTTTGAACCAAACGGCCATTTTTTCCCACATGGGGGTCCAGATATATCCCGGACAAACGGCGTTGACGGTGATCAGGTGACGCCCCAGTTCTTTGGCCAAAACCTGGGTCAGACCGATGACCCCGAATTTGGAGGCACAATATCCGCCGATAAATTCCTCTCCCTCTTTCCCCCCGATGGAGGCGATATTGACGATTCTCCCGTTTTTACGGGGAATCATCTTTTTGGCCACTTCCCGGGAACATAAGAAGGTCCCTCTCAAGTTGACCTTCATGGATTTTTCCCAGTCCTCCACGGTATGGTCGACGATCCGCCCGGTGGTCCCGATACCGGCATTATTGACCAGGATGTCGATCCGACCGAATTTTTGCAGACTTTCCTGAACCAGCCGCTCCACATCTTTTTCATCGGAGACGTCCATCTGCAAAGCCAGTCCTCGTCCTCCTTGATTGACGATTTGCTCAACCAAACCTTCAACGGCCTTTCCCTCGAGATCCGCAGCTACCACGGCGGCCCCCTCATGAGAAAGACGCAGGGCGATGGCCCGACCGATTCCGCTGGCCGCACCGGTGATGATGGCCACTTGACCTTCAAGATGATACATGGGTGTTCTCCTTTTCCCTTGATATTCAACGATCCATCTTTTTATTAATCAGAAAGGACCTGTCGCACTTTTTCAGAATACCCTTATACCAAAAAATATCCCATGTCCATTGTCTTTTATCATCAGCTCCCCTGCATTTTTTCTTGATCTTATTTCTCCTTTATTATAGGCAATATAAGATCTAAAATTAACCTGGATGGTGAGCGCAAAACATGCCCTTAGCCTTTTCATCGTTAAGTCACGGAGAGGTAGTTTTCGGGTTTTTCAATATCGAGTCCGATCTTCTGCTTCTCAATAACACCTTCTGGTTTGCCCAGGATTTTTGCGGGTATATAAATCACCTGACTGATAAGGACCCTGAGGATTTCTCCGGGATGGATTGGGACGGGTATATCCTGAACCAAGAGGATATCGGAGATTTGCCTGGGGCCATCAGCGGGACCAGGTTTAAGGGATTTATTGGTGAGGTGTACCGCCATTTTCCTTTTCCCCAAGACCTTGGGCTGTTTAAACAGAATCCGGAAGGGTTTAAAACCAGGGAAATCGTCAAAGGGTTGATTGAAAAATACGCCCCCCTGTCCCCCATAGCCATTACTTTGGAAGAGGCCGGGAAAATGATTCGAATAGGAGACTATCTTTTCAGCAAAGAAGGGTTGGCTGAACTTTTGAATTATGTCTGGCTTGGAGGATATCCCCGGTGGAAACAGGCGATAAGACCTTCCTATGTTCTTAAAATGAAGGAAAAAGTGGAGGCATCCCGTCACCCATTGTTTAAGGGTATGGACCTATCCAAAGTTTACAACAGCGCATAACTTCCTGTTGAACTTGTGAACTATTTTGAGTAAGATCGCATTCGACAGGTTTTGTTTGGAAGGTAATTAGCCTTGATGTATTCTTAAAAATTCTCTCAGCCATAACCCCAGCGAAAGTTGGGGACCGGGAAAAAACAGACAGGAAGGAGCCCAAAGATGGATCTTTTTACAGCCATTAAGGAAAGACGCAGTTGCCGAAATTTTTTGCCCGACCCAATTGATGAGGCCATCATTGAAAAGATTCTGGAGGCCGCCACCTGGGCGCCGTCACCATTGAATGCCCAGCCCTGGGAATTTGTCGTGGTCACCAGTCGGGAGATGAAGGAGAATATTTTTGTCGAGGCCGATGGCCGTCGGAAATGGATTTTTGAAAAAAGCGGCTGGAAGTGGCTGGACCGTTATCAAGTGGATTTCCTCAAGTCGGCACCGGCCCTGATCGTTGTGGTGGGCGATCCCCAAAAGACCGGGGCCGATATGTTTATGGAGGGCGGTGGCGTGGGGTACCAATTGGCCTGTGCCGCGGCTATTCAAAACATGATGCTGGCCGCCCATGCCCTGGGTCTGGGTACCGTGTGGTACACATTGTTCGACCGGAAGGCCATGGGAGAGGTCCTGGGTATCGATTCGGATAAAACGGCTGTTTCCATTATCTGCCTCGGAAAGGCGGCCGGTTCTCCGGGGACGATGGCCAGAAAAGAAGTTAAAGAAAAAATCCGTTATATTCGTTGATGGAGAAAATGAGTATGAAAAATTTATTGGAAGGCATAGAGGAAATTTTGCTTATGGGTCCCGGGCCATCCTGTGTTCCGCCGGAAGTCTATTGGGCCTTGAGCCGAAAGACTTTGGGACATCTGGACCCTTATTTCTTGGAAATCATGGAAGAACTGAAAGTCCTCCTCCGCCGGATCATGAACACCCAAAATAATCTGACCATCCCCATCTCCGGAACGGGTTCCGCCGGCATGGAGGCCGCTTTTGTCAATCTGGTGGAACCGGGTGACCGGGTCCTGATTCTTAAAAACGGTGTCTTCGGCCTGAGGATGCAGGACGTGGCCGGTCGACTGGGCGCCCAGGTGGATGTCCTCGAGTTTCCTTGGGGGACGCCGGTTGAGCCTGAATCGGTGGAGAAAAAGATCCAGCAGGAATCCTATAAAATCATTGCCGTGGTCCATGCCGAAACCTCGACCGGTGTGAGAAATCCTGTGGCCGAAATCGGCACTCTCCTCAAGGACAAGGAGGCCATTTATCTGGTGGATACCGTCACCAGTCTGGGCGGACTGGAGGTCCGCATGGACGGCTGGAATATCGATGTGCTTTACAGCGGCACCCAAAAATGCCTCTCCTGCCCCCCGGGCCTGGCGCCTCTATCATTTTCCGAAAAGGCCATGACCAAGTTGAAAGGACGTAGAACAAAAGTGCCCAACTGGTATCTGGACCTTTCCCTTATTGCCGAATATTGGGGACAGAATCGGGTTTACCACCACACGGCACCGGTGAATATGCTTTATGGCCTCTATCAGGCCCTCTTGCTGATATTTGAGGAAGGGCCGGAAAAGGTCTTTAAGCGGCACATGGAAAACCACCTGGACTTGGTCAAAGGGCTGGAAGGGCTGGGAATGAAGATGCTGGTGGATGAGCCCTTTCGTCTTCCCATGTTGAACGCCGTTTGCGTTCCGGATGGGGTGGATGAACTTGCCGTCAGGAAACGATTGCGCAGCGAATTTAATATCGAGATTGGCGGAGGCCTGGGACCCTTGGCCGGAAAGATCTGGCGCATCGGGCTCATGGGGCACACGGCCAGGAAGGAGAATGTGGATAGACTGGTCGCGGCCCTTGGAGAGGTATTGAAAAAATAGGGCTCAAGTGTTGAATCGCACTATTGGGTTCATGGTCCACGGTATACGGTTACCCATGAACTTAAACCCTGAACCCTGAACCCTGAACCTTATACCTTCTAAAGGAGGAATTATGAAACTGCAGGGCATAATGCCCCCGATCACCACCCCTTTCAACGGGGCCGGGGTAGCCTATGACAAACTCAAGGAGAACTTTAGGAAATGGAACCAAACCGGGCTTTCGGGATACCTGGTCCTGGGATCGAACGGAGAGGCAGTCTATCTGAGCGAAGCGGAAAAGATCAAGGTGATCGAAGTCTCCCGAGAGGCCATTCCGAAGGAGAAGATCCTGCTGGTGGGCACGGGGATGGAATCGACGGCCGAGACCATTCGCTTCACCAACGAGGCCGCCCGACTCGGGGCCGATATGGCCCTGGTGGTTACACCCCATTATTTCAAGGGTTCCATGAAGCCCCAGGTCCTTTATGATCATTTCATGGCCGTGGCCGAGGCCTCCCGGATCCCCATACTGGTCTATAATGTCCCCCAATTTACCGGGGTCAACATGGAGCCGTCTCTGGTGGCCAAGCTCTCCCAGCACTCGAACATCATCGGCGCCAAAGACAGCTCCGGTAATATCGACCAACTCGGCCAGATCGTCCATCAGTCGGCCAAGGATTTCGGGGTCTTCGTCGGCTCTGCTCCGGTCCTTTTTCCGGCCTTGTGCGTCGGGGCCATAGGCGGCATCCTGGCGGTGGCCAACGCCCTCCCGGAGTTATGCCTCCGGATTACCGTTCTTTATGCCGAGGGAAAATATGCCTCGGCACGGGAACTTCAGAACCGTCTCACGCCTATTGCCAAAGCTGTGACGGCCACTTATGGTATAGGCGGACTGAAGGTCGCCATGGATTTGCGGGGTTATTTCGGTGGAGAACCGCGGGCTCCGTTAAAAAAGGCAGGTCCTGAGGCCGAGGCTGCCTTGAAAGGTCTTTTGGAGGAGTTGAAAGACCTCTTGTAAACAGGAGGGCATCCCTCCCGATTGAACATTAGCTTCGACCCACGAGTTTTTTTGCTTAGTTAGTTGTAGAAAGGAGTTTTATCAAAAAGTCCTCCTTGATACACTTCCGAGTGAGACGGCATTGTCTGCTTTTGGACCATCCGGTGGAGAACGAAGATCGCTGCCGGGAGTGTGATGGCGAATGCTGCCGATCTTTTCCGGCCTTAGAAATTACCTGGGCCGAGTTTGAAAGGCTCAAAGCCCTTGGCTCCAACCGCCTTTACTTTTCGCTGACCGGACACCATAAGCTGATTATCGAAAACGGCTGCGAGTTTCTGTCCCAGGGCAAATGTTCCATCTACCATTCCCGGCCCGATGTCTGCCGACGTTTTATCTGTCAGGAGGAATGACCCGGCAACAGGGTGAAAATCTCCTTAGATCTCGGGCCGGACACCCTTCCGGGCCTCATGTCTTTTCCGTCCCTCCTCGAAGAGCCGTTCTCCTTCTTCGGTAGTAATGAGCAGGGGAGGGACCGGAATGGACTTTCCGGTCTGATCCAGGGAAATATAGATGAATGAAGCGGTCAGGGCTTTATGCCGCTTTTCGGTAACCAGATTTTCGGTTTCCACTTCCACTCGGACCTCCATGGAGGTCCGGCCCACAAAGACCAGCCTGGCGTGGGCGAAAACCAGTTCCCCTATGTGGACCGGTCGTAAAAAATTCAATTCCTCCACTTTGGCCGTGACTACATTGGAATGGGCATGGCGGGCGGCGACGACTCCGGCGGCCGTATCCATCATTTTCATGATCTCTCCTCCATGGACGTTACCGGCGATATTTCCTTGATGGGGGTACATCACCTGGACCAGGGTCATGGAGGAATGTCCGGTGGTCCTTTCTTCCGGCGTAGACTGCTCTTTTAAATGATTGATGAGGTTTTTGATTATGGTCTCGTGCCGGGCTTCCACTTTAGCCATTCGTTCAAAATATTCCCCGATTTCCGGAAATCCCTCTTCCCTGGCGGTCCTGGCAAACTCTGGGTAGATGGTGGTACATTCGTAATGCTCTCCGTGGACCGCCGTCTCCAGGTTGGTCCGGGTATCCTGAATTTTGCCGAGAAATTCAAAATGGCCCCGGGCATGTTCCTCCTCATTTTTGGCAATCTCCAGGAAGGCGTCGGAAACAAAAGCCTGCCCCAATTTTTCGGCCGCCGCGGCATAATAGGTGTAGGCATTTCGGGCCTTTGATTCAGCGGCGAAGGCTGCCTCCAAGTTCTTTTCAGTCTGAGTTCCTTTTAGATTCATACCGACCTTCCTTCTTGTTTAACGAAGCTGGACATGAGGCGCAAGGCACAAAAGAAACCAGATATAAGGGAAAGGGTTTTTCCTTGAACCTTGAGCCTTGGACCTTTATGCCTCGCCTTCACAAAGACCCATCCAGTTCATCGGCCACCGGTTTTTTGCAGGCCCGGCAGATCTGGGCCCCTCTGAAAAGAGGATTGCCGCAGTTCGGACAGTGATAGCGTTCCAACTCCTGGCGGGCCCATTCGACGCTGCCCTTCTCATGGCCAAGCTCAGCCACTTTTGCTCGCCAGACGGGGATCGTCCTTTTCATGACCCTTTTGCCGGTGGCAAAGCCAAAATTTTCTGTTTTGCTGCAGGGCCACTCCGCACATTGATGGCAGGAATAATAGGATTTTGATCTTACGCAATCCCTGATCGGGCAGGTACCGCAAAACTTATAGATTTTCTTCGGGGGATCCGGCTGCATACACCCTAAACATTCGGTTTCCTCGGGCTTGGTCCCGTAAAGGTTCCCCATAACGGCCTTGAATTTTTCATTGCCATCCCTGTTTGAAATGTACACCCCGCAAGCCCCGCAATATAAACCGCAGGGTGCCATTAAATCCTTGTTTCTGATTTCTTCCTCGGTCCATCCTTCCATGGGTCCAAATTCTCCTTCAAAAAGTATTTTTCCTTTTCGCCCTTTACTCGAAACCCTCCGGGTCTTGTAAAAAGTCTATGATCCTTTTGAAGGCCCGCGGGTCTTGCATGAAAAATAGATGTCCCCCTTCGAATAATTCCAAACGGGCCCCTGGAATCTGTTTCTGCATGGCCATTAGATTAGACGATAGGGCGATGCCGTCGTACAGGCCGCCGCAAAGGTATACCGGCATCTTTAAAGTGGGAAGCCGATCATAGGTATCATGACCGATCCTGGCCTCAAGCTGCCTTCGTGTGCCTGTTCGGCGCCCGGGTTCGTCGGCCCCTACTTTAAGACCCTCCAGGGTCAGATCGATCAAGGTTTGGAATTGATCCGGGTTGGCGGCCTGCCAGGCAGGGTCCCGGCGGGTATCGCTTAAGATCAGGAGGCGGCGCACATATTCATCGATCGAAAGGTCAACGAGTTCATGGATGGGGTAGGAGGCCCCGCCGGCCCCGCCGCTGCTGGTGCAAGCCAGAACCAGCCCTTCGACACGATGAGGATACCTCAGGGCAAACTCCTGGGCCACCATCCCTCCAAAGGAAATCCCCAGGACCGCACAGCGGTCCCATTCTAAGGACTCGATCAACCCTTCGGCGTCGGCGGCATAGTCGGCCATGGTGTAGGGAATATCCGGTTTGGAGCTTTGCCCCAGACCGCGCTGATCATAGGCCAGGACCTGGAAGTGCCGGGCCAGGGGCGAGCCAAAGATATTGGGAGAGCGGCGCAGGTCTCCTCCCGTACCGCTGATGCATAGCAAGCGAGGGCCCGAACCCCGGATCTCGTAATAGATTTGAATATCTCCAACGGGCGCGAAAGGCATGGGCGTTTCCTATGAGGGATCATTTCCTTTCGGGAAAAGTCGACCAATTTATCCCTTTCTATTTTCAAATTTCTCCTATGGACTCCAGGTCGGCAAGATCCTTTTTTCTCCCCGTTGCCCTCTTGTTCAAGATGAATTGGATCTTACCCAGGTAGGATACTTCAAGATCTCCATAAATTCCTGTTGTTCGGCCATCGGCCGCCTCTCCCCAGGAAATCCCGCTGATCGAAGTTACAATATCCACTCGTATCGGCGGGACTCCGAGTTGTACTACTTTGCCAGGAAAGGCAAAGTCATCGAGAGTCAACCCCACAGAGCCAAAACCAAACTCGTCGAGCGCTTGGATGATTTGTCGAGCGTTTTCCAAGTCAGGGCGCACAAAAATATCCATGTCCCCGGTGTATCGTGGAGCGCCATGGTAAGCGAGGGCATGGGCGCCGATAATGATATAGTCAACTTTGTGAGCGTTGAATAACGCGAGCAGATCTCTGAAGTCTTGTTGAACCTCCAATAAATTGTCTCCTTAAAACCTCCACCGCAGAAATTCGTTCCTCCGGGGTTTTGGATAGCCAAAAGGCCAGGTTCTCCTTAATTTCCAATAGCTCTTTAAGGTCTCCCTTATGAACAACCTTGGAGATCATCCTTATTTCTTTTTCCCTTTGCTCAAGATATCCTCGGCCCAGCGCATGGCCGCCGATGTGCGGGGGAATCCGATGGTCGAGATCAGCAAGAGTAGGGTGTGATAGACCTCCAGGGGTGTGGCCCCCTCCTGAATGGCTCGACGGGTATGGGAGTGAACTGAACCCTCGGACTGCACCGCCGCCGCTCCGGCTAATTGGATCAGTTCAATGGTCTTCCCTTCCAATGGGCCGGCATCTCGAACGGCGGAGCCGAGATTTTCCAGGGCGGAGATGGCCCCGGGAAAAAGTTTGGCTATTTGTTGATAATGTTTGATGGGTACCTTTTGTTGAGCCATAAGTGTCTCCTTTTTCAATTGTTTTCAAAATCGGATTCGGCGGCAATATCTTCGTGTCCCGATGTTTCAACGACCCGTTGATAAGGGTTCTTATTTACCCGCAGTTGGAACAGGTCGGGTCGGGAATAATGTCCGGCCACATCGCAGGCCGACTTGGCGGCCAGGATGTGTTCCATTGAACCCTCGGCCATGAGGATGGTCTCACCCTTGGCCGGCCCGGCGATGACTTCACCCCTGGGATCGATAATAAAGCTGTCTCCGGAAGCAGGATAGGCCCACTCTCGATAAGCCGCAGGGACATCTTCGGCAGAAAGGAGACCGCCGGCCAAGATCACATAAGCGGCGGCTTGGGAAGCAAAGGCCCTGGACAAAAGAAGCTGGCGTTCCCAGACCGAGATGGGTGGGGGAGGGGCCTGGGCCTCCGAGCCGGGCCAGGCGGCAATGTGGATTTGGGTGCCTAGGGACATGAGGACATAACCGGGAAGGACCATGTTGTGTTCCCAGCAATTGAGGCCGCTGATGTTTCCGTAGGGGCGCTCATAGACCATAAGACCGGAACCGTCACCCTCGCCCCAAACTGTGCGTTCCTTATGGGTGGGTTTGAGCTTTCGATGACGTCCCAGGATATGGCCGTCTTTGGAGATGAACAGCAGGGTGCAATAAGCCGTTCCGTGGGTCCGGTTGTCCCGCTCGACCAGGCCGATGACCACATCGATATGGGCACTGCGGGCGGCTTCGCACAATAGGTCGGTGGTCGGCCCGGGAATCTCGACGGCGTTGGCCAGGTATTCCGCCGAGGCTTTCCAAAGAAGCCGGCCCGAAGGCGCACCCCAGACAAAGAAGGGATAGCCGGGGAGCCAGGTCTCGCTAAAGGCCGCAATGGTGGCCCCTTGAGCGCCTGCTTCCCGGATCAGACGACAGGCCTTCAGGGTTGAAGCTTCGAGGTCGAAATAAACGGGGGCCGCCTGGATGGCCGCTAATTTGAATGTGGAATAGGTCGTCATGGTGAATCACCTTTTTAAGAAAGATCTGAACTCAACTACAATATATTTGGAAAAATTCATCGAAAGCCAATTTCCGGCATTCCCGTGAAAACGGATCCAGTCCTTGGCGGTATTAACTGATCATGCACGGCCTGGATTCCCGCCTGCGCGGGAATGACGAATTTTTTCGAGATTATCAATTATACCCCATGAAAGTCTAAAATACAACGATTTCAAAAGATTCGGGGTAGTAAAACCCTCTGAAGTTCTCAAGAAAGAAGATGGGCGCTCTATGGATGGGGATGATTTTGACGCCACCTCTGATATCGATAAACAAGGGCATAAGCCCGCACGGCCCGCTCGGCCGAGTCGAAAAAGGGAATCCCGGCCTCACAAAATTGCCGGTCTAATCCGGGATCACGACTGGGTATCCTGACCATCATCAGTCGGCTTTTGGCTTTTCCGCCGGACCGAGACCATGTCCTGAAGAAAATTACCTGATCATTCTCCGGGATTAAAGTGCCCCCAATGATGACCAGGGCATCGACGTCCGGGTCGGCGGCCACGATTTCGGCTGATTTTTTAAACATGGACGATCAAAAAAGGCGGACAGGCTGACATCAACGGGGTTGCGCAAACTGGTGCCGGTGGGGGGAATAAAAACATTCAGCCGGTCTTGGGTCTGTTCGGACAGGGATGCCAGGCCGAGTCCTTCGTTGCCCAAAGCTTCGGCGGCCGATACGGCCAGACCACCGGGACCGGAAATGATGGCCACCTTCCGGCCGAGTCCGGCCGGAAGCAAGGAAAAACCCATCAAGGCGTCGATCCAGGCCTCAAACCCGACCACGGGAATGGCCCCGGTTTGAGATTCAACGGCCTGCCAAATCTTTCGAGATCCGGAAAGTGCCCCCGTATGAGAGGCCGATGCCCGGGAGCCTTCCGCCGTCAACCCCACCTTCCAGATAATGACCGGTTTTTTTAGGGAAGCCTGTTTAAGGGCCCTCAGAAAATAGGGGCCATCCTTAATGCCTTCGATATAGCCTCCGATCACGGTGGTGTCCGTGTCATGGCCCAGGTAGGTTATAAAGTCAGCCGCCGTCAGGTCGCAATCATTTCCCGAACTGATGACCTTGCTGAAACGAAGCCCTTTCTGGGGGGCGATATTGCCCAAAATATTGGTCAGGGACCCGCTATGGGAAATGATGCCCACCGGACCGGGATCTTTAGAAACCCCGGGAAAAAAAGAAAGGCCTGTCTTTGGACAATAGAGACCCATGCCGTTTGGACCCACGAGCCGCATACCGGCTGAGCGGGCCACCCGGACCACCGCCTCCTCCAGGGCCCTGCCTTCCTCGGTCCCGGTTTCTTTGAATCCGGCGGTAAAAAGGACCGCTCCTTTTACTCCCTTGGCGGCACACTCCTTGACGATAGAAAGGACGTGTGCGACTGGCACCAGGATAATCGCCAGGTCCACCGGCCCGGGTATGTCTTTAATGCCCGGGTAGGCCTTGAGCCCGCTGATCTTTCTCCGGCCTGGGGGTTTACCGGGTAAATCGGCCCGGGAAATCCTTGTTCTAAAAGTCCCATGAGAAAAACAGAGCCGGTCTTCACCTCTCGGGGCGCACCGACGATAGCCACTGAGCGGGGATGAAAAAGACCGTCGATTTGGGCGATTAAGGTCTGATGAGATTCCATCTGATGAGATTCCAATTGATGGGTACTCCTTTTTTATTTCTTTAGCCGTAGACCCCAGGCGGGATACTCTCATGGTCCCACCATCAGGAATCCCGCCTCAATCAGGAGTTTGCATTGCGGCTTTTCCGGTAAAGTCTTCCTGGACCATTACCAGAATTTCATTATGTCTTAGATTTATTTGCTTGACAAGTTAATACAGGACTGTAAATTTAGGGGTACAAAACACACTGGAATACAAAATCCAGGAGAGAAATTTATCCCCTCGAAAGAAGATTAGGAAGAAAGGCATGAGACAGGACTATTATTTGTGTTCAGGCCGGGGTCAAAAGGTGCATTTTTCATTGCCCCCGCAATGGACCCCCTCCCATTTCATAGAAGACGAAGAAGATGTCCCCATACCCTCGGTTGCGCAGATGACCGAAGAGGCGATCACCACACCCCTTGGAGCGCCTCCTCTGAAAAACCTGGTCTTGGGGGCGAACAGGATCGCGATTATCATTGACGACTGGACTCGCCCTACCCCCGTTGCCGAAATCCTACAAGTTCTGCTCCCTTATTTAGTCCGAAATGGTTTTCCCAGAGAAAAGGTCACCATCGTTGTCGCCCTTGGGACCCATTCAGCCATGACCGGGGACGAGCTTGAAGCGCGAGTAGGAAGCAAGACGGCATCCTTCTACAAAATAATTCAGCACAACGCCTGGCAAAGCGATCTTGTGCCTGTTACACTATCGGAAGACGATCGGGTCGTAAAAATCAATCCGGAAGTCGCTCAGGCCGACGTAAAAATAGGGATCAGTTCCATCTTACCTCATCCAATGGCCGGTTTTGGGGGGGGACCCAAAATTTTGATGCCTGGAGTATCCGATTTTGAGTTTATCCGGGACCATCACATGCGAAATACCATACACCCCCGGTCCATAGCCGGGGTTACCGAAGGGAACCCGTTCCATGAGAGTTGTTTAAGGGCCGCTCAGGCCATTGGTCTCGATTTTTCCATAAACTGTGTCTATAGCCAAGAAGGGGAGATTTTCCGCATATTAGGAGGAAGTCTCGAGACGGCCTTTGCCAGCGCGGTGGAGATCTGTTATAAGAAACTCGGCGTCAGGTTCGAGGAGAAAGTGGATATAACGATCACCTCGACCTATCCCCACACCCATGGTCACCAATTCTGCAAAGGGTTGAATGCCCCTGATCTCATCACCAAAGAAAATGGGGCCATTTTGCTGGTAGCCCCTACCGTGCTGCCCATATCCGGTGAATTCGTCAATTCCTTTGATCTGGTGAGAGAAAGATCGAATGACAACCCGGTCGGATATGTGAAGGAGGCCATGTCCAAGGGACGGCCCTTTTTGTCGGACAAGCCGGTAGAGTTTAATATGGCCATGTCCTGCGTGATTCTGAGACCGAAGATAAGAACAGTGCTGGTATCCCCCATGGTTTCAAACGACGAAGCCCACACCATGGGCTTTGAGTATGCCCCTTCCGTGGAAGAGGGGGTGAGGTTGCTTGGAGACGACTATCCTCAGGCGCGAGTGGCTATATTTCCATCAGGCGGCCTTATCCTTCCCATAACGGACTGGGCGTAAGGAAGATTTTGGAATTCCTATCCCATCGGATGGGATTTTGCAACAGGAGATCGAGGGATGTCTAAATTCGGGATCATCGTGATCGATAAAAAGGATAACGTGGCTACGGCCCTCGAACCAATAAAGAAAGGTACTGAAGTCTCCGTGGAGATTCAAGGCAGTCCGGAGAAGATCAGGCTCTTATCCGATATCCCCCTGGGGCACAAATTGGCGTTGAGGGATATAAAAAAAGGCGGGGCCGTGATCAAATATGGGGAGCCTATCGGGCAGAGCCTGACAAAAATTACCCGTGGAGGACTGGTCCACGTCCACAACGTGGTCAGCAAGCCTCGATTGAGAGGAGGGCGATGAATTTCCAGGGATATCGCCGGGCAAACGGGAGAGCGGGGACGAGAAACGTCGTACTGGTTATTCCCAGTGTCGGTTGTTCGCAGGAAGCCGCCCGGGCCATCGCCCAGGGCCTTAAGGGGGCCGTTTATCTTCCCAACATTTTGGGATGCGGCCAAATGGGAGAAGATCGCCTGCTGGTCAGGAGGACTTTGATTGGATTTGGAACCAACCCGAATGTATCTGGTGTACTGATCGTCGGGCTCGGATGTGAGGAACTGGCCGCCGAGGTGGTCGCCAAAGAGATAAGACCGAGCGGCAAGCGGGTGGAATCAATCGTGGTTCAGGAAGCCGGGGGAACGAAGAAAACCATTTCACGGGGTAGGGGCATCGTCAAGGAGATGCTCGCCGACGCGGCCGCACTCCATCGTGAGCCGATCCCTTTGGGCGAGTTGATTCTCGGCACGGAATGCGGCGGGTCCGACTACACCTCCGGTTTAGCCTCTAATCCGGCAGTAGGCAAGGCCTGCGACCTGCTCATGGCCGAAGGCGGCACAGTGATCCTCTCAGAGACCCCCGAGCTGATCGGCGCCGAACATCTCCTGGCCAGGAGGGCCAAGACCCCAGAAATCGCGCGGCAGCTTCTGAAGGCCGTTGCCTGGTGGGAGAAGAGGGCGATTGCGGCCGGGCAGAACATCCGCCAGGGCAATCCTGCCCCGGGTAATATCGCCGGAGGGATAACGACTCTTGAGGAGAAATCTCTGGGATGCATTTACAAGGCCGGGACAGGGTCCCTTGAAGAAGTGATCCCCTACGGGTCTCACCCGACAAAAAAGGGACTGGTCTTTATGGATACCCCGGCCCATGATATTGAGCAACTCACCGGCATGGTGGCCGGAGGAGCCCAGATCGTTCTCTTCACTACCGGCAGGGGAACTCCGGTAGGATCGCCCATTGCGCCGGTCATCAAGATTACCGGTAACAGGAATACCGGCCTCCGGATGAAAGACCACCTGGATATTGATGTGAGCCGCATCCTCGAAGGAAAGGAGGGGCTGACCGAGGCCGGAAAGCGGATCTTTGGAGAAATGATCTCGGTCGCTTCCGGCAAGCTGACCAGGGCGGAAAAGCTGGGCCAGAGGGATTTTTGTATATTCAAAATGAACCCCAATATTTAAGGGCGGACCGTCGTAAGCCGACAAAGGGGCTTACCTCAGAATAGGAATAGCAGCCAGAAAAAATAAACCATAGGAGGTATTTCAATGAAAAGGATAATTTGTCTTTTTGTTTTTATGGTCGGATGTTTGGGCCTTTTTCCCTTCGCCCCTTCTTCCTACGGGGCAGACGTCATTAAAGTAGGTATTGTGGACACCTATTCCGGTCCTGCGGCCACTCTGTCCCAGGACGTTCTCGATGGGTTTAAGATGGCGGTTAACGAGATCAATGCCAAGGGCGGCGTTTTGGGAAGGAAGATCGAATTTTTTACCAGAGACGAGAAGTTCAAACCGGACGTTGGACTGGCCATGGCCAAGGAACTGGTCATGAAGGAACACGTGGATTTATTAATGGGGACCATCAACAGTGCGACGGCTCTGGCCGTATCGGATTTTGCCAGGAAAGAAAAAATCCCCTTCCTGGTCACCAATGCCCGGACGGAAAAGATCACCGGTGAAATGGGCCACCGCTATGTTTTCGGCATTG
Source organism: uncultured delta proteobacterium (assembly GCA_963821645.1). Taxonomy (GTDB): domain Bacteria; phylum Desulfobacterota; class RBG-13-43-22; order RBG-13-43-22; family RBG-13-43-22; genus RBG-13-43-22. The sequence goes on along the minus strand of CAWGEQ010000051.1, from coordinate 92,749 downwards.
CCGAGAATACGGCCATGGCCGGAAGGGCGGCGGCCTTTGCCCTGGCCAAGAAACCCTTCGTTAAGTACTGGATTGCCGGTGATGATTACGAATACGGCCATGCCCTTGCCGAATCCGTCTGGAACAGACTGAAAGTCCTGAAACCCAATGTGCAACTCCTTGGACAGACCTGGTGGAAGGTGGGGGAATCCGATTTTACCCCTTACATCACTCAGATCATGAGTGCCAAACCCGATTTCCTTATCGCCGCTACCGGGGGCGCCACCATGGTTACTTTTGCCAAGGCGGCCAAGGCAACGGGCCTCCTGGCCAAGATTCCGATATATCAGCATACGGTCATCGACTATGGGATTTTGGGACCCCTCGGTGCGGATGGACCTGAAGGTGTTTATGGAACGGCCCCTTACCTCTTCTATCACCCCAACACACCGGCCAACAAGGCCTATGTGCAGGAATTCAGGAAAGCCTACGGCCGATACCCCCAGATGTTCGCGCTCTTCGGTTATGCCGCCGGACGGCTCATTGAACAGGGTTTTAAGAAAGCTGGGTCCATAGACAAGGAGAAGTTTGTCAACGCTTTGGAAGGGTTGGTGATCGACAGCCCCGTAGGCAAGTTGGAGATGCGCGCCTGCGACCATCAGCTTCAACTGCCCATGATGTTCGGGAAGGTGATCAAAAGCCCCGAATTCAAAGACTTTCTCATTGCCGGCGATATTGTGACCATACCCTTTAAGGATTATATGCCGACCTGTGAAGAGGTGCTGAAAACCCGTAAGCATTAAACCTCTTAAAAGGGTTCCTCAATGGGCTTTTTATACACGATCATTCCGCCGGCGATACTGGGCCAGATTTTTGTCGGTTTAAGCCGCACCGTTGTCCTCTTCATTGTGGCTTCCGGATTAAGCCTCATATTGGGTGTGCTCAGAATCCCCAATATCTGGCACGGCTCCCTGTATATGGTCGGCGCCTTTATGACCTATACCGTTGCCACCACCATCGGTGGCGGATCAATCGGTTTTTGGATAGCCATAATTATTGCACCGCTGGGGGTCGCCCTGGTGAGTCTTATCGCCGAAAGAGGTTTTTTTCAACATCTCTATGAGCGGGAACACCTCATGCTCCTTTTACTCACCTTTGCTTTTTCTCTTGTCTTTGGTGATCTGGTAAAGATGGTCTGGGGCACGGATTACAAATCCGTACCCGTGCCCCGGCTTTTCCAGGGATCGGTTGATTTGTTTAAAGGGCTGTCCTTTCCTCGTTACAATCTGTTCCTCCTGATGATCGGCCCCATTGTTGCGGTGTCTTTGTGGTTTATCGTGAACAAGACAAAGATAGGCAAGATCGCCAGGGCCGCTGCGGTCGACAGGGAAATGGTGGGTGCGGTGGGCATCAATGTAAGCTGGGTATTCGCCATTGTTTTTGTGATCGGCTGTTTTTTGGCAGGTCTGGGTGGGGCCTTGGTGGCGCCGACAGTCAGCGTCAGCCTGGGGATGGACCATACGCTCATTATGGAAGCCTTTCTCATCGTGATTATCGGGGGTTTGGGTAATATCTGGGGGGCCCTGCTGGGTTCTCTGATATTTGGCCTGACCCAATCGCTGGGCATCTTGGTCTGGCCTCAATTTGGGATCGTTTTTCCCTATGCCGCCGTGATCGTAGTCCTATTGTTCAGGCCTACGGGACTTCTTAAATCTACCTGGTGATCAAGGGTTCGGGGGGACCTATGCTTAAAGGGGCTTTACAAGGAAAGGGCCGCATCTGGTTTGGGGCAGGACTTATTCTCCTATTTCTGTTCCCTCTCTTCCTGCCGCGTTTTTATATTTATTTAATCTCGATTATTTTACTCACCGGTCTTCTGGCAACGAGCCTTAATCTTCCTCTTGGTTATGGGGGGATCTTTCAGTTTCACCATGCCGTATTCTACGGGGCGGGGGCCTATGCCACGGCCCTGATAATCCTAAAAAGCGGGCTTTCCCCATGGCTGAGTTTCGTTGGTGGGCCTTTGGTAGCAGCGCTTCTAAGTTTTATTATGGGTCTCATCTGCATCCGCCTTTCAAAACTTTATTTTGGAATGCTTCAGATTTCCCTCGGATCGCTGGTTTGGATTATTGTTTACCGTTGGTACTCCTTCACTGGGGGCGATAACGGCATCAACGGCATCCCCTTACCGGATATCCTTTCATCCCAGAATAGGGCTTACTATTTCACGCTTTTGGTCACCTCGCTATGTCTCTTGGTCATGTATAAAATCGTGAAATCCCCCTTTGGCAGCGCCCTCCAGGGGATTCGCGATAATCCGGTCCGCAGCGCCATGATCGGTATTAATGTCAGACGCCACCAACTCCTGGTATTGGTCATCGCCGGATTTTTTGCAGGGGTTGCCGGGTCCCTTTTTGTTGTCGTCGAAACGGCCGTTTTTCCAGACATGCTCTTTTGGACCCTCTCCCTCGAAATTCTGATCATGTGTTTACTCGGCGGGTGGTTTACTTTTTTAGGTCCCCTCCTTGGTGCCGCCATCATCATCTCCCTGAGAACGTTTGTCAGCGGCTTTACGGATTATTGGACCATGCCCCTGGGTATTTTAATGATGCTGGTGATCTTCTTCCTGCCCAATGGGATACTCGGTTATGTGGAGGAAAAGCTGCATAAAGGCCTTATAGAGCCGGTCATAAAGGAGTTTTGAGTGTTAGAGGTAAAATCATTATTAAAATCGTTTGGTGGATTCCTGGCAGTCCATCGGGCAGATCTTGAGGTGGAAAAGGGTGAGATTGTCGCGATCATCGGTCCCAACGGCGCCGGAAAAACAACCTTCTTTAATCTCATTACCGGACTATTAAAACCCGAGAGCGGGAAAGTTTTTTTTAAAGGCCAAGATATAACCGGACTCCCGCCCCATGAGATTTGCAGGAAGGGGATTTCCCGTTCTTTTCAGGTCGTTAATATATTCCAAAGATTGTCCATTTTTGAGAATATACAGATCTCGGTCCTGTCCCGGGAAAAAAGGACCTGGAATCTTTTTACCCCTTCGGCTAAATTGGCCGTCGAAGAAACCAATGAGATCCTAAAGGGTGTCGGCCTCATGGATAAAAGGGATCTCAAAACCGGACTGATTTCCCATGGCGATCGTAAGGTTCTGGAGATCGCCATGGCCCTCGGCGGGAATCCTGAGCTCTTAATCCTCGACGAACCGACCGCCGGTATGGCTCCCGAAGAAACCTCCCGCTGCATCGAGTTGATCAGGCACCTGTCTGAAAAGCGCGGCTTGACCATCCTGTTCTGTGAGCATGACATGGAAATTGTTTTTGGTATTGCCAATAGAGTCATGGTCATGGTCAGGGGAGGCTCGATTATCCAGGGCACCTGTGAGGAAGTGCGCTGCAACCAGGCGGTCCAGGACGCCTATCTCGGGGGGAGCGACGCATGTTAGATGTAAGGAATATCCACACCTATTACGGCTTGAGCCACATCCTTTTCGATATCTCGCTGACGGTCTCCAAGGGCGAGGTGGTGGGACTCCTGGGCAGAAACGGCGCCGGTAAGAGCACCACTATGCGAAGCATTATGGGACTTACCCCTCCCAGGGAAGGGTCTATCTCTTACAATGGGGAAGACCTGAGGGGCATAAAGCCCTATGCCCTCTTTCGCAAAGGGATTGGTTATGTGCCTGACGACCGCCGGGTTTTTGCCGACCTGTCTGTGGAAGACAACCTGGAGATCGTCCACTCCCGTTCCCCCCAGTGGAACAAGGACCGGGTCTACGACCTCTTTCCGGCCCTCCGGGAGATCCGGGCCAGACGGGCCGGACATCTTTCGGGAGGCGAGCAGCAGATGCTGACCATCGCCAGGGCCCTCATGGGAAGTCCCGACCTCCTCCTCCTGGATGAGCCGACCGAGGGCTTGGCCCCGCTCATCGTCAAAGACCTGGAGGAGCAGATCTTGCGGCTCAAAGAGGTGGGTATCTCGATTCTGCTTTCCGAGCAGAACATCCGGTCGGCCTTGAAGATGATCAACCGGGCCTATGTGATCGACAACGGTCATATCCGCTTCGAGGGCACCGTGAGCGAACTCGAAGCCAATGAAGAGGTGAAGAAAAAATATCTGATGGTGTGAAAAAAATAGAGACCGTCATCCCGCCATTTTTTTCAAAACTTCACGAGCAGCCACGACCCCGGAAATCGAGGCCTGGATCAGTCCCCGGGTTACTCCCGCACCGTCACCGACGGCGAAAAGATTCTTTACTTTCTTTCAAATGACATCGTATTCATTAGACATGGTTAATCACGATTCCCGGGGCATAAAAGGGGATGACTGTTTCGGGTAGGCCTCCACCAGCCGTTTCAGCAGGGCGGGCCTGTTCGAGTATATTCCATCGACGCCCAAGGCGATGAATTTTTTTATCTCCTCTTCCTTGTCCAGGGTCCAGACAAAGACTTTAATCTTTTTCTCATGACAGACCTCAACGAGCCCTTGATTGACTGTTTTTCCCCTGAGACTGATGACGCGAAACCCCTTGGTCTTATATTCATTCACCTTCTCGAGGGAAAAGGAATTGAATATCTGAGACGTTAAAAGCCCCGGGTTAACCCGCCGGGCCTCAAAAAGTCTCTTTTTCTTTGAAGGAAGAAATGAGGACCCGTCCCTGATAGCCGGTTTGGTGGATCAGCCAGGCGCACAAAGCGCCGGCATCATCACTCTTGATCTCCAAATTCAAGCCTGCCTTGCCGGACACCAGCCTGAGGATATCCGTAAGAGTCGGGACCGCCTCACCGTTTTTGAGTCTTACCCGGGCAATCTCATCCGATTGGGACTGTTCGATATCCATTTTCCGGTCGGCGGTTCTGCCCGTGTCTCTGTCGTGCATCAGATAAAGCCCATTATCCCTGCTCTTGCGGATATCGATCTCTATCATATCCACCGGTAAGGAGAGGGCGAGCCTGACGGCTTCGGTTGAATTTTCGAGCGCCCGGGAGGAATCGCCGCGGTGGGCAATGACGAGTGGTGTACCCATAGTCGATAACAGCCGAATTTATAAAACCCGTTTCCTTCCGGCAAAGGTTTCTTTGAGCTTATCCTTGATCATCTTGAACCGATCACCCAGGGTCTTCCGGAAATCAGCCGCCTTATGGATGGCCGAACGAAGGGCTGGGAGACTTTCGAGGGCGGCCTCCTCTCCTGCCCTGAACAGCTCCCGGGGACCGCTGAAATCGGCCCATTGACACCCGCATACGTCGGGGCGAATAAGCACATCCGCATCGGCGAGCAATAGGTCGTTCAGATAAATCCTGGTGACGGCGTCCGAACGGAGGATAATATCCAATCCGGATCCGCTTGTGAAACTCGGGGTTTCGCTCGATACGTCTACGCCTATGATGACCTGGGCCCCCATTTCCCTTGCGGCCCGGGCAGGCAAGCACTCCACCCACCCTCCGTCCACCAGTAACAGGTCCCCATCACTTACCGGAGGAAATATTCCCGGCAGCGCACAACTGGCACTGATCGCCCGCCTTAGGGAGCCGTGGGTATAAAGAACGCGGGCCGCCTTCCGGATGTCCGTGGCCACGCAACCGAAGGGAATCCTGGTCTCCTCGATGGGGATATCGGGAATCAGGGGATAGAGGAATTCTTCATATTCTTTTTCGGAGATGAAGGCCGATTTGGTGGCCGTAACGCCCCAGAAAAAACTCTTGCGGACCAGGTTGGCCATGTCGGTAAAAAATCCGCAATTATCATCAACCTCTTCCAGCTTGCGGATGAATTCAAGACGGGTCTTTCGCGACCGGAAGCTGCAGAGGAATTGTTCGACCCGCCCCATCCAATAAGCGGCGTCCGGTTGGGAAGCATAAAGCCCTCCGACCAGGGCGCCGAGGCTCGTGCCGGTGATGACATGGAAGGGTATCTTGGCGTCTTCCAATACTTTAAGCACGCCGAGATGGGCAAGGCCCCTGGCCGCACCGCCGCCCAGGGCCAGACCTATTTTCGGGTTCATTAGGGCTCCTTGTCGGAAAGAGTGTGATCTTACAATTCGTTTTCATCCAGAAATGAAAGCAGTGCCTGATTTAATTCCTCGGGTTTTTCCAGGGGCAAGAGGTGACCGGCATCCAGGATATGGGCGCGCTTGGCCTTGGCGATTTTAGCGGCCAGATACTCGGCGTATTTGGGGGGCGTGAACAGATCGTCTTCGCCGCTTACCACCAGGACCGGGACCTTGATTTCGGCCAGCCGTTCCCGAACGTCAAAATGGTCGCAGGCCTGGAAGTCGCCGAAGGCCACCTGGGGCGGGGTTTTCAGGTTGCTATCCAACAGCGGTTGGATGAGGGCCGGATCCGTTTTTCGTGAAATAGCCATTTGTTTATTAGAAGCCACGAAAGCCGGAAAATCCTTTTCGATGGTTTCGAAGATCATCGGCATAACCTTCAGCTTAGCGCCGGTGCAGATGAGCGCCCCGGCTGGAAAACGGTCCGGATAATCCAGGAGAAGCTGTAAGGTGATGGCCCCTCCCAGGCTCAGACCGGCCGGAATAGGTTTCAGTATTTTTAATTCATTTATAAAGGCCATAACCGCCTTGGAATATTCAGGTACGGTCGTGAAAGCGGTTCCCGGACTTCGCCCATGGCCCGGCAGATCCAAGGCCAGAAGGTTGGCCCGGTCACCGAAGCTTTTTACTTGGTTGTCCCAAAGGATGTTTGAACCACCGGAGCCATGAATAAAGACCAGCGTTGACTTTTGGGGATTCAGGGGCCAGGCGGCAGTGGAAAAGGCCAGGCCTGCTTCGAATCTATTTTCCATAATTGTCCCTCCGATTTTTTTTGACCACCTTCATGATGTTCATGATATTTCCTGTCCGAAGCCTTTTGATTAAATTCGTTAATTGGTTGACTTGTTGCTTTATTTTGTGCCTTTTGATATGGTTCCGATAAACGGTAATAATCATAACCCCAAAAAAAATAAAATACAACTAAGGTCCTTGCAAAAGTCTACATTATGCAAAATTACCATGCAATAGGTCAGCCCCGTCCGGGCGGGGCTGACCTATTTTTTGATTTCAACCTAAATTGTCAGGCAAGATGCCCGACCTATTTTAACTGAATTTTATTTATGCAAAAGCCTTAACTTATTTCAAGACTGGATCAGGGAAATCACTCGTCCACTATCCGATTCCCTGTTAAGGACTCATCTCCATGACCGACCCACCCAAGCTCTACCTGATCGACGGCAGTTCTTATATTTACCGGGCCTTTTTCGCCATCGGACACCTTTCCAGTCCCAAGGGGATGCCCACCCAGGCTATATTCGGCTTTATCCAAATGATTCGAAAGATCGTCGAACAAGAAAAGCCCGATCACCTGGCCGTGGTCTTTGATGCCAAGGGTCCTACCTTCCGGCATGAACTCTACACCGAATACAAGGCCCACCGGCCGTCCATGCCCGATGACCTTGTTGTCCAGATACCCTACATCAAAGAGATCAGCCATTATTACGGCCTGCCGATTCTGGAAAAACAGGGTTTTGAGGCTGATGATATCATCGCCACCTTAGCCAGGGAGGCCGAGGCCCAAGGGTTTGAGGTGGTCATTGTCTCCGGGGACAAGGATCTGATGCAGATGATTTCTCCCCATATCTGTATGTGGGACACCCTGAAAGATCAGGTTTTCGATCTGAAAACGGTGCAGGAGCGATTCGGCACCAGCCCGGCGAAATGGGTCGATATCATGGGTCTGGCCGGAGACAGCAGCGATAATGTTCCCGGTGTGCCCGGCATCGGGGAGAAGACGGCCGTAAAACTGATCCAGGCTTACGAGTCTCTGGAAAAAATCCTGGACCCGGCTACACCGGTCACGCCCCCCAAATTAAAAGAAAAACTGCTCCAATATAGGGATCAGGCCTTGCTTTCCCGGGAATTGGTCACCCTGGATACTCAAGTCCCTTTGGACCTTTCTCCCGCAGACCTTCACATTCAATCCAAAGACAGCCCCCATTTAAAAAAACTCTTTCAGGAATTGGGTTTTAAAAAATTTATCGAGGATCTGGGGGGAGGGGAGGTCCTGGAAGAACCCTCTCCGAGAATTTATAAGGGGATTACCGATTGGCCTGAGCTGGTCGCTTTTGTGGAAAAAATAAAAAGGGCCGGGCGGGTTTCTCTGGATTTGGAGACCACCTCCGAAGACCCCATGCGGGCCGAGATCGTGGGGATTGGCCTGGCCTATGAAGAAGGCCGGGCGGTTTACATCCCGGTGGGACATGTCTATCTGGGCGCCCCCAAACAATTAGTCTTATCGGAGGTTCTGGGTCTGCTCAAGGGGATTATCGAAGATCCCGACATCGAAATGATCGGCCAGAATGTCAAGTACGAATGGATTATCATGCGGCGCTACGGCCTCGATTACCTGGGCGAGGCCTTTGATACCATGATTGCCTCCTACCTTTTGAATCCTTCCCGGAGGAGCCACAATCTGACCCAGATCGCCCTGGATCAATGTAACCGTCGCCTGACTACCTATAAGGAAGTGGTCGGGACAGGGGCCAAGGCCAAGAACTTCAGTGAAGTGGCGGTAGAACAGGCCATTGAATACGGGGCCGAAGATGCCGAGGTCACTTTGGCCTGCGCCCGGAAACTGGGTCCCCTCCTTCGGCAGGAAGGATTGGATGAGCTTTTCAACGAGATGGAAATGCCCCTGGTCCCGGTCCTGGCCGAGATGGAAATGCACGGAGTTAGAGTGGATGGGCAGGCCCTGGCCCAATTTTCGAGAGAGGTGGAGGTCAAATTATTCCAGCTTGAGGAGCGGATTTATCAAATGGCCGGGGAGCGCTTCAATATCAACTCTCCGCAACAATTGGGTTATATCCTTTTTGAAAAGCTCAAGCTCCCCCAGGGAAAAAAGACCAAGGGCCGGACCCGCCTGTCTACCGATGCCGAAGTGCTCAAAGAGTTGTCCTTAAGCCATCCCCTGGCGGCCGAGGTCTGGAATTACCGCACCTTGAACAAGCTCAAGTCCACTTACATCGATGCCCTGCCTCGATTGATCTTGTCCCGGACCGGGCGCTTGCATACCTCCTACAACCAGACCGTCACCGCCACCGGCCGGTTGAGCAGCAGCGAGCCCAATCTGCAAAATATCCCTATTCGAACCGAGGAGGGGAGGCGCATCCGCCAGGCCTTCCTCCCCGAGCCGGGCTGGAAGATGCTTTCTTCCGACTATTCTCAGATCGAACTGCGTATCCTGGCCCATTGCAGCCAGGATGAAACCCTGGTCGAGGCCTTTCGGAAGGGTCAGGATATTCACAGCCGGACCGCGGCCGAACTTTTCAATTGCGCCCCGGAAGGAATCACCTCGGAAATGCGCCGTCAGGCCAAGGTGATTAATTTCGGGATCCTCTACGGGATGAGTGCCTTCGGGCTTTCCAAGGAATTGGGGATCAATAACCGGGAGGCCCAGGACATGATCGACCAGTATTTTCTCAAATACAGGGGGGTTAAACAGTATATTGAAGATACGCTGACCGAGGCCCGACGGATGAAGAGCGTCACCACCCTGTTCAACCGTCGCCGGCCTATTGAGGACATCAACAGTTCCAACCGGGCGGTCCGGCTCTTTGCCGAACGGACGGCCATCAATACGCCGATTCAAGGGACGGCCGCCGATCTGATCAAAAAGGCCATGATCGAGATTCACAAAACCCTCCACGCCGAAAGGATGCAATCCCGGATGCTCCTTCAGGTCCACGACGAATTGGTCTTCGAAGGCCCGGAAAAGGAAATCCCCTTTCTGAAAACCATGGTCCAGGAAATCATGGAAGGGGTCATCACCCTAAGTGTGCCTTTGGTGGTCCAGATTTCCCAGGGAGATAATTGGGCGGACTTAAAATAAATCTCCCGGTTAACCTGTTCTCGCAGCTTCCGTCTGATTTGAGATCATCTCCTTTTTGAGAGGGGCCTCCATTGGCATCAACCCCTTTTATCCTTGACCTCTGATCTCATCCCCTTTTATAATCTTTTCATCCAAACATTATTTTTAACCTATTATCAAAAAAGTGGTCTGTTCTAAAAAGTCATTTAATTTGTTATAGACCTCATGCCCCTTTGGGGCACCACGAGCATGAAAACTCGTAGGGCGGGTTTAAACCCGCCCTTACAGGCTTCTACAGAGTTTAGGGCAGTTAAAAATCTATTTTCGTATTAAGATCTATCAAATTAGGATTATAAGACTGGTGGCCCAAGAATGTTAGACAGGGACACCGCAGGGGAGAAAGATGAAAATCAAAAAAAGGATAGGTACCCACTGGTTGCTGTGGTCACTGGTGTTGCTGATGGCCCTCCCAGCCGCAGGGATCATGGCTCAGGGCACGGACTCGGGAGGGCAAATGACCTTCAGACAGGAAGAGCTGGATCAGATGCTGGCCCCCATTGCCCTTTATCCGGATGACCTTCTGTCCCAGGTCCTGATGTCAGCCACATATCCTCTGGAAGTCGTCGAGGCCGCCCGCTGGGTACAGGCGAATCCGAACCTGCGCGGAGATCAGTTGGCCGCGGCCTTGGAACAGCGGGATTGGGACCCGAGTGTGAAATCAATGGTCAACTTTCCCGACATTTTGCAAATGATGAATGACAAGCTCGAATGGACGGAGATGGTGGGAGACGCCTTCCTGGCTCAAGAGGACCAGGTGATGGATACGGTACAAATGCTCAGAGAGAAGGCCCAGGCCCAAGGCAGCTTGAGGACCACCAGTGAACTGAGGGTGATTCCGGATCCTCAGACCCAGGCGATCATCATCGAACCAGCCGACCCCCAGGTATACTATGTGCCGGTATATGACCCGATGATCGTCTTTGGTCCCTGGTGGTGGCCGGCCTACCCGCCTTTTTACTATCATCCGCGGAGAGTCATCAATCCTGGTCGTTTCATCGGCTTCGGATTCGGGGTGCCAATCGGCGTTCCCTGGGGCTATGCCTGGGGCGGCTGTGACTGGCATCGTCATACGGTAGTGGTCAATATTTCCAGGAACGTTACCATCAATAATCGGATCGACCGGAACCGGTATGCCAGTCATGTGACCACAGGTAGCAGCGGCCGGGGGATCTGGACCCATGACCCGGATCACCGACGGGGAATCGCCTACCGTACTCCGGCCATTGCCCGGCAGTTTGGACGGGGACCTCTCCCCGGGGCAGACGCCCGTCGCGGCTTCAGAGGATATGATCGACCAGTCACGGGAGGGGTGGTTGTCCCGAGGTCCAACCGTCCCGAGGTGCAGCAGCCCCGGGTCACAACAAGTCCCAATGTGGCCCGACCCGAATCGTTCAGGCAACCATCCGCCCCTGGGCAGCAGCCGCGAGTTACACCAAGCCCAGCGCCGGCCCGACCTGAATCGTTAAGGCAACCACCCGTTCCCGCTCAGGAGCCGCGGGTAACCCCCGGTCCGAGAGTGGCCCGACCTGAACCCTCCAGGCAACCCTCAACTCCTGTGCAGCAACCGCCGGTTGCAGCCAAACCTATGCCGGTCAGGCCGGAGATGCAAAGGCAAATGCCCGTCCCTGGACATCAGGGAGTCCAAGGCCTGCAAAGTCCTACGGCCTTTGGCGGCATTGCCCCGGGCGGTCAAACGCGAAGGGACAGCCAGCGAGGCCATGAAAGTCTGTCCGGGCCAAGATCCGCAGGTCCCGGGCCCGTAGGCAACAGACCCGCCCCCGGGAGAGGACATCCCGGCGGTGGACCCGCGCGCGAACGTGGCAAGTGAATACTCAAATGTCGGGACACCAATTCCCTATGGAGGATAGAGTGATGTTGCAATCCAATCGTAACAAGGAAATAGGACTGGTCAGAAGTAAGGGGCTCTTTGTTGTAGCGGCTGTTTTGGCCGTTGTTTTGGCCGCCGGCAGCGTTTATGCCAAACCTCGACACCAGAAGAGCTATTCGACACCGGAGGAGGCGGTCAAGGCCATGGCTGAGGCGGTCAAGGCCGGTAATACCCAATTGCTGCTGAAGATTTTCGGACCCGGAGGCAAGGCTCTTGTCCTGTCCGGAGATCCGGTGCAGGATAAAGAGGGACGTGATCGGTTCGTCAAGCATTATGAAGAGAAGAACCGGCTGGAAGAGGCCTCCGGCAAGGCCCAGCTCCGCTTGGGGAATGACGATTGGCCTTTTCCCATTCCTTTAGTGAAAACCGAGAAGGGCTGGAGGTTCGATACCAAAGCGGGCAGGCAGGAGATATTGGCGCGCCGGGTAGGCAGGAATGAGCTGAACGCCATTCAGGTGTGCCTGGCCTATGTGGACGCCCAGAAGGAATATGCCATGAGAAAGGCCCGTCAGGGGAAGGCCCTGCTGGAGTACGCCCAAGAATTTGCCAGTACGCCCGGTAAGCAGGACGGCCTCTATTGGGAGGCCGGCGAAGGGCAGGAGCAAAGCCCCATGGGGCCTTTATTTGCCGCTGCGCGGGAAGGGGGATACGGCGGGGAACCATTGGGGGATCAACCTACGCCTTACCATGGGTACGTTTACAGGATTCTCAAGGCCCAGGGTAAGAACGCATCCGGCGGGTGCCCGTGATTATGTGGTCGAGGGCAGGATGATCGGGGGATTCGCCCTTATCGCCTACCCGGCGAAGTATGGCTCTTCCGGCGTCATGACCTTTATGGTCAATCAGAATGGGGTCGTTTTTCAAAAGGACCTTGGCAAAAAAACCAGAGAAGCGGCCCGGACCATAATGGCCTTTGATCCGGATGAAACCTGGAAGAGCGTCCAGGAATAAGGGCCAGGAATAAGGGATTGATGTTAGCGAAATGCCGACTTGAGCCGAATGAATCCTTCCCGATAATCGAAGCATTAATTTCTCCGGAATGAATCTGATTACTCAGATTCATTCCCGGCAGGACGATCTTCATGTCTGAGAGAGTAAGTAGTGTTAGAGTTGATGTTTAATGGAGTTTCAGCCATAACACATCCCGGGTTGAAATTCGGCTATTTTTTCTGTAATTTTATTTCCCTTTCCCCGCAAAGGCCATCCATGGGGAATCTTTTTTCCTAACGCTGTCGGACGATCTAATATGGCTATTTTTTGGGGTTCCGAGACGATCAAGTCAAATTTTTCATTCTTCAACATCGAAATTGCCTTTTCTAAGGGGACCTTAGATTTAATAAGAACTCTGTCACGAATAAGGATATAAATTACTTGCCAACTTGGATTGATGTGTAAGATCTTTATTAGCTTTTTCATTTTTTCCTCCTTAGAATTTGATAGGTCGGGATTCCTCAAAATACTGTCCCCATGGCGGACTCTAATCCTAAGATCACGGGATGCACTCCGCAGTGGGAAACCCCCTAACACCTCAACTCCTTACATCCCATAACCATCTTCTCAAGATAAGAAATGAGAAACCTGCCCCATCAGTTCTTCCCTGGAAAAGGGTTTGTCCAGGAAGTTGATCTGGTACTTGCTCTTTTCTTCCTCAAGGAGGGGATAAAACTGTTCCAGGTTACCGCTCATATAAATCGTCTTTGCCTTTGGATCTTTCTCCCTGATGTGATTCATCAGCTCGAAGCCATTTTCTCCGGGCATTTGAATATCCGTGATCACCAGGTCCGGCAGGAACTGCAGATAGGCCAAATACCCTTCGGGTCCATTTAGTGCTGATTTTACTTCATAACCTTCGATTTCCAGCATAATCTGGACAACAGAGGCCACCGATTGATTATCATCAACGATTAATACCTTCATTTTTTTCTCCCTTCATTGGTGACAACCTCGTAAAAAGTCACTTTGGTCGTCACTCCGGCGAAAGCCGGGGTCCAGAAGCTGTTGAATTCCCTGGATTCCGGCATTTGCCGGAATGATGGAAAAGGCCAGATGATGGGCTTTTTACGAGTCCATCAACGATGAATACCTATTGAATAGTAAAGCAAAGGGTGTACCAACGGGTACTCTATATATATCTTATTGAAATATAATGATTATTTTTAATAGAAATGCTTGGTGGTTTTATCGGTTGAAGGGTTTTACCTACAAAATGGAGATAAAGGCGTAGTTTAACTCATACGATTTCCTTCCAGAAAAGAAAAAGACTATTGAAAGGAGAAGACAAAAGAGGGAGACGGGCGGGCGGGTTTTGAAGGATTTTAAAGGAGGGAATTTCTAAGTTTCTCTTTTCTGTTTTGTCTGCTCTTCGCAAATTTGTTTAATGGTAACCGAATCAAAGTAATCCGTTAACCGTTTTGAGGCCTCTTCCCATACCTGGGAAGCTGCACAGTTTCCTAATCTTTCGCAGGCTTTTATCGCCCCTTTATTCTTATTAAAACAAGCGACCAGTTGTATGTCTTTCCCCTCAATGGCCCTGATTACATCCCCCACACTAATTTCGTTGGGGTTTTGGGTAAGGAGATATCCGCCCGACCTACCCCGAACGCTTTTGATAAGCCCGGCCTTTTTTAGTTTTTGAAATATTTGTTCAATATACCTTGCTGATATTGATTGTCTTTTAGAAATATCCTTTATTTGTGCCGGGGAGCCGGTTACGTTTGTGACCATATCGCAAAGCGACCTGACGCCATATCGAATCTTTGTGGAAAGTTTCACTATTTATTCCTTTAAAAGGGTTTACCGGTTATTGATGCTGGCGGCAAATAGGTAAATTTTCTATTTTATTTGTATAAAATAGAAAAGAGAGCGGGGTCAAGGGAAAAAAGGGGGTCTGGTAATTTTAAAGACTTAAAATTTCAGAAGGCCATTGAGGCTGCCGTCCAAAAGACTCCCGAGGCGGATGTGGTCATTTTCCCTTCAGGTGGGACTATCATACCGGGAATCGCTTAACCGGAGTGACGAGTAACCACTCCGCCTCCAGCGAGGGTTGAATGTTCTTCATCAGAATATTCCGGTTGACAAAGAGAGCTTTCTGTTATTACCCTGGGAAAAATAATTTCATCAGGTGAATATTGATGCCAGGGGATAAAAATGAAGCTTTTTATAATCGTTCGTTGGAAAGGGCCTTACAAATCCTGAATGCCTTTACCGGTGAGAGGAAAGGGCTTACCCTGAGTCAACTGGCGGAGATCCTCAATCTCTCCAGGGCTACGGTTTTACGACTGTGTTCGACGTTGGTGACGTACGGCTTTCTTAATCAGGATCATGCCTCCAAGGAATATTCTCTGGGGCTCCGATTGTTCGAGTTGGGGAGTATTGTCTTTCATTCTTTCTCCCTGAGAAAAACGGCCTCTCCCTTTTTAGACCAATTGCATCAGAAGCTGGGTAAAACATTATTCCTGGCCATCCTGGAGCAGGGGCAATTGATCTACATCGACAAGAGAGAGGATTCACGCAACCCGATCACCTTTACCTCGAAGATCGGCACCCGCCGTCCTCCGTATTGGGGCATGTTGGGCCCCATGCTCATGGCCCATTTGTCCGACTCCGAAGTAGAACATCTATTGGAGAAAAATCCGCTCAGGGCCACCACTAAAAAATCATTTACCAAAAAAGAGGAATTTAAAAAATGGCTCGGTCGGGTGCGGGAGGAGGGATTTGCCGTCGATGTGGAGAGGACCTTCGAAGGCATTACCGGGGTGGCCGTCCCGATTCGTGATTTTAGGGGAAAGGTGGTCGCCAGTTTAGCGGTTTGTTTCATCTCTTCCTCGGTGGATGCCAGGGAATTGAAACGGATCATAAAAGAGGCCCTGAAAACAGGCCTGAATATTTCCAGGGAAATAGGCTACCTCGAAAAGAAGCAGGCCCTATGAAGGAATTTGCGGTCCGGGCCGGCAAGAAGTTTTATTTTTCCCCATCCCTGTTTTTTTGCTTGACAGGATCGGGGGAAATGATGATAGGATTCATTCAACGAACTACTTGTTTCATTAGATGAAACAAGAAAATTTGATCGAATCCGATAGAGGTCACCATGGCACTTTTAGAAGCAGAAGCAAAAAAATATTGGAACCCCTTGATGGAGCGCCTTCCCCGGGAGCACTTGCGGGCCCTTCAGCTTCGAAAGTTTAAAAAGATTTTCGAATGGGCCTACGAGCGGTCGAAGTTCCATCGCCGTCTTTATCAGGAAGCCGGGCTGGAACCGGGAGATATAAAGACCTATGAGGATATTCAAAAAGTCCCCAGGGTGGAGAAGTCCATGATGCGCTCCATCCAGCGCAAAGACCCCTTTCCCTTACGGGGAGGCCCTCTGCGTTCCCCTGGAAGAGGTGGTCGAATTTCGGCAGACCAGCGGCACCACCGGTCAACCGGTGTATCAACCGGATACCTGGCAGGACTGGGAGTGGTGGTCCGAGTCCTGGGCCTATATCCTCTATGCCCAGGGGTTTCGAAAGACCGACCGGGTCTTCCTTCCCTTTGGGTATAATGTCTTTGTGGCCTTCTGGGCGGCCCACTATGGGGCGGAAAAAATGGGTTGTGAGGTGGTCCCCGGAGGGGTCCTGGACACGGCCGCCCGGATCCTCAAGATCCAGGAACTTCAAGCCACGGCCATGATGGCCACTCCGAGCTATGTATTGACCATGGCCGATACGGCCAAAAACCGTTTGAACATCGACCCGGCCAAGGACTTGAACATCCGAAAGATTGTTTGCGCCGGTGAACCCGGGGCCAGTATCCCCAGCACCCGGAAACGGATGGAAGAGGCCTGGGGGGCCAAGGTCTTCGATCATGTGGGGGCCACTGAAATAGGGGCCTGGGGATACGAATGTCAGGAACAATCAGGGATTCATATTAATGAAGCCCTTTTCCTGGTGGAAGTGGAGGATTTGATCACCGGGAAACCCATTACCGAGCCGGGTCAAAAAGGAAAAATGGTCATCACGGCCCTGGATCGTCTGGCCCAGCCCTGCATCCGCTTCGATTCCAAGGATGTGGTGGAATGGGCCGACACCCCCTGTGCCTGCGGGCGGACCTTCCGATTATTCAAAGGCGGGGTTTCCGGGCGGGCCGATGACATCACCAAGGTCAAGGGGGTCCTGCTATCTCCCTCGGCCATTGAGGAAGTGGTCCGCGGTTTTACCGAATTGGGAGACGAGTACGAAGTCATCGTCACCAAAAAAGGGGATACGGACGAGATATCCCTGAAGGTGGAAACCCAGCCCGGCCAGGAAGGGAATCAAAAAGAAATCCTGGCCCGTTTGAAAGACCGATTGAGGCTCCAGACCAACTTAAATTATCTGATTGAATTTCATCCTTTCCAAAGCCTGCCTCGCCCTGAAGGCAAGGCCAGGAGGTTTAAGGATTTGCGAAAGTAAAAAAACAGATATTATAATAGATACTGGATGCTGGATACTGGATGAAAAAAGCATAAACCGTCTGATACTTCAAAAGAAAAGAAGCAGGGGGGACACCCATGAATCAACAGGAACTCGAGGACCTCAAAAAAATCGATGAGCAGATCCAGCTCATCAAAAGGGCCGCTTTAGAATTGAAAAATTTATCAGGGGGGATCCAGGCCGTGGATTGCAACGCCCAGCGGATTTTGGCCAGTGCTAAGATGTTGGAAATCAACTTCAGCGACCTGAGGGATGGGGCCTAATCTTTATGGAAATTTTTCCCCTTGACAATTTTCCTCTGCAAAAATTATACTCCCGAAAAATAACTATATTATAATTACAATATAACCAAATGAAGGCCATTCATAAATGAAACCGATTTGCATTTTGATCGTTATAAGTACCCATAATAAGAAAGGGAGGTGAGAGCAAGTTTAACGCATGAGACATTCGGATGAAACGGTAGGTTCAAACTTATTCAGTTGAAAAACTATCACAAGGAGGTCGATCATGTTTAAAAAAGGGTTAATTTTTTTTATCGGAAGTTTTTTCATCCTTTCCTTTCTTCTGACCGGAGTCGGTCATTCCCAGACCAAGAGCGTTACCCTTACCTATTCGATTTTCTTCCCCGCCACCCACACCCACACCATTCTGGCCACAGAATGGGCCAAAGAGATTGAAAAACGGACCAATGGGGCGGTAAAGATCACCATGTTTCCCGGTGCCACCTTGACGCCCGCCAACCAATGCTACGATGGCGTTGTTAAAGGGATTTCGGACATCGGCATGTCGGTTCTCAGTTATACTGCCGGACGCTTTCCCCTTGATGGAAGTCATCGACATGCCCCTGGGATATAAGATCAGGCCTATCAGGCTACCCGGTTGTGCAATGCTCTTTTATAAGAAGTTTCAGCCCAAAGAATTGGATGATGTTAAGGTCATGTATCTTCATGGCCATGGTCCGGGCATCTTAACACCAAGGATAAAAAGATAACCAAGCTGGAGGAACTGAAAGGGATGAAAATCCGCTGCACCGGGACCACTGCCAAGCTGGTCGCCCATTGGGGGGCCGCACCGGTAGCCATGCCCCAGACCGAGACCTATGATGCCATGCAGAAAGGGGTGGTGGACGGCCTGATGTCTCCGGTTGAAACCTTAAAAGGCTGGAAATTTGCCGAAGTCACCAAATATACCACCCTGAATTATGGGTCCGCCTATTCCATGGCCTTTTTTGTGGTCATGAACAAACAGAAATGGAACGCCCTGCCCAAAGACATCCAGACTACGATTCAAAAGGTCAATGAAGAATGGATCGAAAAAACAGGTAAGTCCTGGGACGAAATTGATAAAGCCGGAATGGGAATTTGCCAAGGCCAAAGGGCAACCAGATTTATCCCCTTGTCCAAACAGGAAGATGAACGGTGGGCCAGCCGCCGCCCGCCCGATTTTTGGTGAATATGCCCAGGCCATGAAGGCCAAAGGATTACCCGGTGAAGAGGCCTTGAAATTCTGCCAGGACTGGCTCAAAAAAAATCCCTAACATCCGACCTTCTTACCCCTCCCCCTCATTAAGGGGGAGGGAATTGTTTTAAGGAGCCTTGCATGAAAACAATCGTCTCCATTATTCATTCCCTTTCCCGTTTAATGTACGGGATTGCCGGACTGGCATTGGCCGGCATCGTGTTTCTCACCATGGCTGATGTTATTCTCAGGGAGTTTAAATTACCGATCGTTGGGACCTATGAGATTGTTTCCCTCTTGGGGGCCATCGTCATCGGGTTTGCCATTCCCCAGACCTCTCTTGAAAGAGGACATGTGCTGATGGATTTTTTAACCGAAAGGCTTGCCTTTTGGCGGACAAAAGTTTTTTCATTTTCTGGCCAGGATATTGGCCATTGTTACCTTTTTGATCATCGGCTGGAACCTTTTGAGCCTTGGAAATGATTTTAACACGGACCGGAGAAGTTTCCATGACTTTAAGAATGCCCGAATACCCCATTGCCTATGGAATCGGGGTTTGTTGCTTTATCGAATGTCTGGTCCTGGCCACCGATTTGTTTTTAAAAAAGGAGGGGGAGGCATGAGTCTGGAAATGATCAGCCTTTTAACGGTCATACTTCTTTTTGTTTTTTTTCTCATGGGCCTGGAGATCGGATTTTCCATGGCCCTGGCCGGATTTATCGGTTTTGCCTGGATCGTCAATGTCCCGGCGGCCTTAAGCCTGGTAGCCAAGGATATCTTACAGTGTCTTTTCTTCTTATGGCTTTACGGTCATACCCCTCTTTGTCCTTATGGGCCAAGTAGGCGCCAGCGGCGGCATCGCCCGCAGCTTATACGATTCGGGCTATAAATTCATGGGCCATATCCCGGGGGGGTCTGGCCATCGGCACCGTAGCGGCGGCCACGGCCTTCAAGGCCATCTGCGGCTCCTCTCCGGCCACGGCGGCCACCTTTGCCACCATTGCCGTACCGGAAATGGACCGCTACGGCTATGATAAACGATTGTCCTGCGGCACCGTGGCCACTGTAGGAACCCTGGGGGTCCTTATCCCTCCCAGCGTGACCTTGATTATTTACGGGATCCTGACCGAGACCTCCATCGGCAAGCTCTTCCTGGCCGGGATCATCCCCGGATTGATCATCGCCTTTTCTTTTGTCATTACTTTATACGGGTGGTGCAAGATCAATCCCAAATTGGGACCGAAAGGAGAAAAATCGACCTGGAAGGAACGATTTGCCTCCCTTCCTCCGGTTTTATGGGTCCTGATTATTTTTATTTTGGTGGTCGGCGGCCTGATGCAGGGATACTTCACGCCCACCGAAGCCGGCAGTGTGGGCACCTTTGCCGTCCTGATCCTGACCCTGGCCAAGAGGGAAATGAATTTGAAAAGTTTTATCAAATCCATTAATGGACACCCTGCGCATTGGCTGCATGGTCATCACCCTGATCGCCGGGGCCACCATCCTGGGCCATTTCTTTGCCGTCACCCGAACCCCTTATATGGCGGCCGACTTTCTGGGGAGCCTTCCCTTAAACCGGAACATTATCATGGTCCTTATCTTTGTCGTCTATCTCATCGGCGGGTCTTTTATCGAAGACATGGCCTTTCTCATTCTGGCCACGCCGATCTTTTTGCCCCTGGTTTAAAATTGGGCTATGACCCGGTCTGGTTCGGGGTCATCGTCTGCGTGATCACCATGATCGGAATCATCCTCCCGCCCATGGCCATCAATGTCTTCGTCGTCTCCGGGGTGACGAAAGTGCCGATCAATACGATCTATAAAGGGATCTACCCCTATATCATCGGCATGTATATTTGCCTGTTTATCTTTTTATTCTTTCCCCAGATCTCCCTCTGGCTCCCCAATTTGTTTTTAAAATAATTTTGTGTTAATATTTTCCTCGATCGAAAACCTTCTTTCCCGGTGTTTAACTGGGCCTGAACTTTTAAACTCAGGCCCGACAGGCGTCAGGGAACATGAAAAACCCGTATAAGGGCGGATTTAAACCCGCCCTTATGGTGTCCAGAAAAGTTTTAGTAAAGTTTTCCATGGAACCCCTAAAAGTTCTCTTTGTTTCCCCCGAAGTGGTCCCTTTTGCCAAGACCGGCGGTCTGGCCGATGTGGCCGGGGCCTTGCCCAAGGCCTTAAAGGCTTTGGGCTGCGATGTCCGGCTGGTGATGCCCCTTTATCAGTCGGTGCGGCAGGGGAAACATGGGCTTAAAAAAGTTTTGGAGAATCTGCCCATTCCTCTGGGTCTACGCCAAATACCTGCCGATATTTATCAAGGAGAGTTGGAGGAGGGTCTCCCCGTTTACTTTATAGAAAGAGACGAGTTCTACGACCGGGGCAATCTGTACGGAAGCGCCAAGGGCGATTACTTTGATAATGACAGCCGATTTGTCTATTTTTCCCAAGGGACCCTTATGGCCGCCCGTGTCCTGGGCTTTCAGCCGGATATCATCCACGGTCAGGACTGGCAGACCGGACTGATATCCGGCTTATGTACATTTTCAACGGAGCATAGCCCCCTTCTACCGGAAGACGGCCTCTGTTTTCACCATCCATAATATGGCCTATCAGGGGTCTTTTCCCAAAGAGATTGTCGAATTGGCCGGATTGCCCGGGGAAAGTTTTTCTCCTTCGGGTCTGGAGTTTTGGGGGAAGGCCAATTTGCTCAAGGCCGGCATCGTTTACAGCCAGATCATCACGACGGTCAGTCGAAAATACAGCCAGGAAATCCAGACCCCCGAGTATGGTTCCGGTCTGGAAGGGATTTTGAGTTTTCGAAAGGATGATCTGTTCGGCATCGTCAATGGGGTCGATTATGACCTCTGGAATCCGGAGACCGATCCTCTTCTGGCGGCCCATTATAATCCCAAGGACCTCAGCGGCAAAAAAGCCTGCAAAAAAGATTTATTAAACCGCTATCATTTGCCTGAAGATCGAATGGAGCATCCGGTATTAGGGATTATCTCCCGTCTGGCCGATCAAAAGGGGTTTGATCTATTAGCCGAGATTATGGATCGTCTCCTGAAAGAGGACCTCTCCTTGGTTGTCGTGGGCACCGGGGAAGAGAAGTATCATGTCCTCTTTTCCCGGCTTGGCCGAGGAGTACCCCGAAAAAGTCGGCATTTGTCTGGCCTTTGATAATGTCCTGGCCCATAAAATAGAGGCCGGGAGCGATCTCTTTCTCATGCCTTCCCTCTATGAGCCTTGCGGCCTGAATCAGATCTACAGCCTAAAGTATGGGACTATCCCGGTTGTGCGGGCCACCGGAGGCCTGGATGATACCATCATTCCTTTTGATCCGCGGACCGGAAAAGGGACCGGTTTTAAATTCAGGCGCTATCAGGCCGGGGAATTATGGGCCGCTCTTCAAGAGGCCCTGGCTGTCTATAAAAACCAAACCCAATGGACCCAATTGATGAAAAACGCCATGGCCCAGGATTTTTCCTGGATGACCTCGGCCAAGGAATATGTCAGGCTCTATCATTTGGCGATGGAAAGGCTTGAGGCATAGGCACAAGGCTTAAGGCTCAAGGCTTCAAGATTAAAAAAATGAAGAAACTGCATTCTAACCTCGCACCTTGGACCTTGAACCCTGGTCCTTGCGCCTATTTTCTTGGATGTGACTTGCCTATGGTAAAAAAGATTATCTGTTTTCTCTGGATCGTTGGCCTGGGCCTTCACTTAGCCGGAATCGAGGTCTTATCTGCTTCTCCTAACCCGGAGCCTTGGGCGGAAAATCTGAATCTCACGCCGGAGCAGGCCCAAAGCCTCAAAGAACTGAAAAGTCGGTTTCATCAGGAATCAGCTCAAGGGCGAAAAAAAATAATGATGAAGCGGATGGAACTCAGGACCTTGACCCCGGAAGAAAATAAAGGGGAACCGGGAGAAGCATTACGCCGCCAGATCCAATCCCTTTTGCTCCAGGCCCATGAGCGCTCCCTTTTTTATTATCAGGAAGCCCTGAAGGTCTTCACCCCGGAACAACGGGAAAAGTTACCTCCTGAAACCGATTTGGGATTTCGGCCTGGTATGGGGTTCCGTCGTGGAATGGGACCGGGCATGGGACACGGAATGGGGCAGGGCAGGAGAGGGCCTGGGTCTGAATATAAAAACGAATGATGAATATCGAATAACGAATTTCGAAGGAAAGCCAAAACAATGAAATTCAATATTCGGTTTTTCGTACTAAGCTCTCATGCCCGCCTGAAGCGGTCACCGACGAAGCATGAAAATACCCCTCTCCCTACAGAGCCCATATAGAGGCTAAGGGCGGTTAAAAATCTATTTTCATATTAAGCCATGATATTGCCCCGCAAAATATCCGGTCATGGACCTATCCAATACCCTTTATATCTGTTTTTCGTCATGACCGTCTTGATCGGCATTTTCCTGATCAACGGCTATTTTGAAATCCAACGGACCCGCAGTCAACTGTTTAACATTTTAGAAACAGAAGCCCTGGTCGTCATAAAAGGGCTGGAAAAAAACTCCGGGAATTGGCTGGCCGTCTTTTTCCAGAACCGTCTTCCATCGTCCGCCGTAACGATCGAAGGTTCGGAAGATGTCTTGGGTGTTGAGGATTTGCTTATCGAACGTCTCATCAATCTGGCCTTGCAGCTTGATCAGGAGTCCTCCCATAAGCCCTTCGATCCTCGATCCTTGAAAAACAGGATCGGCCCGATGGGGTTGTCTCAAATCTATTTTTTGAATTCGGGGCCAAAAGATTTCGCCTTGCCCCTCTTACCCGAACCATTAAGAAACAGGCCCCCTTTTTTCCAAAAGGTCTTGACCGGGAAGACCCGTTTGGCTGTCTTCAGGGGAGAGGGACCCTTACGTCAAACCCTTCCCTTAGCCGTGGCCGTGGCCCGCCGCCATGGCCACGGGGCGATCCTGATCCTGCTTTCTTCCGAAGAATACATCGCTTTGGGGCAACAGATTATTATTCAGGGATTCCTGGAAGATTTTTCCGGGAAGGGGAATATCGCTTACCTGAGGGTTGAAGGGTCTTCCGGAAAAATAATTGCCCAAACCGGTGAAGCGCTCTTGGTTGATTCGGACCCAACATCCCTGAGAAAGCAGGTCCGCTCCGGAGATCCCGGTCTTTTCTGGATTAAAGGGAAAAAGGGAGAGTTTTTAGAAATAGTCCGATCCTTCCGACCTGCTGGTAAGGACCTAGGCCGGGTACGCTTAGGGCTTTCCTTGAAAGAAGTCAATCCCATCCTGGATCAGGGCAGGAGAACCATAATCCTGACGAGTATGGTTCTTTTTGCCGCGGGACTTATGGGACTATTTTTTATCTTTCGGTTCCAGGGCCGTCACCTTCGAAAATTGAGAGATATGGAGGAACAGATCCGTTTAAAAGAAGAACTATCGGCCATGGGGCAATTGGCGGCCGGGGTGGCCCACGAAATCAAAAATCCCCTCAATGCCATTGGCCTGGTGGTGCAGAGGCTGCAACAGGAATTTCGTTGGCCCGTTTTAGAGGAGCAAAAGGAATATGAACGGTTTACTCAAATCGTTCGCAATGAAATCGCCAGAGTCAATCAAATAATCGGTCAGTTTTTAATGATGGCCAAGCCTCCGGAAATCAAATTGGAAGAACAATCGATCTTTGAAATCTTGGACTATGTGCTGGAGGTGATGGAAGAGGAGTTCAGATCAAAGGGAATTCGGATTATAAAAAAATGGGAAGCGCAAGTTCCCCTGATCCGCTGTGATCGTTTTCAACTTACCCAGGCCTTCCTCAATATCTTCAATAATGCCCTGGAGGCCATGCCGGGCGGGGGAGATATCCTTCTGACGGTGAAGAGTGGTTCGGGGTTCGGAGTTCGGAGTTCGGAGTGAAAGAAAATCCATCTCAAAACGGATAACGCGCCACTCCGAACTTCACCAGAGATTTCCTGGAAATCTCGGTGGCCGATACGGGTAAAGGCATACCCCGGGAAGGATTGAAAAAAATTTTGGCCCCCTATTATACCACCAAAGAAAAAGGGGTGGGGTTAGGATTGGTCATTACCCAAAAGATAATCCAGGCCCATGAAGGGACCTTAGAGGTCCAAAGCCAGGAAAATCAGGGCACTACGGTGACCATAGGATTGCCCCTTTTTCTTTCCCGAGGTCCAGAGGACTCTTCCGGTTAAAATTATAACCTTGACTTTTGGCCTGAATAATGAGAAACAAAACAGTTTTAACAGGCGGAAATTGGGTTTGAATTCGGGTGAACCTAAAGGCCCTCGATCCGCCTGTTCCAAATGGATCTTTGCTCCTAATGGGAGTGCGGCAGACAGTGGGTATGGAAAGGATTGATCATGCTTAAGAAAATTCGTTGGAAATTTACCTTGATCGGCGTATTGGCAGCCTTGTCCGTTCTATTTATCATTCCATCGGTGACCAAAGATTTTCCATCCTGGTGGAGTAAGGTCTTGCCCAGCGAGGGGTTACGACTGGGGCTGGACCTCCAGGGGGGCATGCATCTGATCCTTAAGGTTGATTTGGATCAGGCCGTCAAAAATTATTTAGAGGTTTCCCAACAGGATTTGAGGGAAAGTCTGAGGAAAAAGCAGATCCCGGCCAGTCGTGGAGAGGCCGCCGGGAAAAACCATCTGACTTTTCTATTGTCCAATGCCGACCAGCTTCCCGTGGTTCAAAAGACGATAAAGGAGGAATTCCCTTCTCTGACCGTGGTTTCAACGGCCCAAAGACCCGAAGGGGTCCAGGTCGAGCTCGCTCTTAAAGAAAAAGAGATTAAATCGATCACCGAGAACGCCCTGTCGCAAAGCCTGGAAATCATCCGGAACCGGATCGATCAATTCGGGGTCACGGAACCGGTCATTGTTCGCCAGGGGAGTGATGAAATCGTGGTTCAACTGCCCGGGGTCAAGGACCCTCAGCGGGCCATGGATCTTATCGGCCGGACCGCCCAGTTGGAATTTAAATTGGTGGACAGTGAAAGCAAGATTGATTTGCAGAACCTTATCGAACAGGCCGTTAACGGCGGAAGATTGAAAAGGGACTATAATCATGCCGAGCTCAATGAGGCCCTGAAAGACCAGATCCCGGCGGACAGAGAAGTCTATATCCGCAAGGAAGTCCACCGGGAGACCGGACGGGTCAGCCGTATCCCTATTTTACTTTATAACAAGGCCCTCATGACCGGGGATGCCGTTAAGACAGCTCAGGTCCAGATCGGGGGGAATTTCAACGAGCCTTATGTCAGCGTGGAGCTGAACGCCCATGGGAGCCGGGTCTTTGATCAGGTCACCCGCGACAATGTGGGCCGCCAGTTGGCCATCGTTTTGGATAATGTCGTCCAGTCGGCGCCGGTCATTCAGGAACGGATCTCCGGCGGCCATGCCCAGATCACCGGGTCTTTTTCCATGGAAGAAGCCAGCGACCTGGCCATTGTTCTCAGGGCCGGGGCCTTACCGGCCCCGGTCAACGTCGTCCAGAACGTAACCGTCGGGCCGACCCTGGGCCTGGATTCCATACAAAGAGGATTTGTTTCCGGGCTGGTCGGTACGGGACTGGTGATCTTGTTTATGATCTATTATTACCGGTTTTCCGGGCTCATCGCCGACTTTGCCCTGATTCTGAATGTCCTTTTTACGATCGCCGCCCTGGGGATCTTCCGGGCCACCTTGACCCTGCCGGGCATTGCCGGTATCATTTTATCCATTGGTATGGCCGTGGACTCCAACGTCCTGATCTTTGAGCGTATGCGGGAAGAGTTCCATCAGGGCAAACCGGTCAAGTCCGGGGTGGACGGGGGTTATGATAAGGCCTTCTGGACCATTATCGACTCTCACGTCACCACCTTGATCACCGCCTTCGCCTTATTCCTTTTCGGGTCGGGGCCGATCAAGGGTTTTGCCGTCACCTTGAGTGTGGGCGTAATTTTCAATCTTTTCACTGCCCTTTTTTGTACCCGGGTGGTCTATGATTACCTGGGCGCCAAGCGCCGTCTCAAACCGATACACTTTGTGGAGTTCTTGAAAAAAACCAAGATCGATTTTATCGGATTCAGGAAGTATGCCTTTATCTTTTCCGGAATCCTCTGTCTCCTGGGTTTGATTGCCTTTGTGCAGATCAACCGGGGACAGGCCAACCTGGGGGTGGAATTTTCCGGGGGGACCATGGCCCAGTTTAAGGCCGCCCAGTCCTTCAGGCTGGACCAGGTCCGGGGCGCCTTGACCCAACGGGGTTTTAAAGACCTGGAACTGCAGCAGGTGGCCCATGAAAATATTCTGATCGTCCGGGTTAAGAAATCGGAACACTCCGTGGGCAAAGAGACCGATGCCATAGCCAAGGCCCTGCAGGAGGATTTCCCGGAACTCAAATTTACGGTGGAAAGCAAGGCCGAGATCGGGTCCTCGGTCAGTGCGGCCTTAAAAAAGGCGGCCTTGCTGGCTATTGCCATCTCTTTAGCCGGCATCATTCTCTACTTGGCCTGGCGTTTTGAATTTCGCTTCGGGGTGGCCGCGGCCATTGCCACCTTTCATGATGTCCTGGCCGTCCTGGGGATTTTTTATCTGTTGGATAAAGAAATTACCTTGCTTATTGTGACCGCCCTCCTGACCCTGGCCGGCTATTCCCTGACCGACACGGTGGTCGTCTTTGACCGGATCCGGGAGACCATGAACCGCAGCGGGAAAAAGGATTTCGGAGAGATCATCAATGTCAGCATCAACGAAGTCCTCTCCCGGACCGTCATTACTTCACTGACGGTCTTCCTGGTCGTTTTAGCCCTCTATTTCCTCGGGGGGGTGGTGATCCATGATTTTGCCCTGGCCCTGCTCTTCGGGGTCATCGTCGGGACCTATTCCTCGATCTTTGTGGCCTCGCCCATTGTTTATTTGTGGCCGGGGAAGAAGGCGCGAGGTACAAGGTCCAAGGTGCAAGTGAATAAAGCGGAAAGCTCAAAAGAACCAGGCTCAAAGCTGAAAGCTCAAAGCTCAAAGAAAAACAAAGCTCAAAGCTGAAAGCTCAGAAAAAAGCTTAAATCGAATATCGAAGTAAGGGGGAAATAAATTCTTCCTGATTCTAAATTCAATATTCGGTTTTCAAAATAAGCCTTCGTGCCCCCGTAGGGGCGGGTTTCAAACCCGCCCCTACAACGCTTCTACAGAGGATGTTTTCTCCGAACTCTGAACTCTAAACCTTGAACCTTGAACCTCAACCTCTCCTGCCCTTTTCTTTTATCATTTTAATCCAAAAAAACTCGGCAGGAAAGTGGACAGACCCGGGAAGAAGATGATGACCAGCAGGGCCGCTAACATAATGGCCACAAAAGGGATAACGGATTTGGAAATTTGTTCCAGGGAAAGGTTGGCGATGTTGGCAATCACATAGAGATTTACCGCCACCGGCGGCGTGATCTGACCGATGGCCAGATTGAGGGTCATGACGACCCCGAACCAGACCGGGTCCCAATGGAAAAAGGCCATGATGGGGATGAGGATAGGTAGAAAGACATAATAGATGGAAATGGCGTCCATCAACATGCCGGCGATAAAAAGCATGACGTTGATCAATAGAAGGATGATCCATGGGATTGGAAGAAAGAGAAAGAAGACTGGATGAGGCCTTGTCCATGACTCCCAGGGTGGAACCGGTCCAGGAAAAGAGGCCGGCAAAGGCCACAATGAACATGACTACGGCCGAAGACAAGGCCGCATCTTTGAAGATATCGTACAGGGCCTTAAGCGTCAGGTTTCGATAGATACACATTCCCAAAAAGAGGCCGTAAAAAACCGCCACCACGGCCGCTTCGGTGGCCGTAAAGATCCCGCCATAAATCCCGCTTAGAATGACAGCCGGGGCCAATAGACCCCAGAGGGCCTCTTTAAAGGCCTGCCAGACTTCACCGGCCGTCCCCCATCTCTCCCCTTTCCAGCCCTGTTTTCGAGCAATGAAAACCGAAGGGATGATCAGAAACAGGGCGGTGATGACCCCCGGAATGACGCCGGCGGCAAAAAGGGCCGGGATGGAGGTGCTGGTGATGACTCCGTAGATGATAAAGGCGATGCTCGGGGGTATGACAATGGCCAGAGAACCGGAAGAGGCGATCAGGGCCGCGGTGTAGCCCCGGTGGTAGCCCATGGACACCATGGCCGGAAAGAGGATGACCCCCAGGGCGGCGGTGTCTGCCGGGCCCGATCCGGAGATACCGGCAAAGATGACCCCGACGATGATGGTCACGACGGCCAGTCCACCGGGGATCGGCCCTACCAGCAGACTGACAAAACGGATAAGCCTCTTCGATATCCCGCAACGGTCCAGGATAAGGCCGGCCAGGATAAAGAAGGGCAGGGCCAGGAGTTGAAACTTGGCCACATTGGCGTAAAAGTTGGAGGCGATGACCCGGATCCCCAGGTGATAGTCCCAGATGAGCAGAATGGAGGTAAAGCCCAGGGAGGTGGCCACCGGCACACCCAGAAGCAGGAGGAATAAAAAAATCAGAAAGAAGAGGAGGACCGATTCCATCAGGCCCTTCCCTTAAACTCTTTCCAGGCGGCCTCCAGCGAGCGCAGGATGATCAAAATCCCGCCCACCGGAATGGACAGGGTGTACCACCATTGGGGGATATCCAAGGCCTCTGTCCGGACGTTTAAGGCGAATTCATCCTGGACCTGGGAGAGGCCGAACCAGGTCAAAAGACCGATGGTCGCCAGGGTCAAGAGGGAGGCCAGGGGTAAGAGGGCCTTTCTCCCAAAGGCCGGAAAACGAAGGGCCAGCAGATTAAAACCAAGGTGTATCCCCCTTCGAAATCCGGCGGCCGCACCCAGCATGGTCAGCCAGACCAGACAGGCCACTTCTATTTCTTCGGTAAAGGCAAAGGAATAACGGATAAAATAGCGGGTCAGCACATTGGCAAAGGCCAGGAGACACATGGCCAGAAGAAGAACTACGCCGGCCGCCTCTTCGCCCTGGGCAAAAATTTTTTTGAGCATATTAAAATTGTTGAAATATCTCTGTTGCGAGTTGCGAGGTTCGTTAGAAGAAAAATTAAACTCGTCTAATACTATAGCGACACTTTATTCGTCATTCCCGAATGTCTTTATCGGGAATCCAGGTTTTCAAGAAAATGAGAAAATCAAAGTCTCTGGATTCCGGCTTAAAGCATGCCGAAATGACGGATAAAAAAGCGCATTGGTAATAAAAATCGCTGTAGTTCTTATTGACAACCCGCAACCCGTAACCCAATATTTTTATCTTTTCTTGCCCGCTTGTTGTATCTCTTTTTCAGCCAGTTTAACCAGATCGGGTCCTATTTCCTTCTCCCATTTTTCGTAGACGGGCCGGGTCTTATTGATAAAGGCCTTGCTCTGATCCGGTGAGAGGACCGTAACCTCCATGCCGTTTTTTCTGAGCAGCTCCAGGGCCGGCATGGTCCCCTCCAGCCCCTCCCGGGCCCCTTTTTTCTGCCAGGTGACGGTCTCTGCGGCCGCTTTTTTTATGGCCTCCTTGTCTTTCATCGGGAGACCATCCCAGACCTCCTTGCTCATACCGAGGATGAGGGGATCGATGGCATAACCCCAGGCGGTCATGTATTTATGGACCTGCCATAATTTGTTGGGGATAATGACGGAAACCACCGGGTTTTCCTGCCCGTCCACCGTTCCCTGCTGGAAGGAGGAAAGGGCTTCGCCCCAGTTCATGGATACGGGGTTGGCGCCCATGGCCTTAAAGGTATCGATAAAGATGGGGGAACCCACGACCCGGATCTTGAGGCCTTCGAGGTCCTCCGGCCTTTTTATGGGTCGTTTGCTGTTGGTCAGGTCCCGGTAGCCGTTTTCTCCCCAACCGAGGACGACCACCCCTTTATCTTCGATGATTTTTATGAGATGTTTTCCGGTTTCGCCGTGCTCCACGGAATCAAGGGCCTTATAATTGGGAAAGAAAAAGGGCAGTGAAAAGAGGTTCAGCTCCTTGATGGTGGTGGACCAGTTTATGGTTGAGCCGAGGGCGAAATCGATGACCCCCTGTTTCATCAGGAGAAATTCGTTGGTCTGTTTTCCGGCGAAGAGCTGGCCGCTGTAATAGGGTTTGATGTTGATACGGCCTTCCGTGGCCTTCCTCACCGCTTCGGCGAATCGGGCCGCACCCTCTCCCCAGGGTCCCGTGGGACCGACCACGATGCTCATTTTGTATTCCGGCTTATAAGTCGCACAAAGGCCCCAATGGACCACCCCCAGGAGAAGGATAAGGATGACGACCGATCCGATGCATTTCTTTCCCATAATGTTCCTCCCGATTTAGTGTGTTTTTGAATAAAAATGCTTTTTGTTGCAGGAGTATAAAATAGGGGGGAAAGCGGGTCAAGGAGAAAAATTGGGAGAAAGATCTTCAGGAACCGAGGATAGGGGCCGGGGAATTTGATCAAAGCGGTTTTCCGGCCAACCCGTCTTTTCTGCACCCGCCAGAAGTGATAGAAGATCAAAAAGAGCATCAGGCCGGGTAAGAGCATACAATGCAAAATATAAAAACGAAGGACCGTGGTCTCTCCGATTTGATCCCCGCCGACCAAAAGCAAATGAAGAAAAGGGCCGATCCAGGGGATTTCTCGAACCAGATTCACGGCCACCAGGGCGGCCGGATAGGTGTCGCCATCCCAACGCAGGACATACCCGCTGAAATCTTCTCCAAAAGTCAAAACCAGCAAGAGCAGGCCAACCAACCAATTAAACTGCCGGGGAGGTCGATAGGCCCGATAATAAAAGACCCGAATCATGTGGAGGAGTAAGGCGATGACCATGAATTGGCCGGACCAGTAATGGATATTGCGTATAAATCCTCCGTAGGGGACCAGATAGGTGATCTCGGTTATGCTCGGATAGGCCTTGTCCGCAAGAGGAAGATAATAGAAGGACAGCAACAGGCCGCTTATACCCAGCAGCAGAAAAAGCAGGAAGGTGCAGCCTCCCAGACAAAAGGTATAGGTAAAGCCGATGAACTCCGGCTGAAGCCGTATCGGATGCAGGTGTTTCCAAAAGCTATTGTCCCAAGAAGGTTTTTTCATGTCCGCAATCTAAAACCGGAATCTACCAATCGCCGGAGATCCACCTGGATTTCTTGTTTGGACCCTATCCAGAGAAAAGGCCTCTGGAGCGGACGGGCCGCCGGGCCTTTGAGGACATTTCCCTTAAGATCGAACCGGCTGCCGTGACAGGGACAGATCAATATCCTCATTTTGGGGTCAAAGGCCGGTTGACATCCAAGGTGAGTACAGACATTGATCAGACCATACCAGCCTCGATCATCCCGGATCAACCATACCCCTTGGCGAAACAGAAGGTCGGTTCGACTCTGGGTCAACTCCTGACGACCCAGTAAAGCAAACCGGGTCGGCCTGGTCCGGGAAGCGGGTTGTTGAAGAAAAGAAAAAATCCCCCTGAGGATTAAATAGAGCGCTCCCATCCCGGAAAGAATACCCCCGGTGATAAAAAGGCGTCGGGTAATAAAGGTACGGGTTGAGGTAAGCAAGGATTTCATGGAAGGATCTATTCAAACCATTTTATTTTCGATATAATACCGGCCTATGGAAAACATCCCTGAAAAAATAACCCGGGATCAACTTTTATTCAAGGAATTTATCACCGCCCTATTGGTGGTCCTGTTGATCCTTTGGGCGGCCCTCCTGTTCCCGGCCCCTTTGTCAAACCCCGGCAGGGAAGGGGTTTATGCGGGAAGCTCGGGTTCAGGCCCCCTGGATTTTTTTGGCGGTTCAAACCCTGCTTTTATATCTGCCGCCTCTCTGGGCCGGCCTGATTCTCCCCTTCGGGGCCCTTTTCCTTCTGGCCCTGTTCCCCTGGGAATCGAGATTCGGATTCGGCCCCCGGAGCACCTTTTTTGTTTTCGGGATTTTGATCCTGTTAGTGGCGGCCCTGACCGGTTGGGGCCTATGGTTTGGGCCGGTGGGACAATAAACAATAAGACGAAATCTGAATTTAAAAACTTTTTTCGACAGGATTTACCGGATTACCTGGATTTTTGTGCCTTTTCGGAAGAAAGGCACAAACCCAATCGTTCTACGGACGAACGCTGAATCTCAGCCGAAAGCGGATCGCGGTTGCTCAGGTTTTTTTGGACCCTGAGCAAAAAAATAGGTTAATTGTTATCCTGTCAATCAAAAATTGGTTCATGATTCGAAATTCGGGGTTCTTCTCCCGATCAGTTGGGATTAGGGATTAGTTCTCAGGGAGAATAGGGAGAGAATTTAACGGTTTTTCCAGACGAATCGATGGAGGATCCAGGCCAGTAAGCCGATGATCATCATGCCGATGATAATTTTAAGCTGATAGTGTTTGATATCCTTAATGACTATTTCCAGGGCTTCACCAAAGAGATAGCCCCCGAGGGATACCGCAATGGACCAGATGATTGCCCCCAGGGCATTGAACACTAAAAAGCGGCTGGCCTTTATTTTATGGTTGGTGCCTAATACTATTGGCGTCAGGATACGGATGCCATAAACAAATCGGAACCCGATCATGATCAGATCATTATAACGGTTCAAAAACTTATGAATCTTATCGACCCGCCGTTGGGTCTCTTTAAATTTGGCCAATAAGGTTTGTCCCTTTAAGCGTCCGAGGATGAAGAAAAATTGATCCCCCGAAAAACTTCCGATAAAGGCCGCTCCCATGACATAAGGCAATTTTAGATAACCCAAATGGGCTATGAATCCCCCGACGACTAAGATAGTCTCCCCTTCAAAAAATGTACCGATCAGTATGGCCCAATACCCATAACAACTGACCAGATATTCTAAGGTTGGAAGAGATTTCATTTTTTAATTTATTTGAGAGACTAATTTCCGGCCGGGGAAGACTGGCGATTGTTTTTGGGTTGCCAATCGATAAGGCTTTATAAATTTTATCGTTCTTTTTGGATTTCGTGCTTCGGATTTTAAGGAATCATCCTTCCCAGGGCAGGCCAAAGCCGGCCCCTTCGGTCTCGGATATTGACTTCCTTTTCCAGGCGGGATCTAAAACAGATTTGAGTTGAAAGTTATTCCTTTTTGATTTTGTCGTCCGGTTCAATCTCTTTGGCTTTAGGCGCGGCTTCCTCGGCATCCTGACCGGATATGCCGCTTTTAAATTCTTTAATCCCTTTTCCTAATCCTTTCCCGAGTTCCGGTAATTTTTTTGCCCCGAAAATAACCGCGACAATCAATATAATAATGAGCATGTCCTGATTTAAACCTAACATAAAGCCTCCTTAAGTCCGCCCGAACCAATTTTTGATCCGGTGCATCCTTATTTTTTTAATGGTTCATTTGTATTGTAAGCCGGTAAGCAGATAAGTCAATCAAAATTTTTTTTGAATCCAGTGATCAAGGGGGGAAGCGGTTTTTTGATTTCCTTCCTTGACTTCTTTTTCTCCTCTATTTTATATTCATTCCATCTGAGAGTTGCTCTCGATCATTTTCAACGAGGAGGAAATCATGGGTCTGGCCGAAGAATTGGCTTTTATGGATGCCTGTGCTCAAGCGGAACTGGTGCGGAAAAAGGAACTTCAACCCATCGAATTGGTAAATGCGGCTATTGAAAGGATCGAGCGGCTGAACCCGCAGCTCAACGCCGTGGTCACATCGATGTTCGATCTGGCGCGGGACGCGGCCCGGGGAAAGATCCCCGAGGGACCCTTTCAGGGCGTGCCTTTTCTGCTCAAGGACCTGATGGCCGCCTATGCCGGGGTGCCCATGTCCCTCGGATCGGCCCTGCTTAAAAATTTTATCCCCGACCGGGACAGCGAACTGGTGGCCCGTTTGAAGCGGGCCGGGTTGATCGTCGTGGGCAAGACCAATACCCCGGAGTTCGGCATCCTCCCCACCACCGAGCCTCGTCTCTTCGGCCCCTGTCGCAACCCCTGGGATACGACCCGGACTACCGGGGGATCAAGCGGCGGCTCGTCGGCGGCCGTGGCCTCCGGCCTGGTGCCCATGGCCCATGCCAATGATGGCGGCGGTTCCATCCGCATCCCGGCCTCCTGTTGCGGGCTTTTCGGCCTCAAGCCCACCCGGGCCAGAAACCCCCTGGGACCCAACTTCGGGGATGTGATGAGCGGGATCGTCTGCGAGCACGCGGTGACGCGCTCGGTGCGGGACAGCGCCGTGCTGCTGGACGCCACCTCGGGTCCGGACCTGGGTGACCCTTACTGGGCCCCGCCGCCGGCCCGGCCTTTTCAACAGGAAGTCGGGGTCCATCCGGGAAAGCTGCGCATCGCCTTCAGCACGGAAGCCCTGGACGGTGTTCCCGTGCATGCGGACTGCCGGGAAGCGGTGCAGAGGGTTGCCGGGTTATGCGAGAAATTGGGGCACCGGGTGACGGAGGCTTCTCCGAAGGTCGATGGAGAGCAGTTGGACAGGGTCTTTTCTCACGGTCTGGTCGGCCGGTTGCGCCTCAACCCTGGAAGGCATCGAGTATATCCTGGGCCGACCCGTGAAGCCCGAAGATATGGAACCCTTGACCTGGACCTTGAACGAGATCGGCCGCACCCAAACCGGGGCAAAATATCTTCTGGCCCTCCAGACGATACAGCGGATGGCCCGCGATGTGGCCCGTTTCTTTCTCGATTACGATATCTGGCTTACGCCTACCCTGGCCCTGCCTCCCTTGCCCCTGGGGAGATTCGAACCCGCCCCGGATGATGCCCTTCAGGGGCTTCGCCAGGCATCGGCCTTCGCCCCCTTTACGCCCATCTGCAATCTTACCGGTCAGCCGGCCATGTCGGTTCCCCTTTTCTGGAATGGAGAGGGGTTGCCCATCGGAACGCATTTCATCGGACGTTTCGGCGATGAGGCCACCCTGTTTCGCCTGGCGGCCCAATTGGAGATGGCCAGGCCCTGGGCCGGACGCCATCCGCCAATAGCGGCGTGAGGGTTAAGATTGACAAGAGGGGAGGAGAGGATTAAAATTTAAAACATTCCCGGGAACCCGGGAACTAAGGTTAAAAAAAATTTGAATAACGAATGAACCATTTCGAATAAAGAAAAGATTGTAAATGAACACAAATCTTTTGGATCCGGAAAACCTTCCCAAGATCCCCTTGGCTTTGGAGGGTATTTCTTCACGTTTCATCCGGGAAAACGTCATCGTTCCCCTGGAATTTAAGAATAATATTTTAAAAGTGGCCATGGGCAACCCGGAGGATAAGGAGACCATTGATGCCTTGCAGGTGGCCACCTCGGCCCGGGTTCAGGTCTATGCCGGCGAACCCAGGGTGCTCGACGAATATATCGGCAAGTTTTACGGCCAGGAGACCCAAAATATCAATCGCATCATCGAGGACATGGGGACCGGTGAGCTTGAATTCTTGGCCGACGAGGAAGAGGACATCGGCCATCTCAAGGACCTGGCCTCGGAGGCCCCGATCATCAAATTAGTCAATATGGTCATCAACCGGGCGGTGGAGAGCCGGGCCAGCGATATCCATATCGAGCCCTTCGAAGACGAGCTGAGGGTCCGGTATCGAATCGACGGGGTGCTTCATGAAATCGAATCTCTTCCCAAGAAGCTTCAGGCCGCCATTCTGTCTCGGCTCAAGATCATGTCCAAACTGAATATCGCCGAGAAGCGACTGCCCCAGGATGGCCGGATCAAACTGAAAGTGGCTGAGAAGGACATTGAATTGCGGGTATCGACCATACCGGTCCTTTACGGGGAGGACGTGGTCATGCGGATCCTGCAAAAGGAAGGCATCACCATCGACCTCAATATACTGGGTTTTTCCGGACAAACTCTGCAAACCTTTAATCAGTTAATCAAAAAACCTAACGGGATTGTCTTGGTCACCGGGCCGACCGGAAGCGGGAAGACCACCACCCTTTACGGGGCACTGGACAAGATCAACACCCCCGACAAAAAGATTGTCACCGTTGAAGACCCCATCGAATACCAGCTCAAGGGGATCAACCAGATCCAGATGAAACCTCAAATCGGGTTGAACTTTGCTAACACCCTGAGGCATATCGTTCGCCATGATCCCGATATCATCATGATTGGAGAGATCAGGGACCTGGAGACCGCCGATATCGCCATCCAGTCGGCCCTGACCGGACACTTAGTTTTTTCCACCCTACACACCAACGATGCCCCCAGTGCCGTTACCCGTCTGTTGGATATGGGGGTGGAAAGCTTTCTCCTTTCTTCGACCGTCCGGGGTGTTCTGGCCCAACGACTGGTCCGGGTCATCTGTCCGGTCTGCAAGATCGCCGATCCGGCCCCGACGGTTCAAGAGGAATTGGTTCATCTGCGGATGGGAAATATCAAGACCCTGTATAAAGGGACCGGCTGTGAACACTGCGCCTATACCGGCTTTTACGGCCGAATCGGGATCTTCGAATTATTCGTGGTCGATGATCATATCCGCCGGATGATCCTCAATAATGAGGACGCCCAAAAGATGCGGGAAGTGGCCAGGCAGAACGGGATGAAGACCCTCTTGGAGGATGGCCTGGAAAAAGTCAGAGATGCCCATACCACATTACAAGAAGTGCTGAGAGTAACCCAAGAGGTATAATGGCCGTCTTTTCCTACCGGGGAACCGATATTCAGGGCACGATAATGGAGGGAGCCATCGAGGCCCCTGATCAACAGGCCGCGATCGACAGGCTGAAAAATTCCGGCATCATCCCTCTAAAAGTATTCATCCCCGGGAAGGGGCTGGGAAGATCTCTGAGTTTAAAATCAGCCAAAGGGGATATTATCAGCTTTACCAACGAATTGACGGCCTTGCTGGAGGCCGGTTTGCCCCTCGACCGGAGCCTGAACATCCTGGCCGGTATTGCCGAAAGCAAACAGAATCAAGCCGTCATTCAGGATATTCTCCGGTCCATCCGGGAAGGAGGTTCTTTCTCCGATGCCCTCCTGAGGCATCCCAGGGTGTTCTCCAGACTTTATGTCAATATGGTCAGGGCCGGTGAGGCCGGCGGAATTTTAGTAGAGGTCCTTGACAAGCTGAATGAATTTCTGGAATCGACCAAAGAACTTAAAGAGCAGGTCTTAACTTCCATGATCTACCCGATTATCTTAGTTTCCACCGGGGGCCTCTCGATCATTATCCTGCTCACTTATGTCCTGCCCAAGTTTTCGGTTATTTTTTCCGAAATGGGGAGTTCTTTGCCCTTGTCCACCCAAATCCTGCTTTCCGCCAGTCAGGGTCTAAAGACCTACTGGTGGATTTTCCTGGCCTTGTTCATCCTGGGCGGGTTCCTCTTCCGGACCACTATCAAATCGGAACAAGGGCGGCTTTATTGGGACCGTTTCAAACTGGCTTTGATGGGAGACATTATCCGCAAGCTGGAGACCGCTCGTTTTTGCCGGACCCTGGGGACCTTGTTAAGAAGCGGGGTGCCCCTTTTGCAAGCCTTGAAAAATTCCCGGGATGTGGTTACTAATCAAACCATCGCCCTGGCCTTGGATAATATCGCCCAGGGAATAAAAGAAGGGAAAGGGATTTCCTTACCCCTGGCTAAGTCCAATGTCTTTCCTCCCCTGGCCTTGTCCATGATCAAGGTGGGCGAAGAGACCGGACAATTGGACAAAATGCTGATGCAGGTAGCCGTTACCTATGAAAAAAGTCTGCGGATTTCCATCAAGAGGTTTGTCGGCTTTCTCGAACCGGCCATGATACTGGGGATGGGGCTGGTCATCGGTTTTATCGTCCTATCCATGCTTATGGCCATTTTTAGCATGACGGATCTGCCGTTTTGAAATAAAAAGATCAAAAGAGAATGTCGAATATCGAATCATGAATAACGAATATCGAAGTGAAGACTATTCAACAGGAAATGAATTGCACAAGACGGGGGGAAACAAAGTATTTGATATCGAAGATCGATTGATAGATTTTGCTGTCCGAATTATTCGTGAGGCCGAGAGCTTGCCGAAGACGAAAGCCGGAAATCATATTTCCGGCCAACTCATTCGGAGTGGAA
This sequence comes from uncultured delta proteobacterium, assembly GCA_963821645.1. Taxonomy (GTDB): domain Bacteria; phylum Desulfobacterota; class RBG-13-43-22; order RBG-13-43-22; family RBG-13-43-22; genus RBG-13-43-22. Next base: position 54,055 of record CAWGEQ010000051.1, on the reverse strand, counting down.
CATCTCCCGCCTCCAATTATGGTGAAGCGCAAAGCGCAGAATCTCGTGTTGATTTTATCCATAAGATGAAAGTATGTCTTAAGGAATTGCGGGAAACAAGGATTTGGCTGCTTATGATCGAGAAGGCAAACATGGTTAAGAACAAATCAAAGTTTGAATCTCTGTTCAATGAGAATAACGAGCTGATTTCAATTTTTGTGAAGAGCATTCGGACAGCGAAAGAAAAAGAAAAAAGCAAAAAGACTTTAACTTCATGATTAGATATTCGATATTCGATATTCGATATTCTAATTTTCGCATTAAAAAAAATGAATCCGGTTTTACCCTACTGGAATTGATTATCGTTATGATCCTAAGCCTGATGATCTTGGGCTTGGTTACGGTTTATTTCTCCAACTTTTTGTCCTCTGCCAGACTCCAGGCCACCGTCCGAGAGTTTTCGGCTACTTTAAGGCAGGCCAGAAATCTGTCCAAAATCAACGGAAAACAAGAGGTGGTGGCCATTGATTTAGACACCAAAGCGTACGGCATAGAAGGACGCAAGAGCAGAAAAATCCCTTCCAATTTGGAATTCAAAATAATCGATCCTGCGGCCGGGGAGATGATAAGCGGCCAATATCGTCTCATCTTCGAGCCTAATTGGGGAGGGGAAGGCGCCGATTTTCAAATATCCAGCAAGAAAAAAACGGTTTTGATCCGTCTGGATCCTTTGATGGGGGCAGTGGTGGTCCAGTGAAAAGGGCAGGGGGAAGAAAGAACGAAGATAGAATGTCGAATGTCGAATATCGAAAGGAAAGACACCACTGCATGATTCGAAAAAGGGAGGGAAAAAAGCGAATATCGAATATCGAATATCGAATAACGAATGTCGAAGGGAAAAGATGAACTTCATGATTCGAGATTCGGTGTTCGAAATTCGACATTCAAGGGTTTATTTTGAAGCTGGTTTTACCCTCCTGGAGGTCCTGGTGGCCTTGTCCCTTTTGGGGATAGCCGTTGTTGCCGTGATTCAGCTTTTTTCCATAGACCTGAGGTCCATTTCGCTTTCTGAAGATTATGTGGCCGGTACCCTGGCGGCCCAATCCAAGATGCGGGAAGTCTTGTCCGAAGATGAAATTGCCGAAAAGACCTGGAAGGGGGTCACGGATGATGGCTATCAATTTGAGGTCTCTATTTCAAAAAGCTTGAAGGACAGGACGGAAGAACTTCAGGTCAGGATGTACGAAATCGCAGTGACCGTATCCTGGACAAAGGGATTCAAGAAAAGATCGATGACACTGAGGACGCAGAAGTTGGCTCAAAAACTGGTATAGATCAAGAAGATCAAAAGAGAATGTTGAATATCGAATAACGAATACTGAATGTCGAAGGGGATGGCAACTTCATGATTCGAAATTCGAGGGTTTATTTTAAGGGCAAAAATAAAATGTCAAATACCGAATGTCTAAGGGAAAAACTACTTCGTGATTCGAAATTCGGTGTTCGATATTCGATATTCAAAGGTCCTTCTGCCGGTTTCACTCTGTTGGAACTCATGATTTCCATTTCCATTCTCGGGATTATGATTCTCATCCTCATGGGCGTTCTGAGACTTGGCTTTCGGTCGGTTGAAGCCGGGGGGAAAAAGATAGATTCTCTGGAAAGGGTCAGGGCCTCTTTGACCGTGATCGAATCTCAAATCCAATCGGTCATTCCTATGACCCGGGAAGTCAATGGAGAGACCAAACTTAATTTTACGGGAGATCGGACTTCCCTGGAAGTTACAACCAACTATTCCATCTGGGAAGGGGAAATCGGTTATTCGGTCGTTTCCTATCGTGTCGCCGAAGGGGACAACGGGAAATGGTCCCTTATGGCCTCGGAAAGCAGGGTAGGGCAAGAGATCAAAAGGGAGATAAAGCTATTAGACCAGTTGGACGATTTTTATTTTGAATATTATTTTAAGGACCCGACCGAAGAAAAAGGAGAATGGGTCGATCAGTGGCCCGGAGGCAACACCCTACCGGAAAAGATTCGGCTTCATTGGACTACCCAGGGGAAGGCCCTTTCTTTGATCATTCCTATGAAAACAGGATGGTCATTAACTACTCCGGGTGTAACAAAGAAGTCAAAATAAGATGATTAAAAACCAGAAAGGCATCGCCCTCCTTACTGTGTTGTGGGTTTTGACCATCCTGATGGTCATCGCTTTGTCCTTTACCTTTTTGACCGGAACCGAGACCCATTCCACCCTTTACTTTAAGGAAGGCATAGAAAATAGATTTCTGGCCGAAGCCGGGATCGAGCGGGGGGTGATGGAACTCTTCTACCGGCAAAAATACCTCGGGGCTACTGCCCTGCTGGAAGGCAATGAGCTCTGGAAAACAGACGGCAGCCCTTATTCCATTCCCTTGGGAGACGGAACCTATACCGTACGGATTTATGATGAAACCGGAAAGATAGACCTTAATTCCGGGGATGTGACCCTTTTAAGAAGCCTGCTCACCAATCTGGGTGTTACGGGAGATGATTTGGAAACGATCGTCGATTCCATCCAGGACTGGCGAGACAAGGACGATTTAACCCGTCTTCACGGGGCCGAATCGGACTACTATTTGTCTCTTCCCAATCCCTATAAAGCCAAGAATGCCGATTTTGATTCCATAGAGGAGCTTATTATGGTCAAGGGGATAACCCGGGAACTCCTCTACGGGACGGGGAAGAAAAAGGGCCTGATCGATTTCCTCACAGTCCAGGGGAAAACCAATAAGGTCAATGCCAATGCCGCCCCCAAAGAAGTCCTGATGACCGTTCCCGGAATGTCGACGGAAGCGGCCGAGGCGATTATCGAGTTTCGTCAGAAACAAGAGTTTAAGAATATCCAGGAACTGACCCCCCTTTTGGGGACCAATGCGGCCCAGATCATGCAATTTATGACCATTGCCCCCAGCACTACCTTTACCATCGAATCTTTTGGGTATAGAAAAAAACTCCGGCTGGGTACCGGGATCAGGGCCACGGTCACACTTCAGGGAAATAATAGCTATAAAATTTTATATTATAAAACCCCGGTCATTTTAAAACCGGAATGAGACAAATTCATAGATGCCTTCTTCCCTTTAGCTGCCTTCCATAGTCCCGCCCTCTCGTCCGCTTGGGTGGACTCGTTCGAGACTCAGAGAACACGGAGAATATCTTCCTTTGCGCCCCCCCTGCGTCTCTTTGGTGAAAGTAATTTATTATCTGCTGCTTGTAGTAGATCCCCTTTCAGTGCTGTTAGCGGTTGAATGTTGACAACTGCCGGGAGGGATGGTAAAATTTTATTTCAAATGGAACAACTTCAAATTACTCTCAGGAAATTCAGCCCTGACTGGGCGGCTTGGCAGAAAATCGGGACTTCCATCGCCGATTGGTTTTTCTTGAGTCCCGCCGATGACCGCCTTTCCTATAAGAAATCTTTGTGTCTGTCCATTGAAAAAGGGGAAATCCAGGCAGCCCTTGGTTCCCGTTTCCTTTCCCGGATAAAGATCATCGGATTTAAAAAATATCCTTCGGCAGAAGGGGATTACCCGCCGCCCAATTTCTTGACCTCTTCGCTGGCCCTGGCCGAGGCCGAGCTGGGGGCGGAAAAATGTCCCGTTACTTTGAGCATTCCCAAGGCCTGGACGGTTATCAAAACGGTGGACTACCCGTCCACGGTTTTAGAGAATGTGGCCGAGGTCATGACTTATGAATTGGATAAAATAACCCCCTTTACTCCGGATAAGGCCTATTATGATTTTAAGGTTTTGAAGGAAGAGGCCGGCAGGGTCTTTATCCAGGTGGCGGCCGCCAGGGCGGACTTGATCGACCCTTATCTAAAGGCCCTCCGGGAAAAAGGGTTCAAAGTAGAAGGAATAACCATCAACCTCCTGGGTTTAAGCCTCCTTTGTCAATACAACCGGAATTCGAACCAGGCCCTTTTTATGGAGATCGATAAAGATCAGTATGAAGGGGCCTTACTCTTTTCTGCTACCGACTTGAAGGTCTTTTCCGGTTTTTTCGGAGAGGCTTCTAAGAAAACAAAGGTCGAACAGATCGAAGAGGCAATAGAATCGCAGCTCCCCTTTTTAGACCAAAAGGCGCTGCCGGGTGGGATCATTTTTTACTTGAAGGATAATACCCCGACCCTAAAGGAATCGATTAAGATCCAGATGAGACATACGGTCCATTTTCTGGATGAGACGGATTTCCGGTTCGGGACCTTTGGGAAGGGACGAAAACAGATTCCCTATGCCGCTGTCGGGGGGATCCTGGAATCTTTGTGGGCTAAGTCCTGGGATCTGAATTTATTGCTAAAGGGCCTTCACCGAAAGTCAAAGCCCCCCTGGGTGATTACGCTCCTGCTGCTCTTGACCCTGGGGGTCCTGGTGGGGATTTATTGGACAACTCCGGTTGAAATAGAAACGCAAAGGCTCCATAATTTAGAAAAACAGATTGTCTTAAAAAAGGGTGAAATAAAAAAAGTGGATAATCTGAAAAAAGAAATCGAAGCGGTTTCCGGCGAGATTAATCTTATTAACGACTTCAAGCAGATAAAACCTCTGGATTTGAATATTCTGAAAGAGCTCACTTTGCTGTTACCGAAGAATGCCTGGCTGACCAGGCTGAGGATTTTTGAAGCCCAGGTCAATATTGAAGGATATGCCCCTTCAGCGACGATGTTGATTCCCAAGCTGGAAGGTTCTAAATTTTTTAAGAAGGTGGAATTTTCCGCCCCAACTTTTAAAGATCCCAAGGCAAAATATGGATCGCTTTCAACTTAAAAATGGATCTTAAAATCCTTAAGATGAAAAAAAATAGAATCTTAATCATAGCCATCCCTGTCCTGATTATCCTCCTGGGATTGATCATTTATCAGTACGGGTATGTGCGGATTCAGGAATCGTTGTCGGCCATCAAAGAAGAACAGAATATAAAGGCCAAAACCCTGGGAAAATACCTGACCGCCATTGCCGAAGGGCCGGATCTCCAAAAGAAACTGACCGCCCTCAGGGAACAAAGAAAAACCGATGCGGCAAAATTGATATCAGGTGACTCCTTTTCCTTGGCCGCGGCCACTCTCCAGGAAACGACCAAAGGCATAATCACCAGCAGAGGCGGCGTCATCTCCAGTGAACGGGTTGGGAAGGAAGAAGATCTTGCCCCCGCGCTCCCCGGTCAAACCAAGGAGGAACCGAAAGGGCAAAAAGGCCCCAGGTCCAAGAAAGAAAAATCCGCGGAGAAAAGTCGATTTAAGATTATTAATGTGAGTTTTGATTTTACGGCACCGGATACCGGGGCCTTAAGGGATATGGTTTTTTTTATCGAGACCAAGACCCCTTATCTGGTTATTAAAGAGTTGGATTGCCGGGTCAGAAATTTTCAACAGCCGAGAGATTTAATGGTACGATTGGATGTTTCCGCCCTCTATGGAGGTAAATAAATTGGAGTTCAGGCGGGTCCTAATAAATTTTAATTTGCTGAATTGTCTCTTGGTCGCCGCCGCCCTGGTCTTTACCATTAGTTTTCTACTCCCCCAACGCGATTCTAATCTGGCCATTGTGCTCCCCTCCTTGAAAAAGAAACCGGTCGAGAAAACTCAAAACGAGCCGCCAAAGGCACAGAACCCTTCTCCCATGGACTATGTGGTGGTGGCCGATGAAAATCTCTTCCATCCGGAAAGAAGGATCCCTCCTGAAAAAAAAGCGGAAGCCGTTCTTCCCAAGCCGGAATTCGTTCTTTTCGGAACACTGATCGCCCCTAATCTGAGTATAGCCTATATGGAAGACAAAAAGGCCCCGGTCACGACTCCCGGAAGGGGAAATCGACAGACTACCTTAAAAAAAGGAGAAATGCTGAGCGGGTTTCACGCTGAAGGAGATTACGAAAGACAAGGTAGTCATGGCCCGGGGAGAAGAAACCATTCAAGTTCCCTTGGAAAACCCCGGATCCCCAAAGAAAAGGGAAACCCTCCAGACAACACCAGGTCCCCAGCCTCAGGCACCCGGTATGCCCGTCTTTCCCACGCGGGCCAGCCCCGACCGCCCGCTGCCCCCATGGGGGCGCTTCTCCCGCCAGGGTAATGCCGGGGGCTCCGCCCGTTTTCCCGACACGGGTTGGACCTTCCCCGCAGTCTTCCGCGCCCGGCGGGATTTCATCCCCGGCGACGTCCTCTGCCGGCCGTCATTCCAAGACGGGAGCAAAGTTATCAGTCGCTCATGCCTCAAAGGTAGAGTCCCTAATGGCCTAAAAGTTGAGTATGCTATTGAACTGGGATAACGAGCGAACTTCTTCAAATAATAGATTAGTCCGGGGGCGAATAAACCCCGGCCTGAGTTGAGGGGGAAGCCCCTTATTCTTTCGGGATGGTTATTTTTTTGCTTTTAATCTGACCCTCAAAACTGCTATCCAGCCGGTGGATGTACATATCGGTCATTTTTTCGGCCCCTTGTTGATCCCTAACGACTCTTGGTGTGAGTAATAATATAATTTCTGTTCGGTCGAAGGTGTTATCGGTATAGCCGAAAAGATAGCCGAGTATGGGAATCTTACTCAGAAAGGGGAGCCCTGATCTGGTCTTTCCGATCTTATTTTGGATCAGTCCTCCAATGACAACGGTCTGTCCATCCTGGGCTACCATGAAGGTCGAGGCCTCTCTTTTGGTAAATACCGGGAAGGTGTTCGTGCCGATTGCCTGGAAGACAAAATCTGAAACCTCCTGGCTGATTTCCATGGAGACCAGGCCGCTTTCATTAATGGTGGGTTTTATTTTAAGGATCACACCGGTATCTTTATATTGCACGGTTTGAGTGGTTACCGTAGTGCTCAGCACGTCGGTAACGATCGGGACCTGACTTCCAATCTGGATCTTGGCCTCGCGGTTATCGGCGGCCATGATGTGGGGGGAGGCCAGGACGTTGGTTTTACCCTGGGTAGCCAGGGTCTGCAAAAATCCTCTTATGAGCCCGGTTTTATCAAGTCCCAAGAATGAGAATCCCGGCGCCTGTGTAGTGGTTGTCGATGTTGTGCTGCTCGCCGTAGGGATAAAACTTCCGGTAAAACTAAGAAAACTCTGATCCCCCCCCCTGGTTCTCAAGGCCCACTCTAATCCGAACTTTAACTCATCGCTTAAAGTTATCTCGGCAATAAGTACCTCGATCATCACCTGTCTCGGCACCTGATCAATCTTCTTTAAGGTTTGTAAAATAAGGGAGTAGTCTTCCGGCGTGGCCAGAATGACCAGGGAATTGGTGATTTCATCGGGAAAAATTTTGGTTACATCGGAAACCAGGGCTTCCCCTGCCGAAGCGGAACTGACGCGAGTTTGGGTTTGTGGACCAGGAGGGGAAGGCGGCGCTCCGGGAGGGGTTCCTGGCTTGGTCGTTGTGGTCGTGGTAGATGTTTTTGGCGGCGCGTTTGCCCCAAGGTAAATTTGTTGCAACAAACCGGCTAGGTCCTTGGCTTTGGCGTTTTGAACGGGATAGACAAAGACCTGGGGTTTTATCTGCTTAAGCTGTTCGCTATCGAATATCTCCACCAAGTGCAATAACCGTTTTACATTGGCATCCGTATCTATCAGGATAAGATAGTTTATTTTAGGCACATCCACTATCACGGCGTTGGTGGAAAGGAAGGGAGTTAATACCTTAACCATTTCCGTGGAAGAGATAAACTTCATGGGAACGACTTGAAGCAAACCCAGGCCATGTAAGGTCACTTTATCCGCGTCGCGCCCGATCTTTACCGGGGCCGGCTCTCGGGGCATATCGGCAATTGGGATGATGCGGTATAGCCCCCCTTCTTCAACTACCCCTATCCCATTCAACCGTAAAATAACCTCCATCAAAGACAGGACGTCTTCCTTGGCTACCGGGGAGACGGATCTAAAGTTCACCCGTCCTTTCACTTTCGGGTCGATGATATAATTATATTGGAGGACCCCCCCGAAAATAGTCTGGATGACCGAATAGACATCGGCGTCGTCAAAATTAAAACTAATTTCGCCTCCTTTCGTCAGCATCTGCCTTCCGGCAGTAAGGGAGCGGCCTCTGATGGGTTGTTGGACTCTACCAGATTCTGCCGGAGGGGCAGTAACTTGTCCGGCAGGAGGCTGAGTTACCGGTTGGGGTTGGCCCGGAGGATTTTGTGTTGAGGGGACCACCGGGGAAATGGCAGGGCCTTGGGCCGGCGCGGAGGCCGGTGAATGCGTTTGATCCGCGGAAGGCATTGGGACCTGCGAAGGCGTTGAGCCCGTTGACGGAGGTTGCGCCAGTATCTCTGAAGCCCCGAATGACCATAAAACAATTAAAAACAAAATAAATATTCGGGAAAGTCTGTTTCCTTGTGTCAGCAAAGACATTTTCCTCCGGAGCCCATCATTTTCAGCCGTCACGAACGACGGAATATAATTACATAAGATTTGAAATTAAACAATAAAAAATTTTAAAGCAAAAATAGTATATAATGAAATTTTACAGAACCAGGGAAAGGGCTTTTGGGGTGGGTCTAAGCAAATTTAAAGGAAGAATATTATAGACCTAAACGTTGGTGAGTGGGGAGATCGTCAAAAAATAGGTTCAATTAGGAAAAAGACCCTTTCGGCAGAGGTTCTCGAGGGGAAAAAGAATTAGTTAAAATTAAAGAATGAGTTAAAATTTTAGTTGACTATGATCATAGTATTTTCTAATATTTCTTTTAATATAAAAGAGGGAGGCCCCCGCATAAAGGCAGATGGAAATTAAAGGGAAAAAATCTATATCCAATCGTTATGGATTCACCCTGATAGAACTTCTGGTGGTCATGGTCATTATCGGCTTGCTGGCCGCATTGGTCGCCCCCCGGCTTTTCCCTAAATTGGGCAAAGGAAAGCAAGCAGCGGCCAAGGCCCAAATTGAATTATTGGGACAGGCCTTGGACCAGTATAAATTGGATGTCGGCTCTTATCCTTCTACTACGGAAGGGTTGAACGCCTTGATGACCAATCCGGGCGGGGATAAATGGGAAGGCCCCTATCTGAAGAAAAATGTCCCCCTTGACCCCTGGGGGAATCCCTACAATTATCAAAGCCCCGGGACCCACGGAGAATATGATCTCTATTCCCTGGGCCGTGATAACAAATCAGGGGGAGAAGGGGAAGATAAGGATGTCCTCAGTTGGGAATAAGCCCCATGCCTAATAAATCATTTTCTTTTATTTCCCTTTTTTTATTAATGGTTGTTGCACTTTTTGGTTTAATGGGGTGCAATTCTTCGGACGTCAACAATAAAGACAGCATAACCAGCGGGACAACAACGGGCTTTGGGGGTTCCGGCGGCACTGCGGCCCAGGTTACCGTGCTGGCAGGAAATAGCCAGATCGCCTTTGGTGTTGGAACCACCCCGATTACTGTAATAGTCACGGATAGTCAGGGGAGGCGAACCGACGCCTCGATTATTTTAACATCATCCCGAGGGGGATCTTTCGGGGTAACCAGTACGAACACACTACGACAACGTACCACCACTAATACCACCATTACTTCGGCGACATCTAATACCGATCTTGTCTGGACTCTACAGTAGGCGGAGTTTTATCGACGACCTTTTACTTTCTACCGCTGCTACTCAACAACTACCACGGCGTCCTTACAAGTAGACAACCCTTCCCCGGTTGATACCCAGATTACCGCTTTTATCACAGGAACGACGCTTAAAGGCTCCGCCACTGTTACGATAAGGTGCCCTACCAGCACTACTACGCCCTAATCCGGAAGCATATCGTAGTAGTTATCTCATAATATCGGATCGGGTGATGATCCCGATCAATTTATCGCCTTTTAGGAACGGCAGTCGGCCGATATTATGTTTGACCATCAAGCGGGTGACTTCAGCGACATGGGTTTCCGCTCCTATGTGAATAATTTTCCTGGCATAAAGGCCTTTACCGGATAATTAAGGTCGGTAGCTCTTCTGTCTAACCTCCGTCGGTCACTTCCGTCAATACCTCCCCTTTTCCTGATAATAAAGGGTATAAAAGCCCTTATAGGCCTTTGATTTGGTCATCAATCTTCTTATTTCTTTTTCATTGTATGGCCGGGCTCCCGGGCGGGTTTGGGTTTGCAAGGGGGTCCCTTTCTCATCAATGAGGGCTTCCCACTCAAAGGGGATATTCAGGCCGCCATTTCTGGGGTTGGTAAGCGGAGGAGATAACTTGAAATTCCCCTTTCCGTCCTCTTGGGCCATCAGGTTTCCCAAACCCAAGGCCCTAAGATTGGTGTGGCATCCCTCGCAACGGAGGGTCTCCCGGCGTATGGTATGGGGGGCATAGGGATTAAATCCTAAACCCGGTTTTCCGTCTTTGGTCCTTAAAACTTGACTGTTCAACACAACCCTTCCTTTCCCATCCACCTGGCTGACTACGAACTGATGGAGGGGGCGAAAAACACTGGTCCGTCCCCTTTCGTTGATGCCGAAAATAGGGGATTCCAGACGGCGGTAACTCCACCCGGAATACCAGATCCCAGGGGAAAGGGTACCCGTCAAATAATCGCGGGAAAGGGGAGGGGACCGCAGGTCTTTTTTCAAAGGGAGATTCTTCCGCAGAAGGTCCTGAACCTGGGGATCGTTTTGAAGCCATAAAGGGGCCCATTTTTCATAATCGGGTCGATCTTCCCGGATCAGATGAAAACCAAAATCCTGATAGGACCAAAGGGCGTGGCAACTGTGGCATTCCATCCCGCGGATATGCTCGGGGATGCGGTGGGATAAGGCCGTTGCTCCGGCGGATATCAAGGGGACCCTGTGTTTACTGTTGTTTGATTTTGAATATAGAAATAGGCCGTTAGCTTCTTTTTTGACGTGCAGGAGAGGGTTCCCCTTTGAATCCAGAACGATTTCCTGCCGGACCGTTTTGTCTTTTTCGTTTAGAGGGCCATTCGCCGAAAGGGGCAAAATCTTTGTCCGGGGTTCGTGTTGCGGTGTCCCATGACAATCCTGACAGCGGATAGCCACCTGTTCCATTGAGTGGGCATAAACTTTTCCATCCCCCATAACATCACCGGAGGCATGGCAATCAAGGCAGCCCAGCCCTTTTTCAAAATGGATATCCGGTGTCATTCGGCGAGGGTCAAAACCGTAGATCAAAGACGCCTGTTCCCCGTCTTTGGAGAAAAAGCGGTAGCTCTGGTCATAATCCCGCTCCGCCAGGCCAACAAAATCCATTCCGACCCGATGTCCGTTGTGACAGGTCAGGCATTGCTCCGTCGGCACCGCCCTGGTGAATTGATGGGTTAAGGGATAGCCCCGCTTTTGTCGATGGGGGTCTTCCCGGATTTGATCGGCCACCGACCTGATGGCTTTGTCCCTGCTTTGACTAAGACCGTCGGGGGCATAGGGCATATGGCAGGCCGCACATCCCTCAGCCCGCCATTCTCCGTATCTCTTGGTCCCCGTGGAATGGAGATGACATCGAAGGCAACGGCGTCTCAGCAGGTCGTCAACCAATTGACCGCTTTCCGAAAAAACAGGTATCGCCGGATATCGGTCCATTTTTCGGTTCAGATACCGGGGGTCGGTGTCCTCCTGGGCGCCCCACAAATAACGGGTCTGATTGATTTCTCCGGCCGAGGTGGCCATGAGGGAATGTCGAACTCTGTTAATTTGTTCCTGATGGCAGGGGACACATCGGTTGTGTGCCTGATCCAAAGAGGAGGGATTGGCAATCAGTCCTTGATGAGCTTTTTCTCGGGACTCTGCCTGAACATTTCCCCCATGGCATCGCTCGCAGGGAAACCGGTGGTTCGGCCCCGGTGACTCAATCCCCTGATGACAGGAAAGACAGCCCTGGTTGGCGGATTGAGGATGATCGGTCATGATAATGAACAGGGCGAGAATCAGGCAGGGCAATAAAAACCATTTGGTCACTTCAGGGAATCCTTTTAAAAGAATGAGGGTTTAATAAAAAACTTGAATGTCGAATATCGAATAACGAATTTCGAATCATGAAGTTATTTGTTTTTTCCTTCTTTCGACATTCGTTTTTTGCTGATCATGGGCGCCCGGGTTTCGCACCTCCCTTTGTCAGGGATAGATAATCCGCAACTATCCCTTTGTGCTTCGGGGTTCGATCCAGGACATAGCTTTTTTTTATGTCCTGATATATGGGGTCTCGATAAGAATCATGACAGGGCAGACAGGGCGTTACCTGAAGGATTTTTCTTAAATCCTTTTGATCAAAAAACCGGGCTCCCGGGTGAGAGATCGATTGTAAAGGCCGTCCGTCCGGGGCGGCAAAGGATTCCCAGGAATGGGGAAAGGCCTTTTCTCCAATAAAAGGGGAAAGGTGTTTATTGTCTTTCCATGATCGGCCTAAAGACAAAATCCCGCTTCCCAGGCCCAGGGCCTTGGGATTGTTATGGCAGTCGGGACAGGAGCGGACTTCCTTCCGGATGGAATGGGGATTAATTGGGCCGGAAACGATCCCTGAAAAATTGGCCCTTCGATGCAAGACCCGGTCCCATCCGGGAAGGGGATGGTTTTCGGGGTCCAGGATAGTAGTCAGTACCTGGCATCCCGGCATAAAGGGAGAAACCTTGTTGCGCTGGTTGATGCCCAGGGGAGGGTCTTCAAAGCGAAAATAATCCCTGGTTTCCTGCCAGCGTCCCGGTGATTCCCGTTTGGTCATGGAGTCCCATTGCCTTTGACCGTTTTTCCGGTAGTCATGACAGCCATAGCATTGGGGGGCCCAGCGGGAATGGCAGGAGAAGCATTCCATCCTCCGGGAAGAATGTCCCGGCAGAATATGGGGCCCCGGATTCTTGGTTATGATTTTCAGGGGATGGCGCTTTCCGTCCACCTTGCCGTAGAGAAAAAAACCCTGCGGTTCTTTACGCACATTGATCAGGTAACCGCCCCGGGATGTGGCCAGGAGTGCGTCTCCGACTTTCAAGGGAGGCACCTTTATATAAGACGAGGCCCATAGGGCGGGATCTTTTTCCGAGCGGACCCGGTAAACCTTGGGAAATTCATTTTCCGTTCCATGACAATCCCGGCAGCGTATCTCGACGGCTTGAGACATACGGGAATAAATCCGGCCGTCTCCCATAATCTCCCTGGCGGTGTGGCAGTCGATACACTGCAGCCCTTTTTCAAAATGGATATCCGGGGTCAAAGGCAACACAAATCGATCATCGCTGAGACGAAGGGGGTTCAATTTTCCATTTTGATAGGGGGTCCCATATTGATCGGATTCCATAAGACCGGTGAAGGTGAGACCTATCCGTCCACTGCGATTATGACACCGCAGACATTGGCTGGTGGGAATAGAGGTCGTCAGGCGGTGGATTTGCCCATATCCTTCCCGGGACTTTGAAATGGCCTGGTCTTTCCCCTCATAATGTCCGGTATCGTTTCTTAAAACATGACAGGAGGAACATCCGCCGCCATGGGCATTTTTGCCGGAAGGACGTTGATTATAAAGATGGCAGCGGGAGCAAAACTTACGCCAGTGATCATCGGCGTACTGACCGGAAATGCTTATCGGATTTCCCAGATCGTCAATCGCTTTTGTGTTTCCCCGGTCATCTTTAGGCAAACCTTCCTGCTGGAACACCGGAATGGTTTGCAGAATCCGGTTGGGCCCTTTAACCCCCACCGAAGCATAAATGGCGTCCGGGGTTTCCTGTGCGCCCCAGGTGATCCTTAATCCGGCGATAACTCCGGCCATGGTGGCCATCAGGCTTTTGGGCGCCGTTTCAGCAGGATCCTTTTCGATTCCCGGGTGTCCCGAATGACAGAGGGTTCCATCCGGAGCGCGGCGGCCGCAGGTAAGACGGACGACCCGAAAATCAGAAGGGTTTCTCCCCCCAAGAAGATTCTGGTGGGCCAGGTGTTTATCCAGAGCCAGTCCATTCCCCCCATGACACAGGGTGCACCCGAAGGTCCGGATGGGGTGGGAAGGGGAGATCTCTTCAATACCCTCGTGGCAGGTCAAACACCGTTCCCGAACCTTTCCGTCAAACAGAATCAGTTCTTTTATTTCCGGTCTTAAAATAGTCTTTCTTTGAATGGTTTTCCAGGAGAGTTTTTGTTCAAAAAAATAGGCCGCCCCGAGCGTCAGGAGAAGGGCAAGAGAAACGCAAAAGAATATAAAGGGTCTATGATTCATACCAGGGGGTATCCGTCCGAAAGTCTTAGCCTCCGCCGGAAAGCGGATTGAGGTTGCTCAGGGTCTTCCGGAACCTGAGCAAAAAAACAGGTCAATCCTGTTAATCCTGTCAGACCAAAAGTTTTTCTTAAGACCAAGTTGTTACCGAAATTGTAATGCGAAAAAGAAGGATTGTCAAAAGACTTCGGAATGGTTATTATACCCGACAATTGACCGAACAGGTCGCCGAACAGGAAAACCGGCTGGCCGCTATGAACGGATTTTTGAAAGCTTGAGAGGAATGTTCGGCCAGGAGGTTTGTGACCTGGAGGATTGGATTGTGAGTTTTTTAAGATAAGGAGACTGGTTTTATGGTGACCCCTGAAAACATGCGTGAAAAGGCCATGGATCTCTTTGCTAATGATTTTTATTGAGCCCAGGCCGTCCTGGCCGTGGGCCTGGATATGATTGGAGAAGAAGAGAGGGATGTAGCCATGCGGGCCATGGCCGGTTTAACCGGGGGGTGTTACCGGGGAGATCTGTGCGGGGCCATAGGCGGGGCCGTTCAGGTGATTGGATGCCTCTTTGCCGGTGCCAATAAAGACGAAATGGAAGATGCCCGATTGACCCCGACGATAAAAGTGATCTATGACCGTTTAAAAAATTTAGCGGTCGAAACCTATGGAGACACAAGCTGTCAGACGATTTCAAGGTGTAATTGGTATGATCCGGAAGATGTGAAGGCCAGGAGAACCGACGGACGCAGGGACGAATGCACCCGTTTTGTCGGGGAGACAGCCAAAGTCCTGGGAGATGTACTCCTGGAAGTAGTCGGGGAGGAGGAATTGAAGATATTGCAGGGGGAATAAAAAAACCCATAAGGTGCAGGGCGCAAGGCGTAGGGTTTTACCTTGAACCCTAAACCTTGAACCGTACACCTTTACATCAATCATTCCCTAATAACATTCCCACCAACTCCTTCTTCCTTATATCCGCCAGGCCTTTGTCCGTCAGGCGAATAAAGGGCAAACCCGTAAAACAAAAGGTCTGCAAAGCCAGGAAGGGACTCTCCAGGGCCGAGCCCAGAGATTGGATCGCCCGGTCTATTTCTTCGATCTGTCGAGTCAAAACCGGCAGGGGTTCTTCGGAGATCAGCCCCATAACCGGCATGGGCATTTCGGCCAGGATACGATCCTCCCGGCAGACCACTATCCCTCCTTTCAATTCCAAAAGGCGATTAACCGCCAGGGCCATCTCCTGATCGGTAACCCCGATGACCAGAATGTTATTGGTATCCCAATTCAGGCTGGTAGCCAGGGCCCCCTTTTTCAGTCCTATGCCCTGGCAAAAACCGAGGGACGGGCGGAGGCCTGCTTCTCGCCGCTGAAAGACGGCTACTTTTAAAACATCTTGATCGGGATCTGTCTGCAGTGCTCCTTTTTTACTCTCGAGTTGGGCCTGCCCTTCTCTGGTTATAGTATGGTTGACGGCCATGACCGTTCGGACCGAGGCCTTGGAAGTCGAAGAAGGAATGCAAAAAAGATCCGGCGTAACCCTTGAAATCGAAAAAGACTCACTGGTCTCAAGAGGATAAGTAAAAGGCGGCACATCCTTGACCCATTTCCCCTGATCCCAGACAAGTTCACCATTGGTCCAGACTTTCAGACAATTAAAATCCGTTAAATTGTCCACCAGGACCAGGTCGGCCGACTTTCCCGGGGCGATTCCGCCCAAATCCTTCAGGCCGAAATAATCGGCCACATTCCGTGTTACGGTCTGGACAGCGGTTATTGGATCAAAACCAAAGGCCACGGCCTGGGCCAATAAATCATTCATTCCCTTTTTTTGAAGCAGTTGGGCCGGATGAAACACATCGGAGACGAGCATGAGCCGGCTCAGGTCAAGACCCATTCGGGCAATGGGCGCGACGGCTTTAAGCTCGGAACGCACAAAGCCTTCACGGACCATGACCGCCATTCCCAGCCGAAGCCGCTCGATGGCCTCATCGGGATTGGTCGATTCATGACAGGAGGTGGCTCCGGCGGCCACATAAGCGATCAAGTTTTTCTCCCTGGCCCCGGCGGCATGCCCTTCCCGTGTCTTGTTTAAATGATGGGCCAGGGGATAGCCGGCCATGACCCGGGGATCCAAACCCAAGACCCTCGGCCAGTAGGCCTCTCCGATACCCAAGACCTCCGGTTTTTTCAGAAGGCCGGCGAATTCCTTGGGGGTCATCCCCATGCTCGTTTCCAGTTCGGGATAAGGTGGTGTCAGGACCGGGGCCAGAAAAAAAATCTTGAAGGGAAGGCCCATAGCCTCCTGCATAAACAGATCGATGCCTTTCCTTCCGAAAACATTGCCGATCATAGCCATTTCGGTAATGGCCGTGGTATTGCCGGTAGCTAAGGCATAGGGGGCGTAGGAGCGGCAGGTAAAGATACTGTCCAAATGGGTATGGCCATCTATAAATCCGGGCAACAGATATTGCCCCAGACCGCTAATGATCCGTGTTTGGGGACCGATCAGGTCTTGCGGCTCCGGGCCGATATAGGCAATCCGGTCCTGGAATAAACCTACGGAAAGGTTTTTTTGAATTTCATGGGAATAGACATTGACCAGGTGAATGTCCTTAATGACGGTCGTGGCTTTTTTTTGCCCCCTGGCTACCTGGATCAAGCCTTGAATTTTCGAAGACTTTAAATTTGAAAATGACATTATTTCTCTTCCTCTTCCTTAAGGGGGTTTAGTCCGGCCCATTTGAGCCCGGCCACGCCCCCGGCCAGGTTGAGGGTATTCTTTATCCCGGCCTCATCTAAGAGAATTTGGGCCTCGTAAGAGCGGACCCCCGAGTTACAGACCAGGACCAGTTTTTCCGCCCGGGGCAGTTCATCGAGACGACGGGAGAGCGTTTCCTGGGGAATATTGATCCAGCGAGGGCCTAATTGCTGGACATAAGGCTGGGCATTTCGCGGCCCCCGAACGTCTAAGAATAGGACAGATTCTTCGTTGTTACCGGAAAAGAGCTCCTGAAATTGTTCTATGGGTAAAGGACGGTTCTTGCCTTCCAGGGTGTTTTTAAGGGTGTTGGCTACGGCATTCAGGATATCCATGGCGGCTGCAAAAGGCGGAGAATAGGGTATTTCCAGATTGGCCACATCTTCTATGGTCATATTATAGGGCAAGGCCCCGGCTACGGCAGTGAGGCGAGCCATCAGGGCGTCTCCATTTTTGGCGACCCCGGATATTCCCAGGATCCTCCGCGTTTTCCGATCGGCCACGAGCTTCAGGGCCATCAATTCCTGGCCGGGGTAGAAATGGGCCCGGTCAGACTGAATCACCAACGCCTCTTCGGCCTCAAATCCGGCTTGCCGGGCTGCAGCCGTGGTCAGGCCGCACCGTCCTGCCGCCAGATCGAATACTTTGATGGCAAAACTTCCGATAACCCCGGGAAAGGTTTCCCGGCCCCCGGCCACATTGGAACCGATTACCCGACCCTGTCTGTTAGCCAGAGAGCCGGAGGGGAAAAAACAGGGTTGTCCGGTAATGAGATGGGAGACCTCTATGCAATCGCCACCGGCATAAATACGAGGGTCCGAGGTCTGGAGATATTCATTAACGGCTATTCCGCCGGTATTACCGACAACCAGCCCGGCCTCTTGGGCTAAAACCGTATTCGGCCTAACCCCAACGGCCAGGATAACCAGGTCGGCGGGCAATTCTTTGTTTTCGGTAATCACCTTTTGGACCTGCCCTTGATCATTCCCCAGAATCTTGACGGCCCGTTCTCCCAGAAGAACGTCCACATCATGACCCTTTAATTCAGCCAACAGCATTCGGGCCAGATCCGGGTCTAAGAGTCCTGGCAAGACTTGATCCTGAATTTCCAAAACGGTGGTTTCCACGCCCCAAAGATCGGCAACGGCCTGGGCCATCTCCAATCCGATGGGACCGGCACCGATGATGACGCAATGGTTGACCTTGCCTTGACTGAGGGATTCTTTGATCATCAAGGCCTCAGCGGGATTGGAGATGGCGGTAACCCCTTTGAGGTTTATCCCGTCGATGTCCGGCCTGACCGGAGAAGCCCCTGTGGCCAGTACCAGGTTGTCGTAGGACAGCGCCTCTTCCGCACCGCTGACTATGTTTTGAATTCGAACCCGCCGTTTTTGGCGGTCAATAGCCAGTGCCCGGGTTTGACTATGGACCTGAACCCCTTTAGCATCTTTAAAAAATTGAGCATCGCGAACCAAATGAAAAGAAGTGGACATGAGGGCTTGAATGTCGCTGATGTCTCCTGAAATATAGAAGGGAATGCCACAGCCACCATAAGAGAAATGATGGCTTTGCTCGATCAAAATCACCTGTGCCGTCGGGTCCATCCTGCGGGCCCGGCAGGCAACCTTGGGACCCAGGGCGACAGCACCGATAATAACAATTTGTTTAGACATAGTTGAACCTCCAATGATAAACGGCTGAGTCAGGTTCAAGATTCAAGTTTCAAGGTAAACCTCTCTCCTTGGATGACCCTCTACCTTAAACCTTATACCTTTTTGGGGTCATAGTATCTGAAAATCATCCGGAGCGGTAGTGATCAGGGTGAGTCCTGTTTCGGTCATCTGATAGGTATTTTCGATACCCACCAGGCCGTATTCGGGCAAGAACATCTTCGGCTCCAGGGCAAACACCATTCCGGCCTCCAAGGGCCAATCAAATTTTTGGCCGATGATAGGAAGTTCGTCCAACTCCAGTCCGAGGCCATGGCCGACATAAGATAATGGAGTAAGGCCGGTGCGCATGAATTGGGACTTGTATCCCAAACGGATTGCTTCTTCAACAGCCCAGAAATAAACTTGCTCGCAGGGGACACCTGGTTGGGCCTGCAACCGGATGGATTCTTGAATCCGGACAATGGCCTGAAAGGCCTCTTTGACCGGCTTCGGCGGATCGCCAAGGGAAAACATGCGGGTTTGGTCGACCAGATATCCGTTATAACAACCCACATAATCAATACTGATCGGCTCCCGGGCCCGGATCGGCTTGCACCCTGCCCCTTGGCTAAAGGCCGGTCCCACACCCATTCCCCCGGAAGGGGAATCCATATAAGAAGGTTTGAGGCCTTCCGGCCCGGAAAGCAGGTGGCCATAGAAGATTTCCTGATTAAAGCCCCGGCTTCTGATAAACCCCTGGTGCCCTTCTTTGCGCAGGAAGGCCTCCAGTAAACCGGCCAACGCTATTTCCGTCATTCCCGGCCGCAAGACCTTGGGAACCTCGAGGACCATTCGAGTCATCATTTGTGCGGCCCGGCTCATCTTTTCGATTTCCCAGGGGGATTTAAGCATCCGGCACTTGCGGATCAGGATAGAGGCATCCATGATCCGGGAATTCTTATAAATGCTTTTCAATTGAAGATACCCGTTGGCCGGCAGGATATCCATTTCCAGTCCCAGGTCCTGGGGTTGGGGAAGGCCCCTGTCGGCCAATAAAGAAGGGATTTCCTTGGCCGAGGATATGGCCACAATGGTATTAAGGGTAGATTCTTCCAGTGCCCGGTCGATATTTTTTTTGGACAGGAATACCGGCTCTTCTTCAATCGGGACATAAAGAAAGCCCGGCTGCATGGTGCCGGAAAAGTAAAAAAGGTCCACGTTCTGGCAGATCAGGACCCCGTCCATCCCTTCCAGGCCCATCTTTTCCTGAAGACAGCGAATTCTTGTTTCTATCTCAGAGGAAGGCACAAATAAAGGAGAAGGTTCGTTGTTGGAGTGCATCTTTATTAACCTTTCTTTGGTTGTCACTTTCTGAATAAATTATACCACAGTTTTCGATCTTTATGGTACTATTTCCGCCAATGAATGATCAACCCTATAACCGGTATTCCTCTTATTTGACCCAGGTTTTCGGCTGTCGGGTTCAAAAAATTTCCTTAGATGCGGGTTTGACCTGCCCGAACCGTGATGGGACCAAAGGAACCTCAGGGTGTCTGTATTGTGATTCCCAGGGTTCCGGTACAGGGGCCTATTTGCGGACTCCTTCGATAACCCGGCAGATCATCCAAGGGAAAGGCTTTTTGAAGAAACGGTACGGGGCCTCTAAATTTATCGCCTATTTTCAGTCTTTCTCCAACACCTATGCCCCCTTGGAGATTTTAGCGCCGTTGTATCAGGAGGCCCTGTCCATAGAAGAGGTGGTCGGATTGTCGGTAGGGACCAGACCGGACTGCATTAACCCCGAGGTCCTCGATCTCCTGGCCGGTTATCAAAACTCCCATCTGGTTTGGATCGAATATGGTCTTCAATCCTTTCACCCTAAAACTTTGGCTTTGCTTAACCGGGGACATACGGTGGAAGATTTTATCCGGGCCGTTAAAGAGACCAGGAAACGCCAGATCAATATTTGCGTTCATGTCATTCTGGGTTTGCCTGGTGAGGGGCCGGAGGAAATCCTCTTTACTGCCGAGCGATTGGCCGAACTGGATATTCAGGGAATAAAAATCCATTCACTTTATATCAACCGGGGGACCTTACTGGAAACCTGGTACCGGCAGGGAAACTATCATCCTATCGGGCAGGACCAATATGTGGATTGGGTCTGCCGGTTTTTGGAACATTGCCCGCCCCACTGGATCATTCAACGCCTGACGGGAGACCCCAATCCTAAGCAGTTCGTGGCCCCCCTCTGGGTCTTAAAAAAACAGGAGACCTTAAAAATGATCCATGATCGTTTCCGGGAAACAGACGGTTTTCAAGGGTCCAGATGGAAAGGTTAATAACGGGAGGAGCGATCCATCAACTTTTATCGTACTTTTTGGGAGGTTACCAGAGAAAATAGGATGAACAGCAAAACGGTATACTATGACAGCAAGCAGTTTCCGGTCTTGGGGAGAGTCTATGTGGCGGCTACGGAGAAAGGGGTGTGCTATCTCTCCTTCCCGACCCATTCAGTGGAATCCTTTTTTGAAAAGATCCTGACTCATTTTCAACCCAATTTTTTTACCCAAAACCCCGACCCCTTTGAGGATCTTTATCGACAATTGGATGAATATCTAACCGGCAGAAAAGTTGCCTTTTCCGTCCCCCTGGACCTCCAAGGGACCCCTTTTCAACTTCAGGTCTGGGAGACCCTGACGAAAATCCCCTATGGAGAAACCCGAAGCTATGGTGAAATAGCCCGGACCATCGGCCGTCCCAAGGCCTGCCGGGCCGTCGGTCTGGCCAATCATAACAACCCGGTCCCTGTTGTGGTCCCCTGCCATCGGGTCATCGGTGCCCGAGGAGATTTGGTCGGTTTTGGCGGCGGGCTGCCGCTCAAGAAGAGACTACTGGCCTTGGAAAAAAATCCATAGTTTTTCCTTGCTTGAAAAATCATTTTTAAGTATAATATATAAATTTACTAAATTCTCACGCTTTTTTCGGCCCCTGGGGTGAAGCTTTAAAAAAGGGGAGAAAGCTGTTGAAAAAGCGGCGGAATAACCCAAAAGGAGGAAGATTATGTCTTATGTTTCGATGAAGCAGTTATTGGAGGCCGGGGTTCATTTCGGCCACCAGACCAAGCGATGGAATCCCAAAATGAAGCCTTATATTTACGGGGCCAGGAATGGGATTTACATCATTGATCTGCAAAAAACCGTCAACCTGTTTAAAACCGCCTATGATTTTGTAGTGGATACCGTGGCTCAGGGCGGAACGGTTCTCTTTGTGGGCACCAAAAAACAGGCCCAGGAGGCCATAAAAGAAGAAACCGATCGTTGCGGGATGTTTTATGTCAATCACCGCTGGTTGGGGGGGACGTTGACCAATTTTGTGACCATTCGCCTGGGGATAGAACGGTTGAAATATTTGGAAAGGATCAAGGCCGACGGAACGATTCAGAGGTTTCCCAAGAAAGAAATCATCACCATGGATCGAGAGTATGTCAAACTGCTCCGCAACTTGGGTGGCATCAAGGATCTGGAAGCCCTCCCTAAGGCCATTTTTGTCATCGATCCTCGAAAGGAACGGATAGCCATCCTGGAGGCCAGAAAATTGGGGATCCCCCTGGTATCGGTTGTGGACACCAACTGCGATCCCGATGAAATTGATTATATCATCCCCGGTAACGACGATGCCATTCGGGCCATCCGGTTGATTACCTCTAAGATGGCCGATGCCTGTCTGGAAGGCAAGGCCAAGAGGGAAGAGGCTCAACAGGCGGAGATCGATAAAGAGGCCATGCCTGAAGAAGCCGCTGTTGAAACACCCCCATTAGGAGTTAAGAAGGGGGAAAGTCCTCAAGTTCCGGGAGGTCCGGAAGTGATCATCATTCGAAAGCTCGAAGAAACGTCAATCCAGGGAGGTACGGAAAGTTGAATATAACATCGGAATTAGTCAAGGCCCTGCGGGATAAGACCCAGGCCGGAATGATGGATTGTAAAGAGGCCTTAAAAGCGGCCGACGGTGATATGGAAAAAGCCGTTGACCATTTACGGAAAAAAGGCTTGGCCACTGCCCAGAAAAGGGCCGGGAGGACCACTTCTCAAGGACAGGTTGGTTCCTACATTCATGCCGGCGGGAAGATCGGGGTAATGGTGGAGATCAATTGTGAAACCGATTTTGTCGGCCGGACCGAGCAGTTCGGGGAACTGGTCCACAACCTGGCCATGCATATCGCCGCCGCCAATCCGATGTGTGTGCGCCGGGAAGAGATGCCGGCCGAACTCCTGGAAAAGGAGAAGGAGATCTATAGGGCTCAGGCCAAAGAGACCGGAAAACCGGAAAAAGTCGTTGAGAAGATGGTGGAAGGTAAAGTGGAAAAATATTTAAAAGAGTCCTGCCTGATGGAGCAACCCTACGTTAAAAATCCGGATATCTCCATCACGGACTTAATCAATGAAAAGATTGCCCAGATTGGGGAAAGCATCACCATACGGCGCTTCGCCCGGTATCAGTTAGGTGAAGAATAAGAGGGCCGCTTCGATCGGGGAGCACTTCGTTAGAGGCATAAGGCAAATGACTCCTCCCTCAAGTCCCGTCGAAGGCGGGACGATCCTTCAGCGAAGCGATCCTCAAGCCCGGTGCGGGCGATCCCAAGGATAAACCATGGCCGGAAACAAAAAGAAATATAAAAAAATTTTATTGAAGCTCAGCGGGGAGGCCCTGGCCGGTGATAAGGGATTTGGTATCGACGTCAAGGTCGTGGCCAAGACCGCCGGGGAGATTAAAGAAGTCGTCGCCCTGGGCGCTCAGATCGGTATCGTTGTCGGGGGGGGGAATATCTTCCGCGGGGTTGCCGCCAGTGCCCGCGGCATGGACCGGATTCAAGCCGACTATTTGGGGATGTTGGCCACCCTGTTCAATGCCGTGGCCATCAAAGAGTCTTTGAAAAACGAAAAAATTCAGGCCCTGGTTTTATCGGCCTTGCCGGTCCAGGGTCTGGCCGAAGCCTATGTGCCTCAATCGGCCAAGGTCCTGCTGGAAAAGGGGACGGTCCTGCTGCTTGCGGCCGGAACGGGAAATCCCTTTTTTACCACGGACACCGCCGCGGCCTTAAGGGCCTCTGAACTGGGTGCAGAAGTGATTTTAAAAGCCACTCAGGTGGAAGGGGTCTATGATAAGGATCCGAAATTGAATCCCGGTGCCAAGATCTATAAGGAAATAAGTTATTCCCACTTCTTACAGAGTCACCTTCAGGTTATGGACGCTACGGCCGTTTCTCTGGCCAGGGAAAACAACATCCCGATCATCGTTTTTAACGGTTTGATAAAGGGTAACTTAAAAAAGATCCTCCTGGGTTCCCGCATCGGGACCTTGATAAAGGGGTGAATCATGTTGGACAAGGTATATAAAGAGACAAAGGAAAGGATGGAGAAGGCCATAGAGGCCTTAAAAAAAGACTTAAGCCGGATTCGCACCGGACGGGCTTCCGTTTCTTTGTTGGACGGACTTCGGGTTCAATATTACGGCAGCCAGGTTCCGTTGAACCAGGTGGCCTCTATTGCTGTACCGGAAAGCCGGTTGATTACCATTCAACCCTGGGATATCAAGGCCATCGGTGATATCGAAAGGGCTATCCTTAAATCCGAACTGGGGCTCAACCCTATTAATGATGGAAAAATAATCCGCATCAATATACCTGCCTTGACCGAAGAAAGACGCCGCGATCTGGTCAAGGTGATCAAGAAAATAGCCGAAGAATCCAGGGTAGCCTTGCGGAATAGTCGCCGGGAGTCCAATGAATCATTAAAAGAACTGAAAAAAGATAAGGCCATTTCCGAGGACGCACTTTTTAAAGCGCAGGAAGAGGTCCAAAAAATTACCAATGACTTTATTGTAAGGGTGGACCGAATCAGCGAGGAGAAAGAAAAAGAGATCTTATCCTTTTAGCGGCTTCGTAAGAGCCTGAGTATTCACCAAAGGCGGATTTCGTATCCGCATCCCCATTCCTGATGAAATCAACTTATTCTGAAAAAATACCCAGGCATATTGCCATCATTATGGATGGGAACGGACGTTGGGCCCAGCAGCGATCCTTGCCCCGTGTGGCCGGGCACAAACAGGGCGTGGAATCGGTTCGAGAGGCGGTGAAGACCTGCCGGGAATTGGGGATTCAGGTTTTGAGCCTCTATGCGTTTTCGAGGGAAAACTGGAATCGCCCTAAATGGGAGGTTAAGGCCTTAATGCAGTTGCTCTCCCGTTATTTGAAATCCGAAATCCAGGAATTGAAGAAAAACGGGATTGCCTTAAAAGTCATCGGTAACCTGGAACAGTTACCTGATAAGCTCCAGCCGCAGTTGATAAAGGCCATTTCACAAACCCAAGAGAACACGGACATGATCTTAAATGTGGCCTTGAGCTACAGCGGGCGGGCTGAAATCCTTATGGCCGTTCGGAAGGTGGCTGAAGCCGTCCTGAATAAGACCCTTTCCATCGAAGATATTTCAGAGGCGACCTTTGAGCGATACCTCTATACCCAAGGTTTGCCGGACCCGGATTTGCTCATTCGAACCAGCGGGGAATACCGGCTGAGTGATTTTTTAATTTATCAATCGGCTTATACGGAAATTTATGTGACCCAGACCCTCTGGCCTGATTTCCGTAAAAAACACCTCCTGACCGCCATTCAAGAATTTCAAGAGAGGGAAAGACGTTTCGGCTTGACCGGGGATCAGGTTCGCCGGAAAAAACCCCTGCCTCTCCGGGATCGTTCTTAAGGAGCTGTGTTGGGTTTTCAGTCACCTACTTCTCATGGTAAACGCGTTATCACCGCTTCGTTGATTATACCCTTGCTTTTTAGTTGTCTCTACTTCGGGGGTCCGGTTCTTTTTCTCATACTGGTCTGGGCCGGTTTTTTTTTAGGGAACCGGGAATTTTTTTATTTGCTTTATGAAAAACCCCCGGCCCATATCCTATGGCTTCATTGGTTTATCGGGACCTTGACCCTTGGTGGTGCTTATTTTATAGGGCCAAACGGCCTTTTTTTAGCCTTGGTCCTGGGGACGATTTTTTGTTTTATACAATTGATGGTTTCCTTCCCGAACCAGAAACCTTTTTTTGATTCCCTTGGGAAACAAATATTTGCTCTCTGGTACTTGCCGCTCTATCTTCCTTTTTTTATCCTCATTCGGAAGGAAGGCCATGGCGTTAACTGGCTTTTTTTCCTGTTGGCCGTCAACTACGCCGGGGATACGGCTGCCTATTATGTGGGACGCACCTGGGGGAGACATAAACTGGCCCCTTTGATAAGCCCCCGAAAAACCATCGAAGGGTCTTTGGGTGGCCTGGCGGCCAATTTGTTGGTGGCCTGGATTTTTCAAGAGACCCTGTTCTCTCAATATCCCAGGGTCTATATGATCGGCCTGGGTTTGCTGATTGGTGTGGTCAGCCAATTGGGTGATTTGCTGGAATCCATGTTTAAACGGACTGTCCGGGTAAAGGATTCGGGCTCCCTTTTCCCGGGGCACGGTGGGTTTCTGGATCGCGTGGACAGCCTGCTGTTGCCGGCGCCGTTGGTTTATTTTTTTATCGTGTTTTTTCAGAAATGAATGGATAAGGGAAAAGATTTGATAATTTTTTTGATTCCTTCGGATTAGGATTGGATTGAAGCGTTGAAAGTATTATCCCTCTTAGGCAGTACCGGTTCTATCGGGGTTCAGGTCCTCAGTCTGGTGAAACAATTTGAGGATCAATTTCGCATCATCGGACTGGTTGCCGGGAAAAATATAAAACTTCTTCGCCAACAGATCCTTTATTTTAAGCCTCAAGCGGTTTCGGTGGCTTCGGAGAAAGAAGCCGTTGAATTAACCGATGGCGGGTTTCCGGGATTTCCCTTAAGGGTCCTTTGGGGGCCCGAAGGTCATGAAGAAATTGCCGCCCTGGATAAGGTGGACATGGTTGTCTCGGCCATGGTCGGAGCGATTGGATTAGGGCCAACCCTGGCGGCCATTAAGGCCGGAAAGACCATCGCCCTGGCCAATAAAGAGCCCTTAGTGATGGCCGGCGCCTTGATGGTGGAAGAAGCCCGAAAACATGGAGTGACTATTCTCCCCATTGACAGCGAACACAGCGCCATTTTCCAAGTTTTGCAGGGCCAGCAGCGAGAGGCCTTACGAAGGATTATCCTCACAGCATCAGGGGGCCCTTTTTGGAAGTGCTCCCTTGAAGAGATGAAAGGCATTACCGGCCGGCAAGCCTTGAATCATCCCAAATGGAAAATGGGCCCGAAGATTACCATTGACTCAGCCACCCTGATGAATAAAGGACTGGAAGTGATGGAGGCCCAGTGGTTATTCGGCGTTTCTCCGGACCAGGTGGACGTTTGTATCCATCCTCAGAGTATCGTCCATTCCATGGTCGAATATCAGGATGGTTCTATCTTGGCCCAGATGGGAAACCCGGATATGATGATGCCCATAGCCTATGCCCTATCTTATCCCGAGCGGCTGCCCTTGAATCATGGTTTTTTAGATCTGTTCCAAATGCCCGGTTTGACCTTCTTCAGACCGGACCTGGAAAGATTCCCTTGTTTGAGGCTGGCCCTGGAAGCGGGAAGGGTTGGAGGAAGTATGCCGGTGGTTTTGAATGCCGCCAATGAAGCGGCTGTTTTTTCTTTTTTAAATGGAGGGCTGTCATTCGAGGGGATTCCAGCCGTAATAGAAGAGACTATGGGAAATCATAAGTCTGTCTCCCCCGGTGGTCTGGAAGAAATTCTGACTATCGATTCCTGGGCCAGGAAGCTGGCCGGTTCCTGGATTGAAAAGAAAGGTTCAGGGTTCAAGGTATAAGGTTCAAGGAAAAGCCCTATACCGTTTACCTTACACCCCGTACCTAATACCACTGAACATAAGGAAGACATTCAATGGACTTGATTATACTGCAATTGGGAAATTTTATCTCTATCCTTGCCGGAACCGCCGGGACCCAGCCTTTGTTTTATGGGTTTCTGTTTAAGCTGGTCCCTTTTATCATCGTTCTCGGGTTGCTGATCTTTTTTCACGAGCTGGGACATTTTGGGGCGGCAAAATTTTTTGGGGTTAGGGTGGAACGATTTTCTTTCGGCTTGGGTCCCCGTCTGGTAGGTTTTAAATGGAGGGAAACGGACTACCGGATCTCGGCCTTTCCCTTGGGGGGATATGTAAAAATGGTGGGAGAAGGGCCGGATGAAGAGGTCTCGGAAGAAGAAAAGGCCTTTTCTTTTTCCCATAAGTCCGTCGGGAAACGGATGCTGATTGTCCTTTTCGGGCCTTTGTTTAATCTTTTTTTCGCCGTCGCCGTCTTTTGTTTGGGGTTTTTATTCGTCGGGCAGGTCATACTGACCAGTGAGATCGGGGAAGTTAAGCGCGATTTCCCGGCCTACAATGCCGGTCTTCGTTCAGGAGACAAGATCATCCGGATGGATGGCAGGCCTATCACCAACTGGAAAGATTTGCCCGATATAATACGAAAAAACACGGGAAAACCCATTGCTATGATTTTTGTCAGGGGAAAACTGCAATATAAGACCGAGGTTACTCCGGTCAGAAGTACGGTTAAGAATCTTTTTGGGGAAGATGTTCGGGAAGCGGTTATCGGAGTTACCCCTTCGGGGAAATACGTTACCAGGGAGTTGGGTTTTTTTGAGGCCTTTCAAAACGGACTGGCCCAAACCTGGGGAATTACGAAAATGACCGTGGTCAGTCTGATCAAACTGGTGGAGCGGAAGGTACCCTTAGAGACATTAGGCGGACCGATTTTTATTGCCCAATTGGCCGATCAGCAGGCCCAGGAAGGATGGGCCAATCTCCTGTTTTTTACCGCCTTGCTGAGCATAAACCTGGGAATCTTAAATCTTCTTCCCATACCCGTTCTGGATGGAGGGCATTTATTCTTTTTTGGACTTGAATGGATCCTGGGGAAACCCCTCAGCCTGAAGAAACGAGAAGTAGCCCAACAAGTCGGCATGTTTGTTCTGATCCTGCTGATGGTCTTTGTTTTTTACAATGACATCGTCCGAATTATACAGCAATGAAAACGGGCGTAAGGTGTAAGGTTCAAGGTATAAGGTGCAGGCTTCAAAGGAAAAACCTTATACCTCATACCTAACACTCAAGGCCCTATGCCGATTCTTTAGACTCTCAGATTCCGGAACTTTAGAAAAATTTTAATTAACCGAAAAAGGGGAAAAACCTGAAGATACTGACCTTGGATACGGCGACCGAAACCGCAGGGGTGGCCCTTTTGGAAGGGGAAGTGGTTCAAGCCCAGGCCCAGGTTCGGGTGGCCAAGACCCATGCCAACCAGTTATGGAAGATTTTATTGTTCCTTCTGGAACAGGCAGGATGGGGCCTTCATGATGTCGATCTCTGGGCCGTGACTGTCGGCCCTGGAAGTTTCACTGGTCTCCGCATCGGGATCGCCACGGTAAAAGGCCTGGCCTTGGCAACCCAAAAACCGGTTGCCGGAATTTCCACTCTGGAAGCCTTGGCCTCTTCCTTCACCTTTTGTCCTTACCTGATTTGTCCCGTTATCGACGCCAGAAAGAAAGAGGTTTTTTGTGCTTATTTCCGGACAGATTCCGAAGGGAAAATAATTCCAGCCGGGGAACCCAGAAATACGAAACCCCAGAATCTGGTTCAAGAAATCAAAGAGCCGGTCCTTCTGGTGGGCAATGGGGCCAGGCTTTATCAGGGTTTTTTTAAGGAGGCCCTTGGTTCAAAGGCCTTGTTCCCCGAACCCCATCTGCATCTTATTTCTCCAACCGTCCTGGGGGCACTGG
The DNA here is from genome assembly GCA_963821645.1 of uncultured delta proteobacterium. Taxonomy (GTDB): domain Bacteria; phylum Desulfobacterota; class RBG-13-43-22; order RBG-13-43-22; family RBG-13-43-22; genus RBG-13-43-22. The sequence continues at coordinate 24,709 of CAWGEQ010000051.1, read as the reverse complement.
CTCGGTCCCGATTTCAGCAAGGCTTTCAGTCCACCGCGGAAGAACTCCGCCCCCTCTATATTCGCCCTTCAGATGCGAAATTGAGAGTAAACACACTATAACCGGGATCAGACTTTCAGACCCGTTCATCATTTCAAGCCGCCTATCCAGTGGCCAATTAAGCCCTTTTCCCTTCGCGATTATTGATCACCAATACCCCGGCTTTCCCTTCTAAAGGACATTTGTTTTCACAAATGCCGCAGCCGATACATAACGATTCAAGAAGATAGGGTTGTTTTATGGTCACCGTTTTTCCCTGGGGATTAATCACGGCAGTCTCCCGGAACTTAATGGCCTTTTCCGGCGTGGGACAATGTTCTTCGCAGACGATGCAGGGAGTCCCCTTGGCATAAGGGAGGCATCGATTTTTATCGAAATAGGCGACGCCGATAACGGTTTTTTGTTTTTCCATTAAAGGGAGTTTTTGGATGGCCCCGGTCGGGCAGACCTGACCGCAAAGGGTACAATTAAACTCGCAATAACCCAAGCGGGGAAAAAGACGGGGAGAAAATAGGCCTTCCAGGCCACCCTCCAGCCAGCAGGGCTGAAGGGCATTGTTGATACATACTTTCATGCATTCGCCGCAGCGCACACATCGATCCAGAAACTCAGTTTCTTTAAGGGCCCCTGGGGGACGGATCAGGGTTGGATTCGGGATTTTGGTTTCAGCCCGGACGTTCAAAAAGGTTGGAAGGATAAGTCCTGTCGAAAGCGTTCCTATAAAGGCCCTGCGGGACACGCCCAGTGGTGCTTGTCTTTGCTTCGGTTTATTAAAAACAAAAGAAATGGACTTGTCCGGACAGCGGTCCAAACAATCCAAGCAAAGGTTGCAGTCTCCGGCGGCGATACCGCCGTCCCGATCTATGGCCTCCATGCGGCATATTTTGGTGCAGACCCCACACTCCCGGCACGAACTCTGAACGTGACCCCGAAGCCAGGAAAATCTGGATATTAAGGACAGGAGTCCTCCCAAGGGACAAAGATTTTTGCACCAGAAGCGCCTTTCAAGGCGTTCCAGGGCAAAAATCGATAAAAGGATAAAAAGGGATAATAGGCTCAGGGTGAAAACTTTTTGATTGTAAGCTAAGAGGGTATTCTTGAAAAAGGAATAGATCGATTCGCTGACAGAGGATAACCAGGCTGGACCGAGGCGATATAAAGAATCAAAAAGGGAAACAAGGGTAAAATTAAAAAAAGGGTCTATGGATACGGCCATTCCTCGTACCAGGAGAGAAAAGGGATCAAAGTAGCCGACCGTCGGGAGACCGAAAAGGGCGGCCACGAGAACAAACCCCAAGAGAAGATATTTCCAGGATCGGCGATGGACGTTCGGTGTTCTTTTTTTGGGGGGAAAAACAACCGAATGAGATAGGTCCAACAGAGTACCGAGAGGACAAAACCAGCCGCAGAAAAAACGCCCCAGAATAAAGGTCAGGCCGATGACGATCAGGGACAGAAGGAGCAGGGAGATCACGGCCCTGGCGGCCAGCATGGCCGCAGCGGCCACCAGGGGGTCGAGGCGGAAAAAGATATTGACGGCATAAGGGATCTGGTCCACCCCTTTATAGTCGGTCAGGCGGAAGAGGACCAGAAACAAAAGTAGAAAAAGGGTTTGGGAGATACGCCTCCAGTAGAGGAGAGGGAATGTTTTATTCTTGGGCATTCAATACCTGTTCACTTTTTTTGTTGTGCAGGGAGCTTCAATATAACCGGCTTTCTTTCAGAAAGATTTTTCTAACTCCGAACTCCGAACTTTGAACTTTGAACGATCATTTTAATCAGACCTTGACCACTTTGATTTTCTTCAGGTCTATCTCCCCCAAACCCAATTGATAGGCCGCCTGGGTGGATTCGATTTCCTCCGGCTTCAGGTGAAAGAGGGTAGTGGTGGCATAGGCATCAACCGCCACAATATCGGTGGAGGCCATCAGGGTATTTAAGACCTTGACGTCTTTCAGGTCTCCCCCCTGAGGGCCGTTCCGGAGCAGGATCCGGGTAGCATCCATGACGGTCAGGTGGGGCTTTAAGACCGTGTTCAAATCAGCAATACGCTGCCCTAAAGAGAAATGGATCTTCCCCCGGTATCCGCCGAGTATGCCCATGATGTTTTTCAAGCCCAGGCTTAACCCCGCGGAAGAATGGTGTTTGGCCACCGGCACATTGATATAGCAATCGGCCTCCAGGGCCTCCTTATAAAACTCCCATTCGCTGACGGATTTTCCTTTGGCGATTCGAACCGGTATAAATTTTCGATTATCCATATAGGGACAAAGAACCCGCCGGTCTCCAAGGGATTCTACGGCCCTTTTGATTCCGCTGTTGTTATAACAGCGCCGCTCTTCATTGCAGGGCCGGTCAAAGACCAGCACCTGCGAGGCCCCGGCTTCCAGGGCCAGCCGAACTAAGGCCTTGACCACCTCCGGATGGGTATCGGCACCCTGTTCCGGGGTGCGGTCCCAGCCGATGTTGGGTTTAACAACCACCTTCTGGCCTTTTTTAACAAAGGTCTGAATGCCTCCCAAAGGGCCGAGGACCTTGGAGACTAAGGCCCCATAGTCGGCCCCCTCGGTTACGGCGACGAGCGATGGCCTGGTTTGGGCATTCAGTTCCGGAATCAAGCGGAATAAGGGTGGCGACAGGGTCAGACCGGCAGACCACAAAGCGACCTGTTTTAGAAAGTTGCGTCTATCCATAAAGAATCCTTGTATTCTAAAAAGTGTACTTTAATGATAGGGATTATGAAGATGATTTTCAAGCAATATTTTAAAAAGGAAATATTATTTGACATTTAAGTCTTTTCCCTCTAAATTTTTTGAATCATTTGATTATGTTTCGAAGGAAAGCTTATGATCGACGGTGTCATTCTCCAAAACTTGGTGACTCATGTGGACGAGCGGGGCTTCTTCCGCGAGATCATCCGCCTGACCGATGATTTTTTTGCCGAAGGATTCGGCCAGTGGAGCCATTCGCTGATGTACCAGGGCGTTGTCAAGGCCTGGCATATCCACCAGGTACAGATTGACTGGTGGTATGTGGGCGTCGGGGTGTTAAAAGTGGCCTTACATGATACGCGGCCGAACTCGTCCACCTATCGAGAAACTATGGAGATCATGATGGGCGAAAATCAACCGGCCAGCGTGCTGCGCATCCCGCCCGGAGTGGCCCATGGCTGTAAATGCCTCAGCGGACCGGCCCATTTGTTTTATATTACCTCCAGGGTGTATGATCCCTCCGATGAGGGGCGAATTGCCTATAATGATCCGGTGATCGGTTATGATTGGCTGAAAGGGCCGGAGATCAAATAATCTTACCACGAAAATAGGGTTCGAGGATTCCAGGTTTCGAGGGTATTTAAACTCAATACCTTTCACTTGAATCCTTGGATCCCGGTTTCATGATACGTGGTGCCCCAATTGGGTATGAGGTTTTACCAGAAATCAATGACCGGATTTTTTCCGGCAATCTTTTATAGAAAAGATTTGAGGCCGGAGCCATGAAAATAAGCGTCTGCCTGGCCTCTTTTAACGGTGAGAAGTACATTGCCGAACAGCTTGAATCCATTCTTAGGCAGTTGGGCGAAACGGATGAGCTGATCATTTCGGACGATTCGTCAACAGATGGGACCCTGGCTGTCATTAAAGGCTTTCATGACACCCGGATTAGGATTTTTCCCGACAATAAGTTCTATAACCCGATCTTCAACTTTGAAAACGCCTTGAAACAGGCCACCGGCGAGGCGATCGCCCTGTCCGATCAGGATGATGTCTGGCTGGAAAATAAGCTGGCTGTCATCAGGGATTGTTTTCAAAATAAGCCTTCAAAAATATATACCCTTGTCTTGGACGGCTCTGTCATTGATGAGACCGGCACCGTGATCCAGGAATCGATCTTCGACATGATTGCCTCAGGCAAAGGCTTATTGAAGAATCTTAAACACAACACCTATATGGGCTGCTGCCTGGCTTTTTCCCGTGAACTGCTCGACATCGCCCTCCCTTTTCCTAAAAAGATCCCCATGCATGATTCCTGGCTTGGTCTCCTGTCGGAACTCTTCGGCGTCGTTGAATTTGTCCCGGAAAAAACGATTAAATACCGCAAACATCAGGAAAACCGAAGTCTGCAAGGTTTCGTCCTTTCCCAAAAGATCAGTTGGCGAACCTTTCTTTTGCTCAACTTGTGTAAAAGGCGGCTGAGGCACAGGTATTAATGCGGAATATTTCTATTGGAACTTTTACTTGAAAAGGTTTTGATTGTCCCAAAAACCCATCATAAGGAACCTGCACGCCCCTGATATTCGAATTCCTTTTTATGAAGGGCGAAGGTCAAAAATGAGTTTTCACATAAAAAAATAATCCATTGAATAAAATTATTAAAATAACAAACCAGTGCCAAGGAACCGGACTTATGATTTAAATGCGGAGTCGCCGCAGTTCTTTCTTTACAGGGATCAGATCCCCCTAGTTTAATCATAATTAAATGTTACCAAGAGGGAGTGAGGGAGGAGATCATTGACTCATAATTGATGTTACCGAGGGGTTCAGGGATTAACCTTGCCATTTTGCGATTGAGTTTGGAAAATTTTTTTAAGTTTTATCTCAATAGCTGCTCTCAACCTGAAGGGGTTCAAGGTAGAGAACTGTGCCGTGAGTTCCTTTTTAGTCGCCGGCGTTACCAAGGGGGATTCCATGACCCGCTGGTAGGGCGTTTTAGGAGGATCATAGCGCCGGATCGTTTTAGAAGCAATTCTATCTTTGGCCAACAGTTTAACCGAGGGCAAGAAGAAATTATGGAACAAACGCCATTCCTGGGTATAGAGGTCGTTTAGGAGGGGAACGACCTGGGGGTTGTCCAAGCGGTCATATCCCAACCACTGGCGGACATGGGTCCAGTTTTTTTGTTCGACGTGGGCATTATCGTCTTTATGATAGGCGCGGCTACGGGTGAATTGGATGGGCTTTTTTCTTTCGGTGAAGTGTCTCAGGAGGTGGTAGTTTAAGAATTCGGAGCCATTATCGGAATCGAAGCCGAGTAAAGGGAAAGGCAGAGATTGTTCGATATGATGGATTTGTTCCAAAACGCCTGTTTCGCCTTTTCCCCAGACCGCCCGTTGTTCGGTCCACCCGGTGGCGATATCGACGCCATCTACGGTAAAGGCAAACATGCCAGCCATCGAGTCTCCACAATGGGCCACGGTGTCAGCTTCCAAAAAGCCTGGTCGGGATTCATCCCACTGGTTGGTTTTCAGGGGGATTTGTTTTCGCAGAAGAGTGCCGGGTTTGGTAGTGGCCCGGCCTCGTTTTTTATATTGGCTGCGAACGGGTTTCAGCAACCGCCCTATAGTGGGGGCAGAGATTTTTCCCAGGTTTGTTAGAACCTGCGGTGATAGTTCTCCGAAGGTGGGACCGTAACTGGGCAGCCATAAAGGCAAAGAGGCTTTTAACCTGGGGGAACAGGGCTGATTGGCGGCCAGCCAAATTTTTTTTAGGGCTTTTAAGAGCTCTGGAGAGTCGTAGACGGGTCGGGGACCCCGGGGTTTAGGCTGGGGCTTGGTGAACCGTTTAAAGCCCCTGAGCAGGCGAATGGCGTGCTTTCGATGATAACCGATAGCCGCGCAGAATTCATCCAGGATGAGACTCTTCTGGGCTTTGGTGCCCTGTTTATATCGTTTAACAATGGCTACCCGGTATTCTTTTTTGGATTGGGGACTCATAATTTTTTACCTCCTACCGAGAAAATTTCCTCGGTAACATCAATTATGAGTTATCGATCCCTTTATTTTAACCCCTTCGGTAACATTTAATATGATTCAGATCCCCCTTCAATTAATTTTATAATATATTTGAGATTACCAGGTTTTTCCGATATATTATTCCTACGGGTAATGAGGAAAATAATTAAGGGACGAGAAAGGAGAAATTAAATGATGGGTTCCAACGACAGAGAGAAACGGCTGACGGTTGAGCAGAAATCTATTTCAGAAGATACCAATCCTGATCAGGAACAGGAACTTCTCAAAACGCGCCGGAAGGCCTTGGGCAAAATTTTGGTCGCAGGTGGAGTGATCGCAGGCGCCCATATCATCCCGAGTAAATGGGCTGCACCCGTGGTGAACTCGATTATTGTTCCGGCACACGCCCAAACGAGCGGGCCAACTACTACGACAGCTCCAACTACAGGCAGCTCCAACTACTACGGCAGCTCCGACTACTACGCCAGCTCCAACCACGACTGAAGATTAAGATTTCGATGTCACCCCAGGGCGAAACAAATAAAATGAAGCCGGGGTGTTGGGGCATCTGACAACCATCTCTTTGTTGTCTGCCATTTTTGGGGCCTAATCCTTATAGCTCAGGCCCCAAGACATTCGTGGCGAAGGATCCTTATGGATCTCATGGACCAGGGAGAATATAAGCACCCCCCGACTCGCGGATATCTAAGAAATTGCTCCAGCTTTTGCCCCGAGGGTTGTACCCGTTCCTGCAAGCACAATCAAAGGGACATGGAAATGAAGGCTCAAGCACTGAAAAATTTGAAACAAGACTGTTCAAGGACGGAAAGTTTCCTGGAGTCATAGTAACGGCCTTGCCAAGATAAAGGTCTAAAAATTCCATGTCCTTGTTCCCATCGTCCTTTGGATAAAATATGAATATTTTCGATAGCATGCGGCCTGTTAGAAGGATGGGTCTCGTCATGCAATGGTCCGGCGAAAATTTAATTTTATGGGCAAGTCATAACCAATCCAAGCATACCTTAAGTCCCACGGCGGCCTTGATCTGGTTGCTTTGCGATGGCCGGTTGAGTGTCGTGGAAATCAAAGACCGGCTAAGTCGTCTCTATCCGGATCAAGTCCCGGTTATTGATGGGGATGTCTCAAGGGCATTAGGCAATCTGCAAGCCTGGGGACTTCTGGACGTGCCCCATAATCGACCTCTCAGACCACTGATTCGAGTTGGATTTTGCAATTTCTGGCCTGGTTTTGATACCTCTAATAACTATTTTCTGTGGATGTTGACTTATAAATGCGACGTCATGCTCGTCGATCCGCGAAGCGGAGATCCCGATCTGATTTTTTATTCTATTTTCCCCCCCAACTCCTTTGATCATAGTCACGTTGACCGCAGTCGGACCTGAAAGGTTTTTTTCGGTATTGAAAATCAAGATCCTAATTTTGCGGAATGCGATTATGCGTTTTCTGCGAAGGAAGGCGAGAATTGCCCTGCCGACCGGCATTATCGACTTCCCCTATGGAGTATATACGTCGATTGGGATTTCTATGAAAAATCCGAACCGGTTTTACCGGATGAGGGAATAGCCGGGCGATACAAGCAGCAAACCGTTTGTCATCATTTGTTTGATTCTCTGTTTGCCGATTTGATCTCCGAGACAAAGCCAACGGAAATGTCCCAGACCCCCCCCATTGTCCCTCGAATAGGAAAAAAACCCAGGTCACTTGGGATAAAAGAAAAAAAAATGACCGTCGGCATGGCCACCTATGATGATTATGACGGGGTTTATTTTACCGTGCAGGCGATTCGTCTCTACCACCCCGAGGTAACGGATGATACGGAAATTCTCATTATTGACAACAATCCCGGCGGTCCCTGCTCGCAACCATTACAGGATTTGGCCAAACGTGTTGAAGGGGTTCGTTATGTTCCCTACGGGGAAGTACGAAGCACTGCGGTACGCGACCTGGTTTTTCGAAAAGCCCGCTCGCCTTACGTCCTGTGTCTGGATTCCCACGTCCTGATGATGCCGGGGGCCATCAAGAGATTGGTGACTTATTTTGAGGCCCATCCGGACTGCCAAGATCTGCTCCAGGGGCCGCTGGTTCGTGACGATCTGACAGGCCTTTCGACTCATTTCAACCCGGTATGGTCCCATGGCATGTACGGTGTCTGGGGAAAGGACGAACGCGCTGAGGAGGCGGATCATGAGCCTTTCGAGATTCCCATGCAAGGAATGGGGGTATTTGCCTGTTGTAAGGACGCCTGGTTGGGTTTTAATCCACGTTTTATAGGGTTCGGCGGTGAAGAAGGCTATATTCACGAGAAATTCAGACAGGCGGGGCAGCGCACGCTATGCCTGCCTTTTTTACGCTGGGTTCATCGATTCAACCGGCCCCTCGGGCTCCCTTATCGAAATATCTGGGGGGATCGCGTCCGAAATTATCTCCTCGGGTTCAATGAGCTGAATCAGGATACCCAAACGGCGGAAGCCCACTTTCGGAAACATCTGGGCGAGGAAGTATTTGAACGGATGAGGCTTGAAGTTTGTGAAGAGTTGGTCAATCCGTTCTTCTACTTTGAGGCCATTTATTGCATTAATCTGGATTCTGAAACAGGACGCTGGCAGGCGATTCAGGAACGGTTCAAACGGCTCGGTATTTTGCACCGGGTGCGCCGTTTCAGCGCCATAGAGACACCAGAGTCCCATCATATCGGCTGCGCCCTCTCTCACCGCAAAATCATTGAACAAGCCCAAGAACAGCAATTATGCAATGTGTTGGTTTTTGAAGATGACACTATCTTTTTAGAAGATACTCTGATGCACCTGGATAGAAGCGTCACCGAACTTAAAACCCAAAATTGGAATGTGTTTCATCTTGGTGGACACCGATGGGGATGCCGGTTTCCCAAGACGCCAGGCTGCTGCTTTCTGGAAAGCCCCTGCAAGGAATTGACGTGTACTCATGCCCTTGCTTATAATTACACGGTATATCAAAGGATTCTGGACGATCTTCCCGATGATGTTGGGTCCATGAAAGATTGGCTTTCCGTTAATTTTGGCATTGATCAATACCTCCGGATGATTGAGGGTCGCTACCTGGCTTTTCCGGTCGTTGCTTCCCAGCCGTCCCTATTGGTGCAGGAAGATGAGGCCAACAGGGAACATTTTATCTTATAGGCCTTTTGTTTTCTGGCCCCTGAGGGGTGGTAAGCCCCGAAGGTCATTTATTTATTCGGAGGATCCCTGTTTTTGCGCTCATTTATTGGCTTGGTCTGGCCGGAGACGATGATCAGCTTATGAATGCCCTGTTAAGGCATTGCGCCCGCCCCTTCTGTAATGAAGCCCAACGCCGGATCATTGGGGAGACGGCCATTTATTTTCGTGCCTGGGAGACACTCCCCGAGGAAGCGGAAGAGCATGGGCTATCGCCATTGCTCTATCACCATTTACGCCAATGCAAGCCCCAAATACTGCCGGAATCGGAAAGGATAAAGTTTCAACTTTTGTACCTACGCCACCGTCGCAGTAATCGGATACGGATGGACGTTCTTCACGAGATTTTACAGGCCTATCAGGAAGAAGGTATTGACGTCCTGGTATTAAAAGGGGGCGCCCTCTGTCATCTTATTTACTCTGAACCGGCCTTACGGCCAATGCGGGATTTGGACCTCTTGGTTAAACCGCAAGATGCCGAACGCGCTCAGCGATTGTTAGTCCTGAAAGGTTTTGAGGCACCCAAGCCGAGCCTTGGAAGACGATGGTTATTTCACCATCTTCCTGAAGCGCGAAAAGAGCAAGAGGGGCTTCCGGTGTCCGTTGAAATCCATTACAACCTTTTTGGCCGGTCCCATTCGATTTCCATGAGCCGGGACGATATCAAACGACCGCTCATTTCCTTTCCCATCAAAGGCCTGACCGCTTTTACCCTGGGTTACGAAGATATGCTGTGGCATCTTTGTCATCATTTCGTCACTACGGGAGAACCATTGCGATTGATATCCGTTGCCGACATCATCGGCTTTGCAGAACGGTTTGTCGAAGAGATAGACTGGAGTTTGATTCGTAAACAATATCCTTTCGTGATTAATACGCTGGCCATGGTTGGGTTGCTTACTCGGCCGACAGAAGAACTGCGGCAGCGGGCTGGATTAAATAATTCCAAAGTGCCACGGGATATCGGGGTGAATTATAAAGGGTGGCCCTCCATAGCTATTACCGAGGCTTGGAAACAACCGAAAGGTTTTTGGAAATTGGTTGTGGATAGTTTTTCACCACCGGAATGGTGGCTGAGACTCCACTATGGACTTAATGACCGTCAATTAATACCATTTTGTCGTTACGTGAGCCATCCCCTGCACCTGGGGAAATTAGCACTACAGCGGGCTTGTCATATTGTTGAAGGGTTAAAGCTGACGAATTGAATATGACGATGATAAATGATCTGAGTATACCAAAACACATTTCAGATTATCGATTAGAGGGTTTTGAAGGCGAACTCCTTTTGTATCATCCTGTTAAAACTCAGGCGGTCTATCTCAATGAAACGGCGGCTTTGATTTGGCGCCTTTGTGATGGTCGGCGCAGTGTTGAAGAAATTAGAAGTCTTCTTAGCGGAGCTTATCTTGGGGTTGCGGATAAGATAGACCAAGATTTGATCTCTACCTTGGAACAATTTTCCGCTTGTGGAGCAATCGAGTTCCTATGAATAGATCAGGCACCTGTGTTGTAAGCTTTGCCGGGATCCAGGTAGGCATTGCCTGGCGGGGCATTAGATCCCTTGCCATATTGAGATTTTTATATGATGGTGTTGAGGCATCGTGGCGGAAGGGTAAACTTAATCCTCGTTTCCGATTAACAATGAATGAACCGGATGACCGTATTTACCTGTACCGTGATGATCAGTTATTATACCAGGGACCAGACGAAGGTGAAGCAGCCGGTATTTTATTGGACTGGACGGTTCATGACCTGGCGGACGGCTGTCATATCGGCCCGCTGTTCCATGCTGCAGCCCTGTCTTACCTGGGAAACGGTATTTTGCTGCCGGGCCTTTCGGGTTCCGGAAAGACTACCCTCGCCGCCTGGCTATCAGACAGGGGATACCATTATCTTACCGACGAACTTGCCTGTGTGGAAAGCGGAACTTTTAATCTAAAAGGATTTTATCGTCCCCTCCACCTAAAGAGACCTGTCCCTGATGTAATTATGCAAGGTATCAGTTTAGAGTCCGAGACCATAGCTTTTTCCGGGAAGAAGATTTATCAAAGTGAACGAGGGCTGCTCGTTCAGGCAAATCATATTAACCCAAACAACCTATACCATGCTCCAGAAGTAAGGCTTATTATTTTCCCCCGCTATCTGCCCGATGTCGAAATTTGTTTAAGGCCCTTGTCAAAAGCGAATGCCTGTATGCACCTTATGGGTTCCCTGGTCAACGCACGAAATCTCTCCGGACACGGGTTGACCGAAATGTCCCGTTTGGCACGGCGAATTCCAGCTTTTTCAATAACCTACAGCAATATCAATCAAGTTATGGACAAGATCGGATCTCTATCGACCGCAGGTTCGTTTTATAAGGATAGCAGGGATTAAAACACCAGCCGGTAGTGTTTCAAACTTGGGATATGTTTTTTAATTTCAATCTGTTTTCCCCTTCGATTGATTAAAAGACCGAATTGAAGGAGGACTTTCAATTTTTAAAATTCCTCAATGTCAATATTTTGAGGGTTCACCAAATATTGACAGTCAATAGAAGCTTAAAGATCCCTTACTATTCCCCTCCTTTAGATTAAGCCATTGTTTTAAAAGGTTAATTAAGACTGGCCCCTTTTCTCCGGTCATTGGCAATTTTTTTGCATACTATTAATGATTTAAACTACTTGTTATCAACTCCACTCATTTCTGTCCGGATTGGACTGAAAGTTTTTAAATCAATTTTTGCAGGGCAGGGTAGAAAATATAAATTAACCCTACACGAAAAATAAGGTATTCCCATTATTTTACTTTTACTTCTCCTGTGTTAAATTAATTCAGACCTGAAATGATAATTCCAAATAATAAGTGGAATATCGTATATTTGTAACAAATGGAGAGACGATGAAGTTAAATTTAACACTCAAATGGATGGTGCTCCTGGTAGTTGGACTTATGGCGACTCAGGCGAGCGCTGAACAGCCCCTGATTCTTAAGACTCAGAAAGACAAACAAAGTTACGCCATGGGGGTCGAGTTATTTAGAAACTGGAAGCAGACAGGGAGTGGATTGCGATTTGGACCTTGTTATAAAAGGCATGAAGGATGCCCATGGCGGGCAATAAGCTTTTGTTGACGGAAGAGGCCCTCAAAACATCCCTAAAGATCTTAGGCGTCGAATTACGCGGGAAAAAGCCGCAGGTCCGGTGATCGCCGGGCAGGAGAACAAAAAAAAGGGGGAGGTGTTTCTGGCCGAAAATAAAGCCAAGCCAGGCGTGGTGACGCTTCCCAGCGGCCTGCAGTACAAGATCCTCAAAGCAGGGGAAGGCCGGAAACCGACCGAGGCGGATACTGTGGAGTGCCGATATCGGGGGACCCACATCGACGGCACCGGGATTGAAAACTCCCGTGAAGAAGTTGGCATCTTCAAGGTCTCAGGAGTCATCTCCGGCTGGAGGGAAGCCCTTGAACTCATGCCCGTAGGCTCCACCTGGCTGCTCTTCATTCCGCCCCAACTGGCCTACGGTCAGCAGGGAGCGGGCCATATCGGACCTTATGAGACACTCATCTATGAAATTGAACTGGTTAATGTTAAGTGATCCGGTGCTTAGTTCACGGGCTCCGGGCCATTAAGCAAAGGAGGTGATGCGGCAGAACAGCTAAAGGTTGGCTATAGGGTGCACTCCCCGAAGGCACCGAGCACTGATTAGGAACTGATGAGGAGTTGTTTTCGAAACCCGTTTTGAAAAAACACCAAATTCTCACCAAACGGAAACAATAAGGAGATAAAGATGAGTATAAGGAAATTTTTGATTTTCATGAGTTTGGTCTTGGCGCTGCTTCCCCTTTGCTGGGGCATGGAACAGGCCGGCGCTCAATTTATACCACCACCTCCAGCAGGTGCGGCCGGCTTCAACCCGGCAGTGAACTACAATCTTCCCAATTTTGCCTACAGCCCGAACATCAGGAAGTTCGTTGATGCCCTGCCCGGTCTGGGGGCGGTGGGATGTACCCGAAGTAATCCTTTTGGCACAGGGACGTGTAATGAAAACGGTCTCGGCCAGTACATCCCCATCGCTCAACCGGACACCACCACCTACCCCGATGCGGATTTTTACGCGATCAATGCGGAGGAGTATACCATACAAATGCACTCGGACCTGCCGGCGACCAAGGTGAGAGGCTACATGCAGACCAACGCCACCAGCTCCAGTGTGCAAAACGTAAAACAATACCTGGGACCCGCGGTCATCGCCAAAACCTTTGACTTCACCAGGCCGGCCAATACGAACGGGAACGGCAAGCCGGTTCGCGTCCTGTTTAAGAACAATCTCCCGCTTCAGACGCAAGCCGCCCTGGGCATTCTCGTTCCTAAACACTTTATCCCGGTGGACACCACTTACATGGGCGCTGGAACGGGACCCAACTTGACAGCCGAACTCTACACTCAGAACCGGGTCACCATTCCCCATCTCCACGGCGGCGCAACCCCCTGGATCAGCGACGGGACGCCCCACCAGTGGCTCACCCCCTCTGGTCAAACCACCTCCTACCCGAAGGGCGCGAGTTTCATGAATGTGCCTGATATGGTGGGGGCACCGGGTGGTACCTGCATCGCCACTTCGGCTCTTGGCTGCATCGCCAGCCCGTCCGCAACCGACGGATTGGGGACCCTCTATTGGTCAAACCAGCAGAGCGGTCGGCTCATGTTTTACCATGATCACGCCTATGGCATGACCCGCCATAACGTCTATGCCGGCATGGCCGCACCTTTCTTGCTGGTGGATCAGGTCGAGGAAGACATGATTACGGGCACTAATGTGTCCCGGGCTTTCACGGCCCCCAAAAAGGTCCTGCCTAACTTAGGCGGGGTGTACAAATATGGAATCCCGCTGGTCATCCAGGACAAGACTTTCGTCAACGACGCCACCACCCACCCGGGCGCAGGATTCCCGGCGGCCGGGATTTCAAGCCCCCTGACCCTGGTCGTGGATCCGCTTTGGGCGACCTACGTCGGGACCGGCGGCGGCTATCTCTGGTTCCCACACGAATATATGCCGAACCAGGATATTTATAATACCTCCGGGGCTCCCCCGGGGCTAACCCCCTGGGCCGATGGGACTACGGCCCCTGGTTGAACCCGCCGGCAGTGCCTATACATCCGAACCTGCCAAGCCCCTCCGGCACTCCCGAATCCTTCATGGATACTATGGTCGTTAACGGCACCGCCTTCCCCTACGTCAATGTGCCGGCGTCTGCTGTTCGCTTCCGTATCCTGAATGCCTGCAACGACCGGACCGTCAACCTGTCACTCTTTGTGGCCGACCCGGCCGGTCATGCGGTCAACGGGTTCGGCACTGAGGTCAAGATGGTCCCGGCCGCCCCGGGCTTGGACCCGAACTGGCCGGTCGACGGCCGTAACGGCGGGGTACCGGACCCGGCGACCAAAGGCCCATCCTGGTATCAGATCGGGACCGAAGGCGGCATTCTGCCGGAGGTAGCGGTGATTGATCCTCAGCCCGTTGTTTTCGAGCAGAGTCGCCTTCTGCCGACCGTGTTAGGTATCTCTAAAACGTCTCTTCTTCTCAATCCGGCAGTGCGGGCCGACGTAGTGGTAGACTTCTCCGCTTTCGCCGGCAAGACGATCATCCTTTACAACGACGCGCCTGCGGCCGCGCCGCTGTTCGACGAGCGCTACGACCTCTATACGGGCGCTCCGGATTTTACAACCACTGGCGGCGCGCCCACGCCCATGGCCGGTTTCGGGCCCAACACCCGGACGGTCATGCAGATCCGAGTAGCGGCTGCCCCAGTAACGCCCTTCGATTTGGCCTCGCTGCAAGCGGCCTTGCCGCAGGCCTACAAGGCCTCGCAGGCTCCGCCCATCGTGCCACAATAGTTTCTATAACGCGGCCTTTGGAACGGCCTCCACCGATTACTTTGTGAATAACACGGACTCGACCATTAACCTCACCGGGGTCGGTCAGGCAGTTAAAAAGATCCTCACTACGCTCGGGGGCTCCGGATTCACCACGGCCCCGACCGTCAATATTGTCACCGCCGACGGCACCGGCGCAAGCGCAGCGGCCACGGCCTACCTGGACGGCGTCACCGCCGTTACGGTAACCACCGCAGGTGTCGGTTATAACCACGTTCCGGCGGTTATCATAGACCCACCCTCAACCATAGTTCCCGCCACATTCAACCCCCCAACCATTGTCGGCGGGGCTATTACCGTTATCACCCCATTAACGGGAGGCACGTACACGGCGTTGACTACGCCTTCGGTAGTGATTACCGACGCCACCGGCACGGGCGCCACAGCCACGGCCACACTTACCGGAACTGCCGTCACTGCCATCACGGTGACCAATGGAGGCACCGGTTATACCGCCCCCACGGTACGCGTGCTTGATGTCTTAAACGCCACAGCCGTGGCCAGCGTAAACGGCGGCACCATCGTGGCCGTCACGATGGCGGATCCAGGAGGGAATTATACCTCCTTATGCGCGGGGGCCACGAATCCTGCTGTGACGATCATTCCCAGCCCCCTTGACACCATAACCACGGCTGCCGTAGCCACTTCGGGAATCACCTGCGCCTCAGTCGCCCATATCCAGGTCACAAACGGAGGGTCGGGCTACAAGAGGGCTCCTTTTGTCTACCTTACTGGAGGCGGCGGCACAGGGGCCACGGCCGATGCCCTGCTGTTCGGGGATACGGTGATCGGTAGTAAGAACATCACCGAGGGTTTTGACCCCTGGTATGGCAAGCTGAACGTCCTGCTCGGCACCACCCCTGTTCCTCTTGACCCGTTTACACCCGCCCCGGCGGTGCCCGGCATCGCCCAATACATTGACCCACCTTCCGATATCTGGAACGACGGTCAAACCTATGTCTTCCGCTTAACGCACCTCGGCGTGGACAACCATGCGGTCCATTTCCACCTGGTAAACCTCCAGTTGGTCAACCGGGTTGACTATACCAACACCCTGCTGCCGCCCGACCCCAATGAGCGGGGCTGGAAGGAAACCATCCGGACGGAACCGTTCACGGATGTTATTTTGGCGGTGAAGCCGAAGGCCATGTTGCTCCCCTTCGCGATGCCCAGGAGCAATCGGCTTATGGACCCGACAACGCCGTTGAATTCCACGTTAAATTACGTGCAGCCGGCCCCGGTCCCCGGGTTACCCAATCCGGCCGGCATTTCCAACCAGTTGACCGACTTCGGCTGGGAGTACGTCTGGCATTGCCACCTCCTGGGGCACGAAGAGAACGACATGATGCGGCCCATTGTCTTTAACCCGCCGGGCACGTTTTCTGCGGCCATAGCAGGGCAGAGTACCTTGACCGCCAACGTGACAAGCCCGCATGCTAACGGAACCACCATTACTTTTACTGCCACCGGTGGAGGTTCTGCCGATCCCTCGGGTTCTGTCAATACCAATTACGAGTATCGATTCTATCTGGATACGGTACTCCAGGGGGCTTATAGTGGGAACCCGACGTTTAGTCTGCCTCTGTTGATAGCCCCAGGCCCTCATACGGTAAAAGTGGATATTCGAACCAATTTCACGTCATTGACTCCTGACGTGACACTAACCGCGTCTGCCTTCACCGTTACCAACGGACACGATTTCGGCGGCGATGGTCAGACGGACATCCTCTGGAGAAACCCCGAGACGGGAGAAAATGTGATCTGGAACATGAACGGGGCGTACTTGACTTCCTTCGCCTACCTCCCCACCGTTCCTGGTCCCTGGCAGATCGTAGGGATTGGTGATTTCAATGGGAACGGCAAGCCCGACATCCTCTGGAGAGATCCCACGACGGGAGAAAATGTGGTCTGGAACATGAACGGGGCGAACTTGACTTCCATCCCTACCTCCCCACCCATCCCGGTCCCTGGCAGATCGTCGGGGTTGGTGATTTCAACGGCAGCGGCAAGCCCGACATCCTCTGGAGAAATCCCTCGACGGGAGAAAATGTGGTCTGGTACATGAACGGGACGACCTTGACTTCCTTTGCCTACCTACCCACCCATCCTGGCCCCTGGCAGATCGTGGGGGTTGGTGATTTCAACGGCGACGGCTTCCCCGACATCCTTTGGAGAAACCCAGCGACCGGAGAAAATTATGTCTGGTTCATGAACGGGGTAAACTATGGTTCCGGAGCCGCCCTCCCCACCGTCCTGCCAACTGGCAGGTCGTGGGAGTTGCTGATTTCAACGGTGACGGCAGCCAGACATCCTCTGGAGAAATCCCACGACGGGAGAAAATGTGATCTGGCACATGAACGGAACGAACATGTCTGCAGATCTTCCTCCCCACCCATCCCGGTCCCTGGCAGATCGTGGGACGTTAGGCGAGGGTGAAATTTTCATCCCTCTCGGCAACAACTCCGTTGGGAGGTTGGCGCCATTTGGCCAGGCCCCTAGGGAGTTGTTGCCCCGTATAGTAGTTTTTGACCTTTAACCCGATCCCGTCCGGGTTGACTCAATCGTAATCTGGAGGGGGCGGGAGAAGCCAATTGAACATGACAGCGAGCGCACTTCAAATAATTAACCCTTACCTTTAACCTTGATGAAGATGCGCCGGTCACCCGGCGCATCTTCATCATCTTCTTTAGGCCCACGCTAACAGTGCGGAGCAGTTTATCGCTGGCTCATGAAGGATGCCGCCATTTTTAATCTTTTTTAATATCATCTCGAATCATAATTCCAAGATCACGATCATCCTCACTCATTTTTGCTTTCTTAAGATTGAAGGTGTAGGCCACCACGATTTTTACCAGAACCCGGCCAGAAGAAAGTCCTTCCAACGGGATAGTAACTTTGTGCCATCCGGTATCCCTCAAGATGACCTCAAGGTCTTTTTGTCCAACCCCAAGGCGAACCTTTTGGGGATGCTCGATTACCTCCGGCAAGGGTGCGGCGATGAATAATATTACCTTCTGCTTTTGAATATTGGTGTTTAAGACCGCTCTTTTACCGGTCCAGCGGATTTTTTCCCCTCCTGGCAAGATTTCTTGATCGTATAGGCCGGTTTGAAAAAAAGGGGGTAGGGGTCGGTCATGGATCAACTTGAGCTGGTATCCAAAGGCCGCTGTCAAAATCAATAATCCCACAGGAAACCACCAGGTATTTAGTTTTTCTTTACCGGAGAAGGCTTGGGGATAAACCAAGCTTGCGGACCAACCCAAAAGGACCCACAAAAGCACACCCAGGGAACGCACATAGGAGACGTTATGAAAAAAGCCTAAGAAGAACCAGCTCAACAAAGAGACCAGCAAAACCGCGATTAACGGCCTACTCCCATTGGCCGGATCTCCCTTCAATTTATTGATCATCTGATAACCAATTAAGAAAACCAAACCGTTGAGAAAAAGAAAGCCTAGGCTCCTTGTTCCGCCAGGGTTTGGAAATAAAAGGAATGGGGCTCCCCCCGAACCAGTCCATAGGTTTTCCAACTCATTGAGAATTTTTAAAAAATTCCGGGAAAAACTCATAATATTTCCCCAGACCGACTCCCAGAAGGGGGGAAAAAGTAAACATATTCCAGGCAGTGTTCCAGAGATGGAGACGCCGGTTATCCGGATCAGAAAGACCCCAAAGGGCCAGTCTAGAGATAAAACGTTTATTTAAGAAAAGGATATCCAACGAGAACATTATCATTAAGATTAAAAAAGGAACTGATAGTAACAAGATGGCCATTTTTTTCTTGGGAGAGAAAAGGAAGACATAAAACAAGAAAAGAAAAAACATTTCCAGGAACAGGATTAGAAAAGCACTCCTTTGCATGCTGGCCGATAAGGATAGCAAAAAAACGCTGAAGATAAAGAGGTAAAAAGAAAAACGTAAATATTTTTTGCGATTCAGGTATAGAAAATAAAAAATTAATGGGAAAAGGATAAGCAGATACTGAGCCAGGTATTCGCGATTAAAGGCAAAGGCGGATAGAGCCCCCTCATGGGTACCGGCCAGTGAGAGCGATAAATACGTTTTGGGTTGGGAGGGAATTACGTTGAAGAGGAAGAGGAAACCTATCAGGCAGATGAAGACAGCCATCCATATCAACCCCTTTAAACACCTTTCCAAATCGGTAGTCCCGGTTTTCGAAAACAAGTTGAATGTCACAACAAAAAGCGCTATCCCGCTCAGGGCATTGGAAAGAGATCTGAGGTGAACAAAAAGGGAACTTTTCATGGCCGGTCAGATATTGGAACCCGATATCCTTAAGAGGAGTGGCCCAAAATTGGTAGTAATATTCCTTGGCATTGATGGGAAGGCTGAATAGACAAGAGAGGGTCAGCAAAATGATCAGAGGCTTAAAAGGGATTTCAATGGCGGTCTTCCTTTTCCATAAATGGATGAACCCGATAATCAGATAACCATAAACAAGGATTTCGAAGAGATAAAAATAGGGTTTATGAGGGGCTCCCAGGAAAAAAGGAATGGAAAGCAAAATAAAGGCAGCCCCGTTAATCGGATTAAGGGCAGAAATAACAAAGAAAAAACTCAAGAACAGGAAAGCTGTTATCCTTTCTGGAATATGAAAGACTAAGACAAAAAAGGAAAGGATGCCAAAAACAAGGAGAATTCGCAGCGGATTAATTGGTTCTGCGGCTGTTTTGATGAGACCTTTATGCATCAGCCCACACGTCCTGGATTATCTTTGAGGCTAATTGGTTAACGGGAGATGTAGTTCGGACCAAGAGAAGTTTTGAGCTAACCGGTTCGTCAATAGAATCGAAGTCCTTGCGCTGTTGATTGAATATTTCCCAACGACCGTCGGAGATGGCCGTGACCTCCTGCGCACGTTGGGCCAAACGCTGACGGATTACCTTTAAAGGGGCCCGGCATTCGAGAAATCGAATCCGGGCCTTGGTTTTTTTAGCCCACTCCATCAGGGCCAGACGTTCCGATTGCCGTTTGTAGGAGCCATCCAAAATAATTGACTGGCCCTGTTTTAGGGTCTTTCGGGCCTCCTCCCGCATCTTTTGGTAGGTCCTTTGGGAGTTCTCTTCCGAGTAAATCCCTTTTCCGAATGATTCCCGTTTTCTGGAGGTAGGGGAAATCCCGACCAGGGTCTTTCTTATTTCATCGGAGCTGAATAACGGCCAGCCCGTTTGCTTAGCCAGCTCTTTGGCCAGAGAAGTCTTGCCTGTGCCCATGAGGCCGAAGACAACGATTAAATGGGCAGTTTGAAGCTTTTTGGTATACTGATAAGCCAGATGGTAATATTTTTTAGCTAATTGAAAATGACTTCTTTTTTCTTTGGCGGATATCTCCGGTTCATCCAGGGAAAAAGAATGGACCTTGGCCCGTACATAGGCCCGGTAACCCTTATAGAAATCGAGCAGCCTGGGAAGTTCCCGGTCTCCGGAACGCCGCACATAGTCCTTGACCAGAATATCGGAAAGTTCCGGGTAGCCGTGAAAATCCAGGTCCATGCACAAAAAGGCCAGGTCGCAGGCCGTATCGGAATACCGGAAACGGTGGTTGAACTCGATGCAATCGTAGATTTGGATTTCCTTATCCAGACAGATATTGCCCGAATGGAGGTCGCCATGGCAATCCCGGATACGTCCCTCCTGGATGCGTTCTTTGAAAAGGTTTTTTTCTTTTTTCAAAAATTTCCGATTGCCGGAGACGATCCGGTCATAGGTCCGCCTACCGACCAAACGACCAACATAGGGTCGGGTTTGTATGAAGTTTTCTTCGGTATTTTTAGCGATTATTTCGGCCCGTCCGAAAGGATTGACTCCCTTACCGGTTTGGGACGTCTGATAAAATGGAACCAATTTTCGGACCAATCCCAGGATGTCTTTATTTTTGACTTTCCCGGACTGAAGTAACCGGTCCATCATCCTTTCCTGGGGCATTTCTTTCATCAGGACGGCATATTCCAGGGGAGGGCCTTTACCATTAATAACCGGTCTTCCCTTTTTGGAAGTAATTTTGACCACCCCAAGATAGATATCTTGAGTCAGACGTTGATTGAGCATTACCTCTTGCTTGCAGAAGTAGCGCCTCTTGGCCAAAGTGGTAAAATCCAGGAAACCAAAATCAACCGATTTTTTAATCTTATAGACTAACCCACCAGTTAAAAAAATATGAGAGATATGCGTTTGAAGATGGACGATTTTTTTCGGGGGCTCCGGGTAAGTTGCCGGGTCCAACATGGCCTGGATTACAATTTGTTGATCTATCACGATTGACACCAATATTTTTAAAGGATTAACATGATTGAGGTCAAAAAAGGGAGAGAATCTTCTGTTAATCCTGTCATATTTTTCAAGGTGCAGCCGGTGAGCGGCACGGCCTGGAGCAAGGCCAAGACATTGACGACCTTCCCTCCTTTAAGGACAAGGTCGGCGGGGATTTCCCCCGGGGCACACGGATGAGGTGGTGGAGTTTGGTGACGGTCATGGATTAAAAGGTGCAGAGGGCAATGGGCACAGGGTTTAGGGTAGTGAACTCAGGACAGAACCTAAAAAAATTGTTTGCTCCATGCTCCACGCTCTCTTCCCCATCAAGTCCTATAATCGGCATTGATGCGGACGTAATCCAGGGAAAGGTCGCAGGTATATACTATGGTCTTGGCTTTCCCCTGGTGCATATCGACCCGGATGGTCAGGGCGGACTTTTTCAAAACTTCCCCGGCCAGGCCTTCTACCTTGTCCCCTTGGCTGATCCCATTTTTTACCACCATTAAGTCATCGAAAAAAAGTTCTACTTTTTCCGGATCGAAAGAGACACCGGACCTTCCCAGGGCGGCCAGGATCCGGCCCCAGTTGGCATCCTGGCCGAAGAGGGCGGTTTTCACCAAGGGGGAAGTGGCAACGGTCATGGCCAGGGTGCGGGCTTCCTGCTCGTTACGGGCACCCTCTATCCGAAGGGTCACTTCCTTGGTGGCCCCTTCTCCGTCCCTTACGATCATCCTGGCCAGCCTTAATAAAAGTCCTCCAAGTGCCCGCCCAAAGGTCTGAGCACCCTCACTCCCAGGATCGGTTAATAAGGGATTTCCCGCCATACCGTTGGCCAGGACCAGGACCGTATCGTTGGTGCTGGTGTCCCCATCCACCGTAATCCGGTTAAAGGATTGGTCAATGGACCTCTTTAAAAGTTGATCGAGCAGGGCAGGGGAGACGGCCAGGTCAGTCAGCACAAAACAGAGCATGGTGGCCATATCGGGGTGGATCATACCGGCCCCCTTGGCCAGGCCCACCATGTGGACCATATTCTCACCGATTAGGATTTCTTTGGAATGAGCTGGGAAAGGTATCGGTGGTCATGATGGCTTCGGCAACATCCGACAGTCCCCTGGGAAGATAATTTTTTAATTAGACCGGAGACGGCCTTACTCATACGGGATATAGGCAGTCTTTTGCCGATCACCCCGGTGGAGGCCAGGAAAAGCTGTGAATCGGGGATGGATAGGGCCTGAGAGACTTGAAGGGATAATTTCTGGGTTTCTCTAAGCCCGGCCCTCCCAGTGCAAGCATTGGCATTGCCGCTGTTGACCAGGATGGCCGGCCTTCTTTACTGACAATCCTTTTCAAGTCGATCTGCACCGGTATGGCCTTGACCAGATTACGGGTAAAGACTGCCGAGGCCTGCCGGCACCTGGGAAACAATCAAACCCAAATCAGGACGCAACGCCCCCTTTTTGATCTCAGCCGAGGTGGCTGCCGCTACAAAACCCGGGACACAAAAAGATTTATTTTTGCCCGCAGCACCTTTTGTATTTTTTTCCACTCCCGCAGGGACAGGGATCATTTCTGCCTACCTTCTTTCCTTCTCTTTTTTGGGTACCTGACTTTCATCTCCGCCATGGCTGAAAAACATCGGCTTTTCCGGTCGTTCGATTATGGGCTGAAAGTCTTCTTCCCGGGCCAACTGGAGCCGAAAAAGGTTGGCAATGGTCTGTTCTTTGACTCGTTCGATCATGTCTACGAACATTTCATAACCTTCCCGTTGATATTCCCGTAAGGGGT
Organism: uncultured delta proteobacterium; assembly: GCA_963821645.1. Taxonomy (GTDB): domain Bacteria; phylum Desulfobacterota; class RBG-13-43-22; order RBG-13-43-22; family RBG-13-43-22; genus RBG-13-43-22. The sequence goes on along the minus strand of CAWGEQ010000051.1, from coordinate 1,751 downwards.
CCCGTTGCCCATAGCCTCTCAGTCCGATCCCTTCTTTTAAATGATCCATGCTCAGCAGATGATCTTTCCAAGTTGTATCGATCGTCTCCAGCATAACCATCTGTTCCAGAGAGGCCATGACTTCCGGTCCTATGGTTTCCACTTTTTTTAAATAACGGGACCAGACCTGCTCCTGGACCTGTTCTTTTAAAGTTTCCGGCTCCGGCAAATTTTCTCCTCCCTCGAAGGAAATTTTAAGGGAAAACTGTTGGAAGAGTTTGTCGGTCAGGGATTTAAGGTCCCATTCTTCCGGGGAAATTTTTTCGCTCACAAAAATGTCCATAATCCCTTCGACGAGGTCTTCGGTCATTTCCCGGATCATTTCCCTTAAATCTTTCCCTTCCAGGACCTTCCGCCTCTGACCATAAACCACCTCTCGATGCTGATTCATCACATCATCGTACTCGATGAGATGTTTTCTGATTCTAAGTTGTGTCCTTCCACCCGGCGCTGGGCATTTTCGATGGCCTTGGAAATCAGGGAGTGTTCTATCGGCTCCCCTTCTTCCATGCCCATCTTTCCCATGAGCCCGGCGATGCGGTCGGAGCCAAAGATCTCTAAGCAGGTCGTCTTCCAGGGACATAAACTGGAGCTTCCTGGGTCCCCTTGCCGGCCGGAGCGGCCTCGGAGCTGATTGTCAATACGCCGGGATTCATGACGCTCCGTACCCAGGATATGAAGTCCTCCCAACAGGGTCACCCCTTCACCCAGGACGATATCGGTACCCCTTCCGGCCATATTGGTAGAGATGGTGACTATCCCTTTTTGTCCGGCCTGGGAGACGATCTCTGGCCTCCAATTGGTGATTTTTGGCATTCAAGACCGAATGTTTGATCCCGTCCCGGGCAAGGACCTTGGCCAGTCGTTCCGATTTTTCAATGGAGATCGTCCCCACCAGGACCGGCTGACCTTTGGTGTGCAAATGTTTGATCTCTTCGACGATGGCCTGGAATTTTTCCTGTTCATTACGATAGATCACATCAGGAAAAATCTTCCCGGATCATTTTTTTGTGGGTAGGGATGACCATTACATCCAGATTATAAATCTTTTTGAATTCCGGGGCCTCGGTGTCGGCTGTCCCGGTCATTCCCCCTAATTTTTTATACATGCGAAAATAATTCTGGAAGGTGATGGTGGCCATAGTTTGATTTTCACTTTCGATGTGCACCCCTTCTTTGGCCTCCAGGGCCTGGTGAAGCCCTTCGCTGTACCGTCGGCCGGGCATCAACCGTCCGGCGAATTTGTCCACGATGACGACTTCACCCTCTTTGACGATATAGTCCACATCCCTTTTGAACAAGGTATGGGCCTTGAGGGCCTGGTTGATATGGTGAACCAAAAGTATATGGCGGGGATCATACAGATTATCGATCTTCAATAATTTTTCGGCATGGGCAATCCCCGCCTCGGTTAAGGCCACGGTCCGGGTCTTTTCTTCGATGGTATAGTCTTTTTCCTTTTTGTGGAGCCGGGGGATAATCTGGTTAAGATCATAATACATGCGGCTCTATTTTTCCGCCGAACCGGAAATGATCAAGGGGGTGCGGGCCTCATCGATCAGGATACTGTCCACTTCGTCGACGATGCCTAATTAAAGGGCCGTTGGACATAATTGGAAAGGGAAAACTCCATGTTGTCCCGTAGATAGTCAAACCCGAATTCGTTGTTGGTTCCATAGGTCACATCGGAGCCGTAAGCGGTCCTTCGGCCT
>CAWGEQ010000050.1:0-128384 GCA_963821645.1 uncultured delta proteobacterium | reverse complement strand
AGTCAAAGATTTTGCTTGATGACAAACCCTTTTTATTCTGATATGAACACCCTATCCCCTGAGATGCACCGGCAGGAAGCGAAAAGCCGATCTAAAACCCCTTTCCATGGGGGGAAAGGTTGGGATGGGGATCTTCGTAATGGGAAACAGCCGTTGATCGGCGCAAGGGGGAACAGCTAAGGTGAACATTTGTGTTATCGGGGTGGGTTATGTGGGGTTGGTTACCGGGGCCTGTTTTGCTGAATTTGGGATCCGGGTTACCTGTGTGGACAACGACCAGGAAAAGATCAAACGGCTTAAACACGGAAAGATCCCGATTTACGAGCCCGGTCTGGAAGAAATGGTCGCCAAGAATGTCAAAGAGAACCGCCTTTCTTTCACCGATAATCTGGAGGAAGGGGTTAAGCACTCTTTAGTCATCTTCATCGCCGTAGGGACCCCTTCCGACCGGCAGGGGAAGGCCGACTTGCAGTATGTCAAGGAGGTGGCCCGGGCCATCGGCCGGACCATGGACGGATATAAATTAATTGTCACCAAGAGCACCGTGCCGGTCGGGACCGGCAAGGTCATCTCGGAGATTATCCGCAAGAACCAAAAAGAAAAATTCCCTTTTGACATCGTCTCCAACCCCGAATTTTTGCGGGAAGGATCGGCCATTGAAGATTTTTTAAGACCCAACCGGGTGGTGATCGGGGCCGAAAGCGACCAGGCCGTGGCCATCATGAAAGACCTCTACTCCCCGCTCTATCTGATTGAAACCCCTTTTGTCATCACCACGGTGGAAACGGCCGAAATGATCAAATATGCCTCCAATGCCTTTTTAGCCACAAAAATCTCCTTCATCAATGAAATGGCCAATCTTTGCGAAAGGGTGGGGGCTGATGTGCATCAGGTGGCCAAGGGGATGGGGCTGGACCAGCGGATCGGTTCAAAATTTTTGCACCCCGGACCGGGGTTCGGGGGCTCCTGTTTCCCCAAAGATACTTCCGCCTTGGCCCAGTTGGCCGATTCCCTGGGGTATGATTTCGAGATCGTCAAGACGGTCATTCGGGTCAATCAGCGGCAGAAACAAAGGATGGTTGAAAAGATCCTTAAGGCCGCCGGCCCGGTTAAAGGGAAAACCTTGGGGATCCTGGGGATCACCTTTAAACAAAATACCAACGACATTCGGGAGGCCCCGGCCCTTTTTATCATCCAAAAATTGCAGGCCCTGGGGGCCCGGATCAAGGCCTATGATCCGGCCGGCATGGAGGAAGGCCGAAAGGTATTAAAAAAGGTTTTGTTCCAAGATAATCTGTACGATGCCGGCAAAGGGGCCGATGCCTTGGTTCTGGCCACCGAATGGAATCCCTTTCGGACCATTGATTGGACCAGGATGAAATCCCTGTTGAAACACCCGGTGGTCGTGGATTTAAAGAATATGTATGAGCCGGTTAAGATGCACCAATTGGGGATAAAATATTATTGTGTAGGTCGACCTGCCTTTGAGTAAACCGAAGGAACCCTTACCGGCGAAACTCGTTGTGGCCCTCATCTATAAGGATGGACCGACGGCCCTTTCCGGGTGGAAGGCCATGGAAAAAATCTGGGGGGCCATAGACTTTCTTTCCGAAAAGAGGAGTTTTGATTATACCCATTACTACGAAGATGAAATGGGTCTTCCCTTATTCCGCCGATGGGCCGCCTTCAGGGAATTGGTCCCACAAGACCGCCTGGCCGATATTAAATGGCAGTTACTGGGATTAGAGGAGCAGTGGACAATAGACGGGAAGCGACGGCTTAATATCGACCCGGGACTGTTAACGGCCGAAAGGCTGGTTTTGGCCACCGGGAAGAATTACAGCCACCGCATTTATCTTGGGGAAAGGGATTTTCGCCGATTTGACCTTGGTTTTTTCTAAAGGAAGCTATCAGCCTTTGGCCTGGACTTATCCCGATTACCGGGATGAACAGTCGATTTGGATGTTCAATCGGATCCGGAAAAGATACCTGAGGGAAATTCAAAATAAGGATTCAAGGGATGAATCATTAAAGGTTTGAGGTTCAGGGTGTACGGTATAAGGAAAACCGGAACCATAAACCTTGGACCTAGTCCTTTGAACTCTGGTGATTAACGATGATCAAAAGCATGACCGGGTTTGCCCAATTGGTGTTTTCGGATAAGGACCTCCAAATTACCTTAGCGGTCCGGACCTACAACAACCGGTTTCTGGATATCAATTTGCGGCTGAGTAATGCCTTTTATCCCTTGGAAGACCGGATCAAAACCTATATTGCATCCCGGATCTCCAGGGGACGGGTGGAGGTTTCCATTCAATTGGCCTCCCAGGAGAAACTTCGAAACGAGAATGTGGCCGTTAATTGGCCTTTGGTCAGGAGCTATTTCGGGTTATTGACTGAATTGAAAGAAAACTTCAAAATATCCGGCCCCGTAGAACTGGGCCATCTACTTTCTCTAAAAGACGTCGTTGTTTATCAGGAGAGCGCCTTCCCCGAGGAAGTCCTCTGGCGAAAGCTTACCACTCCTTTAAAAAAAGCCTTTGACTCCTTGCAAAGGATGCGGTCCGAAGAAGGAAAGAACCTGAGTCAGGATTTACAGGAACGCCTTAAAGGTATCCAAAAGGGGGCCGACCGGATCTCCCAAAAAGTTCCCCAGGCAGTCGAGGCCTATCAAATCCGGCTGAAGGACCGAATTCAAAAGTTGGCCAAAGGGGTGGAGGTGGATCCGATTCGTTTGGCTCAGGAGGTAGCTATTTTGGCCGATCGTTCCGATGTTTCAGAGGAACTGGTCCGCCTGGGAAGTCATGGCAAACAATTCAAAACCCTTTTTAAGGAGACCGGGCCCGTGGGGAAAAAGATGGAATTTCTTCTTCAGGAAATGAATCGGGAAGTCAATACCATCGGATCGAAAAGTATGGATAGCGAGATTTCCCACCAGGTTGTGTCCATCAAAGCCGAATTGGAAAAACTGCGGGAACAAGTTCAGAATATAGAATAAAATATAGCGGTCAGCTTTTAGCGGTCAGCGGTCAGCAAGTTTTAAGAAATGATGCATGTCCTCATTATTATCGGGACACTTCTGAACATCAATTTCCCGGCCATTGATTTTTCTGAAAGCTGAGAGCTGTAAGCTGATCGCTGAAAAGCAAGGAGAACCTATGGACCCCAAGTTATTGAACGTCGGTTTTGGAAATACAGTCGTTTCAGATCGGGTGGTGGCCATTTTAACCCCGACCTCATCTCCGATGAAACGATTGAGAGAGGAGGCCAGGGACAGTAAAAGATTGATCGACACCACTCAGGGCCGGAAAACCCGTTCCATCATCGTCACCGACAGCAACCATGTGATCCTCTCGGCCATCCAGGCCGAGACCGTGGCCCTGCGTTTCAGTTCCGACGGGGCCGGGAAAGAGGATGAGTCCAAAAATCCCAAATAAAAGGCCGGGGAACTTATTTATCCTTTCCGGTCCTTCGGGAGTGGGGAAGACCACTTTGCGCGAGGCCCTGCAGGAGAAAATCCCCCACCTCCATTTTTCCGTTTCCTGGACCACCCGCACCCGGAGGCCGGGTGAAAAGGCCGGTCAGGACTATCGTTTTGTTTCCCGCGAACAATTTGTTAAAAACCGGGAGGCGGATGGGTTTCTGGAATGGGCTCGGGTTCACGAAGAATATTACGGAACACCCCGAGTGCCTATAGAGCGGTGGATGGAGAAGGGAGAAGACGTCCTTCTGGATATTGATATTCAAGGGGCCCGGCAGGTGAAAAAAAGAATCCCTCAAGCCATCGCTATTTTTATCCTGCCGCCATCCAAACAAGAATTAAAAAAAAGATTGGTCCATCGTGAAACCGATTCTTTTCAAACGATTCTGATTCGGTTGAAGAATGCCGAAAAAGAACTCCAAGCCGTGAAACATTTCGACTATGCGGTGATCAATAACGACCTCCTTTCCTCTGTAGCCGCCTTGGAAACCATCATGAAAGCGGCCCGGTTTCGGGTTCGAAATAAATAAAGAGGGTTCTTATTGCCTGGCCGTGTTTTTTTCTCAAGGCCTTTCATCGGGATTCTCAACCGACCGCTATACAAAACCATGACCGGATCATTTAGGGGGTCAGCTTCTGTCGATAAACTAATAAGAAAAATGGCCCATCACGGTTTCCAACCGCCACCCAAGGCTTTGTAGAGGGCGATGAGGTCGGTGGCAATGCTGCGCTCGCTCTGCACCAGGGCGTCTTCGGAGGCGTAAAGGCTACGCTGGGCATTGAGTACGTTGAGAAAATCGGTCAGACCCTCAGCGTAAAGCTGCAAGGACAAGTCCACGGCCCTGCGGTTGGCGACAACGGCTTCGTTGATGGCCTGGCGGTGTTGTTGTTCTTTGGTAAAGGCAATCAAGGCATTTTCCACATCTTGAAAGGCTCCCAAAACCGTCTTTTGGTAGGTGATGAAGGCCTGCTCACGGAGCGCCTCCTGCAAACGCACATTCGAGGCAATGGTACCGCCCTGAAAAATGGGCCAGGTCATCGCTGGACCGACAGAGAACGAGCGGCTGGAATTGGTCCACCAGGTGCTCAGCAGATTGCTTTGCCAGTTCACCGAACCGGTAAGAGAAAATTTGGGAAAGAAATCCGAGACGGCCACACCGATCTGCGCGGTGGCGGCATGGAGCTGGGCCTCAGAGGCACGAATGTCGGGCCGACGGCGAAGCATGTCCGAAGGCAAACCGGCGGGGACTTGGGCCGGTACTTTGGGCAGGTTGTCCGTCGGTGACAATTGTTCTACCAAATCCGCCGGCAGTCGGGCCAGAAGCACGCTTAAGGCGTAGATGGATTGCCGGGCGGCTGTTTCAAAGACCGGGATCTGAGACTCGGTCGTGGCCACATTGGCATCGGCATTGGCCACGTCGAGGGCGCTGGCGAAGCCCACCTTTAATCGTTTATGGGTGATCTCGGCGGTCTGTTGTTGGGCTTTCAGATTGTTTTGGGCGATGACGATCTCCTGCTGGTAACCGCGGAGTTGGATGTAATTGAGGGCCACTTCGGCAATGAGGCTGACCCGCACGTCACGGATATTTTCAATCGCGGCCTGGATGGTGGCGTTGGCCGATTCAACGTTGCGTCGCAAGCCGCCGAACAGGTCGAGTTCCCAGACGGCGTCCAAACCGGCCTGATAAAGATCTTGGTCCCCTTGGGTGATGCCGGCCTTGTTCATCCGCTGATATCCGCTGGAGGCCGTAATCGCCGGCCACAAGCCTCCGATGGCCATGCCCCGCAGGGCTCGGGCCTGGCGCAAGCGCGTCTCGGCGATCTGCAGGTCGAGGTTTGTCTTCAGCGCTTCTTCGACCAGAAAGGCCAACATGGGGTCGTCGAACTGTCGCCACCATTGGGTGAGGTCGGCCTGCTGGGTGGTAGCCACGGAGGGTTCACTGGTCGGGGCCTCGGTTACTCCAACCCAGGCGTTGGGAACAGTCGGCTGGGGCGGATGATAATTCGGGCCCACCAGGCAGCCGTTTAATAACAACAGGGTTACACCGAAGGCTGCTGCCCAGATCAGGTATCGCTGTTGCTTGGGATTGGTCAGCACTTCCTTACTCATACCGAAGGGCTTCGATGGGATCGAGCCGTGAGGCCTTCCAGGCCGGATAGAAACCGAAAATAACACCCACACTGGCCGATACCAACACGGCGGCCATGATGGCTCCCATGGAAGTGGCCGTGGGCCAATGGAGCACCGTATTAACCAGGAAGGAACTGCCACGTCCCAACAGGATGCCCGTGAAGCCGCCGAGCAGACAGAGCACGACGGCCTCGGCCAAAAATTGCCGTAAAATATCGGTTGGCTCGGCGCCCACGGCCATACGAAGTCCGATCTCCCGGGTCCGTTCGGTCACCGAAACGAGCATGATGTTCATAATCCCCACGCCGCCGACCACCAGCGAGATCATGGCCACACACAGCAGCAGTTTGGTCATCAACTCTGATGTTGAGCTCATGGCCTTGGTGATCTCGGTCATATCCCGTATATTGAAATCATTCAGGGCGGTGTCACGAAGATGGTGCCGTTCCCGCAACAGGTCCGTTATCTGTTGGATAGCCGAAGGAACCTGGGCCCCGGATTTCGCCGAGATCAGAATCTGGTCGATCGTAGTGAATCGGGTCGCTTTGGGAAAGTCGGCTATTTCGGTGTCGGATGGGGTTGGATAAAGATTTTGCTGGATGTTGGGGTAAATTTGGTTAAGCGTATTGACCGTGCTGGTGGTCGTGGTCGTGCTGCTCTGATTGGCGGCGGTCAATGAGGAAGCCACCACCCGATATTTGATCGTCGTCCACGGGCGCCAACAGGATATCGTCCTGGTCCATGCCCATAACATTGGCCCCCTTCTTCTGCAACACGCCGATAACCCTGAAGGCGACGTTGCGGATGCGGACCTCCTTGCCGACAGGCGACTGGCCTCCGAAAAGCTCGTTCACAATGGTCTGGCCGATCAGGCACACTTTGCTGGCATTTAGGACCTCATGTTCGGTAAACGGCTTCACCCTCGTCCAGATCGGTCCATTCGCGGACCTGTAGATAGGACGGCGCCGTGCCGTAGATATAAGTCGGGACCCAATTACGATTACCGTAGACCACCTGGGTGCGGGCTCGGACAATCGGGGCCACGTAGCCGACTGCCGGGCATTCTTTGCGATCGTATCGGCATCCTGCGGCGTCAGAGTCATCATGCTGCCGGCCCCCTGGTTGACGCCGGCAATGGAAGCGGCGGCGGGAAAGATCACCAGGGTATTGGCGCCCATACTGGCCATGGTGCGCTGGATGGCGATAGAGGCGCCGTTACCGATCTCCATCATGGTGATCACCGCGGCCACACCGATGATAATGCCCAGCGTAGTGAGCACCGCCCGCATGACATTGCGCCGAAGGGCCCCAAAGGCCGTTTTCAGGGTGCGATATGATTTCATGTCCCGATGAGGCCGTCCTTGATGGTAGATGATGCGCTGGGTATGTTGGGCCACGTCGGCATCGTGAGTAACCAGGACGATGGTGAGGCCCTCCGACCCATTGAGTTGCTGAAACATCCGGAGGATATCCTGGCTGGTTCTTGAATCGAGGTTACCGGTTGGCTCGTCGGCCAGAAGGACCTGCGGATGGTTAATCAAGGCCCGGGCAATGGCCACACGCTGTTGTTCTCCACCCGATAGTTGCGTTGATTGATGATCGATGCGGTCGGCCAATCCGACTTTTCGCAGCAATTCAACGGCCCGCTGGTTCATTTGAGACTTGCTCAAATCCTCCCTGGTGTAAGTCAGCGGCATCAAAACGTTCTCCAGGGCGGTGGTTCGGCCCAAAAGATTAAAATTTTGGAAAACGAAACCGATCATCCTGCGCCGCAGCCTGGCCCGGTCTTTGGCGGTTGTCCAGGAAACCTGATGGCCGTCGATCCAATATTCTCCGGAAGTCGGACGGTCCAAACAGCCGATGATGTTCATCAAAGTGCTCTTGCCCGAGCCGCTGGCGCCCATCAAGGCAACGAGTTCGCCTCGGGCGATATTCAGGGATATGCCCTTAAGAACCGGCAGATCCACCTCCCCAAGATGATAAGTCTTTTGTATGTCTCGGAGTTCTATCAAGTCCATGGCAGCCGATTTTTGCCCAGCCTCAGCGATTTCCACCAGACCCAGCCGAGCCTCCCTGGTCTTGGCGGAATCCACGACCGATCTGGGGTGTAAAAGGACTGGCCTCGGTGACCGGGTTGTTTCGGGTTTCCCTTGTTTGTTCACCGACGACCACGGGCAGACCCTCGGCTAACTTGCGGCCTTCGACCTCGGTAAACAGGCCGTCCGACATGCCGGTATTCACACGGATCGACCGGACAAACTTTCCTTGTGGGATCCAAAGGAGGCCGGTTTCTTTCGACCGATCCGCGCTGACGGAACCGGCTTCCCCTTTTCGTTTCAAGACCCGGCTTCCCGATCTTTGGCCGAGGTTTGGAGCGATCTGGTTGGGCCGTGGTGACCAGCGCAGTGCCGCATTGGGAACCAGCAACACGCCCTGACGATGGCCGACGATGAACTTGGCGTTAGCCGTCAGGTAGGGCAGGAGCTTACCGTCATCGTTGTTGGTATTGACCTCGACGGTGTAAGTGACGACATTCTGAGACATGGTCGCGTTGAGCCGAATTTTGCCCACCCGACCCTGAAAGGTCTGATTAGGAAGGGCGTCCACCGTGAAGGTCACTGGCTGATCTTTGGATAAGCTGCCGATATCCGCCTCATTAACCGCCACCCAGACCTGAATATGTTTGAGATCCTTGGCAATGAGGAACAAACTTGGGGCACTTAGGCTCGACACCACGGTTTGGCCGATGTTAACACGACGGTCTATAATCACACCGTCGACAGGGGTTTTGATGGTACAATAACCGAAATTGATCTGGGCTGTGTTAAGACCGGCCCTGGCTTGCGCTACCGCCGCCTTGGCTTGCTCGACAGCCGCCTCGGCCGAGGCCAAATTGGCCTTGGCGACCTCATAACCGGCCTGGTATTGGTCATAAACGCTCTGGGACAAGGCGTCTGAAGGACCCAGCTTCTGGGCACGATTCCAGTCCGCCTGGGTCTGCAGTAACTTGGCCTTCATCTGAAGAACATTGGCCTCGGCGTTAATCACATTGGCCCCGGCTTGCTGTAACTGGGCCTGGGCCGTTCTTACGGCGGCGGCATAAAGAGCATCATCAATCCTGGCTAAGACCATACCGGCCTTCACCCTTGAAGCGTAATCAACGGCCTTTCCATTTTTATCCTTGCCGAAGATCTTGATTATTCCGCCGATTTGGGCCCCCACATCCACGACTTCTTCCGGTTCAACCGTGCCGGTGGCGCTGATCGTGGCCACGATATCGCCCCGTTTCACTGCCGCCGTGCGGAACCCAGGCCCCTTGTTCCCGTGGGGCCGCGACCACCACAGACCAAGGCCGCCGATCACGGCCAGGCCTAAAATTATCAGGATTGTCATTCCCACTCTTCGTCGCATACTTCACTCTATTCCCCTAAAAATAAAACATTCATCCATCATTTGTTCCCGTTTAAGAGATGGTCTTTCATTAGAATGCCTAATATATGTCTTGTCCTTGACCTGGGTGAGATGCAATAATTTTTCTTCAGGGAATCTACTGCCCCCTCGAATGAAACTACTGTGGTCTCTGGAGCCAAAACCAAAGGGCTGAACTGAACTTGCCATCGGGACTAATATTAAGCAATGGCCTGGATTAATTTTGCCCAATATGATATTTTTTTTCTTTATCGCGCTTTTCTTGAGAAATAGACCGGGTTGAACTTTAAAAAGTTAAAAATAATTCAGGTTAATGTCTATTTTGGTGACTTGTCATGAAAAACAAAAAAATAAGGAAAGCGAGCAGGTTTGTGCATAACCAGCAAATCTCGATTGATACCCAGCATAACCGATCTCCTTACTTTTTAGTGAATTAAAAACCCCCACCCTAAGGGTGGGGTTATGTGCGTTGGCTATGCCGGTCCCGGATGGGCTTTGGGCCGAAAGCCCACTTGAAATGATAAGAATCAAAATCAATAAATACTTTTCCAAAAAGAGGACAAGCAAAAAGCTAAGGTATTAAGATAATGGGACCCCAAATTCATGAGTTTAAATGGCTTCTTTGTAATAAACCTCAAAATAGCAAGAGACCTGTTAGAAAGCTGCCCCCCTATGGGGGCCCAGTTAAGGCCACGCCCTATGGGCGTGGATTATTTCCACTCGGATCGGTCTTTATTGTTTTTACTGCGGATACCCTGAGATAAATGGGATAGTGGGTATTTAGCAGCATAAAAAAAACCAGAGGATATTAAAACGGTAATGAAGGCTATGGTAAAGGCAAGTGATTTCCCCTGCCATAACCCAACCAACCAAAGCCTGAATTCAGTGGCAAGCACATTTGCCCTTCCTCCATAAGCTCTAAGTCCCGTATATATTTTTTGGAATCCTCCGGATTAACCGGGTAAACGGATCCGTCCCTTCTTCATAACTCAAAACGTTGGTTAAATAATTCTCAGCTAAACGGTAAATCATGAAAGCGCTACCTAAACCGCCCAGTAGAATAATGACGCCGATAAGATTAAAGCATAGACGACGATCTGCAATTTTCCAATTCATATTATGCTGTTTTACTGGTATATCTTCAATAAAAAGTCGATTCATCCCATTCCCAAATTCATCCTGCTTTCCTTCACCTCTTATTAAAAGTTTGCCTTAGATATCAAATGTAAAGCAAAGAACACCAGAGAGAACCATGCAATTGAAATTATAAGGGCTATGATTATTTTTTTCATAGCCTGCGGCCCCGTTATCTTGTGGTCTTTAAAAATCGAGAACTTTTATCAGACATCAGCTTTTTGCCAGAATTGACCGTGAGTTTCTAGCGAATTAAGGACAAAGGCCATGGGAAAGATGCACTTCAGAATTTTTGGTAATGACATATTCTATTCTGACCCAAAGGTCATCTATCCTGACGCTTTTAAAAGAGGAGCAAGATAACCAGGAATCCCTCTAAATATTTAATCCTTTGGATAAAGTCTCCAAGTCAAATATACCGTGATCCACCCCCAGACTCCAATTATCGTTGACTCGATTATAACTTGCATATAGCTGAATGGAGGGTCAAGGTATTCGGTCACCCAAAGGGTCAAGATAGCCAATAGAAATCCTGACCCTTCAAATAAAAGAATACCTTTTTGTAGGTTGATCTTAGATAATCCCGCCTGAGAGTCTTTCATTTACCCATACTCATGCCGATAACTTATTGAGGTTGTTATCCATAAATTTTTAGACCAATAAAGGTCCACAAAGTTAAATTATTCCTCAATCCCGATTTAATTACCTTTAGAAAAGGGATGATCGAATCCTGTCCATACCTTGGAAGTGGGCTCAAAAAGAAAAAATCCCCCTTGTCCTTGACCGAGACAACCACAGGCCAAGGCTGCTGATCACGTCCAACTCTAAAATTATCAGGATTGTCATTCCCACTCTTCGTCCCATACCTCATTCTATTTCGATGAAAAAAAGTTAATTTTAACTTTATTAGCCCCTACCTGTCTAAAATGGTTGATGGGTCTCTTAATAACATACACCTTCCGCATTTAAACACTCGGGGTAAAGCAGGGGGAGGATTTTAAGACTTTTTTACGAGACTACCCGTATCGATGAACTATTGACTAAAAAACCAGGGCAATTAGGGTGTTCAAAATTGGGAGAGCGTGATCCAGGGCCGGTCATAATCTCCAAGACCATAAGGGATTTAATCTTTCCATCAAATGCTCCTTAACCAAAATGAAAGAAAATATGGATGAACCAATCAAAATAATGCACATTGATGGCGAATACCGGGTTGTATATGTTTTGATTAGGGAAGGAGGCCTTACTAAATCGACCGTTCCCTTGAAAGCCGCCGTGACCATGCTCAAAAATGAGCAATTCGACTTGATTTTATCGGAACCTCAAAATATGGCCATACTGACTCCGCTGACTCTGCAACGCGCCATCAAGGAACAAAATAGAACCGGGTAATGCTTAGAAAAATATTCATCATCTTCTGGAATGCTGACAAGTGATTTATGAATTTTTTATATTTTCAAACGAAAAGGAAGGGTTGGATATGGGACTTTCTCATTCTAATGATAGAATTAATGATTTCGGCTTGTCAAAAGGGCTGAGACTTTTTTTGAAACCGACTAACCGATCTTCTTTGATAAATCGAAAATATAATGGTGTTGAAAACCAATCCGGTGATTTCATCAAGAACCGGACGACCTAACTACCTTCGGGGGCGGTATGACGGGCGTTTATTGATTATATCGAGATGTTTTATAACGGTCACCGTCTCCATTCGTCCCTTGGCTATATTGCCCTAATGATTATGAAATGAACTTCGGTTTGAAAACAATCGCTTACCCGGTATCCATTTTTAATTGACCAGATCACTCCAGCCAATCTTCCAAAGTGCGGGGTCTGGCTGAACGCTGCGCAAACGCAAACACTGGACAAATTAACGTGAATTATGATTTTAAACAAGGTGACGGAAATATGGCCAAAGTTCATATTCTCGTGGCTGTACCCTTCTTTGGGGAAGAGCATCTGGCCAAAATAGCTGCCATCGACCCCAGAGTTGTGGTCACGGACGTGATGGAGGAATTACGGGCGGAACTGGGTATAGTTCATTCATCGGTGTTCCCCGAGGGCTACCCAGCCGAGTTGAAGTTTACCCCCAAAGAGGCGAGCATGCGACTTGACAAACTACTGGCCGATACTGAGGCCATCCTCTCCTTACGGGTTCCCCTCAATGCTCCCCTACGGGGGCTGCGCCTAAGGCGGGTGCAGACTATTGGTGTCGGTATCTATCACCTCGGAGGCGAATCTGGAATCCTCTACAGTGATGTTATGGTTACTAATGCTGTGGCCTAAATAGCACCGCGGTGGCCGAGTATGCCTTCTATTCGATGATGACGCTGTCGAAAAATGCACGACCCCTCTACGTAATATGGCAGCACATCAATGGAAACGTGTGCCTGCCCTGGAAATGAAAGACAAGACGATAGGTATAGTGGGACTTGGCAAGAAGGGAGTAAAGTGGCCGCGTCGCTCGCGGCTTTTGAAATGCGGGGGCTGGCAGCCAGAGGTCGGCGACGAGAAGGGGAAAAGAAAAAAGTGGCGTGGACGAACTTTTTCCTTTGTGTGAGCTTCCCCAGATGCTACGGAAATGCGATTTCGTTATTCTGGCAGTACCGCTGACCACGGAAACCGCAGGGATAAGAGGCGAAGAGGAGCTGAGAGTGATGAAGCCGACATCCTATCTGATTAATATAGCCCGCGGGCAGGTGGTCAAGCAGGATGTGTTGCTCCGGGCGCTTAAAGAAGGCCGGATCGCCGGGGCGGGCCTTGATGTCTTTGAAGTTGAGCCTGACCACCGGATAGCGAGCTATAGGAGCTGCCGAACGCATTGTTTCTCCCCACGAAGCAGGCATTTCACAAACATATGTCAGTCATTGACCTAGCTTCTCTGCCATAACCTGAAACGTTTTTTAAACGATGAGCCGCTTATCAATCTGATTGATAAAGCAAAGGGGTATTAGGAGGAGTATAATTTACAATAAACCTGCCCCAAGGTCTTTAACCTGGGTGATAGCTGGGGCTGGAAATTTATGTCTTTTTTGAGTAAGGCTGAGTAGCAGTTCAATTTTGAACCTTTTATAAATGGAAGAGATTATGGAACAGGCACCCAAACAAAAAGATGTGAATATTATAATTGGGATCTCATTGCCATCTTGGTGCTGTCCGGCGTGCTTTATTGTTGGCTCTGGAAATAAACCAAAATTGAAGATGGGATAAAAAGGAAGGACCTGTGATAATCATTAGTAGGTTTAATAAGGAGAGGTATTATGGATGCTTCAAAACAAGAGCAATATAAAGAGCGATATAAAGCTAATTTTACTCCCTGGGATATTGGAAGACCTGATTTTAATTTTAGAAATGGTTAATAAAAGGCCCATAGAAGGGTAAAGCTCTTGATGTTGGTTGTGGGTCTGGTATAACTCAATATGGCTGGCTTAGAACTAATTTACAGTAACAGGGGTTGATGTTTCGGAAATAGCCTAAAAAGCTAAAGAAAATGTTTTAAGTGAAAATATTAAATGTACCTTTCTATTACTCTATTTTTTTGAAAAAGATGTTCCGAGGTTTCTGTTTAATTTCATTTTTGATCTGGCATGTTTTCATTCTTACGATTCCTATAATGAAAGAAGAAACTTTGCTGAAAGGGTAGCCCATCATTTAGATAAAGCTGGATTATGGCTTTCTCTGGTTGGAAGCGGCGATGAATCACTTAGGGGCCAGGCCCCCCAAAAAGGTCAGCAAGGGATATAGTTGTTGCCGTGGAACCTTTATTTGAAATTCTTTCAATAACAGCAAGCTATTTTGATCGCAATGTCCAAAATCCACCCAAAGCCTGGCCAGTCGTACGAAGAAAAATAGGATCAATTAAAAATGATTTGATGGAAATGGCAAAGAGATATTGGGACGACTTAAAGGAGGGAGAACGTCTTTCGTGTCGTCCCGTGGTTTTTGAAAAAGAAGAAATCATCAGCTTTGCCAAAAAGTACGATCCACAGCCATTTCATGTCAACGAAGAAATAGCCAAAAAATCCATCTTTGGCGGCCTGATAGCTTCTGCTCTCCATACCATTTCAGCCTGCACTCGGGTCGTGGTGGAGGGGCAAGGTGATTTGGCCATCATGAGTGGACTGGGAATTGATGAGGTAAAAGTATTTAATCGAGTCAGAACAGGGATGTTTCTTTTGTTGAAGCCTACAGGACAAACCTTAAACGATTCCAGAGTAAACCGGATAGGGGCACAGCAAGTTTAAAATGGATATCCTCATGTAGATCATGGCGGAGCCTCTGTTTGC
Organism: uncultured delta proteobacterium; assembly: GCA_963821645.1. GTDB lineage: Bacteria > Desulfobacterota > RBG-13-43-22 > RBG-13-43-22 > RBG-13-43-22 > RBG-13-43-22. Next base: position 113,923 of record CAWGEQ010000050.1, on the reverse strand, counting down.
CCTCTTCATATTTGTTATCCACGGCAAAAAAACGGGCGGCTCCCTCCCGGTCCAGTTTAAGGGCCTCGGTCAATTTCCACATCTTGATCATATAGATCCGATCCCAGGCCTTACTACGGGGGTCTTTATTGCCTTCTCCAGCACTTAGCCTAAACTGAGGAAATCCTCTAAACGCTGTAAAAAGAAGATTTTCCGAAAGGGTTTTTTTAGGAGAATTTTAGCCATTTCCTTCTGAAATCCTAACTGAATCTTTGTTGGCTGTGTTTTTTTGAATGAAAGCATCCAGATCTTTGGCCCAGACTTTCCAGGACAGGAGAAACATCCCATTGCAAGTCATCTTCCATCAATCCGTGGGTCTGAATTGGCAACTCCTTGGCCATCCGGGCCGTTATTCTCTCTCCCAGGCGTTTGGACTCCTGTGGGGAAAGGGATTCAAAGGCCGAGAGAAGACTCGGGACCTATCCCCCATTTCCATTCACTTTCCAGGGATTCCTGGACCGATGGGGGTGTATAACCCTCGAAATAATTATTATAAATAACTGCCGGGGTCAAGAGGATAAGGATCAAGACCGTTACCCAGGCATAACCGGGCCATCCAAAAGGGCTTCCACAGACCTTTTTATACCAGGGGGTCTTCACTGGAGTGAAACGACCTGGACGGACCTGGGCCATGATTTGGGAGTCCAACCCCTTCCAGAAATCAGGTCCGGGATCAGGCAACCGGTCCCGTCTTAAGAGGGTCAGAACTTTCCGCTTAACCTGATATTCTTTCTGACAAGACGGACAGGCGGAGAGATGCCTTTCAAGCCCTTCAACAAGGTCGGGAGATAAAAGGTCTTGAGAATAATCGCCGGCCAGTTCTTTGGCCTTTTTACAGGAAATGTCTTTCATGATTTTGAAATATTCATCCAATCTTTTAGTTTTTTCAAGGGGCATGGTGAAAATTGACCTTGGCCGAGTTGGTCCGAAGTATCCAGGGCCTTCCCAATTTTTTCAAAGGAGAGTTCCTGATAAATTCTCAAGGAAACCACCATCCTCTTTTTATAAGGGAGCCGGTCTACGGCTTTTCGAATGCCGGCCCGGTTTTCCTTTTCGGACAGCTCCCCTTCTTGATCGGCCCGGGTATCGGCCACCGGAATTTCTTCCACCGAAGTAAACTTCCGGTTTTTGTTTTGCCGAAAAAAATTATTACATTGATTAATCCCTATTCGGTATAACCAGGTCTTAAAAGTCGAATCAGCCCTGAATCCCTTGATGTTCTGATAGGCCAGCAAGAATATTTTTTGGACCACGTCTTCGGCATCCAAGGGACTCTTCAGCATCCGTAAGACAAAATAATAAATGGGTTTCTGGTATCGAAGGACCAATTCTTCAAAGGCCAGTGAATCCCCGTTTTTTACCCGTTCAACCAACTGGTCATCAGTCATATTCTATCGATAATTTAGATGCTCAATAAAATAAATAGTTAAAACCAAATTTTTTAATCTTATCTTTCAAACTTTTTAACGAAAGAACCAATATTTTCGACTCCCTTTTTCTTTGGACAAAGGCTTTCAACTTTCCAGATAAGATGTCCGTATCCCCATGAATTTTCTTTTCAGGTAACATCCCTTTTGGATTGACTTTAAGCCTATCTCATGGTTTATATTATCCATTCTAAAATTAGCGTTTTTCAAACCTGCAACCCTAAGAACTGAATACCAGGAATGTCTTATGTTGGCTCCAAAATTCAAAGCACCACTCGAAGCCGGGAAAGCCTGGTTCGAGGCCCGAGCTTCGAGAAGAGACGGAACTGTCAGCTCTGAAATTGGCCGTTTCAAGGTTCTGCTTCGGGCTGTCAAATGGAAAAGGAAAAGGGCTTTTGAAGCTTCGTTAAAAAGAATTGCGAAGGTCATGGTTTGACTAAATTGACATTGTAGAGAAGGGCCGCAACTTCCTTCCTTGTTTTTGAATTTTGGACCGAATTACAAGATTTCAAACGGTATTCAACGAAAAGGCATTTCAAATTTATGGACATTTTACCAAAGAAATGACGGGAATGATTTTTAAGAAATAGGAGCTTCACTGAGTTATTTATTGCTTATAGGCCCTTAGAGATGAGGGAAATTCCCCCCTTGCGGAATACTTATCAAAGATGCTATAAAAGAAATGATCTAATTATCAGATGCGACTATTATAACTATGTTAACTTTGATCACCTTTCCCCAAAGCCTCTCAGATCCGCCAGGATATGGTCCGGCGGTCTGGTCCTCCTTTTTTTGATTTCCAGTCTGATCTTACCCTACCATCACCATAACGATTCTGCTTCCCATTCGGATTGTCCGATTTGTATCTCCGTTAATCTGCCCTTTTTAGTCAATAATAACGCCGGCCTTATTCAATCTCTTTTTCAGGGTATTGATCTCAATAGTCCTGAAACGATAATTCCAGTCTCTAAACTCTTTATAGATCCTCAAGTCCCCCGAGCACCTCCTTCTATTTAACGCCCTTCTTCATTCAAGATTTCTCGAATCATCGACCTTAAATAAAGCGAGGTCTGTTCTATTCCTCAAGGATATCTGTTTATGGAGGTGTTCATGAAAAGGATATCGATCCTTATTCTTTTTTTCCCATTTATTCTGGTAACACAATCTTATGGCTCGGATATAGAAGCAAGACTTAAGGCCTTGGAAGAGATTATTAAAAATCAACAAAAGACCATTGAAAAGCAGCAACAGGAGATCAATGAATTGAAGGGGCAATCCAAAGGGATTCAGGCTGCCCAGGAGGTCAAGCCCGCGGTGACCCAGGCAACTCCAAAGGAAATGGTCGGACCAATTAAAAGCAAAGAATTTGGGATGGCTTATCCAACCAACCCGATTGATAAAAAATACTCTGAAATGCCCAAACCTCTGGAAGTTTATTCTTTTTCCCAGAGCAAATTCGTTCCGGATATTTCCTTTATTTTAGACGGCTCTTATGTGGGACGAAATGTAAATGATGAAACCTTAAAAAATCTCAGGGTCCCGGAATTGATCCCTTCCGGAATATCGAATCCCAATAGGGGCTTTAATCTCAACTTTGGAGAACTGTCCCTTTATTCCCCGGTTGATCCCTATTTTGATTTGTCGGCCACCATCCCTTTTTCCGAGAACGGTGTTGCCATCGAGGAGGCCTTCTTTACCACCAAATCTCTGCCATGGGGCTTTCAAGTAAAGGGAGGTAAGTTCAGGTCCTCTTTCGGGAGATTGAATGTTCAACACGAGCATGTTTGGGACTTTGCCGATGCCCCCCTGGTGAATAGGGCCTTCTTTGGGGAAGACGGCCTGGATGAAAAGGGGGTTCAATTTAATTGGCTGGCCCCCACCCCCTTTTACCTTTTATTAGGGGCCGAGATCCTGCAAGGAGAGAATGAGGGCAGCTTCGGGACCAATGCCATCCGGTTGGAAAAAAATGGCCTCGTCTTTGCCAAGGACGGAGCCCAGCAACCCAACCTTTTGGTAACCTATATCAAGTCTTCCTTTGATATCGGCAGTCTTTCTCTTTTGGGAGGCCTCTCTTATGCCCAAGGGCAGACCAGGCAGAACCTTACTAATGGTTCCATTCCACAGATGGCCTATGGAGATGCAAAAATTTACGGCCTGGACTTAACGGCCAAATATTTTATCGATTCCTATCGCTATGTATCCTGGCAAAGCGAGTTTATGTACCGGCATATGAATTTAAACGTCGGGACAGACCCGGCACCGGACGATCCCAATCAATCCTTGAATATCTTTGGTAAGGAACTGAAGCAATCGGGCTTTTATTCCCAATTGGTCTATCGATTTGCCCAGCGGTGGCGGACCGGGGTCAGGTATGATCTTTTGAATCAAAACGATGTTTATAATGATGGCGTAAAACAAGATCTACCCGGCGGCCTGGATAGAATTTCGGCCATGCTGGAATTCAAACCCACGGAATTCTCACTCCTGAGACTTCAACTCAACCAGGACAACTCGCTCTTTAACGGAACCAATCGGGAGCCGGTTACCGGGGTTTTTCTACAATTTGAAATGGCAATCGGGGCCCACGGCGCCCATGCCTATTGATGGAGGACGAAGATGAAAAAATTTATAATTTTCCTTGGCTTGATATTGGGTTTATCCTTTACCACCTTCTCCTATGGCCAAATAAAAGTGGTGGTCACCTATCCTTACATAGGGGACCTTACCCAGAAGATCGGAGGGGATAAGGTGGAGGTCTTTGTCTTGGGCAAAGGGACGGAAGATCCCCATTTTATTGTTCCCAAACCCTCTTTTATTGCCAAACTCAGAGGAGCGGACCTGGTCATTATTAATGGGGCCGGTCTGGAAATCGGTTTTATACCGATTCTCATACAGCAGGCCAATAATCCCAGGATCCAAACCTCAAAGGGATTTTTAGACCTCTCGCAGCACGTCAATCTCATCGAAGTGCCCACCAATGTTTCCCGATCAGAGGGGGACATTCATCCCGAAGGAAATCCCCACTTCGCTCTTGACCCCCATAATATTCCCATTCTGGCCAGGGCCATAAAAGATAAGCTGTGTGATCTGGATGCCAAAAACCGCCAGGAATATGAAAAAAGATTCGCCGAGTTTAAAAGACAATGGGACGGAAAAATGAAGGAATGGGACCATAAGCTTTCCGTCGTTAAAGGGAAAAGGGTTATTCAATATCACCAGCTTTTTAACTATTTTCTGTCAACTTATCATTTATCATTGGCAGGAACCATTGAGCCGAAACCGGGGATTCCACCGACGGCAAGACATATAGAGGAACTTATAGAAACGGCAAAAGCTCAGAAAGTAGATTTTGTCCTGCAAGATGCCTATCACGAAAAGAGGAGCGCCCAGTTCGTGGCTGAGAAGACCGGGGCAAAATATGTCCTTTTTCCCCATGACATAGGTGCGGTGTCGGAAGCCAAGGATTTATTCTCCCTCTTTGAAGAAATAGTCAGGAGGTTGACCCAATAATGGATATTCTTTTTACCGCTTTTCTTCTTTCGGTGGTTTTAGTGGGCATCCATTCCTTCTTCGGAATGGAGATATTAAAAAGAGGGATCATCTTTACCGATCTGGCCATCGGTCAAATGGCCGCCCTGGGGGCTGCTGTTTCTTTGTTCTTTCTTGAGGGAGAATTTCTGTACCCGATCTCCCTGCTCTTTGCCTTTTTAGGGGCCTTTGTCATCGCCATAGCCTCAAAGGTCGAAAGACTTTCCGAGGCCTTCATCGGTCTGATCTATGCCTTTGGAATTGCCACCGTATTTCTGATCCTCTCCAAGTCTCCTCAAGGAACGGAAGATTTTCAACGGCTTCTGGCCAACGATTTGCTTTTTGTCTCCCTGAGAGAGATTTACCAAACCACCGGGATTTATTTTTTAATCGGGATAGCTCTCTACCTGACCGGGAAATTTTTTAAAAATCACCTAAAAGACATCAGCTTTTTTTTGCTTTTTGCCATAACGGTAACCAGTTCGGTAAAGCTGGCCGGAGTCTTGGTCGTTTTTTCTCTTCTGGTTGCCCCGGCCCTGGTTTCTTTGATGATGGTCAGCCGTTTCAATCTTTTATTTGCCTGGGTTTATGGAACTTTGGTTAATCTGCTCGGTGTATTTATTTCTTATAAATTCGATCTTCCAACAGGCTACACTTTGGTCTCTCTTCATTCGATGGTAGCGGCCTTTGTCTTTCTCTTGAAGGGCAGGGGGAGGATAATCCACAAGCCAGGAGACCTGCCTGGATCTCCTCACAACATCGTCTTCGAGGACAAGACCGGGGAGGGGGGCTCAGGCGTTGCTTCCCTACTGGTAGATAACCGGCCGGGGATTTTTTTTGGACCTCCTCTCCAAAAAGGAGAAGCCATGAATAATAAATATGCAAGAGACTTTAAGCTCCAAGTTTTAATTGCTTTGTCATTAGGCTTTTTGTTTGCGGAAAATGCTTTTGCCATGCATATCTCAGATAGGGCCTATTGCCCTTCAAATAGGCAGCATTCTGGTTTATGGCGATCTTGCCTTTTTGGGCTTTTGGGTTGTACCGCCTGAAAAAGAGTGCCGCCCTGGACCTGTTTCTCAAGCCTTTGATGGGACTCTTGACGGCCGTGGTCTTTATCATCTCCTGCATGCCCATACAGGTGCCGACGGCCGGCACCTGTTCCCACCCCTGTGGGACGGCTATCTCCGGGATCCTGGTGGGGCCGTCCCTGAGTATTCTGATTACCTCCGCGGCCTTGCTGAATCAGGCCCTGTTTCTGGCCCATGGGGGGTTAACCACCTGGGGGGCCAATATCTTTTCTATGGGGGTGGGAGCGTTCCTGGACCGGATTTTTGATTTTTAGGACCTTGCGCATATTGAAGATGCCGATTCCTTCCGCAGCGGGTTTTTTAGCCCGACTCCTGGCTGATTGGGCGACGTATCTGGCCACCTCAGTGGAGCTGGCCTCCGGGATCAAAGGAAACTCCCCTTTTCTGCCACTTTTTTGGAAAATCGCCATGGCCTTTATTCCAACCCAAATTCCCTTGGGTCCCCCGAAGGGGCCATGACCGGGGGCATGATTGTCTTGCTTTATAGAAAGAGGCCGAACCTTCTGGTCAAAATGAAGGTCTTAAAGCCAACGGAGGTACAGATATGAATTTCGGAGTTCGCAGTTTAGAGTTTGGAAGACACCTTAAGAACCGGTTGCTCCTTTTTACAACAGTGCTATTGGTTCTTATCTCCCTTCAATCTTTTGCCGTCGGATCTGAAAAATGGGCGGGTGTGGATGAATCGGTCGTGAAAAAAGTTGCCCAGGAGCAAGGGAGAAAGGCCTGGGAGCCGATTATCAATACCGATCAAGGGGACCTCCTTCTTTTTGTATTTCTGTTAGCCGGAGCCGTTGGGGGATTCATCGCTGGCTATTACTGGAGAATCCTCATGGTTGAAAGATCCACCTCGCCCTTAAAGCAGAAATCAAAACCTTGATGGAGCACTATTTCCTTCAATGTTCTAAAAATTAAAGGGAAGAAGATGACAGACGGCTGAACCCTTTGATCAGCCTCATATGACCTCTGGACGAGTTGACTATTTCAACTCGTAATCGCTAACTCAAACACATGCTAATGGCAAAGAGTTGTAGGTGGATTCAAAAAAAGAGTTAAGCAGCTTGCCGCCGCCATGGAAAACCCTGAAGGTGAATCTGGGCCAGTGACATCTTCTCCGATCCAGAGGATTTTATCGGGATTAATCAAATCATTCTATAACACAGAAATTATGGCTTGATTGAAAACGAACCCCGGTTCGTTTTGGTCTAATGGTTATTTGATTTAGAAGGTAGGCAGACAGAGGTACTTTAATTTTTAACTACTGAAGATCCGGCCCCGCCTATTTAAAACAAAAAATAGAGCCTCTATTGATCGGCCCTCAATAATAGGGCTTTATTCCGGACCCGGCCGGTTATTAGGACAAATACTGAACGGATAATAAATAAGACCTGCAGATACCAAAATTTCAAAACGCTTTGGTTAGTTCTTTGGATCTCCTCTGTTAGAAAATGATTTAACCTTTTTAATTTATTCGCCTCTTATACCAATAAACGAAAACAGTGGTCGTTGATTCCCTTAAAGGATGGCTGGGATTCCCCTGGATCATTTCATCTCCGCCTATTTCCCTGATAGGAAGATCAAGAGATTATCCAGGTATCCGTTCTCTTTCCAAAGGCTTATTTGGGTGGACAGGAAAATGAATTTTTGCATTTTTGTGGATTATTTAATCATTGTTGGTCTCTATCGGTATGTGGAGGAGTGCGGATATGAAACGTGCTTTACGATTTGTGGTACCAGGCTACCCAAAAAAACCCCTCCGCCATTTGCATACTAATCGCGCTGATCACATTTCCGTTGACTTTGCCACGGGACGAGAAATCCGCTTTCCTCTCCTCTCTTTTTTCCGATCGGGCTGGCGGCATGGATCGGCAGAAAAATCCTGGCCTATGCCTTATCCATCCTGCTTCCGGTGCATGAGTGTCCTTCTGAGGTTCTTGGGGAAGTGCGGGAGTTTCTTCCCGTGGAGAGCTTCAATGCCGCCATCGGAGTTCTCGCCCTGTCATTGTATGTGTACTTGTTGGGCCGAAAGGCCAGTGAAACAAGGCAGATGAAGAAGACCATCAGGACCAAGGACGAAGAGATCAGCATATTTTCGTCTTCTCCCGGTTGGTGGGCACGACTCTGCAAGGCCGGGGGTTTTCCCCGGATCGCGGACGGGTGGCAGTGGTCTACCATGCCGGAGCATGAATACGCTCTAGCGAGCCAAACATCTCTCCGGATGAAGTAGAAGCCGAGGTAGACCGGTTTGACCGGCCTCGACGGACTCGATCACGGAGTTGGATAACATCCGGGAACAGTTTGAGCGTAAAAGGACAACCATGAAATCGCTCTGGTTGAGATGCGACTCACCATGCTCCGAACCCTTCCTTTTCACAAAGATGCAAACGCCGCGTGCGGGAAGATTTGGTCAGGGTTGAACAGGCCGTGCTGGCAGAGGTCACAGAAATGGAGATACGCCTCCAAGGATTGAAACAGGAATTCATGCGGGAGCGCAGCGCTGACGTGCGCGACCTGGGTCATCAGGTTCTGCGCAACCTCAGAACCTGAGGGAAGGGACCTCGAACCAACTGACCGCCCTTCCGCCGGGAACATTCTGGTCGCTGAGGAACTCCTTCTCTTCGACGCGCTGCAGATCAATTTCGCCAATGTGACGGCTATCGTTACGGACAGGACCGGTCCTGCGTCCCATGTTGCGATCCTGGCCAGGGTCAGACATATTCCGGCCGTCTGCGACATCAAGGATGCGACAGCGCTGCTGACTTCCGGAGACCATTTGCTCGTGGATGCGGAAACGGGAACGGTCACCGTAGCCCCAACTCAAGGCCAGACGGCGGCATTTGTGGCGTCGCGCAAGCAATCCACCCTATTTGGGCCACCACACAGGGGAGCCGGCACAGCAGTGCACCACAAAGGATGGCACCCACGTTGGGCTGCATGCGAACATAGGTCGTCCGGATGAGGCACACATAGTTCTGGAGCATGACTGGACGGCGTAGGCCTTTTCGCTCGGAATTCCTGTTTCTGGAGGCCGAAGGGCCGCCGGGCCTGGAAACTCAAACTGAGGCCTATTCCGAGGTGGCCACCATGCTTGATCCGCGGCCGGTTGTCATCCGCACGATGGATCTCGGCGGAGACAAAATACCCCGCTTTGACCGCACCACAAACGATATGGCTTTGCGCGCGGGCCTGCGCGGCCTGGCCTATTCCCTGGCCGAGAAAACAATGTTCCGCACCCAGATCCTCGCGATCCTCCGAGCAGCACAAAAGGGTAATGTAAGAATCATGTTCCCCATGGTCATGGGCGTGGCGACCTAAGCGAAGCGTGTCGCCAGGTTGAGGAAGTATTGCGGAGAGAGCAACTCAGCAAACAACCGCCTATCGGGGCCATGGTCGAGACTCCGGCCGCGGCGTTTGATATCGAGGGGATTCTACAAATTGCGGATTTTGTGTGCATTGGGACCAACGATCTCGCCCACTCCATATTGGCCATGGACCGCGGATCACAGGGACATCCAGAAGTTCTTTCGTTTCTTCATCCATCCGTGCTGCGGGCAACAGAGCAGGTAGTCCGGGCTGCCGTGAACCAAGGGGTAGCCGTAGCCGTATGCGGGGAAGCGGCAAGTGACCCCGCGGTCGCCTGCCTGTTGGTAGGAAAGGGCGTCAGGGCCCTTAGCATGAATCCATTTCAAGTTGCAAGCGTACGTCACGCATCCGGCAAGTAACGATCGATCAAACGGAAGCCCTCGCCAAGGAGGCCCTTGGTGCCACCACTACGAAGGACATCCAAGAGATCGTTGCCTCCACGCATTACAAAACAGCCGTTTAGCCCGGGAAAACGGCCCCCCGTGTAATTCAGCCTTAAAGGAAGCTTCTAACCTTCGCAGGTTGGCAGCGGGAGTCTCCTCGCCATATGCGCATCTTTGTGACGCGATTTCAATTGGGTATCCTTTATTGCTCAACCCAAGAGTTTTTACATTAAGTGAAATCCGATTGATTTAGGGAAATTATTTTTCATCACAGATAAAAAGTTTTTAACCTATCAAGGGTTTTCAGTGACTAATATATTAAAATCAAATTAAAGGAGAAATTCCCATGAAAACAAAGATCAAGTTTATGGCAGTATCAGTTCTGGTATTGGTCGGTTTATGCTTAAGCGCCTATTCAACCTTTGCTTTCTCTGGTCCACACGGGCGAGGAGGTGAAATAAGACGCATTAAGTGGGTTCTGGAAAAGGGTGGTCAGCCAATGACGGATGCGCAAAAAACCCAGATCAAGGATATCATGACAACAAGCCGGACCCAGACTTAAACCTACCATCACCCAGGTAAGAACAGCCCGCCGCGCCTTGAGAGACTTAATATTATCCGGAACGGCTACGGATGCCCAGATTAAGGACCAAGTGGATGCGATGGCCCCATTAGGAACGGCCATAGCGGAACAACGCGCCCGAACATTTAATCAGATTGTGACCCAGGTATTGACTGCCGATCAACGCAGTGTGCTCCAACAGTTCAAGGGACCAAAAACCCCTTAGAACAATTTAGTTTTAGACCATTCGCATTTTTTATCAAAGATTAACTTGTAATTCCCCGTAGCTTGCTACGAGGAATTACAAGGAGAGGATAGGTTCGAGAAACCCTTGGGATCTCGATTAAAAAAAATTTGTCATTCAATACCCCGCAGCTTGCTGCGGGGAGGTTGATTCCTGAAAGCCGTAGCTGTTAGTGAAGCATGAAGAGTAACGTCATAAAAATGAGGTCTTCGGCTATGAAAAAATTAGTGATGATTATTGTTTTTCCACTCGCCTGGCTCTTTCTTTTGCTGTTTGCCTTTCACTTGACCTCTATGGTGAAATTCTAATCAAAAGAGGGGCTAATGAAGACAATCCACTTATTCGTTTTTGAAAGGTGCAATTACAGCGTTTCATGATTGAGGAGAAAGTAAAGGAATACTCCGAGTAATCATATTTTCCATGAACAGCGAGCGCTAACTCCTGCACAGTGTCCTTGGCCGGTTAGCGAGAAAACCACAAACAAATAAACCTTTACCTTGCAGGGAATCCCGCCATGGCGGGACTGAACATGGTGCAGGGAGCTTCAAACCCGAAGACAAAAGATTTCAAAAATCAGGTCTTCCTGAAAGAAAGAGAAATTTATGAAGGAAACAATCGGAGAGATGGCCGGAAGAGTTTGGAAGACTCTGGGGAAAAAAGGAAGGGTAGAGATTTCAAAGCTTCCCCAAATTCTAAAAGAGAAAGGGGACATCGTTTACCAGGCCTTGGGCTGGTTGGCCCGAGAAGAGAAAATTCTCTTTCATAAAAAAGAAGGAAGGACTTATACCTCCCTGAACCCGGAAGAACGAGAAAAATTCAAGCAATCGGTCTGAAACTCCTTTTTTGTGACTTCCGGTTAAATAAGGACAGCGAGCCCATTCCCAGTCAATAGATCATCCTCGGGCAACCAGAAGGATCCCGGCAGACATTAAGAAGATAGTGATGCGGTTCGGACAAATTCCAGTCTCTTCCACGGGCTTTATAGACGCCATCTTGTGACTTGGTAAGGAATATATTTTATTTTCTTTGAATATGTGATGGAAGTTATTGCACCCTGCCAAAGCCCGACGAACCAAAGCCTGAATTCCGTGGCCAGCACATTTGCTTTTCCGCCATAGAGTATCCAAATATGGGCCGGCCTGAATTAAGTACCTTCTGCCTGTTAGCCCGGTTATAATTACCCGATCCGATAGTGCATTCAGAGTGAAGGTATTGACAGAAGTGATCGTGGCAGTCAGGCCAGATCCCGTGCTGATAGTGACCACGCCTCCCGATGCGGTCCAGCTAATGCTTGTTTTGAATAGTCCCATTCGGATAATAATATGTGCCGGTTCCATTTGAATTGAAGACAATTTGTTGAGGAAAAGCTCGCATTGGAATCAACTCTGGTCCATGTGCCGACACGTGTGGCCCCCGAACCGTCTCCTCCGCTGGTCGTGGGGCTACTGCCGCCGCCGCAACCCATCCCCATAGCCAAAACCAGAACCAAGGCCACTGATAAAAAAGTTTTTAAGTGCATCTCATTTCCTCCTTTGTTTTTTAGGAGTTAATCCAATCAAGAATCCACCTCTCTCTTAGACTTGATTTTTGTTTTCTTGGGACCTTCTCCTTAAATTAGATTAAGATTTTAGCACATTCGACACAGAAAATCATCAATGAGTTAAAAAATATTTTAACTCATTGAAAAAAGGAACATCCCTGCAGCAACCTCGGGAAGCGTTCTAGTATCGAAAGATACCCCATCAAAGGCCATTTTATTTATTGATGGCTTGCTCCGGTTACCAGTTCCCAATTGAAAAAGCGATTTTGGCTATAAAGTTCAGGGCTTAAGCATATCCCTGCTTCGGGGCTCGGTATTTGATCAAAAATCACCGGGTCAGGTAAGTTTTCATTGCTTGGTTAATAACTTTTTCGGCTTAACGCTCGGCAAGGGACAGTCGCATTCTTTACATCTGGAGGACCAGGGATTGGACAATGGAGAATTTCTAAAGAAGTGAAATTTAAGTTTGGGCTGTCTGAAAGACTTAAATTTAATCGGGGAGACATTGGCAGGCAAGACAGCAACTTGTTCAGGACGGCCCCATCCTAACAATTCCCTGTAAACCCCCTCGGTTTTATCGGTCATCCTGGTGAGGGTAAAATTATTCCAGATCAATTCGCTGGCTTTGTGGGCCATTTTCAGACATTCTTCTTTGTTTTGGTAAGCCCAATTTATAGCTTTGCTCAAGGCCTGAACATCGCGCGGGGGGACGAGATCCCGGTCTGCCCATCTTTTACGACTTCTTCAATTCCTCCAGCCGAGGTTGCAATGATCGGAACGCCCAGGGCCATGGCCTGGAGGATGGCCTGAGGGGCCCCCTCATTGGAATAAGAAGGGAGGACACATAAATCCAAACTTCTCAGAATCTGAGGCACATCTTTTCGATAACCCGTCATGATGACGGTTCCGGTGAGGCCGTTGTCTCGAATGGTATTTCTGATGGTTTCTTCCTGAGGACCGTCTCCGGCAATAAGCAGCTTTATATTGGGTATCTTCTCCCGTAATTCTTTTACGGCTTCCAGAAGATATACAATGCCCTTTCCAACTTCGTAACATGGCTACAATTCCTAAAAGAAAATCATCTTTCCTGATTTTTAATTCCTCTCTTACCGATGGTCCATTTATTTCTGGTGAGAAGGTCTTCTCATTGACCCCGGTAGGGATGGAAATAATCTTTTGGGGATCATAGCCATTCACTTCGACCATCTTTTTCTTGATGATTTTTCCGCTGGAAATCACTCGGTTGGCCAATTTCATATATAAAAAGAAGGAAAAAACATTGGTATTGATGGGAGCACTGATATGGCGACTCCGTATAACGGGAACCCCAACCAATTTGGAGGCAATAGAACAACACCAGCTATCGACCGAACTGTGGGTATGAACGATATCAATGGAATTCCTTTTTATGATCTGCCTGCATTTCCAGATCGCCAACGGGTCCATGGCGATTCGCATCTTTAAAGGAATAACCGGCACCCCATTTTCCTGGGCAACACGAAAAATCCGGCTATCCGGCTGACAGGCAATCATCATCCGGTAGCCCCTCTTTATGAATTCAAGAGATTCCTCAATGATCCGGATCTCCTGACCACCCCAGCCTTTCGACCATTCTGTATGTAAGATGCCGATCATTTTTTTAAACCGGGAAAAGAAATTCCCTTTCCATCTTCAAACGAGCATGGAATGGATGATCCCTTAAAATTCTCCCTTCATCCGTCCATTCCTATGTCCTCTATGTCCCATTATCTGTCCCCACAACATGCCCGCCTGGGCCGCCTGTTCAGGGGTGAGACTACTCCGGGCTTCTAATCGATAATCTACGGCCTTGGTCTGTAATTGGGTTACCAGATCCATAAGTTCTTTTTGCTTGGCCATGATTTTGTCTTTTTCCGGTTGCGGGACCGTCCAAAGGGCACGAAGCTCCAACCTCTTGACTTTAATATCATTACGTAGAAAAACCGTATCTTTCCGGAAGTTGTCCCTTAACTCCTTCAGCTTGGTCTGCTGATCCGGGGTAAGGTTCAATGGGTTGTGGCGTTGAATCTTATCGCCATCTTTAGGACCACCGGCATCAGGAATAGCTGCATAAGCGCCGCCAGCGATTAAAAATACGGCTAAAATAAATACCAGAAACTTTGCTTTGTTAATCATTCTCTTTTCCTCCTATGTTTTGTTTTAACACGAACCGTAAACGATTCTCCCTCCCGATTTTACTGAGATGGTGTAGTTAACGAGCGAACCTTCAAAAAATAGCCTTTCCCTTTCAGGGAAGATTCCTTGCACCTTGGTACAGGGAATCTTCCCTGTATTGTTAAAAAGATCCAGGGCCATGGAAAGCTGAAAATTTTAGAATGTCTGAAATTCAAAATTCTACTTCCTTTCCCTCTGACCTTTACTAAGGAATTAGACAAAAGAGATATTTTAAAGTTAAAAATTATTTTTTAACTTTTGAGGTTGGAGTCCTGGATATGGAAAAGCGGACTCAATTTGGAAAATTCTCAATTGGCTTCAGGTCAGAATTGGACTATTACGGATGGGAGCCCGGGCCAAGACCCCAATTGGGTTCTATATCCAACCGTAGACCAAAGACAGCCAATTTTTCCGTCTGATCAGGGGTAAGAAAACCTTGAGCTAATAATCTATCAGCCGTCGCCTTGATTTGGAGTTCGGTATATAACTCCATAATTTCCTTTTTCTTGCCATTAATTCTGTCCTTGTCCGGGTTAGGTTTGTCCAAAGAGTTCTAAGTTCCGCAAGCTTTATCGGAATCTCGCTCCGGAGAAATGCCGTTTCTTCCAAGAATTTATCCCTTAGGCCCTTTAACTGAGCCTCCTGTTCCGGAGAGAGATTTAATGATTTGTTTTCACTCGCAGGTTTTTTCCCCCGGCCAAAACCGCCGCGGTCCCTGGAACCTGAACCAAAGGCATGAGCGGAACTTGTCATTAGAATTAAGAATAAAGTGATCATCATTAAGGTCGGGATAAACGCGATCGTCTGGATCTTAACTTTGGCTTTCATCTTATTTCCACCTATTTTTAATTTCGGAACAACCCTAATACCCCGGATTTTTAATCGGCATTTTCTTTATCGATGGTCTCTTAAAAAGTCTTTAAATCATCATCCCTGTTTTTGCCGGAGTGACGAGAGGGGGGATAGGTCTTTTTACGAGACCATCAATTTTATATGACAAGAGTGGGGGCACAAAGTTAAAATTTAATTTTTTTTTATAGTTCCTTGAAAGAGTAACAGGGGGAATAAGTATTAGAACCTTTGGAAAGAGATGTTTTTTTATAAGGCCGCTTACAAAGAGTTTTTCTGCATCTTCGTCCAGCAGGGTCCTGAAAAAAACCCTTTGTTGGGGAAAAAGGCTTATTGCCCAGGAATACGTCGTTGCCTCAGGCCTTTCACCCAGAGTCTGAACCGGTCGAGATAGAGATACATGACCGGTGTGGTGTAAAGGGTCAGCATCTGGCTGAAGATGAGTCCGCCGACGATGGCGATTCCCAGGGGACGGCGCAGCTCCGAGCCCACTCCCCGGCCCACGGCCAGGGGAAGGGCGCCGAGCATGGCCGCCATGGTGGTCATCATGATTGGCCGAAACCGTAACAGACAGGCCTGATAGATGGCCTCCTCCGGGCTTTTCCCACCCTTGCGCTCGGCTTCCACGGCGAAATCCACCATCATAATGCCGTTCTTTTTGACGATACCGATGAGCAGGATAATCCCGATAAAGGCGATGACGCTCAGCTCGGTGCGGAAGATCAGAAGGGCCAGAAGGCCCCCACCCCGGCTGAGGGCAGGGTGGAGAGGATAGTGATGGGATGGATATAGCTCTCATAGAGGATGCCCAGGACGATATAGACCGTCACCAGGGCCGCCAGGATGAGCAGGGGCTGGTTGGCCAAAGAGGCCTGGAAGGCCTGGGCCGTGCCCGAAAAGCTGCCCAGGATGGAAGCCGGCATTCCCATTTGATGGGTGGCGGTTTCTACGGCTTTTACGGCCTCCCCGAGCGGTTTTCCCGGCAGCAAATTGAAAGAGATGGTCACCGAGGGGAATTGACTCTGGTGGTTGACGGCCAGTGAAGTGGCATTACGATCGAACCGGCTGAAGGCGCTTAAAGGCACCATGGCCCCATTGGCGGGGCGGACATAAATATCTTTCAGCGTTTCCGGTTGTTGCCAATATTCCGGGGCCACCTCCATGATCAGGTGGTATTGATTTAACAGGGTATAATTGATGGCCACCTGCCGCTGTCCAAAGGCATCGTAGAGGACGTCGTCGATCATCTGGGGAGTGATCCCCAGCCGTGAGGCCGTAGCCCGGTCGATCTCCAACCGGGCCTCCCGCCCTTTGTTCTGCTGGTCGCTGCTTACATCCACCAGACCCGGCAGGCTGCGCAGCCGCTGAACGATGCGGGGGGCCCAGGTCGTCAGGTCGGCTAAATTGTCGCTCTGGAGGGTATATTGATACATGGCATTACTGAGCCTCCCTCCGATGCGCAGGTCCTGGACCGGCTGAAGGTAGGTCGGGGCTCCGGGCACCTGGGCCAGCTTTTTACGCAGTCGGGCAATGGCCTGCCCGATGGTGGATGTACGCTCCTCGAAGGGTTTCAGGGTGATAAACATCCGGGCCGTATTGGCCGCCGAACCTCCTCCTCCCCCGCCCCCGGTAAAACCGGCGGAATAGACCACTTCCGGGTCTGATTTGATGATGTCCAATATCTGGGCCATCTTGGCCCGCATGGCCTGAAAGGATATGTCCTGTTCGGCCTGAATGGTACCGGCAATCCGGCCGGTATCCTGTTCCGGGAAAAAGCCCTTGGGGACAACAACAAACAGGATGCCACTGGTCACCACCGTGACTAACATCAGCAGGAGCATGAACCGGGAGTGACGAAGGGCCCAGCCCAAGGTGATTTCGTAGCTGCGGTGCATCCAGTTGAAAACGTCCTCACTGAATTTATAGACGTGTCCATGGGCTCCGGCTTTCCCGGACTTTAGAAAGGCGGCGCACATCATGGGTGTGGTGGTGAGGGAAACAACCAAAGAGACCATGATGGCCGCCGACAGGGTGACGGCAAACTCACGGAACAACCGGCCCACCATGCCGCCCATAAGCAGGATGGGAATGAAAACGGCCACCAGGGAGGTGCTCATGGACAAAACGGTAAAACCGATTTCCCTGGCCCCCTGGAAGGCGGCCTCCCGGGGGGGTACGCCCTCTTCGATATGGCGGGTGATGTTTTCCAGGACCACGATGGCGTCATCGACGACAAACCCCGTAGCCACGGTCAGGGCCATGAGGGAAAGATTATCCAGGTTGTAGCCGAACAGATACATCACCCCGAAGGTGCCAATCAGGGAGACGGCCACGGCCACGCCCGGAATGAGGGTGGAGCGGAAACTCCTTAAGAAGCTGAAGACCACCAGGATGACTAAGAAGAAGGAGATGAGCAAGGCCCGCTCCACGTCTCTCAAGGAACCCCGGATGGGGGGGGTCCGGTCGGAAACGATGGAAAAGGCCACTTCCCCGGGCAAGGCAGCTTTAAGCTGGGGAAGCAGGGCCTTAACCCGATCGACCGTTTCGATGATGTTGGCCCCGGGCTGTCGAAAGATAACCGCCATGACCGAGGGTTTTCCATTCACCATCCCGGCGGCGCGCAGGTCTTCCACCGAGTCGGTCACCCGACCCACATCAGGCAGCCGCACGGCTGCCCCGGCCCGGTAATTGATGATCACCGGCAGATATTTATCCGCCGTCCGGAGTTGATCGTTGGTCTGGATTTCCCAGGTTTTTTCTTGGTAGGACACCTGGCCTTTGGGCCGGTTCGCCGTGGTTTGGCTCAAGACGCCCCGGACGTCTTCCAGGCTGATCCCGTATTTGTTCAAGGCCGTAGGGTTCAACTCCACCCGGACGGCCGGAAGGGAACTGCCGCCGATAAACACCTGGCCCACTCCGTCCACCTGGGACAGTTTCTGTTGCATGATGCTCGAGGCCGCGTCATAAAGCTTGGCTGTGGTGATCGTATCGGAGGTCAGGGCGACAATCAGGATGGGGGCATCGGCCGGGTTGACCTTGCGGTAAGTCGGGTTGCTGGGGAGGTTGGCCGGCAGAAACCCCCGGGCGGCATTGATGGCCGCCTGGACGTCCCTGGCCGCCCCGTTGATATTGCGGTTCAGGTCAAATTGCAAGACAATGCCCGTGGAGCCCCGGTAGCTGGTGGAGGTCATTTCGGTGACCCCGGCGATGCGTCCGAACTGGCGCTCCAGCGGGGCGGCCACCGATGTGGCCATGGTCTCGGGATCCGCTCCGGGCAAGCCCGCCGATACCTGGATGGTGGGGAAATCCACCGGGGGCAGGGGCGATACCGGCAGCAGGCGGAAGGCGATTATCCCGGCCAGGGCCAGTCCCAGGGTGAGCAGGGTGGTGGCTACGGGTCTATTGATGAATTGGGCTGAAAGGTTCATGGTCTATCAATGCAAAAAGGGTTCAAGGTACAGGGTACAAGGTTCAAGGTTTGGAGAAAACCATTTTCATGTTTCGTGGTGCCCCCAAGGGCCAGGTGCTCGGCTAGGTTAGGCGGTCGTTCCTTGTACCTTGAGCCTTGTACCTTGCACCTTGTACCCTCCGGGCCAACCGGTCGAACGCCAGATAGATGACCGGCGTGGTGTAAAGGGTCAGGATCTGACTGATGATCAGACCGCCGACGATGGATATACCCAGGGGATGGCGAAGCTCGGAACCGACGCCTCCGCCAATGGCCAGGGGGAGGGCCCCGAGCAGGGCGGCCATGGTGGTCATCATGATCGGCCGGAAACGCAGCAGCGAGGCCTGATAAATGGCCTCCTCCGGACTCTTTCCCTCTTTACGCTCGGCCTCGAGGGCGAAATCGACCATCATAATCCCGTTCTTTTTGACGATACCGATAAGCAAGATGATGCCGATCAGGGCGATGACCGTGAATTCGGATCGAAAAATCAACAGGGCCAGGAAAGCCCCCACCCCGGCCGAGGGCAAGGTGGACAGGATGGTGATGGGGTGGATGTAACTCTCATAAAGGATGCCCAGGACGATGTAGACCGTTATGAGAGCCGCCAGGATCAGCAGGGGCTCGCTGGCCAATGAGGCCTTGAAGGCCTGGGCCGTTCCCTGAAAGCTGCCCCGGATGCTCGGGGGGAGGCCTAATTGCTGGGCCGTCTCCTCCACCGCCTCGACGGCCTTTCCCAGAGAGGCCCCTTTTTTCAGGTCGAAAGAGATGGTCACCGAGGGGAATTGTCCCTGACGGCTGATGAGCAGCGGCCCGGTCGTCTCCGAGGTTTTGGTGATGGCGCTGAGCGGCACTTGAGCGCCGTTCGGGCCGTGGAGGTAGAGGTTCCCTATTTTACTCGGATCTTGCTGAAATTCCGGTTTGAGGCCCAGAATAACCCGGTACTGGTTTAATTGGGTAAAGATGGTCGAGATGATCCGCTGCCCATAGCCATTGTAAAGGGTATCGTCGATGAGCTGTGGCTGGATGCCGAAGCGGGAAGCGGTGCTGCGGTCGATGTCCACGGCCAACCGCAGCCCCTGGTCTTGCTGATCGCTGCTGACGTCCTGAAGCTCGGGACGCCGGCCTAACGCCTCGACCAACTTAGGAGCCCAGGTATACAATTCCTTAGCGTCGGGATCTTCCATGGTATACTGAAATTGGGTGCGGCTCACCCGGGCGTCGACCGTCAGGTCCTGCACCGGCTGGAAAAAGAGCCTGATCCCTTCGACCTTGGCCATTTCCGGCTGGAGTCGGTTGATCACCTGGGTGGCGCTGATCTTGCGCTCTTCCAGGGGCTTGAGGTTGATCAGAATCCGTCCGCTGTTGAGGGTGGCATTGGTCCCGTCGATGCCGATGAAAGAAGACAGGCTCATGACCGCCGGATCCTTAAGGATGACCTTGGCCAACTCCTGTTGTCTTCCGGCCATAGCGGAAAAGGAGATCGATTGGGGGGCGTCGGATATGCCGATGATGACCCCCGTGTCCTGGACCGGGAAAAACCCTTTGGGGACGATGAAAAACAAGACCACGGTCAGGACCAGGGTCCCGGCGGCCACTAATAAGGTCGCCTTCTGATGCCCGAGAACCCAGCGCAAGGTTCGGCCGTAGGCAGCGATAATACGGTCGAACATCTGCCCGGACACCCGGTAGAACTTTCCCTGCCGCTCCTTGGGCGTGTGTTTGAGGAGACGGGCGCACATCATGGGCGTCAGGGTCAAGGAGACGGCGGCTGAAATGATGATGGTCACCCCCAGGGTGACGGCAAATTCCCGGAACAACCGGCCCACCACGTCCCCCATGAACAAGAGGGGGATGAGCACGGCGATGAGCGAGACGGTCAGAGACAGGATGGTAAAGCCGATCTGTTTGGAGCCCTTGAGGGCCGCTTCGAGGGGATCATCTCCTTCCTCGATGAACCGGGCGATATTTTCGATCATGACAATGGCGTCATCGACGACGAAGCCGGTGGAAATGGTCAGGGCCATCAAGGAGAGGTTGTTCAGACTATATCCCAAAAGATACATGACCCCAAAGGTACCCACCAGGGAAAGGGGGACGGCCACGCTGGGAATCGTCGTGGCCGCCAAGTTACGCAGGAAGATAAAGATGACCAAGATGACCAGGGCCACGGCCAGCATCAGCTCGAACTCCACATCCCGGACCGAGGCGCGAATGGTCGTGGTCCGGTCGGTCAGGACCGAGACCTGGACGGCCGCGGGCAGGGAACTTTGCAATTTGGGCATCAATTTTTTGATCCGGTCGACCACTTCGATGACATTGGCCCCCGGCTGGCGCTGGATATTTAATATCACGGCCGGGACCGTGTTGGTCCAGGCCGCCTGCTGGATATTTTCGGCATCGTCCACGGCCTCGGCCACATCGGATAATTTTATGGGCGCCCCGTTTTTATAGGCGATGATCAGGGGACGGTATTGACTGCTGGTAAAGAGCTGATCGTTGGCCTCGATGATGTAGGCCTGGCGCGGGCCGTCGAAGCTGCCCTTGGCCAGATTGACGTTGGCGGTGGTAATGGCCGTCCGCAGGTCTTCCAAAGACAGCCCATAGGCGGCCAGGGCCGTCGGATTGGCCAAAATCCGCACCGCCGGCCTCTGTCCACCGCTGATGCTCACCAGACCCACACCGGGTAATTGAGAGATCTTTTGGGCAAACCGGGTGTCAGCCAGGTCTTCCACGGTGGGCAGGGGTAAAGTCTTGGAGGTCAGGGCCAGGGTCAGGATCGGGGCGTCGGCCGGATTGACCTTACTGTAGACCGGCGGGGACGGCAGGTCCCGGGGAAGAAAGGTAAAGGCGGCATTGATCGAGGCCTGGACCTGTTGCTCGGCCACGTCGAGACTCAAGTCCAGGGTGAACTGTAAAGTGATGACCGAACTGCCGCTGGAACTGGTGGAGGTCATCTGGGTCAGACCGGGCATTTGACCGAATTGGCGTTCCAGAGGGGCGGTCACCGACGAGGCCATAACATCGGGACTGGCGCCGGGATAAAAGGTCCGGACTTGAATGGTGGGGTAATCCACCTGGGGCAGGGCCGAGACGGCCAGCTCGCGGTAGGCCACGGCACCGGCCAAAAGAATGGCCACCATCAGCAGGGTGGTGGCCACCGGTCGAAGGATGAAAGGGCGGGAAAGGTTCATCAGCGACTCCGGCGTCCGGTTCCGTTCCCGTTGCCCTTCCCTTTCGCAATTCCACTTTGGCCCCTTCCCGCAGCCGGTCGGCACCGTCCACGACCACCATATCACCGGTGTTCAGACCGGACTTTATGGAGGCCTCACCTCCTTGTATCTCACCCACGCTGACCGGGCGGACGGACACGGTCCGGTCGGCTTTGACCAGATAGACGAAAGTACCCTTGGGGCCTTGCTGGATGGCCGCCGCCGGAATGATGATAATATCCTGTCTAACCTCCGCCAACAAACGGGCATTAACGAATTGATTGGGAAACAGTTGATTGTCCTTGTTTTCAAACAGGGCTTTAAGCCGCACGGTCCCGGTGTTGGGATCGATTTGATTGTCGATGGTCATAAGATGTCCCACGGCCAGCTTTTTGTTCTGATCGCGGTCAAAGGCGACAACTTGCGGCCGCCGGCCGCCCTTGAGCTGGCCGAGTACCTGGGGAATATTGTCTTCGGGCAGAGAAAAGATGACCGAGATGGGTTGAATCTGGGTGATGACCAGCAGCCCGTTGGGGTCGGTGGCATGGATGATATTCCCCGGATCCACCAGACGCAAACCGACTCTTCCGCTGATCGGGGCGGTAATCCGGCTGTAGACTAATTGCAGCTTGGCGTTGTCGATCTGCCCCTGATCGCTCTTGATGACCCCTTCATTCTGGCGGACCAGGGCTTCCTGGGTATCCAATAATTGTTTCTGGATCAAATCCTGCTTCCATAACGTCTGGTAACGGACCAGATCGTTTTTGGCGTTATTCAGGATCGCCTGATCGCGGGCCATCTGCCCCTCGGCCTGGGTCAACTGGACTTCGAAAGGTCGGGGGTCGATTCGGGCCAGCAGTTGGCCGCTGCTGACGATCTGACCTTCCTTAAAGAGGACCTCCATGAGCTGCCCGTCCACGCGGCTTTTTACCGCGACGGTATTAAGAGGCGTGACCGAACCCAGCCCGTTGAGATAAACATCCAGGTCGCTTTTTTTGGCGGCCACTGCCGCCACCGGTACGGGGCGACTTGCAGGGCCGGCCTGCGGCTTGGCCACCTGGGCCCGTCCCTTTTCCGCCTTGGAAAAATAGGCGTAGGTTCCGGCACCGGCCAGACAAAGGGCCAGTACCCAGATCCACCAATAGTGATGGGTCCGGCCAGGAGTTTGGTTTAAAGATTCCTTCCTTTCCGAATTTTCTTCAAGCATCATCGCCTCACAAAGAATGAAATAGGCCCCATTAGGCCCGCCTGAGCGCGATAGGGGTCCTTTTTTCTCTCCAACCGGCCCGATCCCTGCTCACCAAAATCCCTGTTTCCGATTAAGGTCTTCTTATGGAACTTATAAAACTGGGTGGGAATCGATTAGAATTGCCATTAAAGTATAAATAAGATGAGATGAGAGTCAAGGATAAAAACAAGGTAATATTAGCACAAACCCTAAGAACCAACAGCGCTACCGGTGATTAAAAGCAGGGCTAAACAAAACACAAAGATTTACCCTTTGTTCTTCATTTTTTTTCCTCCTATGTTTTTTTTTGGTTTAATGCTAAAGTAGTTTAAAATCTTGAATGTCGAAGAACTCAAAGTTTCTGCATTCTTATAATGCACCTCTGCCTAAGGTTATATTCTCTTCGGCCTATTCCAAGAAAGGCCTGATTTTGTAATCAATAGACAAGGCGGATCATTAAAAAGTTAAAATTTTAACTTTTGAGGACCTCTCCTTGTCTATTGACAACAAACAGATTATATATTGTCGGCCGTCTCGATGACGATTCGGCCAGTTTATAAATGATCAAATACTTAAGAAGCAAGGAGTTTAAAATGTTAAAAAAAGCAGTTGTGCCCGCGGGGTTATTAATTGGTTTTCTCTGGTTGACCTGCACCTATTCCTTGGCGGCCGAGCCCATTAAGATCGGGATTATCGATGCCAGGAAATGCATCGAGCAATGCGAAGCCGGCAAAAAGGTCTACGCCACCTTTAGAGAGAAATCAGATCGAATCCAAAAAGATTTGGACGCCCGGAGAAATGAAATCATAAAAATGCGGGAAGATTTGTCCAAAAAAAGCAATTTGTTGGGTGCCGAGGCCAAAAGGGAGAAGGAAAAAGATTTGCAGAGGAAAGAAGAGGATTTTCGTGACCTGGCCCGGGGAAAAGAAGCCGAATATCAAAAGGAAGAAGGCACTGCCTTTCAGAATCTTTCCAATGAGCTGTTTGAAGTGGCCAGTAAGATTGCCAAAGCCGAGGGCTATACCTTGATTTTAGAGGCCAAAACCGGAGTGGTTTATTATAACAGCGCCATGGATATTACGGACAGAGTTATAAAGACGTTTAATGAAAAAAAGGCGAAAAGCAAATAAGACCTTGGGTGTGCTAAAACTAATACCTTGAACCCTGAAATTCCGAAATCCCCGAACCTATTTTCACATTAAACCTCCATGTCCTCAGGGGCCCCCAGAAAGATGAAAATCTCTCGCAGGGGCGGGTTTGAAACCCGCCCCTACAGCGCTTCTACGGGGGTTGGAGACAGTTAAAAATCTATCTTCGTACTAAACCCTCATGCCCAAACGAACAAGAAAATTTCGAATTTCGAACAACGAATAATGAATATCGAAGGAAGGAATAACAGACCCCTTCATGTTTCGAAATTCGATATTCGTATTTATTGATTTCGCCGAAGGCTAAACGGTATTTTCGCATTAACCCATTATTTCATCGAATACCCGCGGGCATCGAGACAGGCCTCCATGGCCCGCCGATAGTCGGCAATCTTCTGGGCTTTTTGGGCTTCCGCCATACCAACCGGGGGTCTATTCGGGTCATAGCCAACTTGGCTTATCGCCCAGTTCAGGCATTCAACTCTATCGTCGGCCTGTTTCTCCGGGCTTTGTCCTTGCCGGGGATAGATAAATATTTGACTGCCCGGCATTGGTCCTCCCGGGATCGGGCTTGCTGGCATTTGACCTCCCGGACGCGGTCCTCCCGGCATCGGTCCTGACGGAGGTGGTGTCTGAACGACTTCTTCGCTTGGCGGCACAGTGATGACATAGCCTCCCGGGCTTTGGGTGTAATAGACTTCATTGGCATAGTAGTAAGGCACTCCGCTTACCCAGACCGTCGAATAGTAGGGGGGCAAAAAGGGGACCACCAAACCGATTGGAGGGGCCACGATGAGGAAGCGTCGCCCAGCCGGCCGGTACCAGACGCCTTCGAAAAAGAAGAATCGTTCTTTGCCGAAAAAGACCACCCGGTGGCCTCTCGGCAACACATCGATGAATTGACCGCGAGCCGGATAAAAATGGTCATGGTGATGGCGCAGATCCCTGAATTCGCGGAATTCGCGATGCCTGAACTCCCGTTCCTCGGCCTGTAACCTCTGGGTAAACCCGAACAACAAAAGGCCTGTTAAAAAGGCCCCAACCCAAAAAATGCCTTTCGTCTGACGAAGATAGGTCATGATCATACCCTCCGTAAAATCAAATTTAGATTCTCTATATAGGCACTCCAGGCCGTAGCCGCGGCCTTTGAGGCCGGCCTCTCAGGCCTGGCGGCAGTCAAAAGGAAAATCAAGCTTCCCGATCCCCTCATTTAAAAATTGATCTTGGCCATCCAATGAAAAGCCAGAGATAAAAAAAGGAACCAGGCCGCTATTGAACCTATGATAATCGAGATTAATTTTACCACATCGTCTCTTTTAAGGGTTGAATAGTTGTCCGGAAAGCCGTTAGGCCTTCCTCGGCCGGAACCGGCTGATTTCTTCTCCTTGCCCTTTCTTGGCTATAGACAAAGGCGAGCGATTAAAAGTTAAAAATCCGGAGAACCCTCAAAAAATATTTGCTATTTTCAAGGAACTGACCCAGGTGGGGAAATTTTACAAAAATATTATTTTTTGTAAAATTTGATTGACTTTTGGGCTGGACTGTTTTTAAGGTTAAACAGTGGCATAATTTAAGAGATCCAAAGGATAAACCCAAGGCCTTGATGATATCCAAGCTTACCCGAAAAACCCTAAAAGAACAGGCCTATCAGGCCCTGCGGACCATGATCGTCTCTCACCGTTTTTCTCCGGGCAAATGGATCAATGTCGAGCAATTGGTCCAGGAGCTGGGGGTCAGCCGGACCCCGATCCGCTTGGCTTTAAAACAATTGGAAGAAGAAAAATGGGTCCGGCACATACCCAACCGGGGGGTCAGCCTGGTGGAAATGACTTTGCCCATGGCCCTGGATCTTTACCGCGTTCGTGGTGTCCTGGAAGGGATGGCCGCCCGTCTGGCCGCTAAGACCATGGACCCAAAGACCCGGTCCCGCCTGGAGGCCGTTTTGCGAGGACAGCCGGCGATCATTAAAAAAATGGATCTCCTCAGATATTCCGTCTCTGATTTCGATTTCCACGGGCTCATCTATGACTCCTGCGGGAATTGGCTCCTCAAGGAATTGCTGGATAATATCAAAAATCGCTCCCGTCCCCTGGTCGTTGACCTTGCTCCGATTCTTCCCGAGCTCTATGAAGATCACCATAAGGCGGTAGAGGCCTTCAGGAAACACGATGGGGCGGCCGCCGAAAGGGTCATGAAACAGCACAACTTAAGGATGTACCGTCATCTTGAAAGAACCCGTAAAACGGAAGAAGGGGTTTCTTAGCTATTTAAACGAGGATTACATCGAGAAGTTTATCGAGGACATTATGGATTATGCATTCAAGGATCTTCATTGGTCAAAAGGGTTTTCCCTCGGGGCTTATCATTTGCCGGGCTCCCTGGGGGAGGCCCTGGATCTATTGGAAACCTATCAGGGTAGAGCCCGGGTCATTGCCGGGGGGACCGATGTCATCCCCAGCTTGCGGCGCAAGGCCCTGGAGGTAGAGGCCCTGGTGGACATTTCCAACCTCCCGGGGCTGAAGGACATTAAGGAAGTGGGTGAAGAGATCCATCTGGGCAGCTTAGTCACCCATGCCCAGGCGGCCTGTTCCCCCTTGATCCAGGCAAAAGCCCATCTTCTTTCCGAGGGGGCCGGCTGGGTCGGCTCCCCTCAAATCCGCAATGTGGGGACAGTGGCCGGCAACCTGGTAGGCGGACAGCCTGCCGGAGACACCAGCCTTCCCCTCCTGGCCTTAAATGCCTGGGTGACCATTGTCTCCAAGCAGGGAGAACGGCAGGTTCCCTTGACCCAATTTTTCCTTTCCCCCGGGCAAACCGTCTTGGACCCCGGTAAGGAAATCCTGACCCAAATCCGTTTCCGGGGTCTGGACAAGGGGCAGGGCTGTTGTTATCAGCGCCTGGCCAAACGCAAGGCCTTGACCCTGCCCATTCTGTCGGCGGCCATAGTCGTCAAGGTCAATCCCTCCCAAAGGCTGATCGAGGAAGCCGCTATCGCCCTGGGTCCGGTGGCTCCCACCCCCTTCCGGGCATGGGTGAGCGAAGGCTTTCTCAAAGGGGCCGTCATTTCCAAGGAGAACTTTAAGGCCGCGGCCGAAAGGGCCATGGAGGAATCTACCCCCAGGGACAGTTGCCTGCGGGGTTCCTGCGATTACCGCCGGCAGATGGTGGGAGTCTTTGTCCGGCGAGGTCTTCAAAGGGCCGTTGAAGAGACGGGGATCACCTAAAGTTCGGAGTTCAGAGAGTTCGGAGTTCGGAGAAAAAGCTTAAAATAAACAAAAACGAGGCATGAGGGATTAGTTTAGATATAAGGATTTTTTATGGAGAAAATAAAAATTGTTTTTCAATTGAACGGGAAAAAGACGGAGGCCGAGGTCAGGCCGGAGACCGTCCTGGTGGACCTTTTGAGGGATGGATTGGGATTGAAGGGGACCAAGGTAGGCTGTCGGGAAGGTGAGTGCGGCTGTTGTACGGTGCTTTTAGATGGGAATCCCGTCAACTCCTGTCTGCTGCCGGCGATCAAAGCGGCCGGGAGGTCCGTCACGACTATTGAGGGCTTAACCTCTGAAGACGGTAAGTTGCATAAGATCCAGCGGGCCTTCGTAGAAGAAGGGGCCGTTCAATGCGGTTTTTGTACGCCGGGGATGATCATGAACGCCAAGGCCCTGCTGGACCAAAACCCCCATCCCACGGAGGAGGAGATTAAAACAGGCCCTTTCCGGGGTGCTCTGCCGTTGTACGGGTTATCGCAAGATCGTCCAGGCCGTTAAGAAGGCCGGTCGGGCCGAAGCTCCCCAGGCCTGACCTTTGGGGAAATAAAAGGAAGAAATAAAAAATGGACAACAAAAGCGACGGGAAGAGAGAGAACCAGGTTCTTACCAAAGAGAAGTTTGATTTTAAAACCTGGGTTCAACCCTCTAATAGGGAATTTCAGGTGGTCGGGAAATCGATCCATCGAACCGATGCGGTTTTAAAGGTCAGCGGCAAACAGGAATACGGCGCCGATTACCCCGAGGAAGGATTTCTCAAAGGTAAGATCTTACGAAGTCCTTATCCCCATGCCCTGATCAAATCCATTAAGGTTGAGAAGGCTAAAAATTTGCCGGGTGTGGCGGCTGTGCTCACTGCCGCCGATGTCCCGGGCAGAAACGGCTTCGGGGCCATCTTGCCGGATCAACCGGTCATCTGTGGGGAAAAGGTCCGTTTCATCGGCGACGGCGTGGCCCTGGTGGCCGCTGAAACGGAAAAGATCGCCCAGCAGGCCCTGGAATTAATCGAAGTAGAATATGAACCCCTGCCGGCTGTTTTTGACCCCCGGGAGGCCATGAAAGAAGGGGCACCCCTGATCCATGAAAAGGGAAACCTTCTTTCCTATAACAAGCTGCGCAAGGGGGATGTGGACCAGGGTTTTAGCCAGGCCGATGCCGTCATAGAAAGGACTTATCAGGTCCCCTTCCTGGAACATGCCTATATGGAACCGGATATCGTCATGGCCGTCCCCCAGGCCGATGGGACCATGGTGGTGGAAGGACCCATGCAGGCCCCTTTCACAGTACGACGGAATATCGCCGCCGTCCTGGGTCTGCCGATCAACCGGCTTCAGGTCCGCCAGATCCCCATGGGCGGCGGCTTCGGCGGCAAAGAGGATTCCCCGATCGACCTGGGCTGTCGGGCCGCCGTGCTGGCCTTTCGCACGGGCCGTCCGGTGCGGATGGCCCTGGAAAGGGAGGAGGTCACCCTCCAGACCTGCAAGCGTCATCCCATGATCATGGAGATCAAGATCGGGGCCAAGAAGGATGGGACCCTGGTGGCTTTCCAGGGGGTGATTTATGATGAGCAGGGGGCCTATGCCAGTCTCGGGCCGATCATCCCCCCGGCCGGCGGTTCCCATATCCATTCCATGGTGATGATGCCCGGACCTTATGTGATCCCCCATGTCAAGGTCGATGCCTATCTTTGTTATACCAACCATCCTTATGGCGGGGCCATGCGTGGCTTTGGCGCCCCTCAGGTCCATATCGCCCATGAACAGGTCATGGATGAACTGGCCGAAGTCCTGGGAATGAGCCCTGTGGAGATTCGGCGGAAGAACGCCTTTAAGCTGGGTTCGACCACCGCCACCGGCCAGGTCCTGGATCAGAGTGTGGGATTGCGGGAAACCCTGGAGGCCTGCGCCCAGGCCTTTCAATGGGAAAAGCGATATCCGGAAAGCGGCTATGTGGACGAGGGAAAAACCCGGCGCCGGGGTGTGGGGGTCGGCATGGGCTGGTATCGGACCAGCATCGGCACCCGGGGCGACGGATGCGGGGCCAATGTCTATGTTCATGAGGACGGATCGGTTATGCTCTTTACGGGCATTACCGAAATGGGCCAGGGTTCTTATACCGTACTCCCCCAGATCTGTGCTGAAGAGCTGGGGATTGAAGCCGAAGATGTGCGTTATGTCCAGCCTGATACCGACAGGGCGCCCGAGTCCGGTCCCACGGTCGGCAGCCGGTCCACTACCCTTATGGGCAATGCCATTATCATGGCCGCCCGGCAGGTGAAAGAGTCCATCCTGGAAACCGCCTCCGAGCTGCTCCTGGCGCCCGTCACCAGGCTGATCATGAAAAACAGAATGATTTATGACCAGGAACATCCGGACAAAGCCCTGGCCTTCAGGGAGGTGGTGGCCAAGTGCATGGCCCAGGGCCGGCGTCTGATCGGGCAAGGCTGGTGGACACCGCCGCCGGCGACCCTGGACCCGGAGACCGGCCAGGGGAACCCTTACTTTGTTTATACCTATTCCACCCATATGGCCGAAGTGGAAGTGGACGTGGAGACCGGGGAAGTGACGGTCACCGATTATGTGGCCGCCTTTGATGTGGGCAAGGCCATCAATCCCCAGGCCGTGGAGGGTCAGATCGAGGGCGGAGTGGCCATGGGTCTGGGTTATGCCCTGATGGAAGAAGTGGCTATTGTGGACGGATTCATCCAGAACCTCAGTTTGAGGAACTATTTGATCCCCACCATCCTGGATGTCCCGGATGTCAAACCGATCATCCTGGAAGAGGCCAATCAATACGGCCCTTTTGGGGCCAAGGGGATCGGCGAAATGCCCAATATCCCGGCCACCCCGGCGATCTTGAATGCCATTGCCAATGCCTGCGGGGGAAGGGTGCGTTCATTGCCGGCCGATCCGGAAAAGGTCTTCATGGCCATTCAGGAAGCCGGGGGACCGCCGAAGGATTAAAAGGCCGCCTGGTCATTCTTCTGGTGAATGGAAGATCCCCGCTATCATAATGGGGATGACACAATGGCGTTTTTACAAATTTTTAAATCAAAGGGTGTTTAAAGAAAACAAGGAGGAACCATGATGAAAGATTGGAAAGGCGTTGTCATTTTTTTTGTGATCCTTGGCTTTGTCTCAGTAAGCGGCCTCGGTCAATCCCAGGCCTCCACCCCGGATAAAATTAAGATCGGCCTTATGTTCGGCATGACCGGTCCGGCCTCGCCTATCGGACCTGTCCAGCTTAAAGGGGCCCAGTTGGCCATCAAGGAGGTCAATGACAAGGGCGGTGTATCTCTGGGCGGTAAAAAGGTCCTGGTCGAAGGCGTGATTAAAGACGATGAAAGTAAACCCGATGTAGCCTTACGGCGTTTCCGGGAGCTGGTTCATGAAGATAAGGTCCATGGCCTGGTAGGCTCCACCTTTGCCCCCATCGCCGCGGCATTGAACCGGGAAATGAAAAAGACCCCCCTGCCGTATGTGGCCGCCTGCGTGGCTCCGATCAGCATGTTTAAAAAGGACGAATTGGCGCCCACCACTTTTGGGATCCATAGTTCGGCCTACTCCATCGGATACGCCGGGGCGGAATACATCGCTCAAGAACTCAAACTGAAAAAAGTCTTTTTCTTCGCCCCGGCCTATGCCTTCGGCTGGGACCAGAAGGCCGGGGCCTTCGATGCCTTTAAAAAGTTTGGGGTCCAGGTGGATTATGCCGAAGCCCCTGTGGGGACCGCTGATTATACCGCCTATTTGCAAAAGATCGTCGAGGCCAAGCCCGATATCGTTATGATGGCCCATTGGGGGATTGATGCCATCAATGTGCTTAAACAGGCGAACGAATTGGGACTCGGGAAAAAAACTAAAATATGGTTCAACTGGATGACCAACGTCTTCGGTGGCGGGGTCCCGGCTGAGGCCTTGGACGGCGTTTATTCTTTGATGTCCTGGTATTGGAACCTGGAAGGGTTGAAGGACCAGAACATCATCAAGTCCGGCAAGGCCTTTGTGGATAAATATATGAAGGCCTACAACGAACCTCCCGATCCTTATGCCGGGATGGCCTATGTGGGGACCATGGAACTTTTGAGAGGTATTGAATTGGCCCAGTCCGTGGATCCCCTGGCCGTGGCCAAGGCCATCATGGGAAAACCCCATTTCGAATCCATGAAAGGAACGGCCATGTGGCGAATCGATCATCAGCCCATGTTTAAATACGGGGCCTTTGTGGTTCGAGGCAAGGGACCGAAGGAAAGAAAAGGAAAGTGGGACCTGGTCAAGGTGATCGACGCCTACACGGGCACCGAGTATTTACCCACCTTGCCAAGTGAAGGGTATTGATGCAGGGATAGATGAGCATGTCCCAACCACTCCTGGCCACCGAAGGGGTCTCCAAGTCCTTTAACGGTCTGTCGGCGGTCAACACGATCTCCTATCAGTTGGAAGAAAAGGAAGCGGCCGGGATTATTGGCCCCAACGGGGCAGGCAAGTCCACTTTTTTTAATTTGCTGACCGGCCTTTATCCGCCGGATAAAGGCCGGGTCTTGTACCAGGGAGAAGATATCACCCGGATGCCGGCCTATGATCGGGTCAACCGGGGGATCGCCCGCACCTTTCAACTGGTTTCCGTCTTTGACAGCCTCCTGGTTTTGGAGAACATGATGCTGGCCAGGATTCGGATGAGCCGGGATTATGCCTCCAAGGGAAGGTTCTTTTTTAAGAATGTGCGCCATCCCGCCTTGGAGGCCGATTGCCGGCAGGCCTTGAAAATCCTGGCCATCGATTACAAGGCTGAAACCAAAACGGCTGATCTGTCTTACGGAGAGAAAAGGCAGTTGGAGATTGCCATTGCCTTATCCTTAAACCCGAAGGTCCTTTTGCTGGACGAGCCCTTTGCCGGCTTGAGTCTGGTGGAAATCGTTCAGATCAGCGAGGTCATTAAAAAATTAAAAGGCCAATTTGCCCTGGTTATCGTCGAGCACAAGATCTCCAAACTGATGGACCTGGTGGATCGGTTGTGCGTCTTTAACGAAGGCAGTCTCATCTGTGACGGTCCCCCCGAGACCGTCATCGCTGATCCGCTGGTCAAAGAATGCTACTGGGGCAAGGACGAGGTCGTATGTTATTAGACGTGGACCATTTAGATGTCCATTACGGTCGGGCCAAGGCCCTCCACGATATAGTCCTTACGGTCGGGGAGGGGGAATTAGTTTGCCTGGTCGGCCGGAACGGGGCCGGGAAAACGACACTCTTAAAAACCATCGGGGGTTTTTTAAAACCTTCAAAGGGTTCAATCCGTTTTCGGGAGGAAAGGATCGAGGGCTGGCCTCCTGAAAAGGTGGCCTTAAAGGGGATTCGCTACGTCTTTCAGGATAAGCGGGTTTTCGGGGAACTGACCGTGCGAGATCATATCGAATTGGCGGCTTTCCCCACCAAGGAAAAAGTCGATCGGGCCGTTGCGCGGCTTATCGGGATTCACCCCAAGATGGAGAAACTGTTGAATTCCAAAGCCAAAGGCTTGAGCGGTGGGGAGCGCCAGATTTTGTTGATTGGCCGGGCACTGATTGGCAATCCCGAACTGCTCTTGATCGATGAGCCCACCGAGGGGCTGGCAGCCATCATCATCAGCGAGATTGCTCATATCCTCAGAGAGATGAAATCCAAAATCTCCATGGTCATAGTGGAACAAAACCTGTCCATCGTCGCCAGCCTGGCCGACCGAATCTATATCATGAAAGAGGGAGCCATCTTCCGGGAATTAAAGGAACAGGCCTTGATCAAACAACCGGCTCTATATGAATGTGACTTATAAGCTAAGCCCTCATGCCTGCCTGAAGCGGGCACCGACGAAGCATGACAACGGGTTTTTCCGGACCTTGTACCTCGGACCTTGTACCTTGAACCTTATTTTTGTATTAAAGTCACCATGCTGAAAAAGATTGAAAAACATGACATCGTGTTACTGGCGGTTATTGCCGTAGGATTTATTATTTTCGGCCTCTCCACCACGTTATCGAAAATAACCGATTTTATTATTTTCTGTATCTTTGTCCTGGGCTTCGACCTTTATTACGGTCACATGGGACGCCTCTCCTTCGGCCACATGCTTTATCTGGGGGCCGGGGCCTATGGAGCCGGACTCTCGGCAAAATATCTCAGTCCGGACCCCTTTTTAGCCATCGCTTTCGGTCTTCTGGGAGGGGCCTTGGTCGGGGCGAT
Organism: uncultured delta proteobacterium; assembly: GCA_963821645.1. Taxonomy (GTDB): domain Bacteria; phylum Desulfobacterota; class RBG-13-43-22; order RBG-13-43-22; family RBG-13-43-22; genus RBG-13-43-22. The sequence continues at coordinate 80,193 of CAWGEQ010000050.1, read as the reverse complement.
TCTCGGCCCGATTCTCGTCAAGACCAGCGGGGCCTGTTTTGCTCTCTTGAATTTAGCTTTTAACGAGGTGGGCCACTTCCTTGTTCTTGTGCCCCTGGCCGGAATCACCGGGGGAGAGGATGGGCTTTCTTTGAACTTTTCCAGCTATGGGTTCGTAAATTTCAGCAATTTAAACTTTATTTTTTATTTTTGTCTGGCTGTTTTGCTCTTAGTCACTCTCCTGATCCTCAAGTTTGTCCATTCCCCTTACGGCCTTTTTATGAAGGCCGTCAAGGAGAATGAAGTGCGGGTTCAGTTTTTAGGGTATAACACCTTCATGTTCAAGTGGATAACCTTTATTTTTTCCACAGCCATCTCCGGTCTGGCCGGGGCCTTGACGGTCATCAATTACAGCTATGCCAACCCCAGCTTTATCGATCCGACCCGCAATGTGGAGGTCATATTTGCCGCCCTCATGGGCGGGGCCGGCAATGTCTTCGGAGCCGTGTTAGGCGGCACTGCTTTCATGACCATCAGTAATTATCTGGCCCGCTATATTATCCGCTGGGAGATGTTTTTAGGGATGGTCCTGCTCATCATCGCCTTCAGATTCCGGAAAGGTCTTTGGGGATATTTGCGGGAAATTTGACCCCCAATAGGATTTTTAAGAGTACCTGATTATGATTCAAACCATACTTCATGGGCTGACTATCGGCGGCATCCTTTATATCATATCCATCGGTCTTTCTTTGACCTTTGGGGCCATGGGGATCGTCAACTTTGCCCATGGCCTGATCTACACCCTGGGGGCCTATATTCTTTACGCCGTATTGACCAAGTTGGGTGGCAATTTTATCTTCGGTGCCGCTATGGCCGTCCTGATAGCCATTCCGGTGAGTTATCTCATTGAACGCTACGTGATCCGCAAGCTTTACGGAGAATCCCTTGATTATGCCATTATTGCCACCTATGCGGTCCTGTTGATCGGGGTCGATGTCATCAAATGGATCTGGGGGCCCCGCCCTCTGCCCATCAGCGATCCTTTGGGGATCACCCTCAAGCTCTTTTCCCTGGAGATGCCCCTTTACCGATTAGTGATCATCGGTCTCTCCCTTGTGATTTTTTTCGGCCTCTCGCTGTTTTTCAAAAAAACCATCATCGGCAAAATCGTGGTGGCCGGGCTGCAGGACAGTGAAGCGGTCCGCAGCCTGGGAATCAATCTGAATAAATATTTGTCCATTGTTTTTGTCCTGGGAAGCGCCCTGGGGGCCCTGGGAGGGGTCCTATACGCCCCCATCAGCACCCTTCACCCCTACATGGGGTTTCACATCCTGATCTTGTGCTTTGCCGTGGTTATCGTGGGAGGCATGGGAAATCTGCGGGGCACGGCCCTGGCGGCCCTGGGCCTTGGCTTAGTCATGGCCATCACCGGAAGGTTCTATGGCCCGGCCTCGGAGGCCATGGTCTACGTGGTTATGGCCGTGGTTTTAATTTTCAGACCTATCGAAGTGTAAAGGGCGTTGACAAGAAGAGCATTGGTTATAACTCCATGCTTCGCTGGCGCCCCCGAAGCATGAACCAGGATTCAAGGGGTCCAGGGGTCAAGGATTCAAGTGAAAGGCGTGGAATTAAAACCCTTGAACCCTCGACCCTAGAATCCTCGACCCCTATTTTGATTTGAAGGGAACCCCTATGAATGAACCGATGGAAAAATATTTTAAAATGGGGATCGTCCACTTTATGGCCTTCCCCGAATTGGCTGGGGGTCTCGGCCCCTGGGAAGAGACCGTCCGGTCTATCGCCCTGGACCCTTTTTTCACGGCCATCGAAATTACCCATATAGACGACCCAAAGACCAGAGGCCGGGTCAAAAAGATGATCGACCTGGCCGGGCTTTCCGTGGGCTTCGGCGCCCATCCGATCATTTTAGGTCAAAAGCTCAACCTCAATTCATTGGATGAAGCAGAACGGCTTAGGGCTTTAAGCAGTTTAAAACCCTTGATCGATGAGGCCGTCTTCATGGGGGCGGAAAGTTTTGTCCTACTTTCCGGAAAGGACCCGGGAGAAGAAAAGCGGGACCGGGCGGTTGAAGCCCTGGTCGGGTCTTTAAGCGAGCTGTGTGACTATTCGGCCGCCAAGGGCGGGCCTGTGGTCGTGGCCGAGACCTTTGATTGCTCGGTGGACAAATGTTGTCTCTTGGGTCCCACCCCGTTGGCTCTCAAATTAGCCCAACGGTTAAAACAGACCCATGACAATTTCGGTCTTCTGGTCGATTTGAGCCACATCCCTTTGTTGAAGGAGTCCCCCGAGGAGGCCCTGGTCCCGGTGAAAGATTATTTAGCCGGGGCGCACATCGGCAATGCCGTCATCGACCAGTCCTGTGCCGGGTTTGGAGATAATCATCCTATCTTCGGTTCGCCGGGCAGTGCCAATACGGTTAAGGATGTGGCCGATTTTTTAAAAACGCTTCTTCGGATCGGGTTTATGACCGGAGAAAAAAGACCCTTGGTCAGTTTTGAAATCAAGCCTATGGAAGGCCAGGACCCACTGATTATCATCGCCAATGCCAAACGGGTCATGACTCAGGCCTGGGCCGGGATTTAAAGAAAGGTTCAAGGTCCAAGGTGAAAGGTTCAAGGGAAACCTAAAATCTTACTATTAACTTTGGGCGGACCTGCCATTCCCCTTCAACTTTCACTTTTTTGTTTTCATATTTCGTGGCGCCCCCGTGGCATCAGGGCTTAAAGGTATACGGGTTTTCCTTAAACCTTAAATCCTGAACCTTAAACCTTAGACCTTGAACCTTGAACCCATATTAGGAGGGAGCATTAAAAAATGAAGCCTAATATTTTTGTAACCCGCCGCCTGCCTGCGGCAGCCATGTCCTTTCTGGAGGATCATTTTTCAGTGACCGCCAATCCTTTCGATCGGGTCTTGAGCCGCAGGGAATTACTCGAGGGTGTGGCCGGCCAGGATGGGTTGTTGCCTTTGCTGACCGACCGCATCGACGGAGAGGTCATGGATAAGGCCGGCCCCCGGTTAAGGATTATTGCCAATTACGCCGTGGGGTTTAACAATATCGATGTCCCGGGGGCCACGGCCCGGAAGATCGCCGTGACCAATACCCCGGGTGTGTTGACCGATACGACGGCCGATCTGACCATGGCCCTCCTGTTGGCCGTGGCCCGCAGGATCGTCGAGAGCGATGTCTATACCCGGGCCGGGAAATATGAGAGCTGGGCCCCTTTACTATTCGTCGGCACCGATGTTCATCACAAGACCCTGGGGCTGATGGGTTTTGGGCGGATCGGGACGGCCGTGGCCAGACGGGCCCTGGGGTTTGATATGCGCATCCTGTATCATGATGAAGGTCCGGTAAACCCGGAGATGGAAAGACAGGTCAAGGCCCAAAGGGTGGACCGGGAAACTCTGCTTAAGGAATCCGATTTTATTTCACTCCATGTGCCCCTGACCCCGGAGACGCACCACCTCATGGGACCAAAGGAATTCTCCCTCATGAAACCAACGGCCTTTGTCATCAACACCTCCCGAGGAGAAGTCATCAATGAACAGGCCCTGGTCGAAGCCCTGGAAAAAAAGAAAATTGCCGGGGCGGCCCTGGATGTCTATGAGAAGGAACCGGAGATCCCACCGGCCCTGATGCAGATGCCTCAGGTGATACTTCTGCCCCATATCGGCAGTGCCTCCCTGGAAACGCGGACCAGGATGGGATTGATGGCCGCGGAAAATTTGCTGGCCTATTTTAATGGACAGAAGCCACCGAATTGCCTCAACCCGGAGGTCCTTCCTTAGTGAAGAGTAATCGAATGATTTATTAGGACTCCACGTCCCTAAAGTCCGAAGCGAAAACGATAGCCCTGATAGCTGAAGACAATGCCCCCGGGGATTATTTCTACCACTCTCAATCCTGGAGACAACTCCTCTCCTTCATGAAGGATCTTGTCGTTGACCCTGACCATTCGATTTTGCCGGTCCGGGTTGTAGACGTGGGCCGAGACCCTAAACTCCGGTAAGCTGTTCTTCAAAGACGAGGGGAGGTCGTTGATCTCGAATATTTTTCCATTTGGAGGTGCCTCTTTCTTTAGGCGGGGTTGTGACTCCGCCGGCGGCTGGGCGGTTTTCTGAGGCTTTCCGGCTACGGCTAAAGGAATATCCCGGACTTCTTTCTTGGGAAGCTCCGCAGGGGTCCCGAGGACGCTCTTTTCTCGGAGCCCTTCTTTTTTTTCAACTGGCTGGCTTGATTTGTTTTGTCCGGTTAAGACCGGCGGTGCAAATTTGGTCGGTTGAATTGATTTTGGAACCTCCGCCGGGATTTTGAGGACGCTCTTTGTTCGGAGCCCTTCTTTTATTTCGCCTGCTCGGGGTGGTTTTGTTTTTCCGGCCAAGATCGGTGGTGCGAGGTTGGTCGGTTGAACCGCGTACGGCCGAGGGGAAGGTGCTTTTTTTTCGGCCCTCCAGGGGCCGATCCACCAGATCATTACCCCGGCATTGAGGATCAGGGCCGCCATGACCGGATAAGGCCAAAGGAGCCTTTTCTTAGACCCCGATTCGGGTGTCCCTAAGAGGGCCAGCGATTCGGGCGATTCCTCCTGCATCCGTTTCTGTTCCACCTTCTTGAGGGCCTCAAGGATATAGGACATGTCTAAAGGCCCCCATTCCCATGGCGGAGAACCGGTTCCCCGTCCTTTATGAAGGCCGTCAAAGGCATTATCGTCTTCGGTCCCACGATCCCGTCGGGTTTTAAACCATTGGCCGCTTGGAATTCTTTTACCTGGTTGACCATCTCACGGTCATACTCCTCCTTCGGTTTGTTTGAAACAGTTCCGCCCTTGGGCCAGTTCCAAATGTTTTTGCACCCAGGCCACCAACGGTCCACGGCCCCCCGGTCTCAGTTGACTCTTGCCGTATTCCGGGGGCAGCCGCCAGAAAAGGAGATATTCGCCGGACCAGCATTGGGCTAATTCAGGCAAATCCACGGTCCTGGACTCAAGGCCGATGGCCAAGGTAGCGGTCTTTTCCCCAAGGGAGGTCAAGGTGGCATAATAGGGCGTCTTTTCTTTATCCCGCAGAGTCAAAACGGCGGGTTTATTCATCCGGGCAAGACGGGACAGGTCGCCTCTTTGCTTTAGGCATCGCAGGCCCTGTTCCCGGGCCTGTACGATCACATCTCCCGGTCTATAGGTAAGGGACCATTTTTTGAAAAGGACATCGTAGGCCCTCTCTTTGGTCTCTTCTCCGGTCATGTCCTTTGGTCGTTCGAGGGTATCCTTTATCGGGATGGTTTTTCTCCCCATTGGGTCAATCGGTTGGACTACCTTTTTGGTAATGACTTCGGGCAACGGCCCTGATCGGTTCAGATAAAAAGCGGTCCCCAGGGCCACAAAGAGAACCAGGAGGGAGACGGCCAGGAAGGGTTGAACGATCATGGGTCTTAGCCGTTGAGCGCCTCTTTCGCCGGATACCTCCCTGGCCGCCTTGATCAAGGTCTTTTTGTCAACCTGATCTTTCCCTTGAACAAAGGCCCCCAACAGGGCCCGGTCACAGATTACGTTGATCAACCGGGGCAATCCTCCGCTCAGGCGGAAGAGCTTCTTCACGGTTGATGGGGGAAATAATCGATTACGATCCATCCCGGCAATCGACAGACGATAGTCGATATACCGGGGGACTTCTTCCTTGGACAGGGGGCCGAGATGATAACGGGCCGTAATTCGCTGGGAGAGCTGAAGGAGTTGGGGTTGTGCCAATAACTGCTTAAGCTCCGGTTGTCCGATCATGATCATCTGGAGGAGTTTATGTTCCTTGGTTTCCAGGTTGGTCAGCAGCCTGACCTGCTCGAGGACTTCCGGCTTGAGGTTCTGGGCCTCTTCCAGGATGAGAACGGCCCGACGGCCTTGGGCATTGATTTGGAAAAGGTAGTCATTGATAAGGCTCACAAAGACCTTGATGCTCTGGTTCCCCTGGGGATAGCTGATTCCGAACTCGTCGCAGATAGTGGCCAGCAGCTCCTCGACGGTCAATTTGGGGTTAAGGATAAAGGCCACTTCCAAGTCCGGGGGCAAAAGCTCGATCAATCGGCGGCAGGCGGTTGTCTTCCCGGCCCCGATGTCACCGGTCAGAAGAACAAAGCCGCCGTCGCTCTTGATGCCGTATAACAGATGGGCCAGGGCTTCGCGATGCCCGGCACTTAAGAAAAAATAATGGGGGTCCGGAACGATGGAAAAAGGCTTTTTGGTCAGACCGAAGTAGTCTTCGTACATCAAGGTCACATATTCAAAAGTGGATGGTCATGTTTTTGACAATTCCCGCAGAATTATCCGGCAGGCCATGGACAAAAACCTTGGCTTAATTGGCTTAATCGGCTAAGAGTATAAGATAGAGCCGGAAGGAGAGTCAAGGAGAAAACAGGGAAAGCATCGGATCTATGGTCTCCGGATTTTCCTTCTGACGAAGAACCAGGGAAACATGACTATAACTATTTTGTGGAAATTCCAGGTCCGGGAAAGACATTAACATCAATCGCTTCAGAATAAAAGAGGCAAAGATGGCCGTTTCTGCCAAAGGTGATTATTCCGGTTGGGTGTGGGGAAAACAAGCTGTGCTGGAACTCCTCAAGGTCCGTCCTCTGGAAGTCAGACAAGTTATCATGAGCCCACCGGAACAGGACCCACTCCGAAGGGAAATAGTTGAATTGTGCGCCCAAGCCGGGGTCCCGCTGATGCTCAAAGAAAGAAGACAGATCGATCGCCTGCTGCCGGTGCCGGCCCATCAGGCCGTCATCGCCCAATTAAAAGACGAGTGTCCCTTTATTTCCCTGGAGGCCTTGATTTCCCGGGTCGGCCATAGACAAACGCCGCCGCCGGTCTTGTTGGCCATGGATCACATCAATGATCCCCAGAATCTGGGGGCCATGATCCGCACCGCCCATTGTGCCGGGGTTCAGGGGGTTATCCTGCCCAAAGACCGGTCCTGCCCGATTTCGGGAACGGTCCGCAAGGCCGCGGCCGGGGCCTTGGAACATATGCCCTTGGTCCAAGTCACCAATCTGGCCCGGTCCTTGGAGTTGCTCAAAGAAAAAGGCTTCTGGATCCTCAGTCTGGAGGCCGATGCCCCGGCCTCGATCTACGGTCTGGATCTCCGGATACCGCTGGTGGTAGTGGTGGGCGGGGAATCCAAAGGGGTCAGCACCTTGGTCAAAAAACGCTCCGATTGGCTGGCTTCCATCCCGATGAAGGGGGCGGTTTCTTCCCTGAATGCCTCGGTGGCCTGCGCCGTGGTTTTGTATGAGATCTTAAGGCAACGATCAGTCTGAGTCAAACAATTCAATTGACGTTAAAACCCCCGTATTTTGAATTGATTTTTAATCGTAAGATGATTTAAAAATTAAAAAAGCGAACGAGCGCTCGGAATAAAAAAGTAGTTCATTCATTTAATTGATGAGGAGGCAGGTCTATGGAATTTCAAAACATACTGTACGCCAAACAAGAGCACATCGCCATCCTGACGTTGAATCGCCCGCCGACCAATTCGGTGAATCTGGCTACCTTGCTGGACATCGATAAGGCCCTCGACGAGGTGGAGGCCGACAAGGAGGTCCGGGTGCTTATCGTCACCGGCGCCGGTGACAAGGGCTTTTCTGCCGGTTTTGACATTACCGATGCGGCCAACGCCGAAAAGACCGGTCCCAAGGGGCAGGAAGTCTGGACGAGGATCGACCGCTTTTTCAAACCGGTCATCGCCGCCATCAACGGCTATGCCTTCGGCGGCGGCTGCGAACTGGCCATGGCCTGCCACCTTCAGGGTCATGCAGGAAAACGCTAAGATCGGCCTGACCGAGCTCAACCTGGGCATCATCCCGGGCTGGGGCGGAACTCAGCGCATGCCCAGGATATTAGGGAAATCGAAGGCCCTGGAACTCATCCTCTTCAGCAAGCGCCTGCCGGCCCGGGAGGCCCTGGAAATCGGATTGGTGGACCGGGTTTCTGCGGTCGGAGAATTGATGAAGGACGTCATGGAGATGGCCGAATTACTGACCACCCGTCCTCCTTTGGCCGTCCAGGCCGTTCTAAAGGCCGTCAATGCCGGCATCGAGAAAGGGCTCGACGAAGGGACCAAGGTGGAATTGGAGGGAACCCAATTAGTATCCAAATCCAATGACGCCATCGAAGGCTTCACGGCTTTCATGCAAAAACGGAAACCTGTTTTTAAAGGGGAATAATTTAACAGTATGGGGATTTGCATTTTGGAAGCTGGCCGTAGGCATTCTTATTAGTCCTTGATGATCTCGCCCGTCAGGTTGTCCACGATAACCGGACTCTCAAAGTAGGTCACCGATGGCTCCGACCCATATTTCTCCAGGATGAATTTTCGCCATTCCTCGGTGTAGAGCTGTTCCGCCTGCTCACGGGATTTCCACAGATAGACCCCGCCGGCGGTTTGACCATCCATGGAGAGGAGATAATACTTCCGCAAGAGTCCCGGGACTTCCCGGTATTTCGGGGCCGTGCTTAAAAAGATTTCCTGTCCTTTCTCCCGACTGATAGGCTGGGGAAGTTTGAACTGAATGAGAGCGGTAACCATGTTTTTCTCCTTGTTTTAAGAAGTATTTTTAACTGCTTGCTTATAAGAGATACGCAAAGTCGGACCCATTGTCAACATGGATTCCTTATCCCTATTTTTTTGTTGACTAAAAAAGATTGGTTGGGATAATATATTACTCAGCATAAAGGTACCATCGTCGGTTTAAAAGGGAAGACGGTTTAAGGCCGTCACGGTCCCGCCGCTGTATCCGGGGACGAAATCCGCAAGAGCCACTGTTAATCCTGAGATAAACGGGAAGGCGTGGAAAGTAGGATGATCCGGAAGTCAGAAGACCTGCCTTTATGGAAGAATCCCCAAAGCGGTGGACACGGGGGGATTCGACTTAATGGATCAAGTAAGCTGGGTGCCATCCTTAAGTTCAGAAATTGAATTTAAGGATTTTTTATTTTGGACCATCATTTAAATCAGCAAGCCCGCCTAACTCTCATTACCGGCCCGGCCCGGAGCGGTAAGACCGGCCTGGCCGTCCAGTGGGCCACAACCTTTCCTATTCCTCGAGCCTATATTGCCACCGCCCAAAATCTGGATGAGGAAATGAATGAGCGCATACGCAAGCACCAGGAAGAGAGAAAATCGGCCTTTCGGACCTTCGAGGAACCTTTAACCTTAACCTCCCAACTTGAAAAAATAGGAAAAAATTTCTCCATCGTGATTGTGGATTGTTTGACCTTGTGGCTAAGCAATTTATTGGGTGAAGCGGGGGAAGAGGGGCGGGGCATTCAGCAAACAACGGCTGACTTCCTGGCCTTATTAAAGAAGCTGGAAACACCGGTGATCCTCATCGGTAATGAAGTGGGCTGGGGGATCGTTCCCGATAACCCATTGGCCCGGACCTTTCGGGATGTCAGCGGCAGGCTAAACCAGGAGATTGCCCGGATAGCCGATCAGGTCATCTTGATGGTGGCCGGGATTCCTATGATGGTCAAGGGAAAATAGATGAACTCTTTTTTATTGGCCTTCCGGTTTCTGACCATTATTCCTTGGGGACATAGCCGGGAAATAAATTCCGATTCCGTGGCGGCCGCCGGTAAATATTATCCCCTGGTGGGGATGGCTATCGGCGGATTGCTCTGGGTTTTCTTTTATGGGGTCAATCTTATTTTCCCCGCCCCGGTATCTACCGGATTGTTAGTAACCTTTTGGGTGATCCTGACCGGGGCCTTGCACCTGGACGGGCTGGCCGATTGCCTGGACGGCCTTTACGGCGGGACCAATCCGGAAAAACGTTTGAATATCATGAAGGATGTTCATCTTGGGACCATGGGGATCGTCGGGCTGATAGCGATTCTGGGGATCAAATATTTGGCCCTGAAAGAAATCCTGTCTTTTTCATCCTTGTGGCTGTGGATCATCCTCATCCCCATGCTCAGCCGCTGGACCCCGATTTTCCTGTCCTTCTTATTCCCGTACGCCCGGCCGTCGGGCGGTCTGGGGCAGGCCCTGGTTGAAGGCACGGGGAAAAAGGAATTTTTTTGGGCCACCCTTTTAGCCTGGGGTCCGGTCCTGGCCATAGCCAAGTTTTATGGGCTGGGATTGATCTTGATCGTCCTGGCTTGGGGATTGATCTGCGGTTGGTATTTCCTTAAAAAATTGGGAGGCATCACCGGAGACGTGATGGGAGCGGTCATAGAATCTACCGAGGTTTGGGGAATGCTTTATGTATTAGGAGTGACCACTCATGGCTGATCAAAAAAAACCGACCCGTCTTTTTTTAGTCCGTCATGGAGAAGTGGTCAGTCAAGGGCAGGGGAAATTTCTGGGTTTTACCGATCTGGGCTTGAGTCTTCGGGGAAAAAGACAGATTCAGTCCCTGGCCGAATACCTGAAAAATGTCTCCCTGGATCAGGCCTATGCCAGCGATCTGAAGCGGGCCGTCGATTCGGCCCGGTCGATCTGCCATGGCCGGTCTATCAAGCCGGTTACCCGTCCTGCCTTTCGGGAAATGAATATGGGTGATTGGGACGGGAAATCCTGGGAGGAGGTCAAGAAAAAGGACCCGGAAATAAAATCCCTCTTTTTTTATGACCTGAAAAATTTTTATTTCCCGGGCGGAGAAAACTGGACCCAATTTCGTGGCCGGGTCTTAAAGGGCCTAAAAACCCTGCTTAAGGAAAACCAGGGGAAGGATATCCTTTTAGTGGCCCATGCCGGGGTCAATCGCATCATCCTGGCCCAGGCCCTGGGGCTGCGTTTTAAGAATATGTTTCTTATGGACCAGGGCTATGCCTGCTTGAATATTATCGAGTGCTACGGGGATAGTTTTAAGGTGGCCCTGATGAATGGGATTTTTTATAAGCAAAAGGTATAACTGGATACTGGATGTTAGATACTGGATACTGGATACCGGATTCAGGATATAAACAAAAATGCAATGTGCAAGATCCTGTACAGAATGGCTGATGAAAAATTTATTCAGCCGATTTGAAAAGATCTTATTCAGTATCCAGCATCGTTTCGCCAGGAATGATTGAGCTTGATTTTGGGAAAAGACAGATAGAATAGGCACAGATATGATAAACCACGGACACGGTGGGAATATAAAGGTATTAGCCGAATCGGCCGGGGTTAAGGCCAAAGACCTGCTGGATTTTTCGGCCAACATAAATCCCCTGGGGCCGCCGCAGTGGCTTCGACCTTTGATCAATTCTCAAATAGAATCCCTGATCCATTATCCTGACCCCGCTTGCTCTGAGCTGACCGGCGCCATTGCCCATCACTATCAGGTAAATGAGGAAGAAGTCCTTATCGGGAATGGATCGACGGAATTGATTTATCAAATCCCCAGGGCTTTGGGGAACCGTCAGGCCTTAGTACCTATTCCCTCTTACCGGGATTATGTTCAGGCCGCCGAACAATCCGGTATGACCGTGGAAAAAATTGTTTTAAGAGAAGAGGACGACTTCCGTCCGGATCTTGCCCTGCTGGAAGCCCGGCTCAAAAACGATGACCTGGTTATTTTAGCCCAACCCAACAATCCGACCGGAATAACCGTGGAGGCCAAAGCCTTACGCCGGATGGCCCAAAGACATCCTTCTTCTTGGTTTGTGATCGATGAGGCCTTTGCCGATTTTATCGAGGGCCTGGACAGCTTGACCAGGGACCGCCCCTCAAATGTGATTGTCCTTAGATCGTTCACCAAATTTTTTGCCATCCCCGGTTTAAGATTGGGCTGGGCCCTGGCCGATCCTGAAATAGCCAAAAAGGTGCGCGCTGTCTTGCCGCCCTGGTCGGTCAATACCCTGGCCCAAAAAGTGGGCGAAGCGGCCTTAAGCGACAGGACCTACGCGGAGCAGACCAGGGCCCTGGTAAAAAAATTGCGGGAGGACTTTCGGCTGACTCTCGAAAGCCTGCCCGGGCTGAAAGTCTATCCGGGAGAGTCCAATTTTCTGCTGATTCGAATCAACCATAAGAATTTAAGCGCTTCTCAATTGGCCTCCCAACTACTGACTCAGGGAATAGCCATCCGGGTTTGTGAAAACTTTGAAGGATTGGACAGCCGTTTTTTTCGGCTGGCCGTCAGGACTGCCGAAGAAAATGATCGACTCGGTCAAGCCCTTGCCCGGGCTTTGACCGGCAAACCGAAAACCCAAAAAACCAAAAGAAAAATCCCGGCTGTCATGTTCCAGGGGACCAGTTCCAATGCCGGGAAAAGTATCCTGACCACGGCCCTGTGCCGAATTTTGCTTCAGGACGGCTATCGGGTGGCGCCCTTTAAATCCCAAAATATGTCCTTGAATTCTTTTGTCACCCGTCAGGGGGGTGAAATGGGACGGGCCCAGGTGGTTCAAGCCCAGGCCTGTCGTCTGGAGCCCGATGTGCGCATGAATCCCATCCTGCTTAAACCCAACAAAGATACCGGCGCCCAGGTGATCATTTTAGGTCAACCGGTGGGGAATATGGATGTGGACCAATACATCGAATATAAACCCCAGGCCTTTCAAAAGGCGCGGGAGGCTTATGATGCCCTGGCCGAGGAATATGAAGTGATCGTCTTGGAAGGGGCCGGCAGTCCGGCCGAGGTCAACTTAAAACACCATGATATCGTCAACATGAAGATGGCCGAATATGCCAATGCCCCGGTGTTGCTGGTGGGGGATATCGACCGGGGCGGGGTCTTCGCCTCTTTTTTAGGCACCTGGGAGATCCTTTCCCCTTGGGAACGAAAACTGTTGGCTGGTTTTGTCATTAATCGCTTTCGGGGAGAAGAGTCTCTGCTCGACCCGGCGATTCAATTTATCAGGCATTGCACCGATCAGCCTGTATGGGGAGTTGTCCCCCACATCCGGGACCTGGGTTTGCCGGAGGAGGATTCGGTGAGTTTTAAAGACGGTCTTTTCGACGCCAATACCTCCAAGGAAGAAGGGATTGAAATCGCCGTTATCGATCTGCCCCACATCTCTAATTTCACCGATTTCGATTCCTTCCGGGTTGAACCGGATGTGCGCCTAAGGATAGTTCGTTCTGCCGGAGATCTGAATCATCCTGATGCCTTGATCCTTCCGGGAAGCAAAAATACATTAGGAGATTTGTTATTTCTGCGAAAGTGTGGATTGGACCGAAAGATAGCGGAATTAGCCGAAGAAGGACGGACAGAGATCATCGGGGTCTGTGGCGGCTTTCAGATTTTAGGACAGGAAATCGCCGACCCACAGAGAATTGAATCGGATGGTCAAACCCTTTCCGGCCTGGGACTTTTGCCGATTAAGACCATCATGGCCAGAGAAAAAACCCTGACCCGGGTTACTGCCGATCACCTCACTTCCGGTCTGGAACTTTTTGGCTATGAGATCCACCACGGTCTGACCGAAGGCAACGGTCTTAGCCCGATCATCCGACGGGCCGATGGAGAGACGATCGGACTGGAATCGTCCGACCACCTGATCTGGGGAACTTATCTGCACGGACTTTTTGATGCCGATCCTTTTCGCCGCTGGTTTATCGACCGCCTGCGAGAACGCAGCGGCCTGCCGATGAAAGGCCGAATTTTAAGCCGCTACGACCTGGAGCCGGCCTTTGATCGATTAGCTGAGATAGTCCGGAGCAGCCTGAAGATAAACGATCTGTATCGTCTTTTGGGACTTAAATAAAATGGCCTTAACTCCTATTGAAAAAAGACCAGGGCCAATAAAAAGAAATGGACGCCTGCTGATCTTTACCGGTGACGGCAAAGGGAAGACCACGGCCGCTCTGGGCTTGGCCGTGCGGGCCAGCGGTCACGGCCAGAAGGTCTTTATCCTGCAATTTTTGAAATCCCAGCGTCCGACCGGAGAAAGGCTCGCCCTTCAACATCTTCCGGGGATTGAGATGATGCCGGCCGGCTTAGGATTCCTGCCCGATCTTCAGGCCCCGGCCTTTAAAGATCACCAAAGTGTGGCTGAAAGGGCCCTGACAACGGCCCTGGAAATCCTGAAATCCGGAGAGTATGACTTAGTCATCCTCGATGAAATAGGGACGGCCATATCCAAAGGAGTCCTGTCGGAAGACAGGGTTCTGGAAGTCATCCAACAAAGAAATGAAAATACCAGTTTGGTGATGACCGGACGGGGTGTGAGTGAAAATCTGCTGAATCAGGCCGATACGGTTACCCGAATGAATTGTCTCAAACATGGTCTTCAACAGGGTTTTAAGGCCCAACCGGGGATAGAGTATTGAAAACCCCTTGCCCAAGGATGGTTATTGCCGGGACCAACAGCGGAGTCGGAAAGACCTCGGTGACCCTGGCCCTGGTGACGGCCCTGCGCAAAAGGGGCCTGAAGGTCCAGACCTTTAAGGTGGGACCGGATTTCCTGGACCCCTCTTATTTGAGACAGGCTTCCGGAAGGCCCTGTTATAACCTGGATGGCTGGATGAGCAGCCAGGCCTATGTGGAAGCACTTTTTGAACGGATAACCCAGGATGCGGATATGGCGGTCATTGAAGGGGTCATGGGTCTTTTCGATGGGGCCGATCCGAAATCTTCTGAGGGGAGCACGGCTGAGATCGCCCGCTGGTTGGAAGCCCCGGTCTTTTTAATAGTCAATGTTCATGGTCAGGCCAGGAGCCTGGCCCCCCTGGTTCAGGGGTTCAGCCAATTTGAATCCGGGGTGAGGATCGAAGGGGTTATCGCCAATCAATGCGGCTCCGACCGGCATGAAGATTGGCTAAAAGCCTCTTTGGAGGCCGCTGACTTGCCGCCTCTTTTGGGGGCTATCCCCAGAGGCGCCTTTCCAACCTTACCCAGCCGTCATCTTGGGCTGGTCACTGCCGATGCCCATAATCTGTCCCCTGCCATCCTGGACCATTTGGCCTCTGTTTTTGAAAAACAGATTTCCGTCGAGACCTTGATTCAAAGAGCCCGAAGAAGCCCGGCCCGGACCTCTTCAGAAATTGATCCCTTTGAAGAAACCTCGAATAAAAAAGTGCGTCTGGGATATGCCTGGGATGAGGCCTTTCATTTTTATTACCCGGACAACCTGGATCTGTTAAAAGCCAGGGGGGCGGAGTTGGTCCCTTTCTCACCCTTGCGGGACCGTCATTTGCCGCATGGACTGGATGGTCTTTATTTTGGGGGCGGCTATCCCGAGGAATATGCCCGGACCTTGTCGGAAAATCAGTCCTTCATGGAAGACATTCGTGCCCTGGCCGCTTCGGCCCGGCCGATTTATGGCGAGTGCGGGGGCTTAATGTATCTGTCCCAGGGGATTGAGACCGTGGATGACGGGCGAAAGCCCTTAGTGGGTCTTTTGCCGGTCTGGACCAGGATGCGTGGTAGTTTAAAAACCCTGGGTTATGTTGAGGTCCGGCTTGAGAAGGATTCCTTCTTTGGGATAGGCGGAACAATCATACGGGGCCATGAATTTCATTATTCGGAGTTGATGACCGATCCTTGTGGGCATCCTCAATGGCAGGCGGTTTACCAGGTCCGGCGCCGCCGATCGGAAAAAATGTTTTTCGAGGGGTTTCAGAAAGGCCCTATTTTAGCCAGTTATGTGCACCTGCACTGGGCCGGCCGGCCGGCCGTTGTGGAATCTTTTATCAATCAGTTAAGCGAGAGATCATGACCGAAAAAAAACAATCCCAACCGGGTATTGGAGAGAAGATGATTACCCCTTTGATCCGTCAATTTTACGCAGACCCTAAAACAGGCGAGGAGATCGAGGCCCTTTCCTTGTCCGTTATCGACCAGGAAATCCCCGAGCCTCCTTTTAGTCCGGAGGAATGGCAAGTGGTCCGAAGGATGATTCATACCACGGCCGATTTGACCCTGATTAATGCGGCCAGATTCAGCTCGATGGCCATATCGGCCGGCGTTGCCGCTTTGCAAAAGGGGTGCCCTATTTACTGCGACTCGAATATGATTCGCTCCGGCCTTTCCCTGGCCCGTCTCCGGGCGGTCTGTGCTTCCTATTCGGAAGAGAAGATCCATTGTTATGTGGCCCATGAGGAGGTCGTTCAAGAGTCCCGAAAATCGGGATGGCCCCGGTCCATTTTTGGGATTCGCAAGGCCAGGCCCTATCTGGAGGGTGCCATCGCCGTCTTTGGGAATGCCCCGCTGGCCTTGCTGGAATTGAACCGGATGATCAAAGAAGAACAGGTGCGGCCGGCCTTGGTCATTGCCATGCCGGTGGGTTTTGTCCATGTGGTGGAAAGCAAGGACGAATTGATGTCCCTGGATATCCCTTATATAACCCTGGAGGGCCGGCGCGGCGGGAGTCCTTTGGCTGTCAGTGTCATCCATGCCCTTTGTGTTTTGGCCGGCTCAACCGATAAAAAAAATAGGTAACTCAATGTTTGTTTATTGACGAGAGACAATTAAACCCTTGGGGGGGAAATAATTTTTATGCCTGAAAAAATGAGTGTGAAAAATCCAAGCGCTACCGATACCAAAAAAGAAGCCATTATCCTCCTGGGCCATGGGAGCCGTGTGCCTGAGGCGGCCAGAAATATGCAGAAGACCGCCGAGCGTCTCAAGGAAAAATATGGATATGCCATGGTCGAAATCTGCTTTATGTCCAGGCTGGGCCCTCATTTCCCAGAGGTTTTTGAACACTGCGTCCTCATCGGGGCGACCAAGGTCCTGGTCATCCCTTATTTCCTCCACATGGGTTTGCACCTTCTGCTGGATATTCCCAAGATGATGCAGCAAGAGGCCCGGAAATATCCTCAGGTGGAATTGGTCCTGGGGAAAGGCCTGGGATATGACGAATTGCTGGTGGACCTGGTCCATCAGTGCATTCAAAAATCTCAGGAAGAAGAAGATGTGAGAAATAGGAGTTTACCGCCCGAAGAAAATTTTCCAATCCCTCACGGGCAGTACGAATTTGTGCCCATGCTCCCGGAGGAGGCGGCCAAGTACCTCGGAAAGTCGGTAAATGAAGATTATAAATTGAAAGTTTGAAGGGTGCACAAAAAATCCCCCTCAGTCCCCCTTTCCGAAAGAGGGAAGGTTGGCCCCTCCCTTTGACAAAGGGAGGTCGGGAGGGATTTTTAAAGTTTGATCAATTAACCAAATTCACCCTTTTTTTCTTAGCGCTTGTTTGCTCTTCACCGACAACGCCCAGGCCATGCACATCTCAGAGGGCATATTACCTTTCAACTGGGCTGTTTTCTGGTTTATAGCCGTTTTGCCCTTTTGGGTTTTCGGATTGGCCCGTTTGAAGAAGAACGCCGCCCTGGACCTGTCCTTCAAGCCTTTAATGGGACTCTTGGCGGCCGTGGTCTTTATCATCTCTTGTATGCCCATTCCGGTGCCGACGGCCGGCACCTGTTCCCACCCCTGTGGGACAGCCATCTCCGGAATCCTGGTCGGGCCGTCGCTGAGCATCCTGATCACCTCCGCCGCCTTGCTGATTCAGGCCCTCTTTCTGGCCCATGGTGGATTAACCACCTGGGGGGCCGATATCTTTTCCATGGGGGTGGTGGGTTCCTGGGTTGGTTTTTTAATCTTTCGGGCTTCGCGTGGGTTAAAGATACCCCTGTTTGCGGCGGGTTTTTTGGCCGGGCTCTTAGCCGACTGGGCCACCTATCTGACCACTTCGGTGGAGCTGGCTTCCGGAATCAAAGGAACCTCTCCGTTTCTGCCGCTTTTTTGGAAAATAGTCATCGCCTTTATCCCGACCCAGCTTCCTTTGGGCATCCTGGAGGGAGCCCTGACGGCGGGCATGATCGGCCTGCTTTATAAAAAAAGGCCGGACCTTCTGGTTAAGATGAAGGTCTTAAAACCGGCGGAGGTAGGAATATGATGTGCCGAATCCGGATTGCGGATTGTGGATCGCCGAATCACGAAGGGAGAAATAATCGTTCGGAGTTGGGGGTTCGGAGTTCGGAACGGGAAGTTAAGCCTTCGGCGTTAAGCGTTCGGCGTTCGGAATTAAGAAAACCTTATAAAAATTTATCGCCTCTTTTGCCGACGTTTCTACTCGTTGTTTTTATTCTTCAGTCCTTAGCTTTCGGCGCTGATAAATGGGCGGGGGTGGATGAATCGGTGGTAAATAAAGTGGCCCAGGAGCAAGGGAGGAAGGCCTGGAAGCCCCTTATCAATACCGATCAGGGAGACCTCCTCCTTTTTGTATTTCTTTTAGCCGGGGCTGTTGGGGGATTCATCGCCGGATATTACTGGAGGGTCCTTCTGGTTGAAAGGTCCTCTTTACACTCTAAGGAGAAATCAAAATCCTGATGGAACATATTCACCAATTTTTAGCCAAAGGTCACTGGCTTTCCCGTGTGGATGCCCGGATCAAGCTTTTAGTCACCCTGGCCCTTCTGGTTATGGTCATCAGTTATCAGGGGTTCTTATTTCCTCTCTTGGTCTGTGGTTTGTGTCTGGTCTTCTGGATTCAGATGCGGATCTCCCTGCGGACCATCTTGATGCGTTTTTCCGAACCCCTCTTTATCATTGCCGTGCTTCTGATCTTAAAAACTTTTTTCACCGGCCAAAAGCCCCTCTTTGTGATTCATTGTTTTGGATTAAAGCTAATCGGCTATCAAGATGGTCTTCTGCAGGGTCTGATGATCGGCAACCGTATGGGTGCGGCCGTATCCCTGGTGGCCCTTCTGGGATTCTCCACCCCTTTTACCGAGTTTTTAGCCGGTCTTTCCTGGATGAGGATTCCAAAGGGTTTTATCGAGATCGTCCTTTTTGCCTACCGCTATATTTTTGTCCTGGTCGAGGATGCCCTGGTTATTTATCAGGCCCAGAAAAACAGGCTGGGTTATTCCAATGTGCGGCGGGGGTTAACCTCCTTTGGGGTCCTGGCCGGGTCCCTGACCCTCAAGGGATTTGACCAGAGCCAGAATACGGCCCAGGCCATGGTCCAAAGGGGATACGACGGACACTTGCCATTTCTCAAGCACCGGGCCTTTCAACCTTTGGAGATCCTGTGTTCCATAAGTTTCGTTTTGATTATGGGTATGGTATGGGCCTATTAGAAAACAATCCGGACCGCCCCGAACCCCGGCTATCGGTGAGGATCGATTCCTTTACTTATCCGGACCGGACCGTCGCCCTGGCGGATATTTCCCTGGATGTGCATAAGGGGGAGTTTGTCGGGATCTTAGGTTCCAACGGTTCGGGCAAGACCACCCTGCTCAAAATTATGGATGGTTTGCTCAAGGAATTTTCCGGGAAGGCCTTTCTGGACGGGCTGGAATTAAAAAAATTATCCCCCAAGGAAATATACCGCAAGATGGGACTTGTTTTCCAGAACCCGGATGATCAACTTTTTGCCTCCACGGTCTTTGAAGACGTGGCTTTCGGGCCGATTAATATGGGCTTTCCCGAAAAGGAGATTACCGAGAGAACCATTCAGGCCGTGAAAGAGGTGGAGATGGAGGGCTATGAGAAAAAGTCCATCCATCACCTAAGCTTCGGCCAGAAAAAAAGGGTTTGCATCGCCGGACTCCTGGCCATGGGCCATGAGATCCTTTTGATGGACGAACCTACCGCCGGACTGGACCCCATGGGCGAAACCAAGATGATGCATCTTCTGACCCGGCTGAACAAAGAAAACGGGGTGACCATGGTCATGGCCACCCACAGTGTGGACCTGGTCCCGGTGTTTTTAGACCGGCTTTATATCTTGAGCAAGGGTAAAATGGTCAGAGGGGGGACCCCGGAAGAGGTCTTCAATGCCCCGGAAGAAATGCATCAGGTGAAACTCCGGCTGCCCCAGATCGCCGAATTGATCTACCGCTTAAAACATGAGGACCGTTTGCCTTTTGATAAAATCCCTTTGACCGTCGGAAAGGCCAGGAGGGACCTGATCCGGCTCTATGAAGGGAAAACCGGCAAAAAAGGGGCGGAAGACGGATGAGCACCCTTCGTTCCGGTTATACCACCGGCACCTGTGCCGCGGCGGCGGCCAAGGCGGCCGTTAGGCTTCTCAGGGATGGGATTCTGGAGGAAGAAGTGGAGGTAGGACTGCCTGACGGCGAACGGGTGCGTTTCCCCGTGGTCCTGGCAGACCTTCATGAAGGGGTGGGGTTAGCGGCGGTGCGTAAGGATGCCGGGGATGATCCGGATATCACCCACGGGGTTTTGATCAAGGCCTCGGTCTCCATGATGGAAGGGAAGGAGATCCTCTTCGAAGCCGGTGAGGGTGTTGGAAGGATCACCAAGCCGGGCTTGAGTCTGCCTGTGGGGGAAGCAGCCATCAATCCGGTTCCGCGGGAGCAGATCCGTCGGGCTGTTCGGGAAATTACCGATCAAGGGCTGAGGATCTTCATATCCATCCCCGGAGGGGAAGCACTGGCCGCCAAGACCTTTAATCCCCGCTTGGGGGTGCTGGGTGGCTTGTCCATCCTGGGGACCCAGGGCCGGGTCCGTCCCTTTAGCTGTCCGGCCTTGCAGGAGTCTTTAAAATGTGCCTTAAATGTGGCCCGGTCCGCCGGGATCAAGGCACCGGTCTTTGTGCCCGGCCATATCGGGGAGCGGGCCGCCCGAAAACACTTTTCCCTTCTTTCCGATCAGGTGATCGAGGTGAGCAACGAATGGGGCTTCATGTTGGACAGCCTGACCGAATATAACTGGGAACATCTGCTGGTCCTGGGGCATCCGGGAAAACTGGTCAAATTAGCGGAAAATCAGTGGGACACCCATTCTTCCCGGTCCAAAAGCGCCCTGGCCTTTGTTGAAAAGGCGGCTTCGGAAATCGTGAAACAGCCACTCCCAGCAAGCTCGACGGTAGAAGGGCTTATAATGGCCATATCCAATGAGGAGAGAAAAGCCCTGGGCGATTTGTTGGCCAGCCGGGTTAACGATGCGGTAAGTGCCCGTCTTGGAAAAGGGATAGAGACGGCCGCCGTATTGGTCAATCTTCAAGGGGAATGGCTGGGCGCTTCCGGAAACCTGGAGCCGTGGCGATGAAGAAGCCTGACATAACCATTGTCGGCTGTGGTCCCGGATCACCGGAGTACATAACATCCCTGGCGGCCAAGGCCGTTGAGGACGCGGAAATATTGGTCGGGGCCAGGAGACTGCTGGATCTCTTCCCGGATCATCAAGCCGAGACGGTCATCGAAATGGGGAGCCAGGTGGAAACCGTTTTGGAAGAAATGGCCAATCATCAGGGCCGCCCCATGGTTGTGCTGGTTTCCGGAGATCCCGGCCTGTCCAGTCTGGCCCGCCCGGTTATCAGGCGGTTTGGCCGGGAGGCCTGCCGGGTCATCCCGGGAATCAGCTCCATCCAGGTGGCCTTTGCCCGTTTGGGTTTGGATTGGGGGGAGGCCCGAATCATAGACGCCCATGGCCAGGATCCCAAAACGGATTTTCAGGATGTCCTTGATTCAGGTGTCGAAAAGATAGCTGTATTGGGAGGCCGTAAGGGCTCGGTGGAGTGGCTGGCCAAAGCCCTGCAAGGGTTGGGTTCCGGTTGGGCCGTTTATGTCTGCGAAAATTTAACCCTGGACGATGAGAAGATTCGGCTCGGTCAGAACCCGAAGACCTGGGAAAGATTGAAGTCTCTTCGAGGACACTTTTTCTAATCATCAAAAGAAAGCTTTTATGAAAACACTTGGAAAACTCTATGGTATCGGCGTAGGACCCGGGGACCCGGAATTGATGACCATCAAGGGGGCCAAGCTCCTTTCAGAGTGCCGAATGGTCTTTGTCCCCAAATCCCGGGAAGAGCGGGACAGTGCTGCCTTGAAGATCGCCGGCCCTTTTTTAGGCCGGGATTCCCAGGTCATGGAATTGATGTTTCCCATGATCACCGATCCCAAAGCACTTTCCAATCATTGGGATGGGGCGGCTCAAAAAATCGCTGACTTTCTCGTCGAAGGGCATGACTGCTGCTTCCTGACCTTGGGCGATCCCTTGCTCTATTCGACTTATATCTATCTTTTACGTCATCTGCGCCGAAAGATCCCCAATCTTACGGCCCTGACCGTACCAGGGGTAAATGCCTTCAGCGCGGCCGCGGCCCTGACCGAATTTCCGGTGGGCGAGGCCAAGGCCCCGGTAACGATCATCCCCACGGCCGATGACCTGGCCATGGTCGAACAGGCCCTGGAAAAGGGCGGGACGGTAGTCTTGATGAAGATCGGAAAACGTCTGGCCAAGATTCTGGACCTTCTGGAAAAGCTGGGCCTCATGGATCAGGCCGTCTTTGTGGCCCGGGCCGGGCAGGAAGGACAGCGGATAGAAACCGATTTACGCCGGTTGAAGGCCGAGGACCCCGAGGCCGGGTATCTTTCCATCATCCTCGTCCATGCCGAAGGAAAGGAAAAATCATGAAGGTCCATTTTGTGGGCGCCGGCCCTGGAGACCCTGAGCTGTTGACCGTTAAGGCCGAGAAACTTTTAAAAAATTGTCAGTATTGCCTCTATGCCGGTTCCTTAGTCAGCCCCGAGGTCCTTCGGTTGTTGCCGGATAAGGCTCAAAAATATGATTCAGCCGGATTATCTCTGAAAGAAATTATTGCCCTATGCCTTCAGGCCAGGGACCAGGGCCTGGACGTCATCCGTCTCCATTCCGGAGACCCCTCTATCTATGGGGCCATCCGGGAACAGATGAACGAACTGGATAAATTGGATATCGATTATGAGGTCGTTCCCGGAGTCAGTTCCTTTCAGGCCGCTGCCGCGGCCTTAAAGACAGAACTCACCGCACCGGAAGTATCTCAGACCATCATCCTGACCAGAACCTCCGGACGCACACCCATGCCCAAGGAGCAGGAACTGGATGCCTTGGCCCGTTTGAAGGCCACGCTGTGCATCTTTCTTTCCATAGACCGCCTGGGATCCATTGTTGAAACCCTGGCCCCCTATTACGGGCCTGATTGTCCGGCCGCCGTCGTCTACCGCAGTTCCTGGCCGGATCAACAAATCATCCGGGGGACCTTGGTGGACCTCCCGGAAAAGGTGCGCACATCGGGAATCCGAAAAACTGCCCTGATCCTGGTGGGACAGGCCTTGGCCCGGGATATTCCGGCCTCCAAACTTTATGACCAGGGATTCAGCCATGGCTTTCGCCAAGGGAACCAGTCATGAAAGTGGCCTTGATCAGCCTCTCAAAGGAAGGGGCTGCCCTGGTCTTTTATCTAAAGAAGGCCTTACCCGAGGGAGAGGTCTTTTTACACCGTCAGGTCTCATGGCCATTGCCGGCTAAACGATTTGACAGCATTTTGACCCTGACCAAAGAGATTTTTTTCCAATATGAAGGATTAATCTATGTGATGCCGGCCGGGGTCGCGGTCAGGAGCCTGGCCCCCTATCTTCACCATAAAACCCAAGACCCGGCAGCGGTAGTAGTGGATGTGGGGGGGAGATTCGCTATAAGCCTGCTCAGCGGCCACGAGGGCGGGGCCAACGATCTGGCCCTTTTAGTCGGCAACATCCTGGGGGCCGAACCGATTATCACCACCTCTACCGAGGCCCTTAAATCAGTGATAGTCGGGATCGGCTGCCGACGGGGTGCCGGGGCGGAAGTCATCATGACAGCCGTTAAGACCGCTCTGGAGGAAAGCGCTGTGGGAATCGACCAGGTCCGTTATCTGGCCTCGGCCGATATCAAGTCCGATGAAAAAGGCCTTATTGAAGCGGCCAAACGGTTGGAGGTTCCTTTGCGGTTTATCGCTTCCCAGGAGATACGCACCACCATCAAAGCCTTTGAACACTCGGAGTTTGTAAAAAAGAAAGTCAATCTGCCGTCCGTGGCCGAAGCCTCGGCTTTATTGGCAGGAAGGAGGACCCAATTAATTCTACCCAAGAAGATCTTCAACGGGGTGACCATCGCCATCGCCAGGGAAAACTTTTTGTGGTCGGCATCGGTCCCGGAGGACCGTTAGACCGAACTCTTCGGGCCGAGAAGGCCATTGGACAAAGCACCATTGTCGTGGGCTATGCCCGTTATTTGGAGCTGATTAAAGACCTGACCCCGGGCAAGGAGATCATTTCCTCGGGGATGCGTCAGGAAAAAGAACGCTGCCTGATCGCTCTTAGACGGGCCCAGGAAGGAAACCAGGTTTCCCTGATCTCTTCCGGGGACCCCGGTATTTACGGCATGGCCGGCCTGGCCCTGGAGCTGTCCGCCGCGGAAGGAATGGACCTCCCCATTGAGATTGTTCCCGGTGTCTCGGCCTCGAATGCCGCTGCGGCCAAGTTGGGCGCCCCGATCATGCTTGACTATGCCTGCATCAGTCTGAGTGACCTCCTGGTTCCCTGGGAAACCATCCTGAAGCGCCTGGAGGCCGTGGCCCAGGCCGACCTGGCGACGGTCCTCTACAATCCCAGGAGCAAAAAGCGGATAAGACAATTGGAAGAGGCCGTCGACATATTTAAAGGCTTCCGTCCGGGGACCACGCCGGTAGGGATTGCTACTGCCATAGGAACCGATGAGGAACATTTTATTTTAACCGACCTGGCTCATTGCCTGGACTTTGACATCTCCATGAGGAGTATTCTCATCGTGGGGAATAAATCCTCCATAAATCTCAAGGGCTGGTTTATCACCCCCAGAGGGTATAGTCTATGATCCTGCTCTTGGGGGGAACCAGTGAATCTGTTTCCCTGGCCTCCCAACTGGCCGAGCAGGGATATCCGGTACTGGTCTCTACAGCCACGGATGTTCCCCTGGACTTTGAGAATCATCCCTTGATATCCAGGAGACAAGGGGGTCTGGATGAGGGGGAATTGACCCGTCTGATTCGTTCCCAGGGAATCCGGGCCGTTGTCGATGCCACCCACCCCTATGCCCAACAAATAAAAACTCTCGCCCAAAAAACAGCCGAGGAATTGGCCACCCCCTATTTTTTATGGGACCGTCCGCCAGTGGTCCCCACGGATCAGGGTTTCTTATTCGCCAAGGATCATGAACAAGCGGCCTCCCTGGCCTTTTCCATCGACAGACCGGTATTGCTGACCACCGGTTCCCGTAATTTGGAGCCCTACGTTCGAAAGAGCGCACAAACGAAGACTCCTTTATGGGTCCGGGTCCTTTCCCATCCAGGTTCCGTTGAGGCCTGCCGTCAGGCCGGGATAGAGGAGGATCATATTCTCTTCGGACGAGGACCATTTTCTGTTGAGGATAATAAAGAAGCGATCAAAAAATATTCCATAGGGGTCCTGGTCACCAAAGACAGCGGTCTTCCCGGCGGGGTCTTGAACAAGTTGGAAGCCGCCAGACAGGAACATTGCCAGGTGGTAGTCATAGAACGGCCCGAAGTCTTTTCGGGGAAGAGATTTCAGCGGATGGAAGACCTGCTGGTAGAATTGAAGCAGGCTTTTTCATGAAGGTGTCGAGAAGCATGGAAATGTCAAAATCGAATGATCGAATTCATGAACGTCGAAGGAAGGTAAAAACAAAACACTTCATGATTCAAATTCCGTACATTCGAAATTCGATGTTCGTTTATTTTAGAACTCATTGATTCTTTGGAAGTTGTATCACCTTTGAACGCCTATCAATTTGCCCTGGCCTATCTTCTGGATCTGGCCCTGGGCGATCCAAAATATTTTCCCCATCCGGTTCGGGGTATCGGATTTTTAATTCGAATTTTTGAGAAAATGCTGCGTTGGCCCTCTTCCCGCCCTGCCTGGGAAAAGGCGGCCGGGTGTTTGTTGGCCATTGGTTTGCCGGCAGGAATTTTTGCCGGTACCTTTTGGTTGATCGAAGGCGCAAAGGCCATCCATCCCTGGGTCGGGTCTTTGCTCGTCATTGTCCTTGCCTACACCACTTTGGCCACCCGCTCCCTTCATCAGGAAGCGGCCCGGGTAGTGAAGGCCCTGAAAGATGGCCGGGTTTCCGAAGCCAGAAAAAATTTAAGCCGCATCGTCGGGCGTGACACCGAACACCTGACCTATCCGGAGATCTTGAAGGCGGTCCTGGAGACCCTGGCGGAAAACCTTTCCGACGGGATTATCGCCCCTCTGTTCTATCTTCTTCTGGGAGGGGTTCCTCTGGCCATGGCCTTTAAGACGGTCAGCACCCTCGATTCCATGGTAGGTTATAAAGACAATCGCTATCTCCACTTCGGCTGGGCCTCGGCCCGTCTGGATGATCTTCTTAATTATATCCCGGCCCGAATCACCGGTCTCTTGATTTGCCTCCTGGCCTGGCCCCTTGGGCTTTCCTTCGAAGAGGCCTGGCGCATCCGACAAGCGGGACGGCGGCAAATCCGAGAGTCCCAACGCCGCCATCCCTGAAGCGGCCTTGGCCGGGGCCTTGCAAATCCAATTAGGGGGACCGGCTTTTTATGACGGAGAGAAGTGCGATAAACCCTATTTGGGAGACGATCGCTCGGAGATTACCCTGGCGGATTATAAAAAAACGGTTATGATTGTTTATGGCTCATCTCTGGTAATGGCATTAATGGTTTTTGTCCTGCGACTCCTCTGGGATTGGGAAACCAATTAAGTGTAATGCAATTTAACAACGAAGTCCCCTTTAAACTTTTACGCTTTTACATTTTTCCGTCGTACAATTCGGCGTTGACCCGTGGCCCAAAGCTTGCTGGGGCCGAAGACCCAGGCGAGCAAGGGACATCGAGGTCCAATGGCCTGGTTGGCGCAGCCGTAGGCGGAGCCGGCCGGGACATGGACCCGATAGGGGCGACGCCGCAAGCGGCGCCAACGCCAGGGTCACCCAGAGCCCGCCGTATGGGCGATTGGGTGGACCCAGCGGTTATGTTGGTTCCAAAATATCCTTCCTCTTATACCGGCATCCAATAGGAGACTGGTGTGTCCCACGGGTGCATAGCGCCGCTCTCATCTTTGGAGATGTCTCTCCACCCTTCATAAACATGCAGCATGGCCCAAGCGGTAAGCGCTCCAAGCGCAGCGTCCCGTTCGTGCTCGGAAATCCTTGAATCAAAAGCTACAAACCCGGAGAGCGCCGAGGGAGATACGTCATTAACTGGTGTTTCGGTGTTTGCAAGACCGAGAAGCCACAGCAAGGCCTTGGGATGGGCCTCGGTTATGCGTGCATCAGAAAACCGTTTTCGGATCAATTGACCGGCTATAACTCCCTGGACAAGACAAGCGCCCTGAAGTGAATTTACGCTCATTACAGTGCTCGTCGGGCCTCCTTTACGACGGATGCTTTGCCGAAGGAGCTTGTCTACCTTTCGGTCACCGTCTGGAGTCCAGAATAGTGGCGAATCAATTCCCGCTCCCGCGATCCTGCCGGTCCCACCAAGACGTAATGCTGCATCTATGGCTCCTTGAGCATGACTGGCCACTCCACGGTGCAGAATCGACAACGGAAGGCAGTCCGTATCCTCTGATATACACCAGCCAAAGCGGTTTTTTCCGCCAGGATCCAGACCAAGAATTAGATTCCTGAACATCATGCCTCCTCGGTTCTATGGTGTATCTAACTATTCTCACATAACGCCCCGGCTGACCCGACCGCATTTTGTTCGGGTCGAGCCGGTGGTTGGGCCGTTTTTGACTTTGATAGTATCGGAAAGCTCATTTTTGTGTGACGACGGCTCCTTCGTCCGAATCTCCTTGGTTGTTGGGCTTTCCTACATTGTTCTCTGCCTCAACTAACGGCTTCACCCAGGACAGTAATTCATTAAATCCGGCATTCACTGGAAATGGGTTTTCCTCGACCCATAGACCATAAAAAGTCTGATCTCGCAAGGCTTCGCAAGTCCTCCTGGGATAGGTCGCCAACCGTGATTTATAGAAATTTCCAGGGCAATCAAGATAGGTTCTTACAATGAAAGCGTCCCACTGCTTCCACAGAACCTCCTTCTCTTTTATGTCAACGATCTCGGTTCTCTCGATTAAGCGCTTGGACTTGTCCCATGCGTCATTCAGGATATCAACTGCCTCTTTGTCTGTGGTCGGAGCGCCATAGCCAAAGATCGTCAACGTCCTTGCCTGACGCAGTGCCTTCTTCAGAACTTCCCATTCTGTTTTGATAAAGGGGTCGTCAACGTAGTTCTTCATTGCCACGGGGTAGAGCAGTCGAGAAGGAACAAGCTCTCTATCACATGTTGGACAATACATACCGTGCTCACCGTAGGTAGGGTGATCCGGGCAATACGCCACACGAACATTACCATGAAGGTGAACAATCTTTGGAACTGGGACACTATCCTTCATTCGGTTCCAAGCGTCGAAGAGGAATGGGTCTCAGTTAAATGTTGCGACCACATCTTTAGGCCGAAGTGACATCAACAAATAGTCATAGAGAGTTGATGTTTCCGGGAGCCGCAGTTTGTCAAAATACGCGTATATGATGGCCTCGATTTCTCTCAGAATAGGCAACCCAGGATCAATTTCATATAACTCGCTATAGATGTTTTCAAAGTTACGCCGGGTATTCTTGACCCCTCCTGTTTTCAATACTGGCTCAAGGCCAAGCATTTCGATTAAGCCATCCATCGTCGGTAGCTTTCGTCCACTGGCGTCACCCTGGGGAAACGCTGCGACACTGGCCCCGGCTCCCAGTATAACGACATGGCGGCCCCAATTCTCTGGTTTCTCTACCAACTGAGATTTCGTAATTCTCATTACTTGTTCCAAATGCCCAACAAGATCAGCCGCAGCTGTAAGACGTCAGCTGGATTGACTGGTTGGGATGTTCAGTCGGGAACAACGAATCTGAATTAATGTCCCAACCAAACATTTGGTATGTATTTCATCTGCGTCTCTTTCCCCTTTTTCGTTATGTTACCAATATAAGTATACCCATTCTCATTCACTAAATGCACTTTGGGCTGAAGCTCATCGCGGAAATCAATGGTCCCCATAACCAGCGAACCAGCCCCATATTTATCATTTATGCTGCGACATTTAATTCTGTGTACGTTTTTTGAAATAATCGTCTTTTCAAGGAGTTCAAAGAGATATGGTTCAGCGTGAATCACGCCACCAATCGGATTAAAAGTCACCAACTGAAGAGGATACTGAGGCGTATGGGTAGAATACTCCAATTTTCCCATTATAGAATTATCTCGATTGATTGTAACCGCGATTTTTATGCTGTAATCGGAATCAGAATTGAGAATATTTTCCGGCCATGCTTGAGTGGCGAATAGTGAAAGAATCACGAAACAAATAATGCCGTAAATATTAATTATTTTCATCGATCTTTCTCCCAACAATATATTGAATAGTTTCCTTTTAATATCAGGAAGTTCCGGGATTGTCAATGTCAAATCCGGATTTTCCTAATAAAACTATCTGATATTATTACATGAACAGAGTTGTTCAATATCTAATTTATGTTCTTATAGGGTTAATTGTTCAATGCCGATGCTGCCGGTTATCCAGAGGAGAAGCGTATGGACCCAGTAAACTGCGATATGGAAAACAGCAGATCAATTGGTGAAAAGGGCGGATTGGTATGAACCGGGGATTTTGGGGTATTGATGTGGGGGAGGTATCCTTTTCCTAAATGGTTGAGATTGTATCGGGATAAAAAATGGTATTGACAGGTCAATTTATTATGACTAATATAGTCACTAAATTTTGAGTGCGAGGGAAAGGTGAAAACAGCGGCTGTCTCCAAATTAAAGGCCCATTTAAGTGATTATTTAAACCAGGTAAAGGCGGGGTCCGAGATCTTGATCACTGACCACGGAAAACCAGTGGCTCGGTTAGTCCCCCTTTCCCGCCAAAAAAACCCAAGGGAATCACTGGCCAAAATAGAAAAGCAAGGCTTAATTAAACTGGGCTCGGGAAAACTCCCAAAGAATTTTTGGACCATACCCAAGCCGGAGGACCCCAAAGGACTTATCCGTTCGGCCCTCCTGGAGGAGCGGGAGGAAGGCCGGTGAAATTCTGGGATTCTTCAGCCATCATTCCTCTCTGCCTCAAAGAACCCTGGTCTGAAACCATAACACGCCTGATTAAAGCCGATGAAGATATGATGGTCTGGTGGGCGACACGAGTTGAATGCCAGTCCGCTTTAGCCAGGAGACGGCGGGAAGGGGTGCTTTCTCCGGAAGAGGCGATCAAAGCAACAGCTATTCTTAACATCTTATCTGCCGAATGGTCAGAGGTCCAACCCGGTGAACGCCTTCGACAACGGGCGGAGAGACTTATAATGGTTCATCCTCTGAGAACGGCGGATGCCTTTCAACTTTCAGCCGCCTTAATATGGGCGGAAGAATCCCCCAAGGACCAAGTGATCATTTGCCTTGATCATAATTTACGGGCGGCGGCCCACAAAGAGGGGTTTACCGTTTCCCCCGAAAAATTCTAAAACCTCCGGAGCATGCCAGTGTCGCGAGCTGATTCAAAAATGGCGCAGCCATGTCCCTCTATGGTATAACATTACCTGGCATACTCAATGAATAGACAAGGTGAATCATGGAACGTCTAATTCGCAAAATGTCTTTGGAAGAATTGGTCGGGCAGCTTTTTATGGTCGGCTTTGAAGGGACCCAGTTCAATACCGATCTTTCTTATTTTTTAAAAAAACTGCACATCGGCGGAGTGATCTATTTCAAGAGAAATGTTCAAGACCCCTTTCAATTGGCCGAGCTGTCCCGCTCCCTTCAAGAAAAAGCCATGGAAATTTCTTCCATCCCCCTTTTTATCTCCATCGATCAGGAAGGAGGTCCGGTGGCCCGTTTGGGTCCGCCCTTTACCCAGTTCCCCTCGGCATCGACCATGGCTTCTTCCGAAGACCCGGAGGAGTGGATCCGTTATTTCGCTCAAACCCAGGCCCAAGAGCTGAAGTTGGTGGGGATCAATATGGATTTGGCCCCGGTTTTGGATGTCAACACGCAGGGTCCAAAGGGATTGATGGCCGACCGTTCCTACGGTTCCGATCCCTTTGCAGGTGGCCAAGCTTGGGGCCTTATGTATAACCGAATTGCAGCAGGCCGGGATCATCGCCTGCGCCAAGCATTTTCCCGGGATCGGCGATACCGATCTGGATTCCCATCAGGACCTGCCCATTCAACTGAAAGATAAAGCCGAATTGGAAAAGGTCGAACTGGTCCCTTTTAAAGAGGCGGTTAAAATCCAGCCGGGGGCGATCATGGTCTCCCATGTTAAATATCCGGCTTATGATCTAAAGTATCCGGCCAGCCTATCCCCGGCCATCATTACCGGACTTTTGCGCCAGGCATTGAGGTATGAGGGACTGGTCATGACCGATGACCTGGAAATGGGGGCGGTCACCCGGCACTATGAGCTTGAAGAGGCCCTGTTTTTGGCTTTTATGGCCGGAGCCGATAGCTTACTGATCTGCCATGACCCGGAAAAAATAGAAAGGGGCTATTTCTATTTGTTGAATAAAATAAAAAAGGGGGCCATTTCCGAAGAATTATTTAAAAACAGCCTAAAGCGCATTCTTTCCTTAAAACAAAAATTTCTTCAGCAATTCCTGCCAAAGACCGATAAAGAGATAAAAGAATATTTTTTGCAAAAATAACCCTCGCAAGCGTGAAAAAACTTCAAGACCAATTTCTCTTCCGCCCTTTCCCCTTCCGGAAGGGGAGGATGAAATGCTGGTCCCTCTTTCCACTGAAAGCTCAAAGCTGAAAGCTGAAAGCGTAGAAGCAGTTTAACTCTCCCCGGGGTGACGATGTGGGCATGAAATCTTCCTTAAGTTAATGGCATCGATTCTAAACGGGATAAGACTTCCCTTAGATCTTCCGGCAGTTCGGAGATGCAGGTGATTGGTTCCCGGGTCACGGGATGGGGGAGGGAAAGATGACGGGCATGGAGGAAAAAGCGTCCCGGGGGGAGTCCTAATTTTTCAGCGGGTTTCGCCCCGTAAAGGATGTCTCCCGCTACGGGATGGCCTTGGAAGGCCAGGTGGGCACGGATCTGGTGGGTTACCCCGGTAATCAGGCTGACATCGACCAAGGTATGGTGGTTATATTTTTTTAATGGCTGGACCTGGGTTATGGCCCGATAGACGCGGCCCCTGTACTTTTCCCCGGGATCTTGAAGCACTTTCATTTTTCGCTTATCCCCGGAATCATGGGCCAAGGGAAGGGAAATGGTCAGCGGACCTTGAAGAACCCCTTCAACCAGGGCTTGATAGGTCTTTTCCCATTTTCTTGCAGCCAGGTCTTTCTTGAGCTGCAACCATGTTCCCTGTTCCAAGGCGGCCACCAGCAAACCGGATGTCCCGCTGTCGAGGCGGTGGACCAGGCCGGGTTCCAAGGGTTTGTTTCCAACACCGATTGTCTGAGGCCAGTTGGAGACCAGGGCATTGGCCAGAGTCCCTGTTTCAAAAGGACTGAGGGGATGAGAGGGCACCAGGCCGGGTTTTTCCATAACCAGAAAGGTCTGATCTTCAAAAACGACCGACGGCTTGGGTGTCTGTTCGGGAACCGGGAACGAATTCCATGATCCGGGGATCTCAACTTCCAGGTGATCCCCCGGGGAGGCCCTGAATCCCTTGGATACCGGTCGTCCATTGACTCGAACCCCGCCTCCGGGGAAAAGTTCTCTGATTATACGGCGTGAAAAGTCGGGTAGATACTCTTTTAACCAAACTTCCACCCGAACGGCTCCGGCTAAGTCTTTCGGAATCAGCCATTGGAACCGTTTGGGCGTACAGCCAGGTTTTGTTTTACTCAAGGGTTAAATGCCGAGGAGGTCAGGTTAGTTAGGAGGCTCTTTAGTGCCTTTTCCCTTTCCCCTTCAAACCCGCAGGTCTGGCAGGGAAAAGAAAGAGAGGCTCTAAAAATTAAAACAGGTGGCTAAAACCTGAAGGATCAATTGCCCAATCATCGGTTGTATAGATTGGCCTTTCGTTTTCGGCGGGCGGCTTCCCGCTGTTTTCGTTTTTTCTTGACGCTTGGCTTTTCATAGAACTCTCGTTGCTTGAGTTCCTTCTTCAGGCCGTCCATCTGCATTTTTTTCCGTAACAGCTTTATGCCCGCCTCAATGTTGTTGTCCTTGACAATCACATTGATGGACATGCTTTAACACCCCTTTCTAATGGGAATATAAAAAATCGCGGCATTTTAAATGCCTGCGAGTACCAGCCAAGTACGCTTTAAATCGGTTTATGAATAAAAAACAAAAATATATCAAAAAAAAAAATATGTCAAATCATTTTTTAATTTTATACAGCCTATTTTAATAAATGGACTTCAACCACTTTATAACTTTGGGAAAGTTCCCCTTTGGATTCTTGTGGTTCCTTGAATTTAAAATCTTGGAAAACCGGATTGAATCAGCCCCCTTTGAGGTCGCCCCTTTATACCGATTTAAGGGCGGACTAATATTTATCTTGACAAAAAAGTCGTATCAAGCATAAAAAATTATTGAATCCGTTATTCGATGATTATTCTTAACTCGGTGGGATACCAAAACTAATTCAATTTAACCCATACCTGATTAGGTGCACTTTTTCTATTCTTCTCCGGTTAGCTAAAGATGAATTACTGGAAACATTTATTTAGAAAAAAAGAGGTTATACCGGGACAGCCGAACAACGATTCCGGAAAGCAGAAGAGCGGGGAATTGCTCGATTTATTCATTCATGACATGAGAGGACCCCTATCTATAGTTTCCGTAAGTGCCCAGAAACTACTCCAAAAAGGAGATAAAAACGGCTCCTTGGATGAAAACCAACGAATCGTCCTGGAACGGATTTTAAGAAATACCCGAAAAGCTCAGAATCTTCTTCAGCAGATGATCGAGATTTTCCGTTGTGAGGCCAAGGTATTCCAACCCGAGTTGTTTTACCCGGAAACTGTCCTGAAAGAGGCTTTGATAGATATTCTGGAAGTCAACCCGGGAAAGGATATGGAAGATCTTTGCCAAGTCGAATCTATTGAAAAATTTAAACAGCTTTTAGCCGGACAAGGGATTTTTTTTGAGATATCCGGCCGGTATAAAGAGGAACCCTTTGCCCACGACCCAAGAAAAGTTCAACAGATTCTTCGGAACCTGATCAGCAACGGAATGAAATACCGCCGCCAGCGACTCTCGATCACCATTGAAGGCGACCGGGACCTGTTGATGGCTGTGGAGGACGACGGCCGGGGGATCCCATTGGATGGGCAAAAGAGTATTTTTGAACGTTTTATTCGGTTGAGCAACCAGGAAATGGACCAAATATCCGGACTTGGGCTGGGACTCAGCGGGGTAAAAAGCCTGGTAGAGGCCATGGAGGGTGAAATCACTTTGAAAAGCCGGGAAGGATTGGGAAGCCGGTTCATGGTTCGAATCCCTCCCCTTAACATTAAAGAGCGGTAAGATCAGAAGGTCTTGAACAAATAAGCGTATATCAGTCCTAATACAGTCGATAAGGAGGAGATTTTATGAAAGAGAGCCTATTAAAAAATAAGCGTTTGTTGGCAGTGGATGATGAACCGGATGTTTTAGCCGTGATTGAAGAAGAAATCCTGGAGGCTTGTCCGGACTGTAAATTGGATAAAGCATCGTCCTATGAGGAAGCGGTCGAGTTGATGATTTCCTGGACTTATGATCTGGTGATCCTGGACATCATGGGGGTCCGCGGGTTTGATCTGTTGGAACTGGCCGTTAACCGCAAGTTTCCGGTGGCCATGCTCACGGCCCATGCCTTATCCCCTGATGCCTTGAAACGGTCCATTGAATCAGGGGCCAGGGCGTATCTACCGAAAGAAAAATTGGGAGAGCTCGTCCCTTTCCTGGAGGATGTACTCCGCTATGAGACTATGCCGGGGTGGAAACGGCTTTTTGAAAAATTAGAGGATTTCTTCAGTAAACGTTTCGGGCCTGACTGGCAGAATAAGGACGAAAAATTTTGGAAAGAATTTAATGAGAAAATGAAATACGGGGCTTAAGGGACGGGGGCGCCACGAAAGATGAAAATCCCTCGTAGGGACGGGCTTAAAACCCGTCCCTATGAAGCCCTGCAGAGGAAAGGTGGCTAAATCTCTACGCCTTTATAAGCCTCGTCGCTCGTGTCGTCCTTTTCCGCCCGTCTATGTTCTTCCTTCCGGACTTCCCGTCTGAGAAGCTTGCCGACCTTGGATTTGGGGAGCATGTCCCGGAATTCGATATACTGGGGCACCTTATAAGAAACCAACTGCTCCCGGCACCATTTAATGAGGTCATAACCGGTGACCCCCTTGACGTCCTCCTTCAGGACCACATAGGCCTTAATGCGTTCGCCTACCTTTTCATCGGGCACTCCCACCACGCACGAGCCGATAACGGCGGGATGTTCCTGGAGGACCGCTTCTATTTCAGAGGCCGATATCCTGTATCCCTTATGTTTAATCGTATCGACGGTTCTGTCGATAAAATAGAGGTTGCCATCCTCATCCATGGACATGATGTCGTTGGTGCGATACCATTTCCTTCCCTCTATCTCGATGAAGGAAGCAACCGTTTCTTCCGGCTTATTGAGATAGCTGGTAACCATATAGTCGGAGGAGACCAGCAACTCCCCCGGTTGTCCCACTTCCACCGGGGCGAGCGTCGAAGGGTCTACCAGCTTGATTTTTTTGCTTGGAATGACGCGGCCCACACTCTTAGGGGGGTTAGGGATATCCACCGGACACATGGTCACCCCGCCGCAGGTTTCAGTAGCGCCATACCCTTGATAAATCACCTTCCCGAACATCTCGGTCCACCGTTTTCCCACCTCCACCGGTAGAACGTCGCCGGCGCTGTACCAGTATTTAACGCTGCTCAGATCGTATTGATCGGTTCGATCATGTTCGAGAATCATGCGGTAAAGGGTGGGGACGCCGATCATGCTCGTGGCCTTGAATCGTTCTATGGATTCGAAGGTGGCATCCAGGTTTACCTTGGGCTGGATCATGAGCGTACCCCCCACCAGGAGGGTGGACAGGGCGCAGGCCTGCCCCATGATGTGAAATAAGGGGGCATTCCCCATGAGGATGTTTTCCTCAACCGGAATTAGGGGTTCGCTCACCCGGATTTGCTCACCCACGCTGACCAAGAAAAGCTCATGGGTCAGCGGCACCCCTTTCGGGTGCTTGGTCGTACCGCCGGTATACAGAATTTCGGCGATGTCACTTCCCTTGGGAGAGATGGGGGGGGCGGCCTCGGAGGGCCTGGGGGTGTTAAAGAGCAGGGACCTAAAGGAATGGATATTCCCCCCGAGGGCGATTTTGCCTTTAGGGATGACATCGAAAAGAACACCGAAGTTCCTTTTCCACCAGGGAAGCAGATCGGCCATCCTGGTGACGATAACCCGTTTTAGTCCCGTTTCAGGCATCACCCTCTTGACATAACCAAAATTGGTGTCAGCGCAGACGATGCTTTCGGCCCCGCTGTCATTGGCAATATAGCGGAGGTCGGCCGGCGTATAGATGGGCGAGATGGGAACGGCAATGGCCCCGGCCTTTTGAATCCCAAGCCAGGACACCACCCATTGGACCGTATTGGGGATATAGATGATGGTCTTTTCTCCGGGTCTGACACCGATAGCCCTAAGGGCGGCAGAGAAGCGGTCGGAAAGATGTTTTAATTTCCGGTAGGAGTATCTGGTTCCGAGATAGATGATGGCGGTGTGGTTCTTTCGCCTCTCGGCCGTCTCCTCGAAGGTTGAAAATACAGTACCCTGGTTAGCCTGTTCCACTTTTCCCATCAGACCCCAAAATAGGCGGATTTTACCTCCGGATTATCCATGAGTTCATCCCCTGTCCCGCTTAAGGTTAACATTCCGTTTTCGATGATATATCCCCGGTCGATCATGGGCAGGACCGGTCTGGCAAATTGTTCACACAACAAGACCGTAATCCCCGACCTTTTTTTCAGGCTGGCGATGCCCTCTAAAAGGACCTTTTGCATAACGGGACTCAATCCCAGAAGCGGTTCATCCAAAAGAAGGAGCTTCGGCC
Source organism: uncultured delta proteobacterium (assembly GCA_963821645.1). Classification (GTDB taxonomy): domain Bacteria; phylum Desulfobacterota; class RBG-13-43-22; order RBG-13-43-22; family RBG-13-43-22; genus RBG-13-43-22. The sequence goes on along the minus strand of CAWGEQ010000050.1, from coordinate 43,387 downwards.
GGACGACCAGGGCCATGCCAATGGCCAGCATCTGTTGTTCCCCGCCGCTCAAGAATCCGGCTTTGCGATTTTTTAAATTGACCAGGGCCGGAAATAACTCGAAGATCGTTCCTATGGTTTCTTGAATCTCGGCCCGTTTCCGCAAGTAGCCGGCGATTTTCAAATTTTCCAGGACGCTACTTTCCGGAAAAACCGGATGCCTCTCCCTGGAAAGGACGATCCCTTTCTTGACCCGGTCACTCGGCTTCATCTCGGTGACGTCCTCCCCCTGATAGACGATATGACCATAGACGTTAATGCGCTCCCCGCCTTTTCGTTTTTCCTTCAGACGCATATCGATAATGAGACCCGAGAGCGTATTCATGAGGGTCGTCTTGCCGGCGCTGTTGGATCCGATTACGCCGACCAATTCGCCTTCATGGACCTCCATACTGAAATCGTTTAAGGCCAGGGCGTTTTCAAAAAAGACCATTAGATGGCTGATAGTAAGCATCGTGGTTCCTGATTTACCCTTCCGTTCCCAGGTAGGCCTTTTTGACCGCGTCACTCTCCATGACTTCCCGGGGGGGGCCGTCAGCGATCTTCCGGCCATAGTTCAAGACGATGACCCGATTGGTAATGCGGAAAAGTTCCCTTAGCCTGTGTTCAATCATGATAATGGTCTTCCCTTCCTGGCGAAGCTTTTCAATGATGGGGAGGATGGTGCCCAGTTCGGCCAGGCTGAGTCCGGAAAAGAGTTCATCCAGAATAAGCAGATCCGCTTGCAAGGCAATGGCCTTGGCCAATTCCAGCCTTTTCAGATAACCCTGGGGAAGCACGCTCGCCGGTTTATAGGCCACATGGGAGTCCCTTTCAAATCCGACCTCTTCAAGAAGGTCAAGGGCGACCGCATCCCGATTCCCATATTTACCCCCGGCCAAGTGTTTCACCCGGGGTGAATACAGGGGAATAATCATATTTTTATAAGCCGGGAGTTGGTAAAAGGGCTTGACCATCTGAAAGGTCCTGGCCACCCCGAGACGGATGATCTTATAGGGGGCCCAGTTGGTAATATCCCGGGACCGGTAATGGACTTTACCGGAGGTCGCTTTCACAAAGCCGGTGATCAGGTTGACGAGGGTCGTCTTCCCGGAGCCGTTGGGGCCGATGACGCCCAGCAATTCACCTTCGGCGAGATCGAAGGACACCTGACTCAGGGCCTGGACCCCTCCGAACGACTTGGACAGGTCCTGGACACTTAACAGGGGAGTTCCACTCATTGCTCTACCTCGACCCATCGTTCGAATTGTTGATATTTGCGGACAATGTAGTGGAAGATTCCTTCCGGCAGGGCGACGACAAAGAGGACCAAAAACATGCCGTAGATGACGATCCGCAGGCCGCCGAAGCCCCTTAAGGCTTCCGATAAGGGCACCAGAAGAAAGGCCCCTAATGTCGCCCCGGCCAGAGATCCGGGGCCGCCGACGACCGCGGCGGCAATGGGTAGAATCGAGTAATCCAGGGCAAAAACCGGCATGCCCACGAACATATAGATATGGGTCAGGTAAGCACCGGCAAAAGCGCCGATCGAACTGGCCATGAACAAGGCTTGAATCTTGTACCAATAGATGTTGATGCCGGCATTCATGACCGATCGATCATTGTCATTGATCCCTTTTAGAACGAGACCGTAATCCGAGTCCATCAAACGTCTGAATCCGAAAAGGACCAGCAGCAGGACCCCCAGAACCAGATAAGACTCGAATAAACCGGCGGGAAGGGGGGTCAAGCCGCTTAACCCGTCCGTCCCTCCGAATATCCTGGAGGCCTCAATGATCCTCACCAGCATGAGCGGTATGATGAGCGTGACCATGGCGAAGTAGATTCCTCGCAGGCGCAATACGGGCAGGAGGACCAGGGTAGAGAAAAAACCACCCAGAATGGTGGCCAGGGGAATGGTCAGGAAAGGGGGCCATCCGAAATAATGATTCATGATTCCGGCACAGTAGGCGCCCATTCCGAAAAAGAGGGCCTGGCCCAGGGAAACCATGCCGCTCTGGGCCAGGATATCCCAACTGATGGCCAGCAGAGAAAAAACGGCGACGGAGAGAATCACCTTCTGCCAGTATAAGCTGACGACGAGGGGGAGCACCAGGAACCCAATGATCGGGATTAACCTGGGACTGGCCAGATAAAGCATTTCACGCCAGGAACAAAGGGCGAAAATATCCTCCGATCTTATCTTAATTCCACGATCAATTCTTTCCTTCCGCTTGGTCAAGGGGCCGTTAAATCCTTTCTTCCAGTTCTTTCTGCTTTCCGAAAAAGCCGGAGGGTTTGATCACCAGTACTATGAAAATGGCCACCAGACTGACGATCATGGTCCAATTAGACCCGATATAGGAATCGGTAAATCTTTGGGCAAATCCGACCACCAGACCGGCCACGATCACCCCGCCGGAACTCCCTAAGCCCCCAATGATACAAACCGCCAGGGCGTTGAGCAGGACATCGTAGCCTTCTTCAACCGAAATGGTCCCCAGAGGCATGATCACGGTAGCGGCAACCGCCGCCAGTCCGGCCCCTATGGCAACACTCCACATGGCCATACGGTCGGAGTCGATGCCAAAGGTCATGGCGGTGCGCTCATCCTGGGCTATCCCTCTAAAAGCCAGCCCCATGGCGGTATAGTGCACAAAAAGCCATAGAGAAAAAAGCAGGACCGCACTGACCAGGACAATCACGATCCTCTGGGCATCGACATGGGCTCCGGCGATGACGAAACTCCGGTCTATAAAAACAGGCAGGGAATATTCAAAACCGACGAAACCTAAATAGCGAAAAAGTTCGAGAAGGGCCAGACCGATTCCGAAGGTGGAGATCACTTCGGAGAGGGCCTGGCCGCGAACGCGCATGAGAATGAAACGGTACATCAGGCCGCCAAGAAAGGCGGTAAAGAGGATGGAGATGGCCGCCGCCATCACATAGGGCAACCCGGCCAGTCTCAGGAGGATCCAGGTCACAAAGGCCGACAGGACATAGAGCGCCCCATAGGCGAAATTGGAAACGCCGCTGATTCCGAAAGTCAGGTTAAACCCCAGGGCCATCAGAATCAAAATGACGCTGTTGATCAGTGCATATAGGATAGTGCCTATAAACAATGGACCCTCTCCCTCTCTTTATCAATATTCTTGCATAGTTTATTCTGAAACTTTAAAACTGTTGCGGGTTAAGAAATAAAAACTTTTTCACTCGTAACCCGCAACTCGCAACTTATTTGGCTGACTTTAAACCTGACGGCAATTGGATCTTGCCCTCGGCAATGGATTCGGGGAAAACGACCGTACGCCCTCCATTATCCATCCATTGAAAAGCGGCGGCTACGTCGGCTTCTTTGGGATCCATGCCGAAAATGGCCTGATGACCGTTATCGAATCGGGTTCTACCCACGACGCCGGTATAGTCGGTTTTTTCGAGGGCGGCGACGATAGCGTCGGCATTGAGGGACCCGGCCCGTTCAATGGCTTCTTTAAGAATATAGACCGCATCATAAGAGGGCGCTTCGCCGTGCCCCCCATCCAGGGGACGTTTATATTTCTTTTCAAAGGCCTGTTCAAAGGCCCATGATTTGGGCCACTTTTTGCTGGCTATGGCGCTGCCCAGTTCAAAATTCACATTAATGGCCCCTCCAATTTTTTGATCAAAGGTCTTCCAGGCACTGGGCCCGGCCAGAGGAGAGATGAAGCCGGCCACCAGAGCGGGAACCTTCATGGAATTCCACTGCTTGACCAGCACGGCGCTCGAGGCCATATCAAAAATGGGCAGGATTACCTGGGCGCCGCCGCTTTGGGCCTTCATCAGCCCCGAGGAGAAGTCGGAGGCCCCGGTGGGATAGGCCTCTTGCCCCAACACCGTCCAGCCTGCCTTTTCAAAGTAATTCTTGATAATACCGTTTGCCGTGGCCCTGGCCCAGGCCACATCCTGGTGCATGACCAGAACCTTGTTGAAACCGAATTCCTTATGGATGAAGGCCATGACGCCGATCAGGTTGCCGACCAGATATTTGGCGTTGAGGCAATTTCTGAATATGTATTTATATTTCCCCGGGTCCTGCCTGATCTTATCTTCAGAGGCCGGGATCATGGCAATCGATCCTATCATGGGAACTTTATATTTGGCGATGAGATCCATGGCGGCCATTAAGGCTTCGGATCGGAAGGGGCCAACCAGAAGGGCTGTGGGTTTTTTCTCCAGAATGACCTTTTCGATACCCAGAAGGGCTTCGGGTACCGGCACCCCCGGTGCGCCGTCGCGAATGTCCAGGGCTTCGACCTTAAAAAGCCTTTTTTCAGACCCGACCTTTACCCCCCCCTTGGCGTTGATTTCATCCACCGCCATCATCAGGGTGTTCAGGGATTCCTTTCCATCGACGTGGCTTAAAAAAGTGGGCACCCCGATGACAATAGGGTCTGCTCCAAAGCCAGGATGAACCGGGCCGCATAGAGATAGAACCAACCCAAACAGGAACCCATACCGCCAGACTTTCTTTTGCATTGCTTTCTCCTTTCGGTTGAGACCGTCCCGTATAGTACGGGGATAAGGGTAATAAGGCAAAAACCGCTCTGATAAAGGTTGCCTCGCCTGTCCGCATTGCAGCGATATAAGGAAAGACATATACCAAACCATTCAAAGCTGTAATAGCTTATGCAAAGGGTAAGCCATTTCAATAATGATAACCAACTTGTTGAAAATAAGGCCTATTTTTAAAATGGTTTCAAGAAATCGTTTTTTACTGTAACTATCGGTTACATCTATAAAAATATTTTTATCGTAAAAAACGCAAAATATAAAAAAATATATGTTATTCTATGGTGTTATAAATGATGTTACTATTAAGGGCATTAAATCATCATAGTGAGTAATAAAGGAAACAATTTTTAGATAGTCTCGCCAAAGACCGAATGGAAGGTTCGTATTAACCGTCATGCCCATAGGGGGCGCCACGAATTATGAAACCAGGATTCAAGGGGCCCAGGGGTCAAGGATTCAAGTGAAAGGCGTTGAAATTAAAACCCTGGAACCCTTGAATCCTTGAATCCTTGAACCCTATTCTCATACTATTCTATCGGAGCAACTGGGGTAGCCTGATTTTTCCTTCCGCGATAGAGGGGGGATAAACAATTCTTCGATGTCCCTCTTTGGTCCATTGGATAACACAGGCCAGGGCTTCTTTCTGGGGATCTTCTCCGAAGATCACCTGATGCCCCCGATGGAATTGAATGCGTCCCATGGACCCTATCCGATTGGTCTTTTCTATAGCCTGAACAAGCTTGTTCGGATCGAGAGAGCCGGCCCTTTCAATGGCCTCGGCCAGGATATACACAGACTCATAGGCGGGTGCCGGACCATGACCGGCCTCAATCTCTTTCCCATATCGTGATCGATAGGCATTATAAAAATCCTCGGCCGGTCTGAAGGTGGAAGAAGGCACATTGCCCAGCTCAAAGATAACGTTCAAAGAACCGGCAATCTTGCCGTCAAACCTCTCCCAGGCACTGGGGCCAACCATGGGAGAGATAAAGCCACATAGAAGGGCCGGCACTTTCATGGTATTCCATTGTTTGACCAGGATACCGCTCTCGGGCATATCAAATATGGGTAAAATAACCTGGGCTTTCTTTATCTGCGCCTTCTTCAACCCTTCGGAAAAGTCCGTCGCACCGTTGGGGTAGGTATCTATGGCGATCACCTCCCACCCGGCCCTTTCAAAGTATAACTTGACCAACAATGATGCCGCACTCCGTGTCCAGGCGACATCCTGGTTCATGATATAGACCTTCTTAAACTTGAATTTCTCGTTCAGGAATTTCATGGTCTTAATAAGATACTCGACCAGGTATTTCGAGTCGAGTCCCACCCGAAAGATGTTTTTATATTTAGGATCCTTCATGATCCTGGCTTCCGAGGCCGCCGACATGGCTATGGTCCCTAATAGGGGAATCTTATTCCCGGCCATCATATTCATCCCGGCCAGCAAGACCTCAGACCGGAACGGTCCTACCAGGATGGCCTGGATGTGTTCCCTGTGAATAAAGGTTTCCAGGGTTAAAAGGGCCTTGGACACGGAAACGTCATTAGAGGCATCCTGAAGGTCAATGGACTTGACCCGTATGGGTATTCCTTTCCCGCCGAGGCGTACTCCTCCTTTATGATTGATCTCTTCGACCGCCAGTTCAACGGCCTGGAGGCTTTCCCGGCCTTCCAATAACTGCAGAGAGGTGGCTACACCGACGACGATCTCGGTTGCCGAATTTTCCAAAGGAGATAAAAAAAGAATAAAGACGACCCCAACGAACAGACGCAACCACAGCCCGGGTCTAAATCCATTTCTTCTGAGGGTCTGCCGCGTTACGGGTAAAGGGGATAAAGGGGGGATCTTATAATGACGCATCGCGGAGCATCCTTACGAATCTTATAAACTCGACTAAAAATATCCCTTTTGCTATACTGCGCCTTGGAACATGAAAAAAGGTATAGGGTTCAAGGTTTTTCACACTTGAAACTTGCACCTTGCATTTTCGTATGAAGGCCGGACGAGCGTCTCAGTCTAACCGATAGTTGAGCCCTCTTCAAGCTTTTTGCCACTATGAAGATACGATTCTCTATCTCATTAAAATTACTCGTATTCATTCTGCCATTGGTCTGCATTCCGATCTCCGCCGTGGGGTACTTTGCCATCCAGGAGTCCGGGGAGCGGGTGAACCGTCTTGTTCGTCAGGAACAGAGGGTGGCCGTCAGGGCCACGGCGAATATCATCAGCAATATATTCTATAATTGTCGTACAGATCTGGAGACCATCTCCCGTCTTCCCATATTGGAAGACTATCACCTCACCCGGTCTTTTAGACTGACGGCAGAGGCGGAATTCAATCATGATAACATCGTTCGTCTCTTTCATGATTTTATTCTCCGGACCCCCGCCTATTTTCAGATCCGATACATCGATCGTGATGGTCAGGAACTCATCAAGGTCAGAAGGGAAGGGGCCATAAAAGACCTGGAAAACCAAAGTAGACAGCCATTTTTTAAAAACAGCCGCCATTTAAAGATACTTACTATGGTTAGTTCCGATATCATGCCCTCCCCTATTAATCGGGGATTCGTTATTCATTACGCCATGCCCTTTTATAGCGGCTGGAAAGAATTCGCCGGCCTGATCGTCATCGACCTCGACTTTAATAAGATCATCGATTTGGTGAGACATATTCATGTGGGGGATAAAGGGTATGCCTTTCTCATTGATCAATACGGAAGAAATATCGTCCACCCTTTATTCGAACCCTACCGATATACCCTGGAAACCTATCCCGATCTGAGCTTAAGAAACCTGGTCTTAGACATGATGGCCGGGGAAAGCGGCTGGAAGCGTTATTCTTTCCAGGGAGAAGACAAAGTGGCCGCCTTTGAGCCGGTTAAGGGTATGGGGTGGTCGCTGGCCGTGGCTATCCCCACCGAAGAATTTACCAAGGAGGCCTATGCCCTGCGAAATCGGGTTATTCAGTTCGTATTGATTGCCATCCTCTTTACGATTATCGGCGTGAGTATTTTGTCCTATTTTTTGCTCAGGCCGGTAAGAAATCTGGTCACGGCGACCGATCGGATAGCCAACGGGGATCTCAGCCAGGATATCCCGGTCCAATCCAGGGATGAGTTAGGGGATTTGACCCGCTCATTTAATCGAATGATGAGAAATCTATCCCGAATCCATGATGAGCTGATACGTTCGGAAAAATTGATTTCTTTAGGACGCCTATCCGCCGGTGTGGCCCATGAGATACGGAATCCCTTGAATGCCATGAAGGGGGCCATTGTCTACCTGCAACGAAAAAGGTCGGATGATCCCCTTATCAATGAATATACCAGTCTGGTCTCGGAGGAGATCGATCGCCTGAGTCAATTTGTCACCGAGTTCCTTTATTTTGCCAGACAGGCCAAGCCGAAACGGGTCCCCACGGATCTCCATAAGCTGATTCTGTCGATACAAGGTCTGTTTAAAAAACAGGCCGAGGAAAGGGGCATCACCTTTCACACTATATTGGAAAAAGATCTCCCGACGGCCTTCATCGACGCCCATCAGATTGAGCAGGTATTGGTAAACCTGTTCATTAATGCCGTCGAGGCCATGCCCGATGGCGGCGAATTAATGATCCTTACCCGTACCTTCAAAGAGGAAGATCACCCCCGGTCTTCCCAACTGGATTCGGATTTCGGTGAAAGATACCGGTGTGGGCATATCCCATGAAGACCTTAGAAACATATTTGATCCTTTCTTCAGCACGAAGGAGACCGGAACCGGGCTTGGGCTTCCTATAAGCCTCGGTATTATTGAGGCCCATGGGGGAACCATCCAGATAACCAGCCAGGTCGGGGCGGGAACAAGGGTCGTTGTTAAATTACCCCTTAGAGCGGATAAGAAAGATGAAATCGATGAATCTGAAGAAGAGAAAGATTCTGGTAGTCGATGACCGTATCAATACTTTAAAGGTGTTGATGGCCATCCTCGAGGACGAGGGTTATACGATCATTACGGCCAACAGTGGGACCAAGGCTTTAAAGATTTACCGTGAAACTCCTGATATAGACCTGGTGTTATCAGATCTTAAGATGAGCGAAATAGATGGCGTTGAATTGTATCGAAAAATGGATGGCTTTCGAAAAGCCCCTCCATTTATTATCATGACTGCCTATGGGACCGTCAAATCCGCTGTTCAGGCGCTAAAGGAGGGGGTCACCAATTATTTGATCAAGCCGCTTAATTACGAGGAACTGGCTATTGTTTTGGAAAGGGCCATTCTGGAGCACGAGAGATCGCAGGAACTGATTAATCTGCAAGAACGAGTCTGGAGTGAGCATTCCTTTCATTCTATCATCGGTTCCTGCCCGGAGATGACCGAGATCTTTGACCTGGTTCGTACCGTGGGGCCCACGGATGTCCCCGTATTGATATTAGGAGAAACCGGCACCGGCAAAGAATTACTGGCCCGAGCTCTGCATCTGGAGAACTCCCGCCAGGACAAAGGGATGATCTGTATCAATTCGGCGGCTCTTACCGAAAGTCTTTTGGAGGCGGAGTTGTTCGGGTACGTAAGGGGGGCTTTCACCGGAGCCGTAAATGAAAAGAAGGGCCGTCTGGAAATGGCCGATAAAGGGACCTTGTTCCTCGATGAAATTGGTCAGATGAGTATGGTTCTCCAGGCCAAACTACTTCGTTTTTTGGAAGATATGACCTTTGAACCCGTTGGAAGTACCGAAACCCGAAAGGTGGATGTCAGGCTCATTGCCGCCACCAATCTGAACCTCCATGAAGAAATCAAGAAAGGTCGTTTCTTAAGGGACCTCCTTTATAGGATCGAGGTAATTTCCATACGGGTGCCCCCTTTGCACCAACGCCAACAGGATATTCCCTTATTGGTAGGTCATTTTTTAAAACAATACGCCGGGCAATACAAAAAAGAAATAGAAGGGGTGCAACCCGAACTGATGGAGACTCTGGTTCATTATTCCTGGCCGGGCAATGTCCGGGAATTAAAAAATTGTCTGGCCCGGGCGGTAATTCTTTCCAAGGGACCCCTTTTAGGCCTTGAGGACTTTCCGGAAAAGATCATAACTGAATCAGGGAGAATATCCGCAAGGCAACCTAAAAAAATCATAGGCGATATCCCGGAGCACGGCGTACGCCTAAAGGATATGGAATATGAACTCATTTTGGAAACTCTCAAAAAAAGCGATGGAAATAAGAGCATCGCTGCCAGGCGACTCGGAATTTCCCGGAAGGCCCTGTATGAAAAAATAACCCGCTTCGGTATCCTGGCCGGGTGTCCCCGGAAATGAGGGATGTCCACGAAAAACAGGCTTATCTTTTCGATAGAATTTTTGGCACTATCGGTATGTTGACTATAAAAGATCTTTCCAGGCCCAAAAGAGTAAAAAAAAACAAGATGACCTGGATAAAATCATCAAAACTCATTGACTCTCTTTTATTTTCATATTATAAGGGTTCGGGCAATTTCATAAGGTATTGATATCCATGTCATGGGTATGTCGGGAGTCCATTTTTTATTTATCATTGTGAGGAGCAAGCAATGTCTAAAGTGACCTTAACGATAAATAGCCGGTCTGTGCAAACGGATACCGGGAATACGATATTACAGGCCGCCACCCAGGGAGGGATATTTATCCCGACCCTCTGCCATAACCCCCTGTTAAAACCGGAAGAGGCTTGCCGGATCTGCGTAGTTCAAGTTGAAGGCGAGCAAAAGCTGGTTGCCTCCTGCGCCGCCCCGGTCAAAGAGGGGATGGTTGTCGAGACCGATGCCCCGGCTGTTCTGGAGGCCCGCCAAGGGGTCTTGAAGCTCCTTTTAGAACAGCATTATGGGGACTGCCTGGCCCCCTGCCACTTAGCCTGCCCGGCCGGGATTGACATCCAGGGCTATGTGGCCCATGTCAGCCGGGGTAAATTTGAGGAAGCCCTTAAGTTGATTAAAGAGAGGAACCCCCTTCCCTTATGTATCGGCCGGGTCTGTCCCCATTTCTGCGAGGAGGCCTGCCGAAGAAACCGGGTCGACCAACCCATTGCCATCAATCCCTTGAAACGGTTTGTGGCCGATTACGACCTCCTGCAGGGGATTTCATATAAACCCGAGGTTGCCCCTAACAGTGGCCATAAGGTGGCCATTATCGGCGGCGGACCCGGTGGTCTTTCCGCGGCTTATTATCTCCGCCAAAAGGGACATGGGGTAACAATATTCGATGCCAAACCCCTGTTGGGGGGAATGCTCCGCTATGCCATTCCGGAATATCGCCTGCCAAAAAAGATTTTGGACCAGGAAATCAAGGGGATTCTCGACCTGGGCGTAGAGGTCCGGCCTAATCAGTTCTTCGGCCAGGATTTTACCCTGGCCGATCTCCGGAAGGAGGGATATAAGGCCATCTTTTTGGCCGTGGGCACCTGGAAATCGACCCGATTGGGCCTTGAGGGGGAAGACCAACCGGGGATTGTCCACGCCCTCAACTTTTTGATTCAAACGGCCATGGGCAACCCGCCGGAAATCGGAAAAAAGGTCCTGATCATTGGAAATGGGAATACGGGTATGGACGCGGCCAGAACATGCCTGCGTCTTGGGGCCGAGGAGGTGACCATGCTTTATCGGCGGTCCCGGAAAGAGATGACCGCCCATCCGGAGGAAGTGGCCGCAACGGAAGCCGAAGGGGTTAAGCTGGAACTCCTGGTTTCTCCAACCAGGATTATCTCCGAAAATGGTCGATTTAAAGCCCTTGAATTTATCCGCAACGAACTGAAGGAACCGGATGCCGGGGGCAGGGCCAGACCGGTTCCTATCCCGGGGTCGGAGACTATCCTGGAAGCCGACCTGGCCGTCATCTCCATCGGTCAGTTTTCGGATCTGACCTTCCTGGAGAAGGACCCGGATTTGAAGGAGTTGGTCCTTTCCAAGTGGGGTACGCCCGATGCGAATCCCCAAACTCTTCAGACCTCTATTCCCGATCTTTTTATAGGAGGAGATCTCTGGCGGGGCCCACAAACGGTTATTCAAGCCATCGCTGACGGCCGGACAGCAGCCAATTCCATCCATCAATATCTGACCCGAGGGGCCGTCCAACCGGTAAAAAAGCCCTTTAACATCAGCAAGGGGAAATTGGCCCAGGTGGACCAGGCCAATTTTGAAGGCATTCCGGAGAGCCCGCGGGTTCATCAACCCCATCTGCCATTACCGGAACGGGAGAAGAACTTCAGGGAAGTAGAGGCCACCATAGGGCAGGCGGAGGCCATGGAAGAAGCCGCCCGCTGCCTTTCCTGCGGCTGCCAGGATGTCTATGACTGCCGCCTGCGGGCCTACGCCGATATGTACAAAGTGGATATCGACAAATTACCGATCTGGACAAAGCGGATGTATCCCCTCCAATCAGGGCATCCCTTCATCAATATTGATCCGAATAAATGCATTACCTGCCGCAGATGCGTCCACGGCTGTTCGGAGTATCAGATTCAAAATGCTTTTGACCTCCTTCCGGTGGACAAAGGGGCCGAAGGCGGTCCCCCTTCCTATACACCGGCTATCAATGAACGCTGTGTTTCCTGTGGTTATTGTCTGGCCAACTGTCCAACCGGGGCACTGACCGAAAAGATCGAAGGTCGTCCAGGCCCTTGGAATTTGGAGAGGACAAAGACCACCTGTACTTACTGCGGCGTAGGCTGCCAACTCTATCTGGAAAAAGTCGATAATCAGATCGTCCGGGTTACCGGAGGAGACCAAACCACCCCTCCCAATTATGGGCATCTGTGCGTAAAAGGCCGGTTCGGATTTGATTTTATCAACCATCCGGACCGTTTGACATCTCCGTTGATCAGGGAAGGGGAGCATTTTCGCCAAGCCTCCTGGGATGAGGCCCTGGACTTGGTGGCCAAACGATTTTTGGAAATTCGGGATCAATATGGTTCAAACTCGTTAGCCGGTCTAACCTCGGCCCGGGCGACCAATGAAGAAAATTATCTGATGCAGAAGTTGGTCCGTGGTGTTTTTAAAACCAACAACATCGATCATTGCGCCCGGCTTTGACACTCTTCTACCGTAGCCGGTCTGGCTGCGGCCTTTGGAAGCGGCGCGATGACTAATTCTATTTCTGATATAGAGAAAGCCAAGGTCATCTTAGTTACCGGCTCCAATACCACCGAAAATCACCCGGTCATCGGGGCGGCCATCAAACGGGCCGTATTGCATCACGGGGCTAAGCTTATTTTAGTCGATCCGAGAAAGATCGAATTAGCCGAGATCGCCGACCTTTGGTTGAGGCCGAAACCGGGTACCGACCTGGCTTGGATCAACGGTCTGATTAACAATATCATTCAAGAAGGCCTTCAAAACCAGGAGTTCATCAAGGAGCGGACCGAGGGGTTTGAAGAATTGAAAGCCGCGGTTTCCTCCTTCACCCCCGACGTTGTCTCCAAGATAACCGGCATCCCTGAAAAGGACCTGGCCCTGGCGGCCCGTTTGTATGCCAGCGACAAGGCGGCCATCTATTATACCATGGGAATCACCCAGCACACCCATGGGACTGATAATGTCAAGGCCTTGGGCAATCTGTCTATGATCTGCGGCAATGTGGGCTTTCCAGGGGCGGGGGTCAATCCCTTACGGGGTCAGAACAACGTTCAAGGGGCCTGTGACATGGGCGGATTACCGGATGTTTTTTCCGGATATCAGTCCGTGAGCGATCCTGAAAAGGTTGAAAAAATGGAAAAAGCCTGGGGAGTAAAAGGCCTTTCGAACCAGGTGGGCCTGACTTTGATGGAGATGACCCAGTCGGCCCTGAAAAAAGAGCTTCGAGGCCTTTATATTTTTGGTGAAAATCCGGTAGTTTCCGATCCGGATTCCCATCATCTGATTCAGGCCTTGAAGGCCTTGGATTTTTTAGTGGTCCAAGATATCTTTTTGACCGAGACGGCGCAATTAGCCGATGTGGTCTTACCCGGAGCCTCTTTTGCCGAAAAGGAAGGCACCTTTACCAATACCGAGCGGCGGGTCCAAAGGGTCCGCCAGGCTATTATTCCCTTAGGGGAATCGAGACCCGACTGGCAGATATTGGTAGATTTAGCCACGCGGATGGGTCTGCCCATGTCCTATGAAAACCCCGAGGCCATTTTTGAAGAAGTGCGTTCTTTGACGCCATCCTATGCCGGAATTACTTACCAACGTATCAACCGGACGGGACTCCAGTGGCCCTGTCCCACCCTGGACCACCCCGGGACCCCTTATCTTCATAAAGACCGGTTTACCCGGGGCCTGGGTAAGTTCCATGCCCTGGCTTATCAGGGACCTCGGGAAGTACAGGATGAAGAATACCCATTAGTTTTGAGCACCGGCCGGATTCTTTACCAGTACCATACAGGCACCATGACCCGAAAGAGCAAAGGGTTGGAGGAAATGGCGCCGGAATGTTTAATTGAAGTTTCTTTAAACGATGCCGGTTCTTTGAAGGTCGCCGATGGAGAAAGGGTACGGGTTGTTTCCAGACGGGGTGACCTTGAGGCCAAAGTCAAATTAACCGACCGTTCTCCGGAGGGGACTATCTTTATCCCCTTCCACTACGCGGAAGCGGCGGCCAACCGCCTTACCCAGACCGCCCTGGACCCTGTGGCCAAAATTCCGGAATTGAAGCTTTGTGCCGTGCGGATTGAAAAATTGTGAGATATTTTAGAAAAAATTGGTCTCATTTCTTGTATCGGGCCGGGATTTCCCTGGCCGGGCTATGGATTTTGTGGTCTATTTTTCTCCCCTTGGAATCATGGGCCGGCGGGGCCTATCCCTATCGTTTTCCAGGCCCAAAACTTTCCTTAGATCCCAAGGCTGATACGGTCATCGGCCTTATGGGAGAATATACGGTTAAAGAAAAAGATACTTTTTTGGATGTGGCCCGGGATTATGATCTGGGATTTAATGAACTGGAAACCTTATACCCCCACATCGACCCCTGGGTACCCCCACTGGGGATGAAGGTCGTCATTCCCAGTCAATGGATTCTTCCCCAAAGTCGCAAGTACGGGATAGTGATCAATATCGCCGAAATGCGATTATATTATTTTTTCAAGAACATTCGGATGGTCCGAACCTATCCCATCGGGATCGGCGACCAGGGCTGGTTCAGTCCCGAAGGAACCTGCTGGGTGGCCGAAAAAAGGAAAAATCCCACCTGGCATATTCCCAAGTCTTTACAGGAAAAATATCAACTGAAAACCATGCCCCCCGGTCCGGATAATCCATTAGGGGACTATTGGATGGGCTTGTCCTTCTCCGGTTATGGTATCCATGGGACCAATTTCCCTTGGGCTGTCGGCCGCTTAGTGACTCATGGGTGTATTCGTTTGTATCCGGAGGATATCAAGGTACTGTTTTCCATGGTGCCCATAAAAACACCGGTTGAACTTATTTATGAACCGGTAAAGGTGGGCTTTAAGCAGGGAAGGATTTTTATGGAAGTCCATCCCGATATCTACGGGAAAATTTCTAAGTTTACCGAATATGGGATAAAAAAAATAAGTACTTTAGGTCTGGCTGCAATGGTCAATGATGACCTGATGCGTAAAGCCCTGGAAGAAAAACAGGGGATTCCCGTCGATATCACTCAAAATTAATTTTTTTCCTTGACAAAGCAGTATATTATCTTTAATTTTTAGAAATAATAGAACAATCCCTTTAGTTAAAGTAAAAAACATATTAAAGATTTTTGGAGAGGAGGTGAAAGAAGATGATCCGACCAGGAAAAGTCTTAAGAACAGTAGTTATTCTATCTTTATTATCTTTTATTGGTGCCTTTGGGTTGGGATGTGCTTGTTTTAAAGAGGCCACCGCTGAACCTCCTCAAGCAGCTCCAGCCCCCGCGCCTGTTGTTCAAGCCCCCGCACCTGCCCCGGCGGTAGATTATGACAGGATTGAAAACGCCGCCAAAAGGGCCGAATCGGCAGCCAGCTTATCCGAAGCAGCCGCCAAAAAAGCCGAAATGGCCGCTCAAAAGGCTGAGATGGCCGCCGGCAGAGCCGAAAAGGCCGCTGACAAAGCCGAAGCCGCTGCCAATAAGGCCGAGGCCATTTTTATGAAAAAGATGAAAAAATAGCCTTGGGTTATTAGGTAAAACCCTTTACGGCCGATAGGTTCCCAAAGATCTATCGGCCGTTTTTATTTCTTTAAAACGAAATAGGGTTCAAGGATTCCAGGATTCTGGGGTTCAAGGGTTTAACTTCCAAGCCTTTCACTTGAATCCTTGGCCCCTTGACTCCTTGAATCCTATTTCATGTTTCGTGGCGCCCCACAAGGCATGAGAGATTAGGAGAAATTTTTGGAAATCTATGACGTCATAGTTGTGGGGGCCGGACATGCCGGGTGTGAAGCGGCCCTGGCGGCCGCCCGTATGGGATGTCAAACGCTCCTCCTGACGATTAATATCGACCATATCGGGGCCATGTCCTGCAATCCGGCGGTAGGCGGGTTGGCCAAGGGCCACCTGGTCAAAGAAATTGACGCCCTGGGCGGCGAAATGGCCAAGAATATAGATGCCACCGGAATCCAGTTTCGCCGGCTGAACACCCAAAAAGGGCCGGCCGTTTGGTCTTCCAGGGCCCAGGCCGATATGGATGATTACAAACAACGTCTCCGCTGGGTCGTGGAAAATCAGGAGCGGTTGGATGTCAAACAGGCCATGGTTGATTCCTGTTGGGTGGAAGGGGGTCAGATCAAGGGGCTTAGAACCAATTTGGGTCAGGTTTTTTCGGCCAGGACCATCATCCTGACTACCGGCACTTTTATGCAAGGCCTGATCCATATCGGTTTCACCCAGTTTCCTGCCGGCAGAATGGGGGACCCGGCTTCTCTGGCCTTGTCCGATTCCCTGACGAACTTAGGACTTGAACTGGGACGACTAAAAACCGGCACCACGCCCCGTTTACAAGGGAAAACCATCGATTTTAGATCACTTGTTCCTCAAGGAGGAGATGACCATCCTACCCCTTTTTCCTCCACTACCGAGGCGATTACCCAAGCCCAAATCCCCTGTTATATAACGTATACCAACGCTCATACTCATGACCTGATTAGGACCAATTTGGACCGTTCCCCTCTTTATGGCGGACGGATCAAAGGGATTGGGGTTCGTTATTGTCCTTCGATTGAAGACAAGGTTGTTCGTTTTCCCGATAAGATAAGACATCAAATATTTTTAGAGCCTGAAGGCCGAAGGACTACCGAATATTACCCCAACGGCATCTCTACCAGCTTACCGGTGGAGGTTCAATCAGCCATGCTCAGGTCCATACCCGGGTTGGAGGCGGTTGAAATGGTCCGCCCGGGATATGCCATAGAATATGACTTTATCTACCCCACACAATTGTACCCCACTTTGGAAGTAAAGTCAGTGGAAGGACTTTATGTGGCCGGACAAATTAACGGCACCTCCGGTTATGAGGAAGCGGCTGCTCAGGGTTTAATGGCGGGGATCAATGCCGCCTTAAAATGCCAGGGCAGGGGACCTTTGGTCCTAAGCCGGTCTCAGGCCTACGTGGGGGTCCTTATAGATGACTTGGTGACCAAGGGGACCAAAGAACCTTACCGCATGTTTACGTCCCGGGCGGAATATCGCTTATTACTGCGGGAAGATAATGCCGACCTGCGGTTAACCGACCTGGGAAGAGAAATCGGCTTGGTGGCTGACGAACAATATCGTATTTTTTCGCGGAAAAAACGGGAAATAGAAAGGGGGTGGAAACTGTTAAACCAAACCCAGGTCACTCCGACTCCTGACTGTCTTCAAGTATTAAAAGACTCAGGGAGTCAACCGCTTCGAAAACGGCTGTCCTTGAAAGATCTCTTGCGCCGGCCGGAAATCGAATGGCCGGATCTTTATCCTTTATGCCCTTCTTTGGCCCAAATAATGCCCTTGGCGGCTGAACAATTGGCTATTCAGGCCAAATATGAAGGGTACTTGGAAAGACAGGAGGAGCAAGTGAAACGCTTTGAAAAAAATGAGCAAACCTTGATCCCTGAGGAGATCGACTATCGGCAGTTGTCCGGATTATCCAACGAAATAAAAGAAAAGCTTCTGTCCATCCGTCCCCAATCAATAGGCCAGGCCTCCCGTATTTCCGGAGTGACCCCGGCGGCCATCGCCATCCTCCTAATTCATCTTAAAAAATGGAAGAATAAACAATAAGGAATCTTTAAGAAATATGATCCCTGACGGTTTGACCTATAAATATTTGACAGCTTTCCACATTTATTCTATATCTTAGCCTGACCGGACCAATAGTTCTTCAGGGTGCCTCGGCCCAATTCGGATTTTTAAAACGATGACTTAAATAATAATCCTTTCAGACCTACAGGAGTTCAGATGACCTTCTTTAAAAGACTCTTTGACCCTCTTCCATTAGGTCCGATTACCCTACCCAATCGAATCGTCATGCCGGCCTTAGGAACTAATTTCGCTACAGCCAAAGGGGAAGTAACCGCCCCTTTGATCCATCATTATCAGGCCAGGGCCTCAGGAGGGGCCGGATTGATTATTGTTGAGGGGACCGCGGTCCACCAAAGTGGAAGGGGTTTCTTATATCAATTATCGATTGATCGAGATGAATTAATCCCCGCTCTTAAAATATTGGTCAATACCGTCCACCAAGCCGGGGCCAAGATTTTTATTCAACTCCATCATGGAGGCCGAAATACCAATTCGGTTATTTCCGGGACCCAACCCTGGGCCCCTTCCCCAGTACGGAGCCCTGTCGGACAAGAAACTCCCAAGGAAATGACTTTATCAGAGATCCAGGAAATCGTTTTCGCCTTTTTGGAAGGGGCCAGGAGGGCCAGAGAGGCCGGCTTTGACGGTGTTGAATTGCATGGGGCCCATGAATATCTTCTTAGTCAATTCATGTCTCCCTACAGCAATTTCCGCACGGATGCCTATGGAGGGGATTTAATAAACCGATTGCGGATTTCCAAGGAGATTATTCAAGGGATTCGCCGGGAACAGGGGGAAACATTTCTTATTTCCTTTCGTATTAGTGGCGATGAATATGTTCCTAAAGGGATGCATCTGCCGGAGGCGATTGAGGCCGCCGAATGGCTCGTTCAATGGGGAGTCAATCTGATCAATGTTTCCGGGGGGGTTTATGAAACCCCGCATCTGATCATCCCTCCCTTGTTTTTTCCCCAAGGGGTCCATCTGCAATTGGCCCGGGCCATGAAAAAGGCCTTGTCCGTCCCGGTGATTGGGGTTGGCAGGATCACACACCCCGAATTCGCCGAAAGACTTTTGGAAGAAGGACAGGCCGATCTGGTGGCCACCGGGCGGGCCTTAGTGGCCGATCCACAGTGGCCCAACAAAGCCAGGGCCGGAAAAGTCCAAGATATTCGATTCTGTGTTGGTTGTAATCAAGGATGTATTGATTATTTGATGGCCGAGCGCCCAATTACCTGTTTGTATAATCCTACGGTAGGAAAGGACGGAGAATGGGTGGCGGGGCCTAAGTTCATCCCCAAAAATATCGTGGTTGTCGGCGCAGGCCCGGGAGGGCTCGAAGCGGCAACCCGACTGGAGGAGATGGGCCACCGGGTTTTCCTCTTTGAAAAAGAGGAAAAGATCGGAGGACAAATCCAACTGGCCATGATGACTCAGTCCAAAACCGAATTTAAGGAAGTCATTCGATATTATTCCAACAAGTTGAAAGGTTCGACCGTACGTCTTTTTTTACAGACCGAGGCTACGGAGGATATTATCCAAAACTTGAAACCGGACTATGTAATTTTGGCCACCGGATCGGTCCCCATCGATCCGGATATTCCGGGGATTAGAGGGGATGACGTCGTTTCCGTTCGAAAGGCCCTGATTTCTCCGACGACGATCGGTGAAGAGGTGCTGATTTTGGGAGGCGGCAATACCGGGTGTGAAGTAGCCGATTTTTTATCAAACCTTGGGAAAAAGGTAGCCATCATTGAAATGGGCAATCGATTGGCCAAGGATGTCGGACCGGCCCGAAGATATTTACTGATGCGCCGACTTCGAGAGAATAAGGTTAAGAATCTAATCGGTTGTCGTATAAAATCACTTTCACCGGGGCAGCTTACTTATATCAAACAAGAAAAGGACGGACACCGATCAATAAAGGTCTTGAAGGGGATTGCTACTTTTGTTAACGCCCTGGGGGTTCGTTCGGAAGATGGTTTGGTTAAAAAATTAAAAATTAAAGGATTTCAGGTACATTTGGTTGGTGATGCCTTGAGTCCCGGAAAAATATTGGATGCCGTGGCCGAAGGTGCCCAATCGGCCCGGGAGATTCATCAAAAATCTATTAAAAACAAAATGAACAAAAATACTTGACAAGGCAGTTTCCTTAGAGCATATTAAAATTCATTTTAAATTAGATGGGTTATGTTACTATTGATCCTCTGGGGAGAAAAAATTTACTAATAAGGTCTTGATTGAGGAAAGGAGTGGGTTATGGCCCTGACCAAAGAAAAGATTATTGCCACCATCTATGAGAAGATAGGTTTTAGCAAAAGCCAATCCAGGGATGTAATAGAACAACTATTGGAAATAATGAAAAAGGCCCTGGCCAGTGAAGAGAATATTTTGATTAGTGGATTCGGTAAGTTTGTGGTCAAAAGAAAACGGGCCCGGCGCGGTCGAAATCCCCAGACCAATCAGGACTTGCAGTTAAAGGCCAGGAAGGTGGTTGTCTTCAAGACCTCGGGTGTTTTAAGAAAAGGCGTCAATTCCGGCCAGGAGTGATGGTCAAGAAGACCCTTCTATTAACGGCAACAACAGGGAACAGCCTGATTTATTGAACTACTACCATCGCTTGAACAAACCCTTTACCCTCTAATTCCTTTTGTAAGCGCAGGGCTTCCTGGAGTTGGGGACAATTGGTCAGTCTTACCCGAAAGAAGGTTTCACCAAAACGAACCATTTCTGAAACTTCTACCTGCGGATATTCTTTCAGCAGCCTTTCCTTCAAGCGCAAGGCATTTTGTCGATCTTTAAAGGCCCCGATCTGGACTGAAAAATCTCCTTGTTGAAAATCCACTTGCTGGACCAGGCGGGTAACCTTTTGCCCGTTCTCTTCCCTTTCTTCCAAAATACCCAAGGCCTCTAATTCAATCAAGGCCGTTCCCGGCCCGATAAGTCCCAGCTCTTTGGCCCCCATATAGGAGAGATCCAGGATGCGTTCTTTCAAAAATGGTCCCCGATCGTTAATCCTCACCAGGATCTCTTTATTATTCGCCGGGTTTTTTACCCGGACCTGGGTATTAAAGGGCAGTATCCGATGGGCAGCCGTAAATCCGAACATGTCGTAGGTCTCTCCGGAGGAAGTCGGCTTGCCCTGAAAATCAGGCCCGTACCAGGAGCAGATCCCTTTTTCCTTGTATTCGGCCACAGAACCGACCGGGAAATACCAGTTCCCATTTACGGAGTAGGGCTTTTCCTTGCGGGTCGTTTTTTTGGAGACCACCGGCGGACTTTTCGGAAGGGCCAGGGGTGGTGGAGGAGAGCTCAGGACTGGGGTACGAACGACCGGTTTGGAACATCCGGGCGTACTCATGGTGGAAAGAAGGAATAAAAAAATAAAAATTAAGCGGCCCATGGTTCTAAAGATAACAAACATGAGGATATGAAAACAACCACTTTTTTCTTGACAACTTCTTCTGGCCATTTATAATTATATTATAACTATAAAATAGTTAATTTGTGATTATTATTCCCGGCCTTTTAAAATAGAGCCGGGAGCAAAGGGAGGTCTGATGCGTTTAAAGGATAAGACGGCCGTGATCACCGGAGCTAGTCGGGGAGTGGGAAGAGCGGTGGCTTTGGCCTATGCCAAGGAAGGCGCAGACATTATCGTTAACTATGCTTCCAATGAAGCGGCTGCCCAAGAGGTTGTCCGGCAGATTGAAAGCCTGGGACGCAAAGCGGTAATGGTCAGGGGAGATGTGGCCAAGAAGGAAGAGGCCTTTGCGGTTGTAAACGCCGCCAGGGAACAGTTCGGGCATTTGGACATATTGGTCAATAATGCCGGGTTTACCAGGCCGAACCTCCTCCACAAAATGACGGAAGAACAATGGGACGCCGTTGTGGACCTTCATCTCAAGGGGGCCTTTTTATGTACTCAGGCCGCGGCTCTGATTATGATGGACCAGAAAAAGGGAAAAATCATCAATGTGACATCAGTTGCCGGGTTGGTGGGAACGGTTGGGCAGATCAACTATAGTGCCGCCAAGGGCGGTCTACTTTCTTTGACCAAATCAGCCGCCCGGGAACTGGCCCGTTATCATGTCTGCGTCAATGTGATTTCTCTGGGGATAGTGGCCACGGATATGACCGAGAAAATCCGAACCGATCCTAAATTAAAAGACATTTACATGCGTCGTATTTTATTGGAGCGTTTTGCCGAACCGGAAGATATTACCCCGGCCTTTGTTTTTCTTGCTTCCGATGAAGCCGGTTACATAACCGGCCAGCTGCTTTGTGTCGATGGCGGCTACGGCATGATCTAAAGAGAAGGCCTGAAATCCGAAACCCGAAGCACGAAACAGATTCGAATAAACCAAAATGAGAAATTAATAATGGGAAAAATTCTGTTTCGGTTATCGGGAAATTCCAGTTTTTGGGGGTTATTGGGGGTTTCGATATTCGATTTCGAGGTTAATTTAAACTTGTCAAAAAAATAATCAAAGGAGGAAATAGGATGGCCCAGATACCAAGCGTGATAAAGACCTGGCAGATGATACAGCCCTTTTCTAAAAATAAAGAGACGGGAGAGATCACCCCAGGGAAAATTGAGATGACCGAGATACCGGTTCCGGAACTTAAGCCGGGAGAGGTCCTCGTCGAGGTGGCCGGATGTGGGGTCTGTCATACGGACCTGGGATATTTTTATGATGGTGTTCCTACGGTCGTCAAACCCCCCCTGACCCTTGGTCATGAAATCGCCGGGACCGTGGTAGCGGGAGATATGGGTTGGATTGGAAAGGAAGTGGTCATTCCGGCGGTCATGCCCTGCCGGCAATGTCACCTTTGTAAAACCGGCCGCGGGAACCGTTGTTTGAATCAGAAGATGCCCGGTAACAGTCTGGGCAATTATGGCGGATTCTCCAGCCACATCCCTGTCCCCAGCATTGACCTCTGTGAAGTTAAGAATCGGGGGGATTTTTCTCTGGCCCAATTAGCCGTGGTGGCCGATGCCGGGACCACCCCTTACCAGGCCGCCAAGAGGGCCGATTTACAACCCGGTGACAATGTAATCGTTATTGGCATCACCGGAGGAGTCGGTCAATATATGGGGCAGATGGCTAAGGCCCTGGGGGCCAAGACCGTAATCGGAATCGCCCGGAATGAAGAAAAGCTGAAGAGGGCTTTAAACTATGGGGCTGATTTTGTCATCAACTCAAAAGACAAAGACGCTTCGGCTGTTTCTAAGGAATTTCGGAATATTTGCAAGGCCAATGGACTGCCCAATTTCGGCTGGAAGATTTTTGAAGTTACGGGTGTCAAGGGCGGGCAGGAAATAGCCTTGGGCTTACTCGGTTTCACCGGCAAGCTGATCATCGTCGGATTCGGAATGTCCAAAGCGGAATATATGTTTGGCCGGTTAATGGCCTTTGACGCCGAAATTATCGGAACCTGGGGCTGCCTGCCTGAATATTATCCGATCGTACTGGATATGATCCTGAATAAAAAAATCGACATCATGCCCTTCGTGGAATCCAGGCCCATGAGCACGATTCGCGAAACCTTTGAAGAAGTCCACAAGGCCGGATCTCCGGCCAAACGGATCGTCCTGACCCCGGATTTTTAGAACGAAAATTCGAATATTGAATTTAGAACATCGAATTTCGAATCATGAAGTGGTTTGTTTTTACCTTCCTTTCGATATTCGATATTTTCATCCTTCGTGGTGCCCACAGGTGCCGGAAGGTTTGATACCTGTCAGGCGTTTTGAAATTAAACTTAAAAAACTAAGAAAACAAAGTTGAAAAGGAGGAATTGATTATGGGAATTGAATGGGTACCGAGAGAAGATGGAATAAAGAATCATGACCGCTATGGTTCGGAGCACTTTGGTACGCAGGCCCCCTGCACCATTTATGAGAAAAGACCTTTAAAGGACCCGAAGGGGAATATTGTCCCGGGTCTTCATGTGGCTTGGGTTATTCTGAACAATCCGACCCAGTATAACTCCTATACCACGGAAATGGTCAAAGGGGTCATCGCCGGAATGGAGAATTCTTCAACGGACCGATCGGTCGTGGCCACCATATTTACCGGAACCGGTCCTTATGCTTTTTGCACCGGCGGGAACACCAAAGAGTATTCGGAATACTACAGCCGCCGGCCGGAAGAGTATGGGGCTTACATGGAACTTTTCAACAACATGGTTGATGCCATTTTAGCCTGCAAGAAACCGGTGATTTGCCGCGTCAATGGCATGAGAGTGGCCGGGGGGCAGGAGATCGGTATGGCCTGTGATCTGGCCATCTCTTCAGATCTGGCCATCTACGGACAGGCAGGACCGCGGCATGGTTCCGCCCCGGATGGAGGTTCTTCCGACTTCCTCCCCTGGTTTTTAAGCATGGAAGACGCCATGTGGAATTGCGTGAGCTGCGAGATGTGGAGCGCCTATAAGATGAAGGCCAAAACACTTATCTCCAAGTGTGTGCCGGTCCTTAAGGATGAAAAAGGCAATTGGGCCCGTAACCCCCAAGTCATTACGGGGCAGTATGTCGAGGACGGCGAAATTGTTTACGGCGAGTTTAAGAAGGGTGATGAATTTAAAAAGGCCAGAGAATGGGTCAACGGCAAGCTGAAGGCCAATGATTATGACTTCGCGCTTCTGGACGCCGAAGTGGATAAAGTGGTCTGGACCTTTGCCAACCTTTTCCCGGGCTGCCTGATCAAGTCGATTGATTCCGTCCGGGCCAAGAAGAAATTCTTCTGGGATTATTCGAAGAACTATAACCGGCACTGGTTGGCGGCCAATATGATGGGAGAGGCCTTCTTAGGCTTTGGGGCCTTTAATACCAAGAAGATTACCGGTAAGGATGTCATTGATTTCCTGAAATATCGCCAGAATATCGCCGAAGGCCAACTTTTGGATGAGGGCTTCTTCGAGTCCGTGCTGGGTAAACCCCAAAAATAGTGCGGATTTGGGAATGAGGGAATAAGAGCGGATACTGGATACTGGATACTCGATGCTGGATGCAAGACACCGGCTGAAGATTTTATCCAGTATCCAGTATCAGGCATCCAGTATCTTTTACCCAATCCTCCGATCTCAAATCATCCCGGCTCCTCATACCCGAACTTCCTCAAGAACTTAGGCTCCTTGCTCCAGTCCTTTTCCACCCGGACCCACAACTCTAAAAAGACCTTGGTTCCCAACAGGGTCTCTATTCCCAGCCGGGCCTGCTGTCCGATGGTTTTCAGCATTTTCCCCTGCTTGCCGATGAGGATCCCTTTTTGTGATTCCCGTTCCACATGAATAGTGGCCTGGATGTCGATTATGGGCTTATGCTCCCTTGGTTTGAAGGATTCGACGGTCACCGCCACCCCATAGGGAACCTCCTGGGAGGTTAAGCGAAATATTTTTTCCCGGATTATTTCCCCCACCAGGAATTTTTCTGAAAGGTCGGTGACCATATCCTCCGGAAAGAATGGCGGACCTTCGGGAAGGATCTGGAAAAGGCTTCTTTCCAGGATCTCCAAGCCTTCTCCGGTCAAGGCCGAGACCGGGATGATTTCCTTAAAAGGGAGCAAATTTGAGGCCTGAGCCATAAGGGGAAGGAGGTTCTTTTTATCGATAAGATCGATTTTATTGATGACCAGAAAAAGAGGGATCTTAGTCCTGGCCAGCCGGGAGCGAAGATGTTCCGGTATTGATGGATGGGCGGAAAAGGGATCGATGAGCAGACATATCAGGTCGACCTCACCCAGGGATTTCAGGGAGATTTGGTTCAGGGATTTGTTGAGCAAACCTTTGGGTTCCAGGATCCCCGGCGTATCCAGAAAAATGAACTGGCCCCCGGTGACATGCTTCACTCCCAGAATACGGTTTCGGGTAGTTTGCGGACGGGAGGAAACGATGGAAATCTTTTGTCCCAACAAGGCATTGAGGAGGGTCGATTTTCCCACGTTGGGGGCCCCGAGGATGGCAATGAATCCGGATTTAAAAGACATGATTTTTCTCTATTATTCAATCAAGGGTCAGACCCAGCGCCATGATCCAGAAGGCAGCCTCGGGTCACTGTTTAAATCGATCATATCAACCCCGGATTCCTTTATTAAACGAACCAAATTCTTTCTTTTGTTTCCGGTAAGATAAGATAAGTCTTTGGGACCGATTTCGAGGCCAAGCCGGGAGGGGAGTGATTTTTGGGCACTTAAGCGCTGAAGTATTTTTTTCGTGAAACATTCTCCCCGGACCAGAGAGCCGAAGGCCGGGTGATGGGGCCCGGCAATCAAATCCCTTCCAAGGCGTATTCCCTCATTTTCCTGAAGACCAATACGGATGACTCGGATGCCGTTTTCTTCAAAAATGTTCCAAAGCCCGGCTGCATAAAGAAACGGCTTCGGCAAGAGATAGAGGTTGATACCGCTTTTGCCGCCACCACCGAGCCAAAGGAGTGTCTCGAAAGACCAGGGTCGGATAGATCCGGACAAAATCGGGTTTAAGGGCGACTGTTTGTCTAATGGTCTCAAGAAATCCCCCGGCCGTATCTCCCGGGAGTCCGGCCATCAATTGAATTCCGATTTGGATCGGATATTTTTTTAATAAAGCCAGGGTCTGGACGGCGTCTCGGGCGGTGTGCCCCCGGTTCGACAGGGTCAAAACCTCATCATCAAGGGACTGAACCCCCAATTCAATGGTCCTAACCCCAAGAGCCAAAAGTGGCTCAATATTTTTTTCAGAGAGGGCGTCGGGGCGCGTCGAAATACGAATAGAGGCTATCCGTTGTTCGGACAAATAATGGCCCGCCCAGGTGAGGAGGCGTTCTTGGAGGGCCGAAGGTAGATTGGTGAAGGTTCCGCCGAAAAAGGCGATCTCGACCATCTGTCCGGGCTTTTTTCGCTTGGAGGACAAACCGGCCTCGACAATAGCGGCAAGGGTATCCCAATCAAGGGGCCTGGTCGGGCTCCGGGTAATGGTTTTTTGATTGCAATAGAGACAATGGTAAGAACAGCCCATTTGGGGGAGAAATATGGGAATAATAAATGGATTCATATTTTAGAAAAAAGACTCAAATTTGAAAACTCCAAGGGGAATCCTTAAGGCATAAAATCAAGGGTATTTTCTGCAACTTCCAGCTTTAATTGTCTTAGCGCCTCTTCAGCGGCCTTTTGCTGGGCTTCTTTTTTGGTTTTGCCCTTTCCCTTGGAAACAACTCGCCCTTGGATTTTCACCTCGACGAAAAATATTTTCTGGTGATCCGGACCTTCCTCCCGATAGACCGTATAGGCCGGGATTGTTTTCAGCTTTCCCTGGCAGTATTCCTGCAAAAAGGTTTTGTGATCCCCTGGGCCCTGGTATTGATCATCGTCAATGTGGGATTGGAAAAGGCGGTCGATAAAGGTCATGGCCGATTGAAATCCCCCTTCCAGATAGATGGCCCCGAGAACGGCTTCAAAGGCATTGGCCAGGATGGAGGCCTTTTCACGACCCCCGGTCTGTTCCTCTCCTTTTCCGATCAATAAAAAGGCCCCCAACCCCAATTGGAGGGATAAGGCCGCCAGTTTTTTTTCGTTCACCTGGCCGGCCCGGATTTTAGAAAGACTCCCCTCAGGCAGGTCCGGATATTTTTTTAGTAATAAATCGCTCAGGGTCAAATTCAGAACCGCATCCCCTAAGAATTCCAACCGTTCATTATGCCTCATGGCCGATGTCGGGATGTTCGTTCACATAGGAACGATGGGTAACGGCTTGTTTTAAAATTGAGAGATCTTTAAACCAGTAGCCCAGAGAATATTGGAGTTGGTCAAGGGTATTCATTTGTTTTTTAAAAGGGGGAAAGCCTCCTAATAATCTAAAAAATAAAATATATCCGATTTTGGAAGTTTATTCAAGGGACTTATGGGTTTTCCTATGGTTTAGATTCAAGCCCCATATCCTTTGAGCTTTTCCCTCGACTGAAAAATTTTAAATAATTTTATTGACAAAAAATTTTTTTTCGTTAATATTTACCTTTTTAAATACGGAGTTAAGAAAATCATGAAAAGCTACATTCCAAGACAAGACGAAATCAAACGAGGCTGGTGCCTAATCAACGCCGATGGGAAGGTCCTGGGGCGGCTGGCTTCTGAGGTGGCCCAACGGCTGAGAGGTAAAAATAACCCCCAATTTGTCCCTTATGCCGATACGGGGGACTTTGTGATCGTGGTCAATGCCGAAAAAATTGTTTTGACCGGAAGAAAATTAGAACAAAAGGTTTACTACCGACATACCGGATTTATCGGCGGGCTGAAATCCATTACGGCCAAAAAATTGAAAGAGAAAAAGCCCCAAGAACTCATTCGCCAGGCGGTTAAAGGGATGCTGCCTAAAAACAGTCTTGGCAGGAAACTTAATAAAAAATTAAAGGTTTATGTTGGTCCGGAACATCCCCATGTGGCCCAACAACCCATGATATTATCTTAAAAGTCAGGAAGAGAATATGGCCGAAAAGGAATTTTACGCAACAGGGAAAAGAAAATTAGCCATCGCCCGTACCTGGTTGAGGCCGGGGGCCGGACAGATCACCATTAATGGCAGGCCCATCGATCGTTATTTCAGCCGGGAGACGTCCAAGATGGTTGTTCTTCAACCTCTCGAGCTGACGGATACAGTGGGCAAATTTGATATCCTGGTTAATGTCACCGGAGGGGGTCTATCCGGTCAGGCCGGGGCCATCAAACACGGAATCAGTAAGGCCCTTTTGGTCTATGACCCGCAACTCCGTCCAGTATTGAAGAAAGCCGGATTTATTACCCGGGATTCGAGGGTCAAAGAGCGAAAGAAGTACGGTCAGAAAGGGGCCAGAGCTCGTTTCCAATACTCAAAACGATAGTCCTTGATTGGGTGAAGATGACAAAAAAAGGGAAGGCTCTGAAGGCCTTCCCTTTTTTTGTCTCCTTAAGCAATCATCAAGGGGTGAGGGATCATGAAAAAAGAAAAAAAGAAAGTTACGGTAGTCGGCGGGTCCGGGTATACGGGTCTTGAGCTTCTGCGCCTTTTATTGCGGCACCCTGGGGTAGAGGTCATTCGGGTTACTTCCAGACAATATGAAGGGAAACCGGTCCATCATGTTTTTCCCTCTCTGGGCAAAACAAAGCTGGCCTTTGGGGCCACAGACCTGGCTGAGATAGCCAAGGATTCGGATGTGATTTTTACTGCCGTCCCGCACCAGAAGGCCATGGAACTGATTCCTGAAATGATGAAGAGACCAAAGTGTAAAATCATAGATTTAAGCGCCGATTTTCGAATTAGAGCGGTTAAAGAATATGAGGCTTGGTATCAGGTGACCCATGTTGCCCCTGGGTTGCTGGAACAGGCCGTTTACGGCTTGCCTGAGATTCACGGCAAAGAGATCGAACAGGCCCGATTGATCGGAAATCCTGGTTGTTATCCCACGAGTATCATCTTGGGAATAGCCCCGCTTCTAAAAGAAAAACTGATAAAAAAAGAGGGAATCATCGCCGATTCCAAATCGGGCGTCAGCGGGGCCGGGCGAGCCTTGAATCTGGGGAGTCTGTTTTGTGAGGCCGGCGAAGGATTTAATGCCTATAAAGTCGGGGGTGGGCATCGCCACATCCCGGAAATGGAACAGGAATTGAGCTTGATAGCCCAACAATCCGTTAAGCTGACCTTCACCCCTCATCTGGTCCCCATGTCCAGGGGCATCCTGTCGACCATTTACACTATGACCGACAAAAAAGATAACCATCCGGGACTTGATCGGGCTTTATCAGGCTTTTTACCGGGAAGCCCCTTTTGTCCGTTTGTGCGAAGAAGGGGAGTGGCCTTCCACCTTACAGGTCAGGGGATCCAACTATTGCCGTATCGGCTGGAGCTTGGATGCCCGAACCGGACAATTGATTATCCTGTCGGTGATTGATAATCTGGTTAAAGGGGCCTCCGGGCAGGCCGTTCAAAACATGAATATCCTCTTTGGCTGGGACCAGACCCTTGGTCTGACCCAGCTTCCCTTGTATCCATAACTTTTCACCAGATAGGATAATCAGGATTTTTTAGATTTTTATTCTTCCCTTTCTCCTGGAAAGGGGAGAAATTCTTGTTAATCCTGTAAGTCCTGTCTAAAGGAAAAAACCAAACCAACCCAATAATGAAATGAACCGGGAACGAAATATTCGCCTCTTGATTGCCTATGATGGGACCCGTTTTCTGGGCTGGCAAAGGCAAAAGGAAGGCCCGACGATTCAGGGGACAATCGAAGGAATTCTTTCTCGAATAACTCAGGAAAAGATTTCTCTGAATGGGGCCGGAAGGACCGATGCCGGAGTCCATGCCTGGGGACAAGTGGCCAATTTTCGGACTACCTCCGATTTGACCGCTATGAAAATAGAGACCGCCCTGAAGGCCCTATTACCAGGGGATATTGCCATCCGCCAAGTCCAAGAAGTGGCCTCAACCTTTCATGCCCGCTACTCCAGCAAAGCCAAGATCTATGATTATTGGATCTGGAATCAAACTCAGGTCATCCCTTTTTTCCGCCACTATGTCTGGTTCGTTCGGGAACCCATAGATATTGCCCTGCTCAAAGACGGTTTATCCCTTTTGATCGGGGAACAGGATTTTTCCAGCTTTCAATCTCAGGGGAGTGAGGTCGCCCATGCGGTTCGAACTATCTATCGGGCGGATTTTCTTCCGATGCCCTGGGGCGGATTTCGTCTGAGGTTTAAGGCCGATGGATTTTTGAGGCACATGATTCGAAATATGGTGGGAGTCCTCATCCGCGTCGGTTTGAAGCGAATTTCCATGGAAGAATTTAAAAAAATTATCCAATCAAAAGATCGATCCAGGGCCGGAGAAATGGCCCCGGCACAAGGGTTATTCCTGAGAAAAGTGCTTTATCCTGAAACTGAAGCCGGTGATTTTCCCCCGCAACTTTGATAGACTTCCTTGCCCATCACTTTTCCGGCCGGACGGTTTCTTGGATCGTTTTATAGATACTTCGAAAGGCTTCGTCAAAACCGGTCAAGGGCAGACGGCCGATTTCAATGTATTTGATCACCACTTCCTTGGCTGTCTTTATAGATCATCTCTTCTTCAGGTTTCATCCGCTTTAAACCTCCTTAACGAAAACAGGCCATTGGCCTTCAGGAATCATAATTAGGGGGCCTCTGCCGTAAGGAAGAAGGCGTTTCTTCAGGCAGAGGCCCCTCGGTTAAGAAGAACCTGACCAGCCCTCCTTAGAACAAAAGATACCTTATGGCCTAAAGGAAAATCAAGGGTTTATTTGGAAATATCCGAATTTCGGATTCGTTTCCGAATGCGGAGGTTGATAAAATTTTTTTTTATGCTATATAAAGATAATCACCCATGAACGCCTCGATCCGCTTACTTCCCGAATCATTGATTAATCAAATCGCTGCCGGCGAAGTCGTTGAAAGACCGGCCTCGGCCGTCAAGGAATTGTTGGAAAATTCCGTTGATGCCGGGGCATCCGACATCCAAATTGATATCATCCAATCGGGGAAGTCCTCTATCCGGGTTATGGATAACGGCCGGGGGATGACCAAGGAAGACCTGCTCTTGGCCATCGAGCGCCATGCCACCAGTAAAATCCGGGAATATGCCGATCTGATGGCCCTGAAATCGATGGGCTTTCGTGGAGAGGCCCTGCCCAGCATAGCTGCGGTCAGCCGGATGACCATTATTTCCATTCCCAGAGGAGGCCTATCCGGCCATCGTTTGGAGATCTGGGGAGGTAAAAAAATAGGCCTGGAGGAAGTCGGGGGAGCTTCCGGGACGGTAGTGGAGGTCATGGATCTTTTCTACAATACACCGGCCCGGATGGCCTTTTTGAAAAGCCCCAGGGTCGAGTGGAACCAGATCCAAATCGCCTTGGAGAGGGTGGCTTTAGGATTCCCTTCCATTCGTTTTGAAATGACCCACAACGGGAAAAAAATCCTCCAACTTTTCCCCTCACCGGACAAGGTCCTTCGCCTGAGAGAAATATGGGGGCCCGAAAGAACGAACGGGTTGATCCCGGTAGATTTAACGGAGGATCGAATTCGAATTTCCGGCTTTATCGCTCCCCCGCACTTACACCAGAATACTTCCAGGCATATTGCTTTTGTAGTCAATCAGCGGTGGGTTCGCAGTCCCCTCCTATATCCCTTGATCCTGCGGGCTTATGCCGGTATGATCCCCTCTGGCCGTTTTCCCACCATAGCGCTTTGGATGGAAGTTCCTCCGGAATTGATCGATGTCAATATTCATCCCACAAAACAGGAAGTACGTTTCAGTCAAACCTCCTGGATTCAAACTTTGGTCGGCAGGGCCCTCGGACAGGCCTTGAAATCCCATGTGCCTAAACCGAACTGGACCGAGAAAGAGTTTCTCCATTCAACCTGGTTACCGGGCCAAACCCAACCTTTTCTCTTTAAAGATTCCGGTTTCCAGAATTTTTCGACTGCTTCGACCGGAGTAGAAGACCTAATGCCGTTATTATCAGGGGGTGTCCCCAGGGTCCTTCTTCGGGATCAAGCGGGTGAACAGGTCTTTGATAAGCCTCCTGACGGGCATTTAGAGACTTATCAGGAGGGGGGCTTTTCCCGGTTAACCATTATAACCCAGCTCCAGGGGACTTATCTTCTGGCCCTAATGGACCGAGGTCTGATTTTGATCGACCAGCATGCGGCTCATGAAAGAATTCTTTATGAACAATACTTGAGTCAATGGAAAACCGGAAGGGTATCTTCCCAGTATCTCATTGTCCCCATCCTGATCGAGCAACCTCCCGGAGGGAGCTTCGAGATTGAATCGATCCAATCGGAATTGGGTGTGCTCGGGTTTGAGATAACTTCGGCTGGTGGAGGCAGCTTGTGGGTAAAATCCCTGCCTGTCGGCATTAGATTAGGCCAGGCCGAAGAGGTCATCAAAGAAATCCTGGAGGAGATGAAGACTGAAGGCGGTTTATCAAATCAGGAGGCCTGTCCAAAATCTTTGTTAAGGCTCCTGGCCTGCCACAGTGCAATCCGGGCCGGTCAGGTTTTGACCCCGGAGGAAATAAAATCCCTGTTGACTCAATTGGATCAAACCGAAAGTCCTTCCCATTGTCCTCATGGACGTCCCCTTTGGATCTTGATTTCCTGGGAGGAAATTGAAAAACGGTTTAAACGGAGATAAATGTCAAGGTCCAAGGTTCAAGGTTTAAGGGAAGGAAGCCTGGGTTAGGGATCGGGAGACAGGGGCAATTCTTTTCAATTTTGAAATCCGAAATCCGAAATCTAAAATCGGCACGGCCCTATGCCCATGAACCCAGACCGCCCCAGATTAGTTATCATCACCGGACCGACGGCGGTCGGGAAATCCGGTCTGGGCCATGGACTGGCTCGGGAAATGGGGGGAGAAATCATCAATGCCGATTCCATGCAGGTTTACCGCAGTATGGATATCGGAACCGCTAAACCGGCTCCGGCGGAACGAAGAGAGGTCCCTTATCATCTGATTGATATTATCCACCCCGATCAACCCTTTGATGCCTCGGAGTTCCGGATAAGGGCCCAGGCCGTTATCCAGGAACTGCACCTTCGCCAAGTCCCGATTTTCGTCATCGGGGGGACCGGTTTATATCTTAGGGTTTTGCAAAGGGGACTCTTTGCCTGCCCCAAGCCCAAGGCCGAGATCAGAGAAAAATGGAAAAAGAATTCCCTGGTCTATGGTCCACAATTCCTTTGGGAGACCTTAAGAGCGCAGGATCCTTTGTCAGCGGCTCGGATCGATCATAGGGACACCTACCGATTGATCCGGGCCCTGGAGGTCTTTGAATTGACCGGTTGCCCCATCTCCGATTGGCAACAGTGGGGTCAGGAGAGTGAGCCGGATTATGAAATACTTTGGATCGGTCTTACCCTGGACCGCCAGGTCCTTTACCAAAGGATAAATCAAAGGGCTGAAAAAATGATCGCCCGGGGATTTCTGGAGGAGGTCCGGGGACTCCTTGATTTGGGGTATTCTCCGGAATTAAAGTCCATGAAATCCCTGGGCTACCGTCATTTGGCCAGGGTGTTACAAGGGGAAGGGGAATTGCCAGAGGCCCTTGATCTTTTGAAGAGGGATACCCGCCGTTATGCCAAGAGGCAATTGACCTGGTTAAGCGGGGAAAACAATTTGAACTGGTTTTCTCCCCTCGAATTTGATAGGATCCATTCAAAGGTATTCCAATTTTTAAACCGCCCAAGAGACTATGTCCATACCTAACTTGATTACACTGATTCGTATTGTCCTGATCCCTTGGTTTGCTATCCTTTTGATCAACGGGTCCTTCAACCAGGCCCTGTGGGTTTTTGCCGGGGCAGCGGTAACCGATGGCCTGGATGGCTTGATTGCCCGCTGGTTTTCCCAAAAGACCCGATTAGGCGCCTTCTTAGACCCCATTGCCGATAAGATGTTATTATCTACGGCCTATATCGCCCTGGCCGTGTTGAAAGAGTTACCGGTTTGGCTTACCGTGATCGTCATCAGTCGGGACGTGGTCATCGTGTTAGGGGTAAGTATTCTGTTTTTGAATCAAGTCCGTTTTGAGATCAAACCGACCATTTACAGCAAACTGACCACCATTTTTCAATTATTACTGATCCTGTTGGTCCTTTCTTCCGGATATATCCATCTGGGGTATTTCGTGCGGCAAGGCCTGGTCCTGACCACCTTGATCTTTACCGTCTTTTCAGGACTTCATTATCTCTATTCGGGCCTTAAGATTTTAACCCCCTGAAGGAGATGATTTGAGAAAAAGGTTGGTTTTTTCTTGACACCTGCGACTATAATTGTTTAAACATAAGGCGATCGCAGGCACGTAGCTCAGGGGGAGAGCGCTACCCTGACACGGTAGAGGTCCTGGGTTCAAAACCCAGCGTGCCTACCATGACATTTAAGGGGTTGGCTACTATGGCCAATCCCTTTTTTTGTGGGTTTTTGTATAAAGCCGACATGGGGAGGGTTTATTTATTTTCGTAACCCTTGCGGGCCTCTTTTCGTCCAATAAATTCACTTTGAAAACCAAAAATTTCTTGACATTATTTAAAATAGATAATAAATTTATAAATTTATAACTTTTTCGAGAAAAGCCTTTTTATGTTTGAGTCCTTAACCGAACGCCTGAACCTGACTTTTAAGAAATTGAAGGGGGAGGGGAAATTAACCGAAGCCAATATGAAGGAAGGGCTTCGTGAGGTACGGATGGCCTTGCTGGAGGCCGACGTCCATTACAAAGTGGCCAAGGATTTTATCGATCGGGTCCGGGACAGGTCTTTGGGGCAGGAGGTCCTCTCCAGTCTCACACCGGCCCAACAGGTGATCAAGATCGTCCAGGAGGAACTGACTGAGCTGATGGGCGGGGCGCGCCAGGACCTGAATTTGGCCGGTCGCGCACCTATTGCCATCATGCTGGCCGGGCTTCAAGGTTCGGGAAAAACGACCACGGCCGGAAAGCTGGCCTTATATTTGAGGGAAAAGAATTTCCGGCCCGGCCTGGTGCCGGCGGATGTTTATCGACCAGCGGCCATTGACCAGCTTCATAGGGTAGGGGAACAAGCCGGGGTCGAGGTATACCCTTCCGATCCAAAAATAAACCCGGTGGAAATTTGCAGTCGGGCCGTGGAATGGGCCCGCGGGCGGGGATTGAATCCTCTGATCCTGGATACGGCCGGACGGTTGCATATCGACCAGGATTTAATGACCGAACTGAAACAGATCAAGGAACGGGTCCAGCCCAATGAGATCCTCCTGGTGGCCGATGCCATGACCGGTCAGGATGCTGTTAATGTGGCCCAGAAATTTAATGAATGGCTGGATTTGTCCGGGGTTATCCTGACCAAGATGGAAGGGGACGCACGGGGAGGGGCTGCCTTGTCCATCAAGGCGGTTACTCAAAAACCGATTAAATTTATAGGGGTCGGAGAAAAGTTGGAGGCCTTGGAACCTTTTCATCCCGACCGGATGGCCTCCCGGATCCTGGGCATGGGCGATGTTTTGTCCCTGATCGAAAAGGCCCAACTCCATTTTGATCAAAAGCAGGCCTTGGAGTTGGAGAAGAAGATCCGCAAGGAATCTTTTACCTTGAACGATTTTAAGGACCAGCTGAGACAGATAAAAAAAATGGGTTCCCTGGAACAGATGGTGCAAATGATTCCGGGTTTAAATCGAATGAAGGGCTTAAAAGAGGCCAAACCGGATGAAAAAGAATTCCTTCGGGTAGAGGCCATAATCGATTCCATGACCCCGGAGGAACGAAAAAGCTATCAGGTCATCAATGGAAGCCGACGTCGGCGCATTGCCAAGGGGAGTGGGACGACGGTACAGGATGTCAATAAACTGCTTAAAAATTTTGAACAGATGCAAAAGATGCTTAAACAATTCAATAAGGGTGGTCGAAAGGCCCTCAAAAGAGGATACTTGCCTTTTTAACAGGCATTGGTTACTATAAAGTTCAGGAAGAAGAAAAACTAAGGAGCGTATAATGGCGATTAAGATTCGATTGGCCCGGATTGGGGCCAAGAAACGGCCTTTTTATCGGATGGTCGTGGCTGACTCCAGGGCACCAAGAGGCGGGCGGTTTATTGAGATTGTCGGAACTTACAACCCCAATCAAGAACCAGCGGCGGTTTCCTGGAAACAGGATGTCTTGAAAAAGTGGCTTTCCGTAGGGGCTGAACCAACGACTACCGTTAGAAATTTGATTCGCTTCAGCGGCGTACTCAAGGGATAAGAGATTTTGAGGCGGGCGTCTCACCCCTCTCCTGTGTTGTAGTTGGATTCACTTGAATCGATCCTTGGCCGATAAAAGAGCCGGGGAGCGTAAGCGGAATCAGTCTGTTATCGGTATTCGGCAACTCTAAAGGAGGAGGTAAGCGGCATGAAAGAGTTGGTAAAGTACATTGCAAAGGCGTTGGTGGATCATCCTGACCAGGTTGAAGTTAATGAAATCGAAGGGGAACAGACTTCAGTCATCGAATTAAAGGTGGCTAAGGAGGATCTGGGAAAGGTCATCGGGAAACAAGGGCGTACCGCCAGGGCCATGAGGACTATCTTGAGTGCGGCTTCCACAAAGATCAGAAAACGGTCGGTCCTGGAAATCATAGAATAAAGAAAAAAAATTATTTTATGAAAGCGGGCTTTCTGTTAATCGGAAAGGTTGCCAAACCTCATGGGTTGCGCGGCCAGATGAAGGTCCATTCTTACGCCGCCTCCGGGGAAACTTTTTTTGCCGGACGGAAAGTGTTTCTGGGCCGGGGTGAAGAATTGCAGGAGTGGGTGATCTCGGATGCCAAGGTGCAAGCCCGTTCCTTGCTTCTTAAACTGGATGGTCTGGAAGATCGTCAGCAGGCGGAAAGGTTGGCGGGATTTTCCGTTTACATCGAGGAAAAAGACCTGGAAGCCCTTCCAGAGGGAGAGTATTATTGGTACCAATTGATCGGCAGTCGGGTCTATAACGATCATGATCAATTTTTAGGCATTTTGGAGGGTATCCTGGCAACACCGGCCCATGATATTTGGGTCATCCGGGATCGAGAAAAGGAAACCCTCTTTCCAGCCGTCGAGGATGTTATCCTTTCGGTAAATAAGATCCAAAGAGAAATCCGTGTCCGGGACCTATATGACCTCGCCGAGGGTGATGACCGTTGATATCCTGACCCTTTTCCCCGGCCATTTTCTTTCTCCCTTAAAAGGGGGGATCATTCAGCGAGGGATTGAGAAGGGGCGGGTCCGAATCCGGATTTTTAATCTCCGTGATTTTGCCGATGACCCACATCGAACGGTAGATGACCGGCCCTTTGGCGGCGGGGCGGGGATGGTTTTAAAACCGGAGCCCATTTTCCGAGCCTTAACTTGGTTGAGGGGTCTACCTGGACCGAGTCCGTGGGTAATCCTTTTGACCCCCCAGGGGATTCCGCTGAAACAATCGAGGGTTAAAGAATTGGCCGGCTGTCCGCGAATCATTCTGATCTGCGGGAGATATGAGGGGGTCGACGATCGGGTAGCCGATTTTTTCTGTGATGACCAGATATCGATCGGCGATTATGTCTTAAGCGGTGGTGAACCGGCCGCCTTGATTATTTTGGATTCTTTGGTCCGGTTGATCCCTGAGGTTCTCGGTTGTGCCGATTCAGGGAAGGAAGAATCCTTTGAAGAAGGCCTGTTGGAGTATCCCCAATACACACGGCCCCGAAACTTCAAAGGCCACCGGGTGCCCGAAGTCCTGATCTCCGGTGACCATGAGAAGATCCGCGCCTGGAGACGTCGTCAGTCTTTGATTAAGACCGCAGAACGGAGGCCCGAGTTGGTCCGGAAGAACCGGTTGAGTGCGGAGGATCAGGAGATATTGAAATCGCTTAGACGAAATGAGAAAAGGGAATAGTACGGTTCGTATTTTCGTATCGTAATTTTAAGGAGAAGAGCCATGAATATCTTGACCATGTTGGAAAGGGAACAGATGCGGGGGGACCTTCCCGATTTTAAAACCGGGGATCAGGTCCGGGTCCATGTCAAAATTAAAGAGGGGGAAAAGGAGCGGATCCAGGTCTTTGAAGGGGTGGTTATTCGAAAAAGAAAAGGAAATACCGGGGCTACCTTTACCGTCCGAAAGGTTTCTTATGGAGTCGGGGTAGAGCGTATTTTCCCGCTTCACGCACCGGCTATTGATCGTGTGGATATCGTCAGCCGGGGCAAGGTGCGCCAGTCCCGGTTATATTATTTGAGAGAATTAAAAGGTAAGGCTGCTCGGATCAAAGAACGGCGGGTAATCCCGGGCTTGAAGGAAGTCGAGAATTCCAAGATCGGATAAGTTAAACTTAATCCCTGGACGCTTTAATCGTGGGAGCCGTCAAGAAGCCCTCTGATTTTTACGAAAATAAAATTGACCGACCAGGGCCCTTCCTGATCGCCGGTGTGGATGAGGTGGGCAGAGGGCCTTTAGCCGGTCCGGTGATTGCCGCAGCGGTCATTTTCCCTCGAGGGGTCTTTATCGCCGGCGTTACCGACTCTAAGCAGTTAACCCCCCAAAAAAGAGAATTTCTGTTTCCCCTGATCAGAAAGGGATCCCTGGCCATTGGTTTTGGTTTCCTGGGTCCCCGGAAAATCGATCGCCTCAACATCCTCCAAGCTTCCTTAAGGGCCATGGAAAAGGCGGTTTTCAATCTGAACCTTAATCCCGATCTGGTCCTTATCGACGGGAACCAGTCTTTAAACCTGCCTTTCAACCAGGCATGTCTGATCCAGGGAGACCGTTTGAGCCACGCCATTGGGGCCGCCTCGATTATAGCCAAGGTTGTTCGGGACAAGCTGATGGAATCATGGCATTACCGATTCCCTTGTTATAATTTTTTAAACAATAAAGGGTATGGAACCCAGGAGCATCTAAGGGCTTTGAAGGATTATGGGCCTTGTCTACTCCATCGTTTAACCTTTAGAGGAACGGTCCCCGATGAGACCCATAAAACCGTCTGAGGACCCCCGTAGGGGGGTGGGTCAAAGAGGAGAGGACCTGGCCTATGAACTCCTCAAAAAAAAAGGATATGTTATTCTGGAAAGAAATTTTAAGTCGCCTTTGGGTGAAATCGATATTGTCGCTCGGGAAGGAAAGACCTTGGCTTTCGTGGAGGTCAAAACCCGTTTGACCGCTGATTTTGGGACGGCTAAATGGGCCGTGGGTCCCAAGAAGCAACGAAAGTTGTCCATGGTGGCCTTGGACTACTTAAAACGCCGTTCCTTCTCGGACCAGGCGGCTCGCTTTGATGTGGTGGCTATTGATTTGAATCAAGGACAGGAGAAAGTCGAACTGTACCGAAACGCCTTTGACCTGGCTTATTAAAGGAAATATTAAGTCACGGTCTCGCACGAATTTTTATCAGGCCGACGGCCAGCCTTGATAAAACCGGCCTGTCTGCTGTGAATTGGTGGCGATAATTAAAATGGCTTCATTTGAAAATAAAGGAACTTTATACATCGTCGCCACACCCTTGGGTAATTTGAAGGATATTACCCTGCGGGCACTGGAGGTGTTGAAGGCTTCTGATCTGATAGCCGCCGAGGATACCCGGAGGACCCAAAAACTCCTTTCCGCCTATGATCTTCATTCCCCGTTGATCAGCTATAATGAAAATAATAAATTTAGAAAGATGAGTTCCCTGATCGAGCGACTGCGACAGGGGCAGCAGATCAGTCTGGTCAGCGACGGTGGTACGCCGGGTGTCAGTGATCCGGGGAAAGAGTTGGTTGAGGAAGCCCGCCGGGCCGGGATAGCGGTCATCCCCATTCCAGGGCCTTCGGCCCTGATCTGTGCCTTAAGTGCTTCAGGATTATCCGGCGACTCTTTTGTTTTTTTAGGCTTTCTGCCTCGACGCAAAAGCCGCCGGAAAAAAATTCTTCAGGAAATGAAGGAACAGAGAAGGACTCTCATCTTCTATGAAGCCCCTCACCGGATTAGGAACCTTCTGGAAGAGATCGAAGCCGTTTTGGGAGACAGGGAAGCGGTTTTGGCCCGGGAACTTACCAAGATTTATGAAGAGATCCTTTCCGGTACGGTAAGCGGGTTGATCCGCCAACTGGCGGATCGGGAACCGAAGGGGGAATATTGCCTTCTGTTGGCCCCCTTGAAACTGCCCGACCAAAATGAGGGAAAATGGAACGCCATTTAGTGATAAAAAACCGACTGGGCCTTCATGCCCGGGCGGCGGCCAAAATGGTCCAATTAAGCAATGAATTTTCCTCAGACCTGGTCATTCGGTTTGATCATCAGGAAATTGACGGGAAAAGCATACTCAACATATTGACCCTGGCTTGCCCTGTGGGTTCGCAAATTGTCCTACGGGCCGAAGGTTCGGATGCCGAAAGGCTCTTGGAGGCCATGCAAAGGCTGATTGATGACAAGTTCGGAGAAGAATAATCCTTTAAGGGGGAAAGAGCCTCTTAATCTCGTCCTAAAAGGGATCGGGGCCTCCGGAGGCGTGGCCATCGGACGGGCTTATCTGGTGGATCGCAGCCGGGTCAAGGTCGTTTATCAATACCTCCTCGACGAAGGCCAGATCGAACCGGAAAAGGTTCGATTCAAGGAAGCGGTCGCGAAAGCCGATGCCCAATTGCAGCAGATCATCGATGAGATCCCGGAAGAGATAAAAGATCATGCCGGTATCATTAATTCTCACCGGTTGATATTGCAGGATCGCATGATTTTTGATCAGACCTTGGAGAACATTGGTAAGGAACAGATCAATGCCGAATGGGCCTTAAAAAAGACCGTAGAAAAGGCCCAGGAGATTTTTTCCAAGATCAAGGACGAATACTTCCGAAACCGGGTCAAAGATGTGGTGGATGTTTCCGAACGGATACTGAGAAATCTGACCGGGACCGAGATGGAAAACTTGGGCGATATCCGGGGCCAGGTGATTGTGGTGGCCCACGATCTCTCTCCGGCCGATACCACCCAGATGCGACTGGACAATGTTTTGGGTTTTGTCACCGATATGGGCGGAAAGACTTCCCATACCGCCATCATCGCTCAGTCCCAGGAGATTCCGGCCGTAGTCGGGTTGGAGCGAATCACCCAGGTGGTTAACAGCGGCAACCTGATTATTGTAGATGGAACCGACGGCCAGGTGATCTTGAACCCCGACCCGGAAACCGTAGAGACCTTCCTGCAAAAAAAGAAAAAATACGGCGAATATCGGACTGAAATGGCTAAATACAGCCATTTGCCGGCCGAAACGCCGGATGGATACCGGATTAAGACCAGGGCCAATATTGAATTCTTGGAAGAAATCGCCACGGTGCTGGCTAATGGAGCTGAAGGGATCGGTCTTTTCCGGACTGAATTTTTATATCTGAGCCAGAAAGAATTGCCCAGTGAACAAACTCTCTTTGAAAACTTTAAAAAGGTGGCCCAAATCATGGCGCCCCATTCGGTTACCATCCGGACCCTGGATATCGGAGGCGACAAGTTTGCATCCCACCTCGATCTGGCGGAAGAGATGAATCCGGCCCTGGGTTTGCGAGCCATCCGTTTTTGTTTGAAGGAAGTCGATATTTTTAAGCGGCAACTGCGGGCCATTTTAAGGGCCAGTTCTTATGGGAAACTCAAAATACTCTTTCCGATGATTTCCTCCATCGATGAAGTTTTCCAGGCCAAGGCCATCCTGAAGGAGGTAACCGAGGACCTGGAAAAAGAAAAGATCCCCTTTGATTCCCAGATTCCCATCGGGATCATGATTGAGATTCCCTCGGCCGTGGCCATGGCCGATCTTCTGGCCCGGGAAGTGGATTTTTTCAGCATTGGGACCAATGATCTGATTCAATATTCCCTGGCCATCGACCGAGTCAATGAACATGTGGCCCATATGTATCAACCCTTGCATCCGGCCATCCTGCGCCTTATCAATCAGACCATCGAAGCCGGTCACCGGGCAGGGATTCCGGTTGCTATGTGCGGGGAGATGGCCGGTGAACCCTTGTATGTCCCGATTTTATTAGGGTTGGGGTTGGATGAACTGAGTATGAATCCCATGTCCGTCCCAAGAGTCAAAAAGATCATCCGGATGACTTCTTATCAAGAATCAAAGGTATTTTTAGAAAAGATTTTTTCCTTGAACACCACCGAAGAAGTCAATGCTTTTGTCCGTAAGGAAATGGTCCAAGGGTTCTCCGACAGTTTCAAAGCTGATG
The DNA here is from genome assembly GCA_963821645.1 of uncultured delta proteobacterium. Classification (GTDB taxonomy): domain Bacteria; phylum Desulfobacterota; class RBG-13-43-22; order RBG-13-43-22; family RBG-13-43-22; genus RBG-13-43-22. The sequence goes on along the minus strand of CAWGEQ010000050.1, from coordinate 925 downwards.
GGACCATGATTTATTAAATGGATTAAGGATGGGTGCTTTGAGCCTTGAACAAACGTGCGTGAATAAAAATGGCCGAACACATTAAGCTGGTCTGTCAAAATCGCAAGGCCCGCCACGATTACGAAATTCAGGAAACCGTTGAAGCCGGTTTGATGTTAACCGGATCGGAGGTTAAATCCCTTCGTCTTGGACGGGCCAATCTTAAGGATAGTTATGCCCGACCCAAGTTGGGAGAAATATTCCTTCATGAGGTCCATGTCAGTCCCTATGAAAATTCCCCTTTACAGGATCAGGACCCTACCCGGACGAGAAAACTCCTTCTGCATAAACAGGAAATCCGAAGGCTGACAGCCAAAATTCAGGAAAAAGGTTTCACCCTGGTTCCTCTCCGAATCTACTTTCGCGACGGCAAGGCCAAAGTCGAGCTGGCTTTGGCCAAAGGGAAAAAGTTGTACGATAAAAGAGAGGCTATCCGAAAGAAGGATATGAAGCGGGACGCCGACCGCCAGATTCGGGGCAAAAATTAACCAGCTTGACTTTGGATGGTCTAATCATTATCATAAAGATATAAGATAAAGAAAGGGGGCGAAACGGCTTCGACGGGGATACTTAATTTAGGTGGCATACCGAGGTCCTATCGGCTCGTAAAACAGATAGGAAACAATAATCGCAGACAACTACGATTACGCCTTGGCCGCTTAGTCGGCCAACATCCTGTCTTTTTTTCCTGCGAGGGAGATAAGGATGTCAATTAGCAGGATAGCCCAATTGAATGGCCTGTAGTCAAGAGGGCGAAACAATTTACAGGATAGCCCTTGAGGTCTCCTGCCTGGTGGATCCTTCAGGGGTGAACTTTAATAGCCAGGCTAAGTATGTAGAAGCCTAGAGGATGTGTTTTCGGACGCGGGTTCAACTCCCGCCGCCT
>CAWGEQ010000049.1:0-37733 GCA_963821645.1 uncultured delta proteobacterium | reverse complement strand
CATATCCATGGGGTCTACATCCAGGATAATCTGGACCCCCGTCCCTTGGATGAGTGACTTTTCAGCCTGATGGATCATGGCCGCCGCTTGATGCACAATCCGGCTGTCCTCTCCCTTTAACAGCAATTGCCAGCGATACCTGCCTTTGATTTTGGAAATCGGAGCGGAGACCGGTCCCAACAATTCCAAGCGATGGTCCTCAGCGGTTTTTATCGGCAGCCCGTCTCAAGAGTCCGTTCACTTTTTCAGCCACCGCCTTGACCTTGGCCTCCTGGTTTCCCTGAAAAAGGCAATTAACCAATCGGGAAAAAGGAGGGTATTTCAGGGCCCGGCGGAAATGGATCTCCTGGTTATAAAAACCCAGGTAGTCGTGGCAACAAACGTATTTGAAAATATAATGATCGGGATTAAAAGTCTGAATAAAAACCTGCCCCGGATGGATCCCCCGTCCGGCCCTTCCGGCCACCTGGGCCAATAATTGATAGGTCCGTTCACCGGCCCGGAAATCCGGCCAATTCAGGGAGAGGTCGGCGCAAAGGACCCCGATCAGGGTCACGTGGGGGAAATCATGGCCCTTGGTGATCATCTGGGTCCCGATAAGGATGTCGGTTTTTTGATCCCTGATTTTTTTAAGTATTTCAAAATGGGATTTCTTCCTGGTTACCGTATCACGGTCCATCCGGTCGATGGAGGCATTAGGAAAAAGGGCGGTAAGTTCCTGCTCGACCTTCTCCGTTCCCATGCCCAGGTTCTTGATTCCCTGTTGACCGCATTGAGGACAATGCTCCGGGAGTGGAAGGTGATAGCCGCAGATATGGCAGCGGAGTTGACCTTCCTTGGCGTGATAGGTCAGGGTTAAGGAGCAGTTGCGGCATTTGAGGGCCGCACCGCAAAAGGTGCATAGGACCAGGGTCTCAAATCCCCGGCGATTTAAAAAGAGGAGGGCCTGCTTCTTTTGTTCCAGATTTCGGGCCATGGCTTCCTTAAGGGGGTGGGCGAAAAGAGGGATCTTGCGTCCCTGCCGGAATTTTTTTAAATCGATCAGGGTGATTTCCGGCAAGCTCTGTTCCTGGACCCGTTTATGGATCCCTAAGTAGCCGATCTTTTTTTGCCGGTGCAGGTAAAGGGTCGAAATGGAAGGGGTGGCCGAACCCAGAACCACCAAGGCCGAGGCCATCTTTCCCCTGACCAGGGCCAGGTCCCGGGCATTATAGCGCAGGGACTCCTGCTGTTTGTAAGAGGAGTCCTGTTCCTCATCGACCACCACCAAACCCAGGGAATTCAGGGGAGCAAAGATGGATGAGCGTGTTCCTATGACCACCGGGGCTGAGCCGGATTGTATACGCCGCCATTGGTCCAGCCGTTCTCCCGGGTTAGTCCGCTATGCAGCAGGGCGATTTTGTCGCCGAAACGCAAGCGGAACCGACCTTCTATCTGGGGAACCAGACCGATTTCCGGGACCATGATCAGGACCTGCCGCCCCAGATGAAGCGTTTCCTGTGCGGCCCTCAAATAGACTTCCGTCTTCCCCGATCCGGTAATGCCGTGAAGAAGCAGGGTTTGATAAGAGCCGGAGCGCAACCCTTCCTGAATGCGGGTCACGGCCTCTTCCTGTTCGCCGGTTAGAATAAAGGGACCGTTTTCTAAGGCCAGGATCTCACCCAAAGGATCCCGCAGGCAGACCTGCTCCCGGATTTCAAGCAGACCCTTCCGACAGAGCGTGGCCAGACGCTGGGCCGATAGAGGAAAATGAACCCGGAGATCTTTTAAGGCCAGACAGGGGTTCTGAGTAAACAGTTCAAAAAGGGGAAGGTCTCTTTCGGAAAAGTTTTCTTTTTGGAACCGGTCCCCCGGATAAACCCATCTTTCTTTTTTAGGACGGGCAGTCTCTTTTTTAAGTCGTGTGGCCTGTTGGGTAAGACCCCGGTCCTCTAACTGTTTAAGGATTTTCTTCTCCTCCGGCAAAAAGCGGGATAAGGAACGGCCTTTCGAAGAGATCAGGTGGAGGATCTCTTTTTCGTTTTCCTGGAGAAGGTCCCCCTGTAAGGCCTCTTTTCCCAGGGGGGTTATTTCAATGCTCTGATAACTGGATACCGAAAGTCCGGCCGGCAAGGCCGCTTTCAACACCTGGCCGAGGGGATGAAGATAATATTGGGCCATCCAGAGGAAAAGGGGCCGCATGGCCTCTGAAAAAATGGGGCTTGGGTCCAGGATCTCCGTAACCGGTCTTGGTCTCCAACCCTGTTTCCGGCTCCTTTATTTCCTCCCAGAGATAGCCGGTGACCAGCTTTTTCTTCATAGGTACGAGCACCCGCTGACCGATTTTACACTCCGAGGCCAAGGCCTCTTGAACTTCGTAGGTCAGCGGGTGGTCTAAGGGAGGAACAATGACTTGAAAATAAGGCATGATTTTATCTACAGGGATAAATTACAAATGTTTTTTAACCAACCGATACACCTCGTCCACTGAGATGGCCTGTAAACATTTATTATCCACGCAGGGGGTGTTGCGATGGTTGTAAGCGGTCAGGCAAGGGGAACAGGGAAAATCAGAATAAAGGATTTGGGTATTTTTTCCCAGAGGCGAATAGAGCCGCGGGGTCTCCGGCCCGTAAAAGACGAAGTTCTTGATGGGTGTCAGGGAAGCAAAATGAGCCGGTCCGCTGTCATTGGTGATTAACAGGTCCGAGATACTGAAAAGATCCATCAATTCCGGAAAGGTGGTCCGGCCGGTGAACTGGATACAGCGCTCTTGGTTCAGGGCCTGATGCACCTGTTGGGTCGTCTCCAGGTCCGCTCCGGCCCCCATCAAGATGATCACATTTTGAGGATCGGCTAAAATCCGTCTGGCCAATTCGATATAGTTCTCCACCGCCCAGGCCCGTATGGGTATTTCGCCGGCACTGGGATTGAAGATAATCAGTTTGTGGTCTTTGGTGAGTTCCGGATAAAACCCCTTTAATTTATCCCGGAGAGCGGCCATCCCCGATTCGGAAGCCTGGTAGGAAGCCCTTTCTATTTCCTGGTCCAGGATGGCCTCATCCATGGCCGGCCAGTCTTTCTTCGGGTATCGCAAGACCCTGACAAAGGACAAAAATGATTTGCTGATATGCTGCTGATAGTTATACTGGATCAGGTGGGTATGGAGACGGCCCCGGTAGAGCCCCTCCATCCGGAACTTGTGGAATCCCACCCGAAAGGGAGCACCGCTCAAATAGGTCAAAATGGCCGTTACCCGGGCGAACAACTCCAGGTCAAAAACGCAATCGATCTTTTCTTGACGCATCCGGGAAATCACCTTGAGCACATCGGCCAGAAAATGAACCAGGGATTTTTCGCGGATGACTAAGACATTCTCCCTGGGAATCATATTCAGGAGGTCTACGCTGGCCCGGTTTTTTTCGAAGATCAGGAAAAATAATTCGGCGGAAGGGTATTGTTTTTTGATAGCCCTCATGGTCGGGTAGGCCAGGATGGCGCTTCCCATTTCCGAGAGCTCGACGAACAAGAATTTTTTGGGTGAGGGGGGAGGCTTTCTGACAAAAGGTTTCAATAGGAAACTCATGGCCGTTAAAAGCCAGCAGGCAGGCACCCCGGCCCAATAATCGATTTTTCTAACTAAGTCGACTTTCATCTCTTTTTTTGTTTCTGATAGAGTTTGACAAATCCATACCCCAATAAGACTGCAAACCAGACCGTACATATCCGGATAATAATGGTGGCCGTAGTGGCCAGGGCCTTGGGTATCCGGATCAGGAGCAGGAGACTGGTCATGCTGCCTTCCGCCGCACCGATCCCGCCCGGGAGCATGCTCAAAGCCCCGGCCAGGGTGGAAAAGGCATAGATAAAAACGGCCTTAATCAGGGGAATCTCCACCCCTAAGCCTATAAAGACCATCTGAAAGGCCAGGCATTCAAAAAACCAGGCCACCAGGCCCAACACAGAAGCCAGCACGAGGAGGCGAAAGCCCATGAGGTCATGGAGGGTATAAAAGGCCTCCGACAAAGGGGCCTCCAATCGACGGCCCCAGGAAAATTTTTTCAACAGGCCCAGTATCCCCTTAAAAAATCTTGGTGACAGAAAAGGGAGCAGACCCATCAAGAGGACGATCAACCCGAGGCCTAAAATTTTGTTGCCATAGGCAAAGGAGATACTTCCCAGCAGGGTCAGGAAATAGACGGCCAAAAGATCGGTAAACCGCTCGGCCAGGACAATAGGCCCCGAACGGGCCAGGGGCACCCGATGATTTTGCCTCAGAAGGTAGGACTTCAATAGTTCGCCCATCTTCCCCGGAGTCACCGTCATGACCAGGCCGCTCATAAAGATATAAAAACTTTCTTTGCGGGTCAAAGAAATTTCCACCCGCTTCAAGTATAATTCCCAGCGCCAAAAGCGGCTGAGGTAATTCATAAAGGCCAAGGCCAATATCAAAGGCAGGGTAATGTATGAAAAATGTTTAAAGGCCTCGCTGACCGCTTTCCAGTTCCCGTAGAGGGAAAGACTCAAGAATACCCCAACCCCCAGGCCCAAAAAAAGAAAAAAACGCTTGGAAAGAATGGAAAATTGGGGCTCGGCCATTTTTATTAGCGATAGAGAACGATTAACACGGTAACGGTCCAACCCAAAACGGTCAAAAGAAGGGGACGGTCGGTGAGCAGGATTTCTTCGGGACGGCCCCCTTCCACTTTTTGATGCACCAGATAAAGATAGCGGAAAATCCCATAGAGCACAAAGGGCAAGGTGAAAATCAGGTTAGCCGTATGGAACTTGGCGATGGTTTCTTCCGAAATGGTATAAAGGGCGTAACTCATCACCGTGGTGGCCGTCACCACCCCCATCATCTGATCCAGGAGATAGGGGGAGTATTCTTTGAGTATTTGCCGGTGTTCGGTAGCATCTTCCCGGAGTAGGACCAGTTCGTGCCTCCTTTTGGCCATGGCCAAAAATAAGGAAAGGAGGGTCGTACAGATAAAAAGCCAGGGAGACAGTTGAACCCCGATGGCCAGCCCGCCGGCCACCACTCTAAGAACAAATCCGGCGGCGATGGAAAAGATATCCAGGATGACCTGCTGTTTTAGAAAAAAGGTATAAGCGGTCTGGAGCAGAAGATAGGCCACCAGGGTCTTAAAAAAAGGGACGGAGATTTCCCAGCCTCCAATCAGGCTGACGGCCAGAGCGATAACCGCGATTAGGGCAGCCAGGGTCGGGCTGACCTTTCCCGAAGCCAGAGGGCGGCCCTGTTTAACAGGATGAAGCCGATCTTCCTTAAGATCCTTCAAATCATTGATGATATACACCGAACCGGCTAAAAGGCAGAAGAGTCCGAAGGCCTCCAGGGTCTTTAGAAACAAGGGCCAATCGAATAAATTCTGGGAAAAAATCAAAGGGGCGAACAAGGCCCCATTCTTGATCCACTGCTTGGGACGCATGGACAAGAAAAGATTTATCGGGAGGGTAGATAGGTTTCTATTTTTCGACATTTATCACTCATTCTACTTTTGATTTCCTCGCCGGTATTTCCTCAGAAGGTCCTTTCAAATTTTATAGATATAAGCGAAAGAAATCATAAGAAAATCCGACTATAATCCTAATCCGAAAAATCTGCAAATAAAAAGAAAGTCTGTCCCTTTTCCTGGTATGGGGGCGAGCTTTTCTCTTTAAATTTTTCTTTATTCATAATAAGGTAGGTTTCTGGATTCATCTCAGAAGAAATCCATGGTGAGAAAAACGCCCGAACGTCATTAGCAAACGGTCCAGTTCTATCACCTTTATGATCAAGGAGGAAACCGATGGAAGATATTATTTTAGATGGTCCCCCAAATCCGGTTAAGGTTCAGGACAATACCTTTCGGGACGGGCATCAATCCCTGCTGGCCACCCGGATGCGGACCGAAGACATGCTGCCCATCGCCGAGAAGATGGACGAGATGGGCTTCTGGGCCATGGAAGTCTGGGGCGGAGCGACTTTTGATACCATGCACCGCTTCCTGAACGAAGACCCTTTTGAAAGGCTGAAAACCCTCAAAAAGCATATCAAAAAAACCCCTCTATCCATGCTCCTGCGAGGCCAGAACCTGGTGGGATACCGCAATTATGCCGATGATGTCTGCCGGCTCTTTGTGGATAAGAGTTGCGAGGCCGGGATGGATGTCTTCCGGGTCTTTGACGCCCTCAATGATTTCCGGAATTTTGAGACCTGCGTGGAGCGGATCAAGGCCAATGGTAAGCACTTCCAGGCGGCCATCTGTTATTCTTTGACCGAAAGGTCCCTGGGCGGTCCGGTCTTTAACATGGATTATTATGTCTCCAAGGCCAGGGAACTGGAAAGCATGGGGGCCGATACCCTGTGCATCAAAGACATGGCCGGGATCATGGCCCCCTATGACATTGCCCGTCTGATCCAGGAACTGAAGAAAAACATCCGGATCCCGATTCATCTCCATACCCATTATACCAGCGGCATGGCCTCCATGACCTATCTGAAGGCCGTTGAGGCCGGGGTGGACATCATCGACACCTGCCTGGCCCCCTTTGCCTTACGGACTTCCCAACCGGCCATCGAACCCCTGGTGGCCACTTTACGGGGGACCTCCCGCGATCCGGGGCTGGACCTGAATGCCCTCCTGGAAATGGGGGAGTACCTGGAAACGATCGCCCCCAAATACGGGAATTTTTTGGCCACTAACCGGATGTCGGTGATCGACACGGCCGTCCTGGTCCATCAGGTGCCCGGCGGAATGATCTCCAACCTGGTCAGCCAGCTTAAAGAGGCCAAGGCCTTGCACCGTCTGAACGAAGTCTATGCCGAGGTCCCCATTACCCGCAAGGAATTGGGCACTCCGCCTCTGGTGACCCCGACCTCTCAGATCGTCGGCGTCCAGGCGGTAATGAATGTTCTTTTCGGCAAATATAAAATGATTACCAATCAGGTCAAAGACCTGGTCTATGGCCTTTACGGCAAAACGCCGACCCCCATCGATCCCGAGATCCAGAAGATCATCCTGAAAAATTATAAACGGGGCCAGACCCCGGTCACCGGCCGGGCGGCCGATTATCTGGACCCGGAACTGGAAGAGGCCAGAAAAAAGATAGGGGCCTTGGCCAAGGATGATTTTGACCTGCTCATTTATGCCCTTTACCCGAGCTACAGGGGAACAATTTTTAAAAGCCAAATACGGCGTAGAAGAAAAACCACAATAACCGAAATCTGGCTGACCCTTATCTCCCCACAAAGTCAGGTCCCTGAGGCAGTCTGGATAGTGAGCGCGTTCCCCGTCACGCCGTCGGCGTGACGGCGCGGGTTAGCGAGGGAACTACAAAAAACAAACTTTTACCTTGCTTTGAAGATTCCCTGCACCCGGTGCAGGGAATCTTCAAAGTCATCTAAAGAAAGAGATTGAAAGATTTCCCCCGTGTCCAAGAGAGATAATTTTTTTTAATATTTTTCTCTACCGCCCGCTACATCAACCCCTTATAATACCCCCCATCCACCTGCGTGGTCGTCCCGGTGATGTAGGAGGCCCGCTCGGAGGCCAGGAAGACCACCAGGTTGGCCAATTCTTCCGGTCTCCCCATCCGTCTCATGGGGATCTGGGCCTCCCAATCCTGAATCACTTTTTCCGGCGAGATCCCCTTTTGGGCGGCCATAGCCCCGGAAAGCTCCTTGACCCTTTCGGTCAGGGTGACGCCGGGGCAGACATTGTTGATTAAAATGTTATCAGGGGCAAAGTCATTGGACAGGGTCTTGGCCAACCCGATCAAGCCGGTCCTGAGGGCATTGGAGAGAATCAATCCCTCCAGTGGCTGCTTGACGGCCACCGAGGTTATATTGATGATCCGCCCGAATCGCTGCTCCTTCATCAAGGGCAGGCATTCCCGGATCAGGATGACGGCGCTCATCAGGGTCAGATCAAAAGCCGCTTTCCATTGGGCGTCGGTAATTTCGGCAAAGGGCAAAGACGGCGGCCCTCCGGCGTTGGTCACCAGAATATCCACCCGGCCGAAATGATTCAAGGCCTCTTTGAAGAATCCGCGGGCCTCTTCGGCCTTGGACAGGTCAGCCGCTATCCCCATGACTTCTGCTCCGGTAGCTTTAGAAATTTCGGCCGCGGCCGTTAAAATATTTTCTTTGTTCCGGGAACAGACAGCCAGCCTGGCCCCTTCCTTGGCCAGCCCCAGGGCCACGGCCTTACCCAGACCTTTACTGGCCCCGCAGACCAGGGCGATTTTATCTTTGATGCCTAAGTCCATAACACCTCCTTAGTGTGAAAAAAAGTTCGGAGTTCGGAGTTCGGAAAAAACGACACAAAGCTCAAAAAGATGATAGTAACTAACGGATGACCCGTCACTCGTCACTCGACAGTCGTCACATTATTTTTGAACTGCAACTGGTACAACCGATAATAATACCCTTTCTTTCCCATCAATTCCTCATGGGTTCCATCTTCCACCAGTCTTCCTTCGTGGATCACCAATATCCGTTGGGCCTGGCGGAGGGTAAAGATACGATGGGCGATGATCAGGGAAGTCCGTCCGGACAATAATTGCCCGATGGCCTCCTGAACCAGGGATTCGGTGTAGGCGTCTACCTGGGATGTGGCCTCGTCCAAAACCAGGATCAGGGGGTTTCGGACCATCACCCTGGCCAGGGCTACCAATTGTTGCTGCCCGGAAGAAAGGGAATCGACCTGTTGGCCTTCCATCCTGGCCAGAAGGGAATCCAGAAACCCCGTCGTAGCGGGTCCTTTCTCCTTTCTTCCGGAAACAATGCCCTTCTGAAAAAATATATTTTCAGGCAGATCTCCGGCAAAGAGAAAGGTTTCCTGGGGGACCAGGCCGATGATGGAGCGCAGGAATTTTTTGGAAAAAGTTTGGATGTCTTTTCCGTCAATCAAGATGCGCCCTTTTTGGGGAAGGTAAAATCCTTCCAGGAGATGGATCAGCGTGCTTTTGCCCCCGCCGGTCATCCCGACAATGGCCACCGTTTCACCGGGCTTGACCGTAAAAGAAAGGTCCTTGATCACCCATTGACCGGCCACATAGGCAAAGCCGACGTTCTGGAATTGGATTTCTCCTTTGAAGTCGGTCAAGGATTCTCCGGCCTGGTCTTCCGACCCTTCTTCCGCCGGTTCATCCATAAGGGCGAAGATCCTCTCCAGAGAGGCCATGGCTGCCTGCATGACACTGTATTTTTCCGTCATTTCCCTCAGGGGTTTAAAAAACATTTGGATATAGGAAAGAAAGGCCACGAGCGAACCGAGGCTCAGGGTCTGCTGAATGACCCGGCCGCCGCCGTACCAGATCAGAAGGGCCACGGCCGTTGCCGAAATCAATTCCATCAAGGGCATAAAGAGGGCAAAGACCTGGACCTGTTTCATGCCGGCTAAAAAGGCCAGATGGTTGACCTGGTTAAAATCGTCGACTCTTTTTTTTCTCCCGGACCAGGATCTGAATCAGGGCCAGTCCGGATAGGCTTTCCTGAAGAAAGGCATTCAACTGGGCCACCCTCCGGCGCAGGTCCCGAAAGGCATCCCGGGCCTGGCTGCTGAAAAGGCGGGCGCTTATAAAAATCAGGGGGATCATGGTGAAGGTCACCAAAGCCAACCGATAATCCATATAGACCAGGATGCCCAAGATCCCCAGGGCCAGGAACAGGTCTTTTATCAGGGTGGCCAACAAGGACTTGACCATCTCATTTAAGTTTTCGATGTCGTTGGTGACCCGGGTCACCAACCTCCCCACGGGATGATGTTGAAGAAAAGACAGGGGAAGGGAAAGGAGGTGAGAAAAAATTTTCATCCGCAGGCTGTGCATGACCCGCTGGCCCAATCGTTCCAGGACCATGACCTGGAGATATTGGAGGCCGAAGTTAACGGCCAGGATCAGGAGCAGGAGCAAGGCCAAGGACCTTAAGCCTCTCCATTCCCCGGCCAGGATATGAAAGTCGATGACCTGTTTGGTCAGATAGGGAGGGACCAGGTCGAGCAAGGTCAGAAAAACGGACAGGGACAGACCCAGGAACCACCCATGACGCCAAGGCCACAAAAATGGAAAAAGCCTCTTCAACAGGCCGAAGTCGTATGGTCTTCCTAATTGTTCTCCTTCGATATAGCCGAAATCATTAAAAGGCATTTAAAAGGTCCCTTGACGCAATTCCATCTCCAATCGCTGATATTGGTAAAGTTGAAAGTAGAGCCCTTGTTTTTGGAGTAATTGTTCGTGAGTCCCGGTTTCGGCCAGCTCTCCGGCTTCCAAAAGAAAAATCTGATCCACTCCTTCCAGGCCGATCAATTGGTGAGAGATCGTGACCGTTGTCTTCCCTTTTCGAAAACCATCCAGATTTTCTTGAATGATCCGTTCGGTATTCAGGTCCACCGCAGACAGGGTATTGTCTAAGATAAGGACAGAGGGATTTATCAGTAAGGTCCGGGCCAAAGAAAGCCTTTGTTTTTGCCCGCCGGACAACAAGACCCCCTTTTCTCCCACCACGGTATCCAACCCCTCGGGAAATGTCCGGACCTCTTCCTGAAAGGCCGCCATGGCCAGGCATTCCCAGAGGTCTTTCTCTTCGGCCTCGGGCCTGGCCAAAAGCAAATTGGCCCGGATGGTGTCGGAGAAGAGAAAGGGTTCCTGGGGGATCAGGGAGACGGTCTTTCTCAGCTCGGACAAGGGAAGGGAATGGATCTCATGGCCGTCTAAAAAGATGGTTTCCGCTGGCGGCTCCAAGAGACGGATCATCAGCATGGCCAGGGTGGTCTTGCCGGAGCCGGTTTTTCCGGTTATCAAATAGGACCGGCCCGGAGTCAGGTCAAAACCGACCCCCCGCAAGACGGGTTTTTTCCCCTGACCATAAGAAAAAGTCAGGTCTTTCACCTCCATGCGGGCCCCAAGGACTGACGGGGCCGTCAGGCCGGGAAGATCGGCGATCTCGGGACGTTCTTTAAGAATACGCTCGATCCTTTCCAGGGAAACGGCCCCCCTTTTGATAAGGTTGATGACCCATCCCAGGGCCATGACCGGCCAGGAAAGGAGTCCCAGATAACTGATAAAAGCCACAAAATCACCGGTGGTGATCTCTTTGTCCAAGACCTGTTTCCCACCTATCCAGAGAACGACCGCCAGGCTCAAGTTGGTCATCAGGATCGACAGAGGGAACAGGTTGCCGGTGACCCGGGCCAGACGGATATTTTGCTCCTGGTACTCCAGACTATAACGGGCCAGATTCCCTTCCTCCCGTTCCTGGAGGGTATAGGCCTTGATGACCGTTATCCCTACTAAACTCTCTCGGACCTTCTCCATAATTTTAGAAAAGGTACCCTGGACGAGCTCAAACCTCTGATGGAGTTGGAGCGTCAACCGTTGGGTAAGAAAGGCGACCAAGGGCATGGGCCAGAGAGAAATAAGGGTTAATTTGAGGTTGATATAGGCCATAAAGGCAATGGCTGCGGAGCCCAACACCAAAGAGTCTACCAGGGAAACCAGACCCATGCCCAGGGCCATGCGAACGGCCTCCATATCATTGGTGGCATGGGCCATCAGGTCTCCGATGGAGGTCCGATGATAATAGGATTGGGAGAGGGTCATCAAATGGCCGAAAAGACGGTTGCGCAGGGCCTCTTCGACCCGGCGGGCCTGACCGAAGATCAGCCGGCGCCAGATCATCCGGAGAATAAAAATCAGAAGGGCCGCAGCTAAAATCAGCAGGCAATATCTGGTAATCCCCGGGCCGATGGTCCTCTTAGCCGTGAGTTCATCGACCGCCCCTTTTATAAACCGGGGGATAATAAGCTGGAGAAAATCCACGGACAAGAGCAAGACGGTACCCACGATCAGGGGGATCAGCCCTTGACGGAGATAAGAAAAAATGATTCGGTAGGATTGCACGAGCGGTTGAGGGACCTTTCAGTAAAACAAGCTTTTAAAAAATAGGATAAATAGGTTACAATCGCTGGTCAACGAAAAACTTCCTTCTGACGCATAAATGATCCTTCTGAAGAAATCCTTTGTTGTCGTTCCGGCGAAAGCCGGAATCCAGTCTTTCCAATTTTTTCTGGACCCCGGCTTTCGTCGGGATGACGGAATGGAGGTATTATGTAAGAGGGCCAAATTATAAACCAATGCAGCTTAATTATTATTCTGCCCTTGCTTTTGCCCCTGACGGTTTTTCAAATCCAATCTTCTTTGACGGGAATCCATTTGTGAAGAAACTGATAAGGCCTCCATGGCCAGAAATTATTTGAGGTAGCCCATGCTCAATATTATTTGGATGGTCTTGATCTTTGTGGGAACTCTTGTGGCCGTTGGCCAAGATTTGTTCGACCTGTCCACTAATCGGTACCAGAACGGAAAAGAAATCAGGATCGATCTTCGAATGGACTCACCGATGGATCGATCTCTTAAAGCCCCTCAACCTTACCCTTGTACCGTAATGATGGATCCCGGTGTTTATGGCCGGTGGGCCGGCCAATCACTTCCGGGAAGCGAAGCCATCCGGCAGAAGGCGGAACTTTACTCCAGCGGAGGAAATAAAGGGACCCTGCATATTTTTGTCGATGAGAACACCCCGCTTCTCTGGAAAGAAATTTTTAAGGTACAAAAAAATCCCGATTACCTGCTGGCCAAGATTCGCTGGGGAGATCCCCTTCAACCCGGGAGACAGGCCACTATTTCTTTTGATCCCATACGGTTTACCAAGGTCCAGGCTATAACCAACGACGGCTTGATCCACTATGCCAAGGTGGCCGTGGAATTGGCCATCGGCCTGATCGGCATCATGGCCCTCTGGCTGGGTTTGATGAAGATCGCCGAACAGGCCGGTATGATTGAACGCCTGGCCAGGGCACTAAGGGGAATCACCACCCGCCTTTTTCCCGATGTGCCTCCTGATCATCCGGCCATGGGGGCCATGATCATGAACATGTCGGCCAACATGCTCGGCCTGGGAAATGCCGCCACGCCCCTGGGATTAAAGGCCATGGAGGAACTCAATAAACTCAACGAAAAACCGGGCACGGCCACCGACGCCATGTGCACCTTTTTAGTCATCAATACCAGCAGTGTTCAATTAATACCGGCCACGGTCATTGCTATTCGGGCCGCCGCCGGCTCGGCCAATCCCACCGAGATCCTGGGGCCGGTGATCATAGCCACAACTATCAACACCCTGTGCGGCATCTTGGCCGTCAAATTTCTGGCCAGGCTACCCTTTTTTAAAAAGCAATTGAAAATCGTGGGGAGATAACCATGGAAACCTTGGCCGCTTCGATCAATATTCTTTCCATTTTGGCCATCCCTCTGCTGGTGGTGGTTATTCTATTGTTTGGGATCGTGAAAAAAGTGAAACTCTATGAAACCTTTATCGAAGGGGCCAAAGAAGGATTTCAAGTCGGGGTGAGGCTGATCCCCTACCTGGTAGCCATGCTGACGGCAGTCGGAATCTTCCGGACCAGCGGGGCCATGGATATCCTTTCTTACCTGGTTTCTCCCTTGACCCGGCTGATCGGCATGCCTTCGGAAACATTGCCCATGGCCTTGATACGTCCCCTTTCCGGGAGCGGGGCTTTGGGGATCATGACCGAAACGATAAAGACCCATGGACCCGATTCCCTGATCGGCCGCATGGTGGCGGTCATGATGGGGAGTGGAGAGACTACCTTTTATGTCCTGGCTATCTATTTCGGTTCGGTGGGAATCTCCCGCACACGCCAGGCCGTTCCGGCGGGTCTTGTCGCCGATGGCGTCAGTATCCTGATGTCGGTCTGGATCGTCCGATTTATCTTTGGATGACCTGGAAGAATAATCGTTCAACCCAGGCATGTTCCCTTCTTCACTTGTAAATCAGGGTTTTTCCCTTGACAATCGAAATAACTTAATTAAAATTATTTTAGATCCCAGTATTAAAAGTTTAAACAAATTTTACGGGCCAAGATATATTATACGGAAAAGGAGGGGTTATGAACAAGGACGACCTTTTAAGCAAAGTAGAAATTTTTAAAGGACTGGATCAGCAACAACTCAATGCCGTCAAAGATTGCTGCCGGATAATCACCATTAAAGAGGGTGAAAAAATTTTTGGCGATGGGGAAGATGCGGCCTTTCTATGGGCGGTACTCGAAGGAGGGGTGGACCTGCGTTTTGACCTTCCTGGAGGTGATTCTTCAAAAATGACGACCGTAGCCACCATTTCTTCCGGAAAGGTATTCGGGTGGTCCAGTTTTGTCCCGCCTTTTAAATACCGGCTTTCAGGTTATTGTTCCTCTAAGGGCGGTAAGCTTATTGAGATTAAGAAGGATTGTCTAAATAAAGTCTTCGAGACCAACGCTTCGATTGGATATCGGGTTATGACCAATGTGTCCGTAGTCATCGGAACCCGCTTTCAACAGTTACAGGATGAAATCGCGGTTTGCGAAGGGGAAATTTTGTTGCATCACAGGGATAATTAAAAAAAAGTAGAAGGTAACCCGATCTTCTTCTCAATCGCGGCCAACAATTCCGTAAAGGTCTCCCCTCTTAAGGCACAGACCGGGGAGGCCTGAAAACGGGCGCACAGAACACGGGCTAAATCCGGAGAAATAAGATCCACCTTATTAAAGACCCGGATTATCGGGATCTGGTCAAGCTCAAGTTGGAGCAATAAATTTTCCACCACCACCATCTGCTCCTCAAAGCGGGGATTGCTGATATCGACCACATGCAATAAAAGATCGGCCTCTTCCAACTCCTCCAGGGTGGCTCGAAAAGCACTCAGTAGGTCCTTGGGCAGGTTTTTAATAAATCCGACCGTATCCGTAATAATGACTTCCTGATCCCTGGGCAGTCTCAGCCGGCGGCTGGTCGGGTCCAGGGTGGCAAAGTAGCGGTCTTCAGCCGCAAGATCGGCTGTGGGTCAGGGTGTTTAATAGGGTGGATTTGCCGGCGTTGGTGTATCCGACAATGGAGATCACCGGTAATTCCCTCCGGTTTCTTTTCCTTCGCCGTTCCTTACGCTGGGTTCGAATGGCCTCCAACTCTTTTTGAAGGCGTTGGATTTTTTCCCGGACCCGACGCCGATCGATCTCCAGCCTGGTTTCTCCAGGCCCCCGGCCCCCGATCCCCCCGGTTAAACGGGACAAGGCATCATCCCGCCCGACCAAACGGGGAAGGATATATTTTAATTGGGCCGTCTCCACCTGGAGTTTACCCTCTCTGGTCCTGGCCCGCTGGGCAAAAATATCCAGGATCAACTGGGTTCGATCGATCACCTTCAGTTCGGTGAAATCGGTAAGAGAGCGGACCTGGGAAGGATTCAGGTCCTGGTCGAAAACCAGCAAGGAAGCCCCTAATTGAAGGGCCCGGATGGACAAACTGCTTAAACGGTCTTTGCCCATCAGGAATTTGGGGCTTATCTCTCTTCTGGATTGAATCACGGTCTCCAGGACCGACAGACCGGCCGAACGGGCCAATTCCTCTAATTCTTTCAGGGACTCCAGGGCGGCCGACCTGGGTTGGGTGGTCACACTGACCAAGATGGCCTGCTCTCCCGAAGAATGAATCCTCCGAGAGGAAATTTTTCTCCCCCATTCATCCTCCAGAGAACGAATCAGCCCCAGGACATCGACTTGGGATTGTCCGACCTGTTCCGGCTCCAGGATCATCCATGGTTGACCATCGGGATTGTCGGGCCGGAGGTGGGCCGTGTATAACCACTGGGCCTGGCCCTTATTATTGATTCCAACAGCGGTTACCATATCCAGGCGCAGCAGGGCCAGGTCCATCTTGTCTTCTTCGCTGATCGGCTCCCCTTTCAAATGGGTATGAAGCAAACGAAGGCCTTTGAGGCGGCCAAAACCGGCCCGAAATTGCGTGAGCGGCGGAATGACAATGGATTGGTTCGTGCCTAGGATCACCGTTTCGATCCGGCCCTTACGATCGATTAAAAGACCGATTTGACGATTGAGATCGACGGAAAGTTGCCCTAAAAAATGGGCCAATTCAGGAGAAACAATCTGGGAAGGATCTACCTGGCGGCGGTAGAGAGATTCGAGTTTTTTTAATTGAAGGGCCTTGAGGCCCGAAGTCTGTCCAAAAATACGGTTAATTCTTATTTCCTCCTAATACGGTTCTTCGATACCGGAGGCCAGATTTTCAAAACGGGTATAGGCATCCAGAAAGGTCAGGGAAACCGAACCGGTGGGGCCGTTGCGGTGTTTTCGGAGCAAGATTTCCGCGATCCCCTTTTGTTTGGAATTCTCTTCGTACATTTCCTCCCTGAAAATAAAACAAATCACGTCGGCGTCCTGCTCAATAGCCCCCGATTCCCTCAAGTCGGCCAGGACCGGCTTTTTGTCATCCCGGCCCTCTGGTCTTCGATTGAGCTGGGAGAGGGCGATAACCGGAATGTTGAGTTCCTTGGCCAAGGCTTTTAACGATCTGGAGATCTCGGATATTTCCTGTTCTCTCCTCTCCATCCCTTCCCGGCCTTTCATGAGCTGGAGGTAGTCGATGACGATCAATCCCAGGTTTTTTTCCGATTTTAACCGACGGGCCTTGGCCCTCATCTGCAAGACGGTCATGGTCGGCGAATCATCGATAAAGATCGGGGCTTCCGAGAGAGTCCCGGCCGCTGCGGTTAGTTTGGACCACTCGGATTCCCCGAAAAATCCGGTCCTGACTTTATTAGAATCTACCCGGGCCTCGCTGCAGAGCAAACGAATCGCCAACTGCTGCCTGGACATTTCCAAAGAAAAGATGACCACCGGCACCTCATGATCGACCGAGGCATTTCGGGCGATATTTAAGGCCAGGGCGGTTTTCCCCATACTAGGACGGCCGGCGATGATGATCAGGTCGGAGTCTTGAAAACCGGAGGTGAGTTTGTCCAATTGGGTAAAGCCGCTGGGAACACCAATTACCCTTTCCCGTCGGTCGTAGAGTTGCTCGATGGTCCCGAAGCTGTCTTTGATGACGTCACTTAAGGGATAGACCAGGGGGTTGATCTTGGATTCCGAGATTTCAAAGATGGCCTTTTCAGCCTCATCCAGCAGATCCTCGGCATCGCCGGCGAAGTTATAGCCTTTGCTGGCAATCTCGGTTGCCCGATTGATCAGGCGGCGCAGTATGGATTTTTCCCGGATGATGCGGGCATAGACATCCACATGAACGGCCGAGGGGATGGCATCGGCCAGGGAAGTCAAATAGCTGGCCCCGCCGATATCCTCCAACTGCCCTTTATTCTGGAGGATCTCCATCAGGGTGATCAGGTCTACCGGGGTCCCTTTTTGATAGAGGTCCAGCATGGAACTAAAGATCTTGCGGTGGGTCTCCCGGTAAAGATCCTCTCCGGTCATAACTTCCAGGACCCTGGAGAGGGCCTCCGGTTCGAGCAGGATACTCCCCAGAACCGACTGCTCGGCCTCGATATTCTGAGGAGGGACTTTCAGATTCGCTCCATTCGAGCTTTTCATGGAGTTTTATTTTTTTTCAACCACACTGACCTTGAGGGTAGCCGTGACCTCGGAATCTAATTTGATGGGCACTTCAAAGTCTCCCAGGGTTCGGATCGGTTCCTTTAAAAGAATCTTTTTTCGGTCCAGGGAAATATTTTTTTCGGCCAATTTTTCCATCAGGTCCTTGGTCGAGACCGACCCGTATATTTTCCCTTCTTCTACCACCTTGCGCGATAATTCCAGGGTTAAGGTCCCAAATAGTTCGGCCAGATTTTGGGCATCCTCCAGGTCTTTGGCCTTTCTTTTCAGAATGATCCGTTTCTGCTCCTCCAACTGTTTTTGGTGGTGTGGGGTGGCCTCCAGGGCCTTCCCCTGGGGGATTAAAAAATTTCGACCGTAGCCGCGGGCCACCTCTACCAGGTCACCGGCTTTCCCCAAGGTGGCGATATCTTCTTTTAAAATGACCTTCATTGTCTAACCTCCTGAAGATGATGGGGTAATTTTATCTAATTTCCCCGGGCAAAGCAAGTTTTTGGGAAGGGGTCTTTGACCAAGGGAAAAAAGGAAGGGGGCCTTTATAAAAGCCCCCCTCCTTCTTTTGAAGCTCCTAAAAATAGGTTGAAGAAATCCTTCAACGATAAGGACCCGTTTAATGTTGAATGGAGGAGGCCAGGTAGGGCAACAGGGCGATCTGGCGGGCCCGTTTAATGGCGACCGTCAGTTCCCGTTGATGTTTGGCACAATTTCCGGTAATCCTCCGGGGGATGATCTTTCCCCGCTCCGAGGTAAAATGCTTTAAGGTCTTGGAATCCTTATAATCGATGATCAAAGAACTATCGGCACAAAAACGACAAACCTTTCGACGGGGGAAAATCCTTTTTTTCCTTCTTTGTTGAATCATGGCCTATTCTCCTTCCTTTTCCGTTTCGTTCTGTTCCACTTCCGTTTCCGGAACCACGGCCGGTTCAGGTTCTTCGGTAGTGATCTGGGCCTCCTGAAGGAGTTGTTCTTTTTTTCGTTCTTCTTCCAGGGACTCGGGATCGAAGGGATCCCTGGTCTTGACGGTGAGAAATTTTAAGATCTTATCATCGATTTTGAGGTTCCGTTCAACCTCCCGGATCACGGAACCGGGGCCATAAAAATCAACCAGGATATAATTTCCCTTGGATTGCTTGTTGATATCATAAGCCAACCGCCGCTTGCCCCAGTCCTCGGTTTTAATAATGGTTCCCTTTTGGGCCGTAATGATCTGGTTATACCGATCCGTTACCGCCTTGACTTCCTCCTCACTCAACTCCGGTTGAATGATAAAAATAAGATCATATCTCCTCATACTTCCTCCTTATGGATAATAAAGCCCCCTAATGGGAGCAAGGGGAAATTAGTATAATTACTTTTAATTTATTATTTTGTCAAATGAAATTTAAATCCGTTCCCATCCAATCAAGACCAAAAACCCTTTAGGCCCTCGAATTAATAATGAATTACAGCCTGGTCCCCGTGGTTTAATAAATTCCTGCTTAAGGTCCAAGCCATCTGCTTGGACCTTTCTAAAAGCCTGGAACCATGCCAAAAACAAAAAATATATTTCGGGCCGGATTTCGGTCCCGCTATTAATTTCTTTTAAGGCTAATCCGAATCGATCTTCTCTTTAGCTCCCTGGTCTTTTGGCTTCAATTCACCGGAATTTTCGGCTAAGGAACGATTCATCCGGATAAGCTTTTTCCGCACCATCTGGATATGCTCTTTCAAAATGAAAACCTCATCATAAAAAGGAACCGAAACCTTAATTCGGTCGACGGCCATTTCTAATTCACCGAGACGGTCCAGGTAATTTTGGCTGTCTTCCGGACGGTAATCTTCGGTCATTTCTTTTTCCAGATTTCTGAGCGCCCGGTACCAGCGGTAATATTTCGAACGGTTCCGCCAGGTATACAGCCAGGGCATGATTCCGATCAAGGGAATCAGGATCACTCCCAGAGGAATGAGTATGAGGAGCATGCGGTCGATGAAGGCTGCCGCCCAAAAGGGCAGGGAGGCATAAAGGACCGATCCGCCCGACTTGTAAAACCGCTGGGCCTGTTCACTGACCGGGAAATCTCGCGCATTCAATGAGGGGAATTCCCCCGTTCTATGGAGCCACCCGGCGCCGCTGTAAATCTCCACTGAGGCCTTCAAAAGAAGATAAACCAGGGCCGGATGCAGGTCTTTGCGCACGATCAGATTGGCCGTCGAGGCCAGGAGGTGGACGTCAGAAGGCGGGGTCCTTTCGGACAGGTTCAGTATTCCCCTTGGCAAAATCACATGAGACAGACCGGGGAAAAGCCTGGTGTAGGCTTCTGCCTGGCTGAAACTCATCAGCTTGATATCCTTTCTATAAAGCAGTTCCTGCACCAATGGACTGCCGGCCGTGGCAAAAGCCATAACTACATCCATCCTGCCTTCCATCATCGCCCTTTTTGAAACCGCATGGGGTAATTCAAATAACCGGGTCGGAGGATCAGGATAGTAAGCCGCTTTCAGCAAATCGAGAGCGAATTTTCTGATGCCGCTGCCCTCAGGCCCGATGTTGATCCTTTTGCCCTTAAGCTGGGAGAGATCATCAAGGGTTTCCTGGCCCCGGTAAAAGACCCACAAGGGCGTGTAAAACACACTGCCAAGAGATACCAGATTCGACAGGTCCTCAGTCATGCCCATGCCGTCCTGGACAAAACCGGCATCGACCTTCTGGGACTCGTCCTTCAGGCGTCTTAAATTCTCCACCGCCCCTGATGATGGAAGCAATTTAACCCGAATGCCGTTTCGGGCCAGTATCCTCCGATAGCGTTCACCGAAGAAGGCAAAGGCCCCGTTTTCACTGCCTGTACTCATCACCAGGGTGTTTGGCGGGATTGGTTGGACAAAACGAAGGCTGGCCCAGCCGAAGAACGCCATGATCAAAATGACCGGTATGAAAAATTTTAACCAGGCCTTTACGCTTAATTCCCTGACTTTGTTACGGCCCATGGTCGATCTCACCGTTTATAACGATAATACCATTAGGTTGGTCCTATATCCTGTCCCAAAAATTGGAGTATAAAAAGATGACGATGGTAAGTCAAGGGTGTCCGGAAATATTGATTTTGGGTCGCAGAAAAATTGAGTCCGATTCTTTTGGATCAGACAGATTTTTACTGAGATTTTAAGGTGACGATGGTTGCCCCCCAGCCGCCGGCTTCTTCTCCGGCCGATTGAAACGAAGAGACTTCGGGCAGGCGCGACAGGATGGCCCGAACGGTCCGCCGCAGGGTCCCGGTGCCCTTTCCGTGGATGATGCGCACCTGCAGGATCCCCCTCTCTCGGCAGGCGGCCAGATATTCGGGAATCAGGTCCTTGACCTCGTTGGGTCGGAAGGTGTGCAGGTCCAAGATGCCGTCAATGGGATATTCTATCGAGTCTTGTTCAGCCATGAAATTAAACCAAATTAAAAGCGGTTTTTGTATCTTTTCTGCTTGGAATTTTGAAGACCTTTTTATTAGACAGGATTTACCGGATTACTTAGATTCTTTTGCCTTTCCTGAAGAAAGGCAAAAACCAATTCGTCATGCGAACGAAACCCAAGGTCTCCGCTGAAAGCGGATTATGGTTGCTCCGGGTCCTCCGGAGCCTGAGCAAAAAGAGACATGTAAATCCGGTTAATCCTGTCACCCAAAACTTTTTCAATCAAACAATAAAGGCAGACGGTCGGCCAGCAGAAAGCCCTTCAACGTAGGGACCAGGCGATTGTCGGTGATGGATACCAATTGGGCTTCAGCCAGCCTGGAAAGGGTTTTTCCCAAACTCAGGCTATCGCCGAGGCGACTTAAATCCAGACCGGCCCGGGTCCGGAGTCCCAGGCTGATGACCTCCAAATGGTCCTGCTCTTCGGTAAGTTCCTCTTGCTCTTCTACGGGTAGTTTTCCTTGCTCCAAGGCTCGGCAATATTGGGTAATTGACCGGACATTCCACCAGCGACGATTTTCCTGAAAGGAATGGGCCGAAGGTCCTAAACCGAGATAAGCCTGTCGCTGCCAGTATTTCTGATTGTGCTTGGAAAAATATTTTTTTCCCCGGGCAAAATTCGAGATCTCGTAATGGATATAGTCGTGGCCTTGCAGGAATTCGGAGGTAGCCAAGAAAAAGGCCGCTTCTTCCTCCTCGCTGATCGGCCTAAAGTCGCCCTTTTCTTTCAACCCATAAAAGAGGGTTCCTTTGGCGAGGGTCAATTGGTAACAGGACAAGTGCTCGGGATTAAAAGCCAGGGCCTGTTGCAAAGAGGCCAGCCATTGTTCCCTGGTCTGCCCCGGAAGCCCATAGATCAGATCGATCCCTATATTGGTAAAACCGGCTTCCCTAATCCATTCCAAGGCCTGCTCGGCTTCTTTGACCGTGTGCCGTCTTCTTAAAAACAACAATTCCTGATCATCAAAGGATTGGACCCCCAGGCTGAGGCGATTAACGCCGAGTTCACGGAGCGTCTTTAATTTGGCTGGATTCAAATCATTCGGGTTAGCCTCGAGGGTGATTTCCGATTCGGACTCAAAATGAAACCGATCAAAAATCATCTCCAGAAGGAGGCCGAGCTGTTCTTCGGAAAGAATCGACGGACTACCGCCCCCAAGATAGAGGGTATCGAAGCTGGGGAATTGGTTTTGATAGAATCCAATTTCCCCTTCAAGGGCATTCAACCAGGGAGTAATCAGGGATCGGTCCGTATGGGAATAAAAATCACAATAGGGGCATTTGCTCCGGCAAAAAGGAACATGGACATAAAGACCGGTCTTATCGTCTATCATGAAAGATAAGTCTGTAAGAAATTATCCAAATCCAAAAATCGTCATTCCGGGGCGCCCGGCTTTTCCGCGCTATAGGAGACTTCCGAAGGAAGTCGGACCGGAATCCTGAAAACTTCAACTCAAATCTATGAAGAATAAAATGATTTGTCAAGATAATGTTAAAATTTATAATGGGTTATCCAATTTAAACGAGGAAGACAAAATAACCCTTTTAAAGGGTTTGCGAATGTGTATAATGGAAGAAATGAATACACAAAGGAGGCGCTTAGTGAGAACCAATGTGGTGATAGATGATGACTTGATGGAGTCCGCCCTCAAGGCTTCGGGAACAAAAACAAAGAAGGCTGCCATAGAACAGGGCCTCAAGCTCCTGGTAAAGCTAAAAGGCCAGGAAAAAATAAAGGGCTTTAGAGGAAAACTTAAATGGACCGGCAACCTTGATGAGATGCGGTTAGACAAATGATTGTTGTTGATTCCTCGGTCTGGATTGACTACTTTAATGGTGAAAAAACGCCCCAGACGAATTGGCTCGATTCTTCGCTTGGGAATATCCCTATAATTGTAGGAGATCTTATTCTAACCGAAGTGCTTCAGGGGTTTCAAAACGACAAAGACTTCAAGGTCGCACGCGACCTCCTCCTGGAAATGCCCATTATGGAAATGGGGGGGCGTGATTTATCTATACAAAGCGCCCTTAACTACAGGGCTCTCAGGAAAAAAGGGGCCACCGTAAGGAAAACGATAGACGTCATGATAGGAACATTCTGTATTCATTACCGGATTCCTTTGTTGCACGACGATAGAGACTTCGATCCGATGGTCAAGTTCTTGGGGCTGAAAATAGTCGACGCCTGACGAATATCTGTACCGGATCGTGGCCAAGCGATTGTTCCCGTTATGATCGCCTTTGGCGCCGTTTAGCGCCCCAACCAGGGCATTCGAAACCGATGCCACCGATAGAATGGGCCTTTGGCCCCGCAAGCTCCGGGCCACGGGTCAACGCCGCATTACGTTGCCCAAAGGAGGTAACGAAAGATGCTCAAATACTACGCAATAATTAGAGGTGCTGCCGAAGCAATAGAGAGTGCGGCAATGGGGGCTGTCAATGCTCTCGGTGACGGAAGAGTTGAACAGGAGCCTCATTTCACGGACCGCATGCTCGGACGCATAGAACAGGCTATGGACGGCTACGAGCATAACGGCGTAAGGTGGAATGCAAAAACACTTACGGATAGGGGAAGAGGTGCTCAAGAATCCACATATGGAGCAGATTTCATGGGGGTCGCATCGATCGAGTTGCCAGGACTTTCTGTTAAGAAGGGGTTTCTTGCCCAGGCAAAGTTAATCGAGCCCGGTGCATACCTGAGCCAAACGGAATACGACAGGATGGCACGCCAGTGCAATACCATGCTGAAGTACACTCCTGACTCCTTCGTTTTCATGTATTCAAGCACCTCGATTCGTATTGTTCCAGCCATCACTGTGGTATCGAGCGAACGAATCAACCCACATGAATTATATTCCAGAGCAGTGTCAAGGTTTTACGAAGAGCATTTTTCGTGTTTCATAGGGGACCGAAAGATCAGTGCCCCTAGCGTGGACGTACTGGAGGCAATGGCGAATGAATATCGGGCCAGAAGCGCACTCGCCCTATTCGCGAAAGCTCTCCAAGACACATAACCAACAAGTGCACCCAATCGGCCATACTGCGGCCTCTAAGTGACCCACAGCGTTACATGCTTGAAGAAGGAGGAGGATAAATGGCTGTCCCTGATTATCAAAGCGTCCTTAAAATGCCCACTTCTGGGACATTAAACTTAAATCTCGGAATTTTCGTTTTCATTTCCTTCGTAAAATTTTTTCCCCTTACCGTTCATATTTCGTGCGGAGATGACTCTGAGCAGACGGCCTCTCTTCGTAAATACCAGCATAAGGAGACGACCCAAGTCTGTTTAGGGTTCATGGTATATGACAGGAATATACATATCAAAGTTTTTCCGAATCAGCTATCTCCATGACTCTTCCCTTGAGCTAAGCGAAGAATTCGGTTATAATTGAATTATTTATGACAGGAGAAAAACCCATGAGAGTCATGAGGCGCCAAGAAAAACAGATGACGGATGAAGATGCCTTGGAAATATTAAAGAGGGGCGAATACGGGATCCTTTCCACGGTCGACGGGGAGGGCCAACCCTACGGAACGCCTTTGAACTATGTCTTGGTGGATAAGAGGCTCTATTTCCATTGTGCCTTGCAGGGCTATGCCCTGGATAATATCGCCGGGAATCACCGGGTTTGTTTTACGGTGGTCGGCAGAACCCAGGTGAAGCCCGAGGCCTTTACGACCGAGTACGAGAGCGTGGTCGTTTTCGGTCAAGCCGGTTTGACGGATGAAACGCAAAAGGTCGAGGTCCTGAAAGAATTTGTTAAAAAATATAGCCCCGAGCACCAGGAAAAGGGGTTTCAGACGGCAGAGAATGTCAAAGATAAAACCACCGTGGTTAAAATCGATATTACCCATTTTACCGGCAAGAGAAAGCTCTAAGGTTTTCGGAGATGATTCAAACATGTTGAAGCTGTTTAACACCCTGACCAAGCGATTAGAGCTATTTAAACCGGCTAATGAAAAAGTGGTCCGGATCTTTACCTGCGGTCCCTCGGTCTATCAGCGATCCCATATCGGCAATTTTCGGACCTTTATGTTCGAAGACATTCTGGTGCGTTACCTGGAGTACTCGGGTTACCGGGTAGAGCGGGGCTTGATATTTACCGACGTGGAAGATAAGGCCATCGAAGCGGCCGAAAAGGAGCAGACCACTCTGAAGGACCTGACCAACAAGAACATCCGGGGCTTTCTCAAGGAGATGGACCTGCTCAAGATAAAAAATCCGGATCGTCTCTCCCGGGCTTCGGAACATGTCTCCGAGGCCGTCAAGATCATCGAAAAGCTGCTCGACCTCCGTATCGCCTATTGGCACCGGGGAAGTGTTTATTTCGATCCCCTGAAGTTCACCGGTTTCGGCCAAATTTACGGCCTGGATCTGAGTCGTTGGCCGAAAGAAACAAGAAGGTTTCATAAGGACACCTATCCGGGTACGCAATGGAACCTGGGTGATTTTATTCTCTGGCACGGCGGGGCCAGGGCGGGGAGCGTTTACTGGGAGACGGCCATCGGCCGGGGCAGGCCTTCCTGGAACATCCAGGATGCCAGCATCCTTTTCAGATATTTCGACGAGCCGCTTTCGATTTTTTGCGGCGGTTGGGATAACCTCTTCCGCCATCATGACTATACCCGGGCCATCCTGGAATCGGTGCGACCCTATCCGATGACCCGATTTTGGCTCCACGGCCAGTTACTGCTGGTCAAAGGCCGGAAGATGTCCAAAAGCCTGGGGAATATCTATTATACCGATACCATCCTGAATCAGGGGTACAGCCGGGAAGATCTGAGATTTTTTCTTTTCAGTCAGCCATATAGGGAGAAATTACATTATTCCGATGAAGCGATGAAGGCCGCCGCCGAAAAATTACGGGGGTTTAAGGAGAAGGTCAAAGCCCTGACCGTCAGGAGCCGTGGGCAAGAGGTGGATCCGGGGAGCGCTCGAAAGATCAAAGACCTCTTCAGCCGGGAAATGGATGACAATCTCAATACCAGGACCGCTTTTGATCGGCTAAGCGGGTTTGTTTCCGGACTCGCCATCCCCGCCCTGAAACCCGCAGTAGCCGCAGGGTTTAAGAAAGGATTGCAGGAGATCGATACGGTTCTGCGAATTCTTTTTTAAGAGACATCCTTTCCTTCGCTTGTTTATAGGATCGTTCCGCTCTCGGCAAGCTTTGACCTGGTATCAACCGGTTTGTAAAGGCTAAGAGGGGAAACAACGGGCGAAGGCCTTCATGAGACGGGGTGATCCCTTGATACGAATTTTTCTCTGAAGGAGGGCCGCCAATAGATTTTTTTCTTTGGCCAAGAATTGAAGCCAGGTTCGACTGTCGGCGGTAAGATGCAGGTCGGCGATTCCTATATGACCAGAGGAGACCTCGATATTTTTATTTTTAATGACCACCGTGCTTTTTAATTCCTCCTCGCCGGTAAAAGTGAAATGGTAAGTGGAACTGATTCCCTCTGATGCTCCCCTTTGAAAAACGATGGGCAAACTTTCCAGGAAACTTCTGACCGAACTGGGCCGAAGCCCGTTTCCGATCATTTTGCTTTGTTTGTGAGGGAAATGTTTGGCGGTATAGGCCTCGGCATCGGAGCCGGGAACCACATAGATGGTTTCCTCCTTGTCCTGAAAAGGCTTGACCACCTCGGTCACATAATCCTTTCGGTTCTCCAAAAATGGGCCGATGACTTCCTCTCCGGCGGGACAAACGGCCATGCAGTAAGATGATTTATTGCAAATACCGTAACTCAACGACTGCCACATGGAAACCGTTTCTGAATCGCTGACCTTTTTTCGATAATTCGAGACGTCTTTGCTGGCGACCATATTTTCCACCCAATCGATAAAACCCCCCAGACGGTCACGATAATTATGGGTCATACAAGCGGTAAAATTGAAATGACCGTCCGGTTCAATGGCCCCGACCGGGCAAACGGAGACGCAGAGCCGGCATTCAACGCAGGGATTGAAATCAAGCGGTTGATCATAGGCGGACACTTCCCTGCTGAGAAGCAAGGTATTCAAGACGACGAAGCTTCCGAATCGGGGATGGATCAGCAGACGGTGATGCCCTAATTTCCCCAAGCCGCCGGCAACGGCGACAGGTTTATGGGAGATGGGCCACATCTTTCCCGGCCACTTGGCCAGGTTCATGGGGAAACCGCTGGAGGGATTAAGGGCGGTTACGCCATTTTCATGAAGAACCTTTATTATCTGCCGGGCCACCGAATTTGTTTTTTCGAAGGTCTGCAGGAACTCCAGGTCGGATACTTCACGGGAAACGCAGCGAATATTTTCAGGGTTGAGTCGGCAGACAATGCTCATGAGACTTTTGACGCGCGGAAAAATTTCCAAAAAATCCTTCCGGTATTCTTCTATTTCAGGTCGATCGATCTCGACCAAAGCGACGTCGTCTGCCCCGGCCTCAAGAGCGATTTTTTTTAGCCACCTGGCGTCGAGGACTGTTTGGGGTTTTGGTGGTGGATTGGTGATTAATTTTCCCCGGTAATGTTTTACTGTTGGGTGTTCGTCCAATTTCATAAGGGTACCTCCAGCATTTATGATCAGGGATTATGGCCTGAACCGGGTTGATTGAAAAATTTTCACCAGCCGTCGCCCGGCGAACCCCGGATCAGTTCCGGGGCAGGCGCGGGATCTATCAGCCGGGTTCCTGACCTATGGTTCCCAAACTTCCGCAGGGACCATACCCATTCCCTGGTATTCAATCCGGTAAGGCGTGATCTTGCAGACCGCGTAGTTGGGGTCCTCCGGCCCGGTGAAGATCCTTTTGAGGTGATCGTTCCACACGGCCTTCTTGGTTGCTTGGTCGGTAATGATTTCGGCTTTACCCTGAACTTGAAGGTAAGACTCGGCCGTTTCCATGGTGGCGACGCCCGTGGTCAGATGTACTTCAGGGTTCTTTTTGATTTGGCCCACTTTGCGTGAATTTATGAAAGTGGCCATCCACAAGGTCAGGTTTTCGTCGGCAAAAGGGGTTACATAACGGACCCAGGGTTTACCGTCTTCCGTCAAGGTCCCCAAAGCGCATAGAGTGGGCCCACTCAACTTAGCTATAATTTTTTGTTTCAGTTCCTGCTTCGATCCATTAGACATAGCTGCCTCCTTTTTCAGGGTGTTTATTTTAGAATTTTATTCTTTAAGAAATCATTCCTTTTAGCCTCCCTGACAGTTTTCCTTTGCTCCCTTGATTCCTCGTACCCACGGTTATACCGTCAATCGTAACCTGAGGGGGTTATTCGTTTTACGATTTTTCCTTGAATCCTCGAACCCTTGACCCCTCGAATCCTTCGATTATCTCCCACTCTTTTGGAGATGATCCTATTTATTAGACCGGTCTATTTGAAAACCAAAAAAAAATATATTGAATCGATCAGATCAACATCTTTTCAGGGCTTCAAAACATATTCGAAAATGAACCGCTTATGGTTTTCAAGGGGTTCCAGGCCTTTTACGGCCTTCATGTGGATAAGCGCCCCGTGCCAGCTACTGACCAGGAAATAAGCGGCCTTCCTTACATCCAATTTTTGGGATATCTCCCCCTGGGTTTGGGCCTCGGCAAGAATTCCGGAATAGATATCGACCATATTCTCTATGGCAGAGTTGAGCTTCTCCCGAAATGCCGGGCTCAGATCTCCCATCTCCTGGGCGAGATTTCCGATGGGGCAGCCATAGGCGAAATCATTTGACTTGAAGAGGTCCATAAACCACTCCAGGATCTTTTTGATTTTCTCCAAAGGAGACAAGTCCGGATTCTCCAGAATCGGTTTTGAAATCGATGAAAAAAAACCCATGAAATAATCGATAACCTGAAGTCCGAAATCTTCCTTGTTACTGAAATAGTTATAAAACGACCCCTTGGGTACCCCGGCGGTCTGCAGGATTTCCTGGATTCCCGTATTATGGAACCCTTTTAGATGGATGATCCCGGCACCGGCTTCAAGAATTTTGTTTTTTGAATGTGTCCTCATAAAAGATTCTAAAAAGTTTTTTTTACTTCTATAGATAAGTAGACCGGTCGTCTTGGAATGTCAAGAAAAATAATGTGGGTAGACTGGTTTAGAATTTCTGTGACTTGGAAAGGTCGAATTCTGAAGCCCTTGTTAATAAGGCGTTATTCCTTGATATATCAAATAGTTCACATGGCCAGCTCCCGTTCTTGGTTCTTGTCGTTATTATGTTGACAACCAATTAATATTGTTTAAAAATTTTCTTTAAAATAGGGAAATTATTTCTAATGCAAACCAGCTTTTACGCACCATACAATGGAGCAATTGAGGAGTCACAACGAGAGGTAAAGTGTTGCTTAGGCAGGGCCTACTCGATCCCGGAGAGCATATCAATACCTATGCGGAGTCTACGGTCAACGATCTGAACCATCAGATCAGACCTTGTCTGAATGGGAAAACATCCTGTCAGACCTTTTTTGAACTGGGCATTAGGCCGGCTTTTACAAAACGGAAAAGGAGGGAAATCTATGATTGGGTGCAGGATAGGGTCGAGAGGATCTTATCGGCAATGAATCAATCCGGACAGGCTGTCAGAGAATCAGCTTGGAGGATCGCGGTGGAGTTTTGGCTCCGATCTAAGGGCCATACAAAGGTTCATATCAACCAAAAGCGTCACCCAATTTTATCCCCTTTTTTAGCTCATAATTAGGTAGCTTGAACACCGATGCTCGCCGAATCTCAACATCGACATTTTGACCGGGAAAAATGCATTTCTACGAAGCTCCATTTCAACTATAATTGGCTCGAAGGTTAAGGAGGGATATCAAAATGGATACCCAATACACTGCAATAGTAAAACAGCAAGGGGATTGATGGATAGGTTGGATAGAGGAGGATCCCGGAGTAAACTGCCAGGAAGCGTAGCCGCGAGGAGTTGTTAGAGAGCCTTCGCTTGACCCTGAAGGAGGCTATCGAATTCAACCGCCAAGATGCGATTGCCTCGGCTGAACGGAATTCGGAGAAGAGAGAATAGCCGTCCCTGCATGAAAAGAACCGAACTGCCAAAATACCTTCGGAAACAAGGGTGTGAATTCATCGGGAATGGCCATCGACACTCTTGGTGGGGCGGGCACACTGAAATCAAAGAAGACCTTGCCAGAAAAATATGCAAAGATCCTGGAATAGAACCGATAAAGTCATAACCAGGGGCCGCACCGGATCGGTGATAAACCCGGCTTCCGATACCCTCCAGCGTCAGTCAACAAGAGCGATGCGGGAAATAATCTTATGAACATATTTGAAGAATTCATTCATCTGGTAAAGGAATTGGAAGCGCAAAAGGTGCGGTATGCCCTTGTTGGAGGGGTTGCCATGGCTTTTTACCATCAGCCCCGTTACCCGGGACATAGATCTATTGATTGATTCTGAAGACTATGAAAAAACCAAAGGCATCCTGGAGAGGGAAGAGTATTTCAAATCGGCTTCTCCCTGGACGTTCAAGAGGGTTCCCATGGAGCTTCATCGCTTTTTGAAGGGCACTACCGATGATGAAATGCTCATCGACATTCTCATTGGCAAAACCGAAGAAATCAGGAGAATACTTCGAAATTCTATTGAAGCCGAATCGGAAGAAGGCCGGATTAAAATTGTAACTAGGGAAGACCTGATATGGCTCAAGAAAATAAGAGACTCTCAGCAAGATAAAGCCGACATAGAGATGCTTAACGATGAAGAAAATCGATAAAATACTCAAACAGCTCAGTGATCTTTATGAGTTTAACCGACGGATTAAAGGTTATAAACTAAAGAAAAAGGAATCGTCCGACAAACGGCCAGAGAGAGGACCGGTTGATCGCCGGGTCCTGCGACGGGAGCCTTAGCTCTCATTGGGGGCTCTGCGGTTATCGGCTACGAAACAACGTACGCCATACAATCAGGATGCCCAGAGCAAACGCGGCGATCATCCACCAGGACACCGAATCCCAGGCGACCCCCAGGTTATAGAGAATACTGCTTATGAATTCGGATGATTTTGATGCCAGCAGGCCATACTCCATAACGCATTACCCCCTTTCGGCAACCAGTGATTCCCTCTTAATCCCCGTATGTTTCGGTATTGAGAGGTGAGAGGATTAAGAATCTATTATAAACTTAGTTTCCATTCGATAATACAACTTCCGAAGCCTCTTCGGCAACTTTTTTCGGAATTCGTCAAGAATAATGGTAAGATGCAAGGGCGAAATTACTGCTCCCCCAAAATAAACAAAGAAAGGAATAAAATAAGATGATGAAACCGGCAAAGAATTCTCTGGATCTCGGCGTGATCGCCAGGGACATCAAGGCGAGTCTCCATTTTTATCAGAAACTATTGGGGCTGGAGTTTGTGGGAACGACGCCCTTATGGTTTGGGACCATGCATAGGCTCCGTTTCGGCGAAAGCGACTTCAAGCTTATCGAACCAAAGGAGGTGCCGCCCGTCGGCGCCATGGGCTTGGAAAATCAATTGGGGTTCCGTTATGTGACCTTCGTCATAGAGAATCTTTCAGAGGTTTGCGATGATCTGAAAAAAAACGGCATTGAATTTACGGTCCCTGAAAGAGAGTTCAGGCCCGGCGTGCGCATTGCCATGGTCAAAGACCCGGATGGAAATATTGTGGAATTCGTGGAACGAAAATAGATGCCCGGAAGAAGAACGCCGGATCAGAAGCATGATGGGTAATGAGGAGACTGGACCATCCGAAGAGATTTAAATTACTGGGAGTTATTTGAGAAATGAGACAACCCGAGCCTTAACTAATAAGGGTTTAGCTTAACCTTAAAATTTTTGCGGTTTTTGGATTTTCACTTGAATCCTCGAATCCTTGGCCCCTTGAATCCTATTATCCATCGCCAACTCTTTTGGAGATGATCCAGATTATATTGAATGGCCAAGCTCATACAGGTGAAAGGCGCAGATGACTAAGGAATGGGTGATGGTCCCATGGGCGATTAAATTCTTTATTTCCGAATAAGGGACGTGAACCACCTCGAATTCCTCGCTGTCTTCGGGCCGCATTTCAGCCACCTTTTTCACCCCCCGGGCCAGAAAACTATGGGTGCGGTTGTTTAAAAAGGCCGGATTTGGATGGACAAAACCCAAATATTCCCACTGCTCCGTTTTAAATCCGGTCTCTTCCAGAAGTTCATTCTGTCCCGCATCCAACGGCGTATGTCCGGCTTCCACGATCCCCCCTGGTATTTCGAGAGTCACTTCTTCGGTTCCGAAACGGAACTGACGGATTAAGACCACTTCTCCGGTGTCGGTTAGGGGGATGACATTGACCCAGTCGTTGCTCTCCAGGATATAAAAGGGCGCTTCCCGATGATTGCGGGGCAATAGGTAGCGATCCTCACGAATGGAAAAAATTCGAAAGGACCCTATGGTTTTGGAAGTGATTCGCTTCCATCTTTCGGCCAGATTCATAAAAAAGTGACTCCTTTCCATGTCTTGGACTTCGTCCATTTCCTAACAGGTTGCTGAAAAAGGCCCATCTACTGCGTTTCCCTTGTCCCTCGTCAGGGGCTTTGATATTGTTCTGTTGCCTTTCGGTCGGTCTGTCGTTTATAATAAATTTTTTGGTTAAAAAAAAGAAAAAATAAGCGAGGGGGTCGGAATATGGAAACATCCATAACCAAAATTTGGGCTCGAGAAATTTTAGATTCCAGGGGTAATCCGACTGTTGAAGTGGATGTATTCCTGGAATGCGGCGCCTGGGGCCGGGCCGCCGTGCCTTCCGGGGCCTCTACGGGTATCCATGAAGCCCTGGAACTACGGGATGGAGACAAGACCCGCTATGGGGCCAAAGGGGTCCTCAAGGCCGTGGACCACATAAACAAAAAAATCTCCAAGGCCCTCATGGGCTGGGATGCCCTGGATCAATCGGGTCTGGATCAAAAGATGATCGACCTGGACGGCACCGCCAATAAGAATAAATTGGGGGCCAACGCCTTGCTGGGCGTCAGTCTGGCAGCGGCCCGGGCGGCCGCCGAGGCCGTCGGTCTTCCCCTTTATCGCTATCTGGGGGGCATCTCGGCCAGGATATTGCCGGTCCCCTGTTTTAACATCTTAAACGGGGGCGCCCACGCCAATTGGCAGGGGACGGACCTGCAGGAATTTATGATCGCTCCGGTGGGGGCAGCCAATTTCCGCGAGGCCCTGCGCTGGGGAAGCGAGATTTACCACACCCTTAAAAAGGTACTTAAAACCAAGGGATATTCTACCGGGGTCGGGGATGAAGGCGGTTTTGCACCGGCACTGAAAAGCAATGCCGAGGCCCTTGATTTGATTGTGCAGGCCATCGAAAAGGCCGGATACCGGCCCGGGGAACAGATCGCCCTTTGTCTGGACCCGGCTTCCAGCGGTATTTTTGAGAAAGGCGTTTATAACCTCCATACCGAGAAACGCAAGGTCTCCGCGGCCCAGATGATCGACCTTTATGCCGAATGGGTGAAAAAATATCCTATCGTTTCCATAGAAGACGGCCTGGCCGAAGACGACTGGGAAGGCTGGAAAGCGCTCAATCAAACCCTGGGACAGCAAATTGAACTCATCGGAGACGACCTGTTTGTGACCAATGTTAAACGGATCGAACGGGGTATTGCCGAGAAGGCGGCCAATGCCGTGCTCATCAAACTGAACCAGATAGGCACCCTGAGCGAGACCGTATCGGCCATTGAAATGGCCCGCAAGGCCGGCTGGGGGGCCATGGTTTCCCACCGCAGCGGGGAGACCGTGGACAGCTTTATTGCCGATTTTACCGTAGCCATGGGCACCGGGCATCTCAAGACCGGGGCCCCTTGCCGGGGTGAACGGGTGGAAAAATACAATCAATTGCTCCGAATCGAAGAAGAGTTGGGGGATGCCGCCCTCTATGCCGGCCGGAAGGGATTTGTCCGTTAGGAGGGGGACCCGATTAAAAATTTTCTCCCGATTCTTTTAAAAGTGCTTGACAAAAGTTTGCAAATTATGTCAAAAAGCATGTTTTAGCCTAATTTCCAGAGGATGGTAAGGAACTGAACGATGATTGAAGTTCGATTTCATGGTCGTGGCGGGCAAGGGGCCGTAACCTCAGCCGAATTGACAGCCTTGGCGGCTATTGATGAAGGCAAGTACGCCCAGGCCTTTCCCAGTTTTGGACCGGAACGCCGCGGGGCCCCGGTAGTGGCCTTCCTGCGGGTCAGCCCCACCCCCATCCGCATCCGTTCCAAGGTTTATGAACCGGATATCGTCGTGGTCCTTGACCCGACACTGCTGGACATCGTCGATGTTTCCGCCGGGCTGAAACCCGGTGGGATCGTGGTCATCAATACGGCCAAGACCTTGGAGCAGGTCAAAAAAGATTACGGCTTCAAAGGCCGGCTGGCCCTGGTGGATGCCGGCAAGATCGCCATGGAAGAGATGAAGGTGCCTATTACCAACACAACCATGTTGGGGGCCTTAATCCGGGCGGCCGGAATCACCAGCCTGGAATCCATGGACAAACCCCTGGCGGCCCGCTTTGGAAAGATTGCCGAACGAAACAAAAAGGCCATGCAACGGGCCTTTGACGAAACCAAGATCGAGGAGTAATTATCGTGGCTAAAGTCGACGCCCTTCACCCCTGGAAAAAGGCTCCCATCGGGTGTGTTATTCAGGAGGCCGGCAATGCCCGGCAGTTCAAGACCGGGGACTGGCGCTCTAAGGTGCGACCGGTAACCGATCGCGAGAAATGTATTAAATGCGGAGAGTGCTGGATTTATTGCCCGGATATAGCCTATAGCCTGCGGGCCGACGGTTATTATGACTGGAACAGCGATTATTGCAAGGGCTGCGGAATCTGCGCCCGGGAATGCCCCAAAGAAGCCATCCAGATGATTGCGGAGGAAGAATAGTTATGGCCGGTCGAAAGGGCATGGAAGTTTCCATTGCCGTCAGTGAAGCGGTAAAGTTGGCCAATGTGGATGTGATCTCGGCCTATCCGATCACCCCCCAGACTCATATTGTGGAGCATCTCTCCGAGTTGGTGGCCAACGGCGAATTGCAGGCGGCCTTTGTCCCCGTTGAATCGGAACATTCGGCCCTGAGCGCCACCATCGGGGCCGCGGCCACTGGGGCCAGGGCCTATACGGCCACCAGCTCCCAGGGGTTGGCCCTGATGCACGAAATCATGTTCATCGCCTCCAGCATCCGGATGCCTTTGACCATGACCGTGGTCAACCGGGCCATTTCCGCCCCCATCAATATTTGGAACGACTTGAGCGACATCATGGCCGAACGGGATTGCGGCTGGGTCCAACTGTTTGCCATCAACGGCCAAGAGGCCGTAGACCTGACCCTCCAGTCCTTCAAGATCGCCGAAGACCCCAGGGTCCTCCTCCCGGTAGCGGTCAACCTGGACGGCTTTATCTTGAGTCATGTCATTGAACCGGTGGAAATGCCCGATCAGGAGACCGTAGACCGCTTTTTGCCGGTCTTTAAACCGACCTTGCGTCTTAACCCCGATGAGCCCATTTCCATCGGGGCCTTTGGAAGTCCCGATGTCTTTACGGAAATAAAAAAACAGGTCGAAGAGGCCTTGATCGGCTCCCAGAAGGTGATCACCGAAGTCTGGAAGGATTTCAAAAAAATCTTCGGCCGGTCCTATAAACCGATTGAATCCTATAAAACCAAAGGGGCCGAGATCCTGCTGGTGACCATGGGCAGCATCACCGAAACGGCCATGACGGCCGTGGACGTTCTGCGGGAAAAAGGACAAAAGGTCGGCTTGATTCATATCCGACTCTGGCGGCCCTTTCCCTTTAAGGAATTTTTTCAGGCCATTGCCGAGGCCAAATGCCTGGCCGTGGTGGACCGGGCCATGGTCCCCGGAGGGGCCGGCGGACCGGTGGGGCTGGAAATCAAATCAGCCCTGTTTGAGGAAAAAGAAAGACCCTATGTGGCCGAGTTTATCGCCGGTCTGGGTGGCCGGGACCTGACCGTAGAGGTCTTTGCCGAAATGGTGGAAAAGGCCGGCCGCTATGCCCAAATGCAAAAAGAGATGCGTTACGAAATGATCGGGGTGCGAGAAAAATGATTGCCGACGACTTGAAGGATTTTAAAAGATTTACGCCCAAGACCCTGCCCCAGGAAGAACCCCTTGTTTCCGGGCACCGGGCCTGTCAGGGATGTGGAGAGGTCCTGGCCTTGCGAATGGTAGCCAAGGCCATCGGCAGCCCGATGATTGCCGTCAGCGCCACCGGGTGCATGGAGATCATCTCTTCTCCTTATCCTCAAACCGCCTGGGCCGTGCCCTGGATCCACGTGGCCTTTGAAAATGCCGGGGCCGTGGCTTCCGGAGTGGAAGCCGGGTTGAAAATCCTGATGGCCAAAGGCCGGATCCCGGAGCAAAAGATCGTCGTGGTGGCCTTTGCCGGAGACGGCGGGACCGCCGATATCGGGCTCCAGTCCCTTTCCGGGGCCTTGGAGCGGGGCCATGATTTTATCTATGTCTGTCTGGACAACGAAGCCTATATGAATACCGGGATTCAGCGTTCCAGTTCCACCCCCTTTGGGGCCATGACCACCACTTCGCCGGCCGGAAAACTCACGGCCGGACAGACGACCTGGAAAAAAAATCTTCCGGCCATCATGGCCGCACACAATATCCCTTATGTGGCCACGGGTTCACCGGCCTATCAATTGGACCTGATGAACAAGGCCAAAAAGGCGGCCTTGATCAAAGGCCCGGCCTATCTCCATGTCTATTCCCCATGTCCGACGGGCTGGCGGCACGGCACGGACCTGGCCATCGAGGTCAGTCGCCTGGTGGTGGAGACCAATATCATGCCCCTGTTTGAAGTCATCGAAGGACAATATGTGGTCAGGAAAAATATCAAGCCCAAGCCGGTGGGAGAGTATTTGAAACTACAGCGGCGTTTCAGCCACCTGACACCGGATTTGATCGAGATTATCCAGAGGCGGGTGGATGCGGAATACGAAAAACTCCTCAGGTTGGAGGCCTGCACCCAACCGGCAGAGACCAAAGAGAAAGCCAAAAAGAATAATTTGAAAATATAGAGGATTTGGGTTAAACTAAATTCAATATGACCTTTATTGAGATTGGGATTTTTTTTGTAATTCCGCAATCTGCAATCTCAAATCCGCAATCGATATCATTCCTCGGTAGCTCAGTCGGTAGAGCGGGTGGCTGTTAACCACTTGGTCGGCGGTTCGAGTCCGTCCCGGGGAGCCAGAAATATCAAAGGGTTAGGAGAAATCTCCTGGCCCTTTTTTTATGCTTGCAGCACTATTGCAGCTATAACCACTTGGTCGGCGGTTCGAGTTCATCCCGAGGAACCAAAAAATCATAGGGTTAGGGGAAATCTCCTGACCCTTCTTTTATGCTTGCAGCACTATTGCAGCAGTCAGCTAATTTATCTTTGAGATAATTATCCAAGCTCTCTATGGCCTCTTTGGCATAGGTCTGATCGACCGTATTGTAAACTGATGAAGGCTTTCCTGTCTTCAGCCAAAAGTTCCGACTTGATCCCCCTATGGCCTCGAACGTGACGTTGCAGATCATTTCTACACCTCTCGACCAGATTCCTGTTCAGCTCATCCAAATCGCTAACTTGGGGCACCGGTACAAAAAAGTTGAGGCGGGTAAACTTCACCACCCCTTCAGCAACACCCTTCTCATTGGGTCGGGCTACCCTGCAGAAATGCTCCCCGAACAGATAATGACTTTGCAGTTGCAAAAAACCGTCGGTTAACTTCCGTTCATGGGCACCTATGACTTTTGACACCAGAACTTTGCTGTTGTCATAGCTGATACGCTGAGGTACGCCGCCGAAAAACTCAAAAGCCTG
>CAWGEQ010000048.1:0-126964 GCA_963821645.1 uncultured delta proteobacterium | reverse complement strand
ATATTCCTTTCAGGACGTAGCCCTACATCGTCAGACGCTTTGGCTATGAAAGATCCTCAGTTACCGCCCCCGCTTCCTCGTGAATATAACTTTGAACCTAAAAAGACAGCCGAAGAAACTAAGAAAAATATTCTATCATCTTCAACTGAAGAAAAAGTTGACTCTACTCCCGATAACAACAGAAATGATATCAATACACCAACCGCTATACAGTCCCATATTCGTGGTGTCGGAGGCTGGCTTTACCTATTAATTACAGCGATGATGATCCTTGGACCAATGTTTTCTATAGGTAAAACCGGCACTCATTTATGGAATGTCGAGAATGAATACAAGGCACTCGTAAATAATCCAATATGGAACAGTTACAAAAGTACAATATGGACTGTCACATTTATATTTATGGCATATATGGTTTTTTCTGGCTGGCTGTTGCTTAAAAAACATGTTATTTCTTCAGTAATCAACGCAATAATAGCTTTATGGATGTGTGGTCCCTTTTTGTCATTTCTCCTTAACGTTCTAATCCCTTCCAGCTATTTTGGAAATATTGACTTTGAGTCCGCAATATGGGGCATAATTTCATCAATTATTATGGCGATCGTATGGACAGCGTATCTTTTTCGTTCTAAAAGAGTAAGCGCAACATACTCTCCTCTGGCAACAAGTTTGCCAACTGGGACTTAAATAAGCGCAATGAACTTCCAACAAAATCCTTCTTCATTAAATCGTGCACATTTCAATCGGTAATTGTTGGAATTCGGAACTGTTGGGCTCCAACAGTTGTAGGTGAAAGGGGTATAGACATGAAAATATTAGGCGTATCGTGCAGTCCAAGAAAAACAGGAAACACCGTTATCATGTTGGAGGAAGTGCTCAAAGGTGCAAAACATGAAGGATCAGAGATAGAGCTTTTTACTGTCTCGGGTAAAAAGATAAAACCATGCGACGGATGCGGATTATGTCGTGGCAAAGGGGCATGCCACATTAAAGATGATATGCAAATTTTATACGACAAACTCGTAGAAGCTGACGGAATTATCTTTGGTACTCCAATTTACTTTTATTCAATGACAGCTCAGGCTAAAACAATTATGGACCGCACCCTTGCATTGAACCAACCCGGAAGGAGTTTAACCAACAAGGTGGGAGGGATCGTAGTCGTTGCAGGAAGCCTCGGACTGATAGATGCAGTTAAAGATTTTTATTTTTTTATGGGCATTCGCCAAATGCTCCCGGCCAACTTTGTTGCCGCATACGCAATGGATAAAGGAGACATAAAAAAAATGGAAAAGGGTATGAAGGCAGCTTGGGATCTTGGTAGACAGATGGTTAAATTGATTTCCATGGATTTTAAGTACCCCAGTGAATTCAGGAGCAACCATTTCGCCTTTGGCACCCATACCCATTAGTAGTAGAATTAAAAACTATTGGATCGGCAAGAAACTTCATTAAGCGGATATTGTCGGCTCTGAAATCGGCTGTTTCAAAAATGGTTGATTCGGCAAATAGAATGGAATGAAAATATGGACCCCCTTGACATTTAAGAAATAATGCTTATAGTTAATTTATCATGAAGAGAGGCGTGAGGGATCTGGCCCAATGACCGCCCGGCAACCTGAACTGAATAGGTGCCCACCAGCCCGAAAGGGAACCATGTGGTCTTGAAGACAAACGGTTTATGAGACCGCCCCTTTACGACTTCGGGCGGTCTTTTGCGTTTTAAGGGCCAGTGTAAATATCAGCCTGCTGCTCGGAAAGGAGAAAGAGGATAGATAGCATAATATAAATATTGAAATAAAAATAATGAAGTCCGTGGGTAATTTGACTTTTGCTCCCACGAAAAAAAATGTGCTAAGAGATCACCATAACCCGCTGCTGATTTTATTAGCCGCGGGTTTTTTGGTTTCTGGAGCCGAGAATGGAGAAATAGCTATGGAACAAGATAAAATAACCGGATGTTTACTCGGAGTAGCCATTGGTGATGCCCTGGGAGCCCCTTTTGAATCCCTCCCCCCTCAGGGGCGGATAACAGATTTTCATCCCTACGGGTCCTTTTCCAAAGGATCCTGGACCGATGACACCGGCATGACTTTGGCCACTTGCCGGGGGCTGATCGAACATGTCAGAGACGAACGGTCTGTTGAAAGATGTCTAAAAGAATCATTTAAAATTTGGGCTGAGTCCGATGAATGTCGTTGTCCGGGACATACTGTTTATCATGCCTCCAAGTATGGTGTGCCGGATCTTAACTCCTGGGCCAACGGGGCCTTGATGAGGACCAGTCCGGTCGCGATCTTTGCCCACCTCAATGGCTATTATCTCCTCTACGGCTGCTAAGCTGGCCCTAAAGGTCGGTGAATTGACCCATGGCCACCCATTGGCCACCTTTCCGGCTATTGAGATGGTCCTATGCTTGATGTCTATATTTGCAGGAGAAAAAACAGTCCCTAAGGACATATCCGACCCGAGCCAATTCGTAAGGGTCACCTATGATAATCAGGAACAACAATACAGGGAATATCGTGAGATGCGGCGGCGTCCCCTTGATGCTATCCCTGAGACCACTGGACTTTTTATGTGGAAGCAGGTCTTGGAGATCCTGGGACTTAAAGAAGGAAAACCCTGGCGTACCATGCCATCCTTTGAAGAGGGCATCCTAAAGGCAGTGAATGAGTGCTTCGACCGGGACACAGCCGGGGCTGTAGCTGGAGCAATTTTAGGGGCGTACTGGGGACTGAACAGGATCCCTCTGCACTGGAAGGACCAGGTGGAGAAGGCGGATGTCATCATGGGCTTGGCAGCAGAGCTAATGCAAGCTTGTGGAAAGCCGGGGGACCCCTTGGTCATCCTAATGAGAGCCAGAGCAAGTGTTGCTTTT
This sequence comes from uncultured delta proteobacterium, assembly GCA_963821645.1. GTDB lineage: Bacteria > Desulfobacterota > RBG-13-43-22 > RBG-13-43-22 > RBG-13-43-22 > RBG-13-43-22. The sequence continues at coordinate 124,083 of CAWGEQ010000048.1, read as the reverse complement.
AGCCTTCCAGGGCAGCCTGAACTGGAGACTTTCTTTACCGAGCAGATCATAGACATTGTTCAAAACCAAGAGGAATACCAGTCCATGGGGATCGACTTCCCTTCACCCTTTGTCCTCCATGGACCTCCGGGCTGTGGCAAGACCTATGCTGTAGAGGCCCTGGTCGAATACCTGGGGTGGCCCTGCTATGACATCAACTCTCAGTCCATTGGCGGCATCTATATCCATGAGACTGGCATGAAAATCAGCAGAACCTTCGAGACAGCAATCCAGAAGGCTCCATCTGTTGTGGTCATAGATGAAATGGACTCTTTTTTAGGCCACAGACAGGGGGCGTGGGATTACAGGATTGAAGAGGCCAACGAGTTTCTGAAACAGATCCAGAATGCCGGCCAGAAGCGGGTTCTGGTGATCGGCATGACTAACCTGATTGAAATGATTGACCCGGCATTCTTAAGGAAAGGAAGATTCGACCATGTAATTCAAATGGGCTATCCATCGCCTCAGTCTGTCAGGGCTGCCTTGGAAAAGCTGTTAGCTGATAAGCCCTGCGTGGAAGGGTTTTCTCTTGATACAGCGAGTTCGGGAGTTAACCGGCCGTCCTCTTTCGGATACCGCTTTCATCGTCAGGGAAGCATCGCGGCTGGCAGTAAGGATGGGGAAGGATAAGATCGACGATATCTGTCTGGCCCAGAGCTTGAAGGCATTAACGGGAAAGACAATGGGGGATGTCAGGGGTGCCAGACAATATTGATTCCCTCATCGTTCATTAAAAAAATTTGTTAGAAGGAGGCTTCAATGTCCAATGTAAATTCGATTGCCACCCGGATCCGGGAAACTCTTTCCGGAGAAACGCAGATCAGCTTATCTCCAAGCCCTGAATGAGGCCAAACAGGGATCTAGCAATGTTGTCATCGGGGGACTGGGAGGGCTGCCTAACCTATTTGATGCGGGCTCACGATTTGTTGACCGACTATCCCCGAGGCGGCTCCTATCTTGGGGACAGTAAAACAAGACCTTGCCGCTGCATTCGGCAGTCTTGGCAGGCTCACGGAAGCAAAGAAGTATGCTCAGGAGGCCATACAGCTTGGTTCAGGGCATCAAGGAACTGGCTTTCACCGAAGCGATGGCCCGTATGACCTCCGGGATAGTCTGTTATCACCGCGGTAATGAACCGGAAGGATCACAGTTTTTCGCTTCGGCAAGAAACCTGCTCAAGGATCGACCAGGCTCGGAACAGATCTTGGAACTTCTCGACCATAATGAAGCCAGGCTAAGGGCTAATCTGTCAATGCCCAGACATGGCCCTCACTTCTGCTAAGAAAGGCAACCGCAAAGGGGGGCCAGACGATATTGATTCTCTAATCGTTATTTAAAAAAACTTGTTAGAAGGAGGCTGAGATGTCTAATGTATTCGACCTGTCAAAAACGTCCAAGAAAGAGGGAGCAGTGGATATAGCTTCCCGGACTTCTGAGACCCAGGCTGCACCTCTTTCCTATACCGAACCGACGACCGGCATCGAAATGGTCTTGGTCAAAGGCGGCTGTTATCAAATGGGGGATACCTTTGGGGATGGAATTTCCGCTACTGAGAAGCCGGTCCATGAAGTCTGTGTGGATGATTTCTATCTCGGGAAATATGCTAGTGACCCAGGGGCAGTGGAAGGCCATCATGGGGAATAATCCTTCAGCTTTTCAGAACGGCGACAATTACCCGGTGGAGCAGGTCAACTGGGATGATGCCCAGGAGTTTATCCGTGAGCTAAACCAAATAACCGGGAAGAAGTACCGCCTGCCCACAGAAGCCGAATGGGAGTACGCCGCCCGGAGCGGAGGCAAGAAGGAGAAATGGGCCGGGACCAGCAACGAATCGGAGCTAATGAAGTATGCCTGGTATAGAAGAAACGCGAGAGGCAAGACCCACCCGGTAGGGAGGAAGCGGCCCAACGGTCTGGGTTTGTATGACATGAGCGGCAATGTTTACGAATGGGTCCAGGACACGTTTAGCGAGAGTGCTTATAGACAACATTCAAGGATGAATCCCGTCGTAGAGGGTGGTGTGTACTGTGTGTTGCGGGGCGGTTGCCTGGAGCTTTGATGCCGGGGGCATACGCGTTGCCAGTCGAGCTTGGCTCCCGCCCGGCAGCCGCAACGAAATCCTTAACCAAATCGGCTTCCGTGTCGCCAGGGATCTTTAGTCACACCCCCGGCATGGTTGCTGAACCAGGCCGCAGTGCACCTCTCCTGAGGCCGTGGTCACCCAAATGGACCCTGATCAGGAAGATCGAGAGAGTGTCCCTGAACGCTGGAGGGGCCAGACTGAAAAGCGTTGTAGTATCATTACCTTGTCCGATCAAAGGATCATCGACACTATAAAGAATCGACGAAGGTAAGGTAATAGAAAGATTAATAAAAGTGGATCAAAAGGCTACCCAAGAAGGGATATGGTTAGGATCAGTGGAGATCCATCCAGTATTTTTTTAGGTAAAATTTATGCAGAGAACATAATAATTGCAACGTCGGGGTGTTTCATAAGTAGAATTCGGAGGATGAAAATCACATTGCGTAAGTCGATAATTTGTTATGATTTCATTAAGAGTTCTTAATACTCTATGGGTGGGGGGAGATGTGGGGATCACCATCTATCGTATGAATTGAATAGATTTTCCCTGAAATGATATAAAAATATAAGTGTGCCCCTTGACAATATTCACAAAATGATTATAATATAGTGAACATTGTATAAGGAAAAGGACATTCAATGAGCCTATTAACAACATTCATAGAGAACAAGATCAAAGACTATCAAGAACCGACTCGAAAAGGAACCCCAAAGGGGGAGCCGATTGGGTTTTCTAAAAAGAAGTTTGCGGCAGCTTTGAACTTAATTTCTAATGTTTATCTTTATACGTTTGGCGATGATCTCGAAGTAGATTACCAGGTATTGAGGAAATGGAATACCGAAGAAAAGTTCAAACAGTTGACAGAACAGATGTCTTTAGAATGTGCTGACTATATTGCCGCTTGGATAAAAGATAAGGTTGACAAGTGTAAAACTCCCAAAGAATGGCAGGAATTAATTTTTGAGCCACTAAACGATATGGACCGATATGGGGAAACATTATTATCGCATCTTAGAAGGAGATTATCCATAAAAAAACTGCAAAGGAGAGGTAGTTCGTACCAAAAATATGGCCTTGAGGCTTATCGTGACTCTTTAAATCCCCATTATATTTTTCACTTTGATATAAAGAATTTTTTCAATGAAATACTGGATTGGGTGTTCTCCCATCATGGAAATAAGCTTAGAAACTTCAGTACCATAATGGAGAACATAAAGCTTTTATTAAATGCCAGGGAGTTGGCTGAAAAAATTATTGCAAGAAACTGGGGTGACGAAATGCAAAATCAAATGATTAAATTCGTTATTGATGAATTTCATCACCATGAGACATTGATAAGGTCCCTTATGTCTGTGCCAGTCGGTCCAACAAGAAAAAGGAAAATCAAAATTGATTTAGATTCATCTTTATAAAAATTTTTATCAACATAATTCACATTAATAAATAATTTATGTGAATATATTAAGGAGGGTAAATGTCCAGAGGCCAAAAAGATATACTTACTATCGAGATTGATCAAGGTTTGAAACTTTTTTCAGATCATAAAGTTCAACCAGCCTTATTTCTTGAGAGGGATGGAAATGTGTCTAAGAGTATCTCCCCAAGCTTACAAGATGAGGGACCTGGGAGCAGGTCTATAACAAATTTTTGGAGCAGATAGGAGGATATAAAATAATGACGAGAAATAAAAAATGGAACCCCAGGCCTCATTCATTAGCATTGAGGAGTGAGTATGATTTATTTTCAGATAAGTTTAATCGCTTTTGGATTTTTGATAAGGATAAGGGCCTCTGGATTGAGCCAGCAAACAAAATCTTAGAAAAAGAAATTAGGGAATGGCATCTTACCGGGGAAAAATTGTCCAGTTATCATGTTAGAGAGATTATCAATGATGTCCAGAGTCTTTCATCTGAAGATTCTGTGATGGAAGAACCAAGAGAGTGGCTGATTCCTTTTGCCAATACCATTTATGACCTGAGAGATCAACAGCCTATTAAGTATTCTAAGGATTATTTTTTTACCTCAAAGCTTCCTGTAAATTATAACCCTGATGCAACCTGCCCTAAAATAGATGAAATTTTCAGGGAGATCGTACCAGAAGATAGAGTCATAGATCTTTATGAACTCGTCGCCTATTGCCTTATAAGGAATTATAAAAACCAATTGATTTTTTTCCTTTACGGGTCTGGAGCTAATGGGAAGGGTGTCTTCACCAATATCCTTCAAAAAATTCTGGGAAAAGAAAATATAAGTTCGGTATCCCTTTCGGATCTCCAAAGCAGCAGGTTTTCGGGAGCCGAGCTTTATCATAAATTAGCCAATATCTGTAGTGAGCTGCGTTATCAGGAGATGAAGAACTCGGATTTAATTAAGAAACTATCGGGTGGTGACATAATTTCGGCAGAACATAAGTTTAAAAACCCATTCCAATTTTACAATTATGCCAAACTGATATTTGTCACGAATGCTTTACCCCCTGTAAATGATAAAACTTACGCGTTCTATCGTAGATTGTTCCTGATTGAATTTCCGTATACCTTTGAAGGATCCAAACAAGATAGGGGACTTCTGTCAAGACTAAAAACTTCGGAATTTGAAGGATTAGCTCTCAAATGTATTAATGTAATCCAATCTTTAAAAGAAAGGGGGTTCGCCTTTACTAATCAACCTGATCCAAATAAATCTGCTGAGTTATACGAAAACCTTTCCAATCCGTTAGATACATTTTTTAAAGAAAAATGCATGGAAGATGAAAGCGAGAAGATAGCAAAATCTGAATTCAAGGAAGCTTATACCAAGTGGGCCAAAGAAAATGGCCACCGGGTTTTAACAGATCAGGACATAAAAAGAGAGATGACGAATAAGGGTATAACTGACCGTAAAGTAACTTTCTCCGGAGAGGAACGCAAAAACGCTTGGATGGGGATAAAATGGAAGGAAGAATAGTCAGTGTCAAGGGTGTCAAGGTGTCAACCCTATTCTGTACTCTGTTCTATATATTCAAATATAGATAATAGTAGAAGTAGAATAGAAATTGCCTTGACACCTTGACACCCTGGACATAGAGGACAAAAATTGTAGACCAATTTATGGGAACAATTTAGGTACATGGGGAAGAAAATTAATACAAATCAAGGTGATAAAACAGCCAAAGGATTAAGAATCTAATGGTGAGGTTATTTACCCCGTGGGGAACCGTCGGATTATTTCGGCCGGAGCGTATGGGGAATAAGGGAAGAGGAGAAATCCCGTTTTGAACATTGTATGGAACCAGAAATCACTGATACTTTTAATGGGATTATAGAGGGCCAATAGAAAGACCATGATGCAGGGGTGGGCAAAAATCAGCGTAGCGGCCAAATATGCTGGGGTCAGTCCCCGGACACTGGAAGATTGGCTAAAGGAAGGTATAGTCCGTTTTATCAAACTGCCCACCGGAACCCGATTGCTAAAATATCAATGGATCGATGAGGCTCTTGAACGTTTTGAGGTCAGTCAGAAAGAAAACTCAGTGACCCGTTTGGTGGATGATGTGGTGAATGACGTAATGAAAGGATTTTCAATGACTCAATAATTTATCTTGACAAAATATTAGCATTATACTAAATCTGTATACTACAGTGGACCCAAAGGAATTGAAAGAATGGCGTAATAAGAACGGGGTGACGCAGCGGCAATTGGCTGAATTGCTTGTGGTCAATTATGTCACTATTAGTCATTGGGAAACCGGGTTTAGTCCTATCCCCAATTACCTGGACTTAGCCCTGGCCGAACTGGAACGCCGTCTCTCGAAAAAACCAAGGGGTCAAAATATCAAAAACAGAAAGGAGGTGAAACCAAATGGGAGTAAAACTAAGAGAAAAACCTAAAGGTTCTGGTATCTGGTGGATTTTCATCACCCACCAGGGAAAAAGAAAGTCTAAGAGGATCGGGCAAAACCTGGGAATGGCCCAGGAGGCGGCTGAGAAAATCAAGGCCAAATTAACCTTAAAGGAATTTAAAATTGAAACCAAGGAAGAAACCAAGGCAATTCCCACCTACAAGGAAATTGCCACATTATGGCTGGAAACTCATATTAAACTTTTAAACAGGCCTTCCACCTATGAAAGGTACAAAGGGAGCTTGACTAAACATATCTTCCCGGCCATGGGAAATATCCCGATGGACCAGGTTACCCGCTCGGACATCAAAAGCCTGCTCATGAAGCATTACAGCCAGGGACACCCCAAATCGTCGGTTTGTACCCTGAAGGATATTTGCAACGGTCCCTTCATTTATGCCATTGACGAAGGCCTGATAACCGTTAATCCGGTTGTTGGAGTGGCAAAACGGCTTAACATGAAGCGGGGAAAATCTAAAATTGAACCCCTTACCCATGAGGAAGTCCAGGTTTTCTTGGAGGCCTGCAACAAACACTACCCCGAGCATTATACTCTTTTCCTGTTGCTTTTCCGAACCGGCATGAGACTTGGGGAGGCCCTACCTTTGGTTTGGGGGGATATTGACTGGCATGGAAGATATATTATGGTTTCCAAGTCGTACCGGCGTCTTAAGGTGGAAAGAACCAAAACTGACAAGACTCGGCGGGTAGATATGTCCAACCAGTTATCTGAGAGCCTGCAAAATCTTTTCTCCAAGAGGAAGAGTAGAGGCCTTCGAGATGGGAAGAGGTGACCAGGTCATAGAGGTCATCTTCCATCGAAAAGGGAAGCTTATGGAGCAAAACTTTATCAGGAGAATCTTCAAGAGGATCTTACAGAAGGCAGGACTCCGGGAAATCCGGGTCCACAATACCCGACACACGTTTTCGTCTCTGCTTTTAACGGAGGGAGTGACCCCGGTTTATGTAAAGGAGCAGTTGGGCCATAGCTCCATTCAAATGACGGTGGATATCTATGGTCACCTGATCCCGAACAGTAACCGGGACAGCCGTAAATCGGCTTGATTATGTGCACCCATCTGCACCCTATCCGCACCCTGCCCAAAATGAAAGCGGGCAAGTTATTGAAAACTCACCCGCTTTTTCAAACCTGGTGCCGAAGAGGGGACTCGAACCCCTACAGGCGTTTGCCTACTAGACCCTGAACCTAGCGCGTCTACCAATTCCGCCACTTCGGCAATCATTATTTGGTTGATTTTTAAAAGTTTTAAAAATATAAATGAATCCTCTTGTTCTGTCAAGCGGTTTAACACCAAAAACCGGTATAAGGTTTACGGTTCAAGGTTTACGGTTTTTCCTTGTACCTTAAACCTCGTACCTTGAACCTAAAAAATCAATGGGCACTTATTTTTCCGATATCGATCAAATAACCAGACCCCTGCCGGCCCCGGTCCTGACCATTGGAAATTTTGACGGCATTCATTTAGGGCATCAAAGCCTTTTTAAAAAAGTTCGCCATCGGGCTCAGGCCGTCAAGGGGACCTCCATGGTCATTACCTTCTATCCTCACCCGGCTCAAGTACTGAGGCCCGGCAAGGCCCCCCGGCAGATCGTTTCCGATGAAAGCAAGGTGGAATTGATTTTCCAACAGGGCATCGAAGTGGTCTTGTCGATTCCCTTTACCAAAGAGTTTGCCCAGATACCGGCCAAGACCTTCGTCCAGGATATCCTGGTCGGCCAGATCGGGATGAGAGAGATTGTCGTCGGCTATGATTATACCTTCGGGAAAAAACGGGAGGGCAATATCCATCTCCTTAAGGAATTGGGGAAGAAATTGGGATTTCAGGTCCATGTCCACCCACCGGTCACCATCGGGACCCATCTGGTCAGCAGTACCCGGGTCCGCGAACTGATCACCTCGGGGGCCATGGAGGAGGCCAAGCTTCTGTTGGGCCGTCCTTTTTCTCTTTCCGGGACAATCATCACCGGTAAAGGCATCGGTCGTTCCCTCCTGGGCTTTCCCACGGCCAATTTGAATCCCAGAGAGAAACTGATGCCCCAGCGCGGGGTCTATATAGTCAAAGTCGAAAGTCCCTACGGTCCTTTTTTCGGAGTTACCAGCGTGGGCTTTAACCCTACCTTTGCCGGCAAAAATATCTCCATAGAGACCTATCTTTTTGATTTTGATGAAGATCTATACGGAAAGGACCTGAAATTATTTTTTCTGAAACGGCTCCGGGGAGAAAGGACATTTTCCGGGGCGGAAACCTTAAAAACCCAAATTGCCAAAGATATTCAACAGGCCAAAATCTGGCTGACCAAGGGTGGTTTTTTTCAAGAGTCCTGATATGTTTTCTCCGCTGATCCGGCCTCGTCCAGCAGAGTGCTTTTTTTCATTTTTTTTCTTGACAAGAAGCCTTGCAAACAGGTAATAGGAGCGTGACAAATTTAACAAACGCCAAGACCCTAATCCGCGAGGACTTCTAAGGAGAAATCATTCCGTGTTTTCCCAAATGTTACAAGCCGGCCTCGGTGAATTTTTGTTCGTCCTTGTTTTCTTTGTCGTCGGCCTGATCTTACCCTTGACCATGGTGATTATCAACTTCGTCCTCGGTCCAAGGATCTATGGGGAAAAGAGGTTGGCGACTTATGAAAGCGGCATGGCCCCTATCCGGACGGCCTGGATGCAGTTCGGAGCCTCCTATTATCTTTTTGCCCTGATCTTTCTGGCCTTTGATGTAGACGTCCTTTATCTCTTTCCGGTTCTAACGGCCTATCAAAAGGGAACGGGGTTTTCCGAACTCGTCGAGTTTTTTGTTTTTCTCTTTCTGATATCGTTGACCATTGTCTACGCCTGGCGTAAAGGAGTTTTTAAATGGAAGTAAAGGGAGGCGCCCCCATCTGCATACCTTCCAGGGATCTCTCCAAAGAGTATGTGGAGAATCCTGCGGTCGTGGGATTTGCTCCCGTGCAGGATCTTTTGGATTTGGTCCGGGTCAATTCCCTCTGGCCCCTGACCTTCGGGATCGCCTGTTGTGCCATCGAGATGATGGCCGCCGGCGTGGCCCGTTTTGACTGGGACCGTTTCGGGATCATCCCCCGGGGCACCCCCCGGCAATCCGATGTCATGGTCATTGCCGGCACCATACCCCATAAGCTGGTTTCGGCCATCAAGACCCTTTATGATCAGATGCCGGCCCCCCGGTATGTTATCGCCATGGGCAATTGTGCCATCTCCGGCGGACCCTTCTCCTATGACGGCCAATACGCCATTGTCAACGGGGCCGATAAAATCATCCCCGTCGATGTCTATATCCCCGGCTGCCCACCGCGACCGGAGGCCTTGCTCCAGGGATTTCTTAAAATACAAACCAAGATGACTAAAGGAATCATAGATGCCAACCGCAGGGCAGAAAAAGCTGCTCGTAGAGCTAAAAAATAATCTGGCCCAGGCCGTGCCCGAAGGGCAGGTCAGCGAGAGCGACTATACGAAAACCGGCTATCACCTGGAGGTCCGTCTGGACCAGGTCCGGCATGCGTCGGGTGGCCCGGACCATGCTGGATAAGCGTTTTTACTTAGAGACCGTGACGGCCGTAGATTTTATCGATCATTTTGAATTGGTTTACCTTTACTCGACCTATTATCAGGACATCTGCCGGGTAATGGCCCGGATCCAGATTGCCAAAGAGGCCTCCCCCTTTTCGATCTCGGCTGTCTATCCCGAGGCCATCTGGCTGGAGCGGGAGGTCTATGACTTTTTCGGCATTCGCTTCCAGGAACACCCGGACCTTAAACGGATCATCAATCCCGATGAAGCGGATTATTTCCCTTTACTCAAAAACTTCGGCAAAACCAAATTCACCGCCGATATAGACGACATCCTATGTTGAACGTAAAAACCATAGACGATAGTTCAATCACCGAACGGGTCTATCAGCTCAATCTTGGCCCCCAGCACCCCAGCACCCACGGGGTCATGCACCTGCTGGTAACCCTGGACGGCGAGGTAGTGGTCAAAATCGAGCCGATGATCGGCTACTCCCACCGGGGCCATGAGAAGATGGCCGAGAACCGGATCTATGAACAGTTCCTGCCCAATCCGGCCCGGATGGACTATCTTTCCGGCATGATCTTTAACCACGGTTATTGTATGGCCGTGGAAAAGCTTTGCGGGATCGAGGTACCCCGGCGGGCGGAATATATCCGGGTCATTACCTCGGAGCTCAACCGCATTGCCAGCCATTTTATCGGGGCCATGGACTTTGCCATGGGACTGGGGGCCATCACCCCCTTCCTGTACGGCTGGGATGACCGGGAACAGATCCTGGACCTTTTGGAAATGATCGCCGGTTCCCGGCTGACCTATAGTTACGGACGCTTCGGCGGGGTCCGCAACGACATCACCAAGGAATTTTACGACGGAACGAGACGTTTTATTGAAAGATTACGCGGCCGTTTCTGGGACTATGAAAACCTGATCAATCAAAATATCATCTTTATCAAACGGGCCAAAGACGTCGGTGTTATCACCAAGGAAGTGGCCTTGGAATACGGGGTGACCGGCCCGACCTTACGGGGTTCCGGGGTGAAATACGACGTTCGGAAGAATGAACCCTACTCGGCCTATCCGGAGTTCAAATTTGAGATTCCCACCCGGGAAGAGGGCGATTGCCTGGCCCGTTATCAGGTCAGGATGGCCGAATTGGAGCAAAGCCTGAACATCATCGAACAGGCCCTGGACCATTTGCCGCCCGGGCCGGTTCGGGCCAATGTTCCCCGTTTTGTCACCCCGCCGGAAGGCGATTGTTATACTACCTTTGAAAGCGCCCGGGGGGCGGTGGGTTTTTATATCGTCAGCGATGGGAGTCGCATCCCTTATCGGATCAAGGTGCGGGCCCCTTCCTTTTCCAATTTATTTGTCTTGACCAAGATCTGTCCAGGACATTTTCTGGCCGATATCATTGCCATCTTTGGCAGTATCGATGTAACCGTTCCGGAGATTGACCGGTGAATATTACACAACTTCCCTACATCAAAGAACTTTATGCCTTCCTGGGCCCCGATGTTATGGCCGGCCTGGTCGGCCTGGCCATCATTGCCGCCATCGTCCCCTTAAACGTCGCCTTCCTGGTCTTGTTGGAAAGGAAGGTGGCCGGACACATCCAGCTTCGGCCCGGTCCGATGGAAGTCGCCCCCCATGGGATACTCCAGACCCTGGCCGATGCCGTCAAATTGCTGGGCAAGGAAATGGTAACGCCCCTATCGACGGATAAAGTCGTTTTCTTTTTGGCCCCCATCCTGGTTGTGGCCCCGGCCTTTGTCGGTTTTGTCCCCATTCCCTTCAGTCCCATGATGCAGATCCGGGATGTGAACGTCGGCATTCTGCTCATTTTTTCCTTTTCCAGTATTACCGTTATGTCCATCCTGATGGCCGGCTGGGGCTCCAATAATAAATATGCCCTGATCGGCGCCGTCCGGTCGGTGGCCCAGAACGTGGCCTATGAGATCCCCTTGCTGCTGGCCACCATGTCGGTCATCATCATGACCAACACCTTTAAATTAGGCGAAATTGCTCAAGCCCAGTCTTCGATCTGGTATATATTTTTACAGCCCGTGGCCGCCATTATCTTTTTCATCGCCACCACCGCCGAGACCAACCGGGCCCCCTTTGACCTGGTGGAGGCCGAATCGGAACTGGTTTCCGGGTTTCACACCGAATATACAGGGATGCGCTTTTCCCTGTTTTTCCTGGCCGAATATACCAACATGGTCATTGCCGCTGCCCTCTTCACGGTCCTCTTTTTAGGCGGCTCCTCTGGGCCTTTTTTCCCGGGGATGATCTGGTTTTTGATTAAAACCTATTTCCTGATCTTTGTGGTCATGTGGATCCGCTGGACCTACCCGCGGATCCGGTTTGATCAACTGATGAATTTCGCCTGGAAGGTGCTGATCCCTATCGCCTTGCTTAACCTGATGATTACCGCCATCGTCCTTAAGGTCATGTAATGATGAACACCCCCAACCCCTTTATCCAGTACGTTAAAGAGATCCTGGTCGGCGGGAAAAGCCTGGTCATCGGTTTATGGATCACCTTGAAACGGCTTTTCAAGCCCATTGTCACGGTTCAATATCCAAGGCAAAAGCTGACCATGACCCCCAACTTCCGGGGGCATATCGAGTTCATCCGTTTTGACGACACCAAGACCCATCATTGTGTGGCCTGCGGTCTATGTGCCCGCACCTGCCCTTCCCACGTCATCAAGGTCCAGGGGGAAAAGAGCCGGGCCGGTGATCTGAAATACGGCCGTAAGTATTATATCGACTTTTCCAAGTGCAGCCTTTGCGGCCTGTGCGTCGATGTCTGCCCGGAATGCACCCTTCAATTTTCCAAAGAATATGAGTACGTCTTTTATCACCGTTGGGATACGGTGCTCGACATCGTGGGCCGGTTAGAGGGAAAACAATGACAACCATTGCAGATTTCATACCGCCGATTTTAGTGGCCCAATCGGTCTTTTGGCTCATGGTCGTGCTTACCCTGACCGGGGCCGTATTGGCCGTAATCCCCTTGAAAATTGTCCACAACATCCTCGGACTGGCCCTGGCCATGTTCGGGGTCACCGGCATCTATCTCTATTTGGGGAGCCAGTTTGTGGCCATGATGCAGCTTTTGGTCTACGTCGGGGCCATCTGTATCACCTACATTTTTGCCATCATGCTTTCCCCGCCGATGGAACTGGAAGCCCCCAAAAGGCCGGCGGTGAAGATAATCTCTTCTCTGATCGTCGGGGCCATTACTTTTTCGGCCGTGGTCCAAATGATCCTCAATACCAAATGGGCCCCTTATGCCCAGCCCTCCCGGGATTGGACCATTAAGACCCTGGGACACCAGTTGCTGACCCGTTATTTTCTTGTCTTTGAATTGATTTCCTTACTTTTGGCCGTGGCCATCGTCGGTGCCATCATGATCGCCGGTATCGGCCAGAAAAGGAATTAACTATGGAAAATCTGTTAACCTATCTCCTCTTGGGCGCCGCCATGTTTTCCATCGGGATCTTTGGGATCATCTATCAGACCAACCTCATCGGTATGTTGATCGCCACCGAATTGATCCTCAACGGGGCGGCCCTTAATTTCATGGCCTTCAATATGTTCTTATCCCCCAACCCGGCTACGGGACAGGTCTTTACCCTCTTCATTATGGGCGTGGCCGCCGCTGAGACGGCCATTGCCTTGAGTATCATTATCACCGTCTATCGCCGCTTTAAGGCCATAAAGCCTGAGAGTGTCAGTGAATTGAAAGGATAGATGTCATAACCCCGATGGAAACCATTATCTCGATACGGCCGATAATAGCTGTTTTAATTGCCACCGTCGCTTCCCTGCTGATTATGTTCACGCCCAAGAGGCCTAATCTGCGGGAGACCTGGTCGATCTTAGGCGCCGTGGCTACCTTTCTGACCGTTCTTTCCATGACGCCGGCGGTTTTGGCCGGTAAGGCCTTTGAATATACCCCTTTTGTGATTTTACCGGGTATTTCCATGAAGTTCCGGGTGGATGCCCTGGGGATGATTTTCGGGACCATCTCCTCTTTCCTCTGGATCCTGGTGACCTTTTACAATATCGGTTACATGCGGTCCTTGAACGAACACGCACAAACCCGCTATTATTTCTGTTTTGCCGTGGCCATTGTCGGCGCCGTGGGCGTGGCCTTTTCCGGCAATTTGTTTACCCTGTATTTCTTCTATGAAGTCATCACCATCTTTACCTATCCCTTAGTCGGCCATCATCAGGATGATGAAGCCTACGAGGGGGCCAGAAAATACATCGTCTACCTGACCGGGACGGCCAAGTCCTTTTTCCTGCCGGCCGTTATTCTGACTTATATCCTGGCCGGGACCCTGGATTTCGCCCCTTCGGGCATCACCAAAGGCATCTTCCCCCCGACGGCCAACCCGGTCCTGGTAACCATCACCTACATCCTTTTTATGGCCGGTTTTGCCAAGGCGGCCATGATGCCCTTTCATAACTGGCTGCCCTCGGCCATGGTGGCCCCTACTCCGGTCAGCGCCCTGCTCCATGCCGTGGCCGTGGTCAAGGCCGGGGTCTTTTGTACCAGCCGGGTCATGCTCTCGGTCTTCGGAGTCGGCCTATTGCACTCCCTTAATTTAGGGATCCCCACGGCCTATGCCGCCTCCTTTACCATCCTGTTGGCCTCGATCATCGCCCTGACCAAAGACGATTTAAAGGCCCGTCTGGCCTACTCCACGGTCAGCCAGCTTTCTTATATTATTTTAGGCGTGTCCCTTTCTGACGCCCAATGCCGTTACCGGCGGGTTGATCCATATCGCCAACCATGCCTTTTCCAAGATCACCCTCTTTATGTGCGCCGGGGCGATTTACGTTTCACTCCACACCAAAAAAATCAGTGAGATGGGCGGCATTGCCAAGCAGATGCCCTTTACCATCGCCGCCTTCAGCATCGCCTCCATGAGTATGATCGGCGTTCCCCTGGTCTGCGGTTTTGTGACCAAATGGTATCTCGCCCTAGGGACCCTGCAGGCCCATCAAAGTATCTTTTTAATCGTTTTATTGGCCAGCACCATCCTGAACACCGGATATTTTTTCCCGGTGATCTATAAAACTATTTTTGGTAAGCCCCGGGAAGGAGATCCGGCGGCCATCCACTTGGGGCAGCGCCATGAGGCCCCGGCCATTATGGTGATCCCCTTGTTGTTAACGGCCCTGGCTTCCGTTCTCATGGGCCTCTATCCGGATTATTTTATGAATATCGTTAAAGCAGTGGACCCGGATTATTTACTCAATATTGCAAAGGCGGTTTTTCGATCATGAACTGGGCTACTCCCATCCAATCGATGCGGGACCATCTCAAGGTCCTTAAATGGATACTCTATCTGATTATGGCGGCGGCCATCGGCTTCGATGTCTTAATCCCTCGTCATGAAGCCCATTTTTTTGGGGACAAGATACCGGCCTTTTGGTCTGTCTTCGGCCTGATCGGCTGCGTCCTGATGATTCGCATCATGAAAGGAATTTCCCACGCCTGGCTGATGAAAAAAGAGGATTACTATGGATAAGTTCGTTCATCCAGCCCTGTTTTTTATTCTTGGCGCCTTCCTGATCCCGTTATTCAAGGGCCGGCTCAAGCAGATCTATTTATTACTCATACCGGCGGCCGCCTTTTATACGGTCCTCAACATGAACCTGGGGGTTTATGGGGAGGTCAACTATCTGGGCTTTAAGATTATCCTGGGCCGGGTGGACCGGTTGACCATTGTCTTTGCCCATGTCTTCACCCTCATGTCCTTTCTGGGGGTCCTTTACGGAATCCACGTCAAGGAAGACGCCCAGCATATCGCCTCCTATTTTTATGTGGGCGGCTCGCTGGGTGTGGTCTTTGCCGGAGACTACCTGACGGTCTTTATCTTCTGGGAGATGATGGCCCTGGCCTCCACCTTCCTGATCTGGTTCCGCCGCGAGCAGGCCTCACTTTCGGCCGGGTTCCGCTATCTGTTGATGCACATCTTCGGCGGTCTGCTGCTTTTGGCCGGCATCTTTTTACATTACCAGAATACCGGCAGTATGGCCTTTGAGCTCGTCCCCAAGGCCAGCGCCGGTTTGGCCGAATATCTGATCCTGGCCGGTTTTGCCTTGAATGCCGCCGTCTTTCCGCTCCATGCCTGGCTGCCCGATGCCTATCCGGAAGCCACGGTCACCGGGGCGGTCTTTATGTGCGCCTTTACCACCAAGACGGCCATCTATGTCCTGGCCCGGGCCTTCCCCGGCTATGATGTCCTGGCCGTGATGGGTACGGTCATGACCGTCTACGGGGTCTGTTACGCCACCATCGAAAACGACATGCGCCGCATCCTTTCCTATCACATCATCAGCCAGGTGGGTTACATGGTGGCCGGTGTCGGAATCGGCACGGAACTGGCCTTAAACGGGGCCTGCGCCCATGCCTATGCCCATATCCTTTACAAGGCCTTGTTGTTTATGGGGGCCGGTTCGGTTCTGATGATGACCGGGACCTCCAAATTAAATAAATTGGGCGGTCTTTACAAATATATGCCCCTCACCCTTGATCTTCTATGTAGTAGGAGGGATCTCTATATCCGGCTTCGCCTCTTTTCAGCGGCTTTGTCAGCAAATCCATGATCATTTCCGGGGCCGGCGAGTCCCATCATCCGGTGCTGATGGTCCTGATGCTTTTAGCCTCGGTCGGTACCTTCCTTTCTGTGGGCTTGAAACTCCCCTATTTCGCCTGGTTCGGAAAAGACTCGGGGTTGAAGCCCAAGGAACCGCCGGAAAATATGCTCTGGGCCATGGGTATTACCTCTTTCCTCTGCTTGCTGATCGGGGTTTATCCCAAAGTTTTGTATGATCTGCTGCCTTTTAAAGAGGCCGCCGCGGAATTCCATCCCTATAATCTCCCCCATCTCTCGGAGACCATCCAGATCCTGCTCTTTACCGGATTGGGATTCTTTCTGCTCCTTAAGCGGCTGACCAGCCGGAAGCCAAAATCAATCTGGATTTTGACTGGACTTACCGGAAAATGCTAGCCAGGTTTTATGTGGTTCGACCGGAAATTCATCCAGGGTTTTGATACCGGTTGGGGAGAACTCTACCGGAGTCTGGCCCTTAAATCCTTGATGGCCTTTGCCGGCTTCTTTGCCTGGTTTGACCGCTGGGGGATCGATGGGGTGGTCGATAATGTCGCCTATGGTACCCAGGGAATAGGGAATAAAGTACGCCGGGTCCAAACCGGTAACATCCAGAATTACTTGGCCCTGGCCATTCTGATCATCTTTGCCATCGTGGGGATCTATTGGTTTCTATAAATAACAGGTGCAAGGTTCAAGGCGCAAGGCAAAACCTTTGACCTTAGACCAACCGTGGACCGTAAACCTTAGACCGTAAACCGATATTTATTGTTACTAGGGAAATATACAACCATGGATTTTCTTATCCCCAATCAGCTTAGTTACCCGATTTTAAGCACCTTGATCTTTTTGCCCCTGGCCGGGGCCGTGGTCCTTTTTCTATTCAAAAATGAAAAAGCGGCCAGGATCTGGACCTTGCTCGTCAGTCTGGCGGCTTTTTTTCTCTCTTTGCCCCTTTACTTCAATTTCGACCTGGCGACCTATAAATATCAATTTGCCGAGCATGCCCCCTGGATCCCCATGTTCAAAATCAATTATACCCTGGGGGTCGACGGCATCAGCCTCCTTCTGGTCCTGTCTGAGCACCTTGCTCACCCCCATCTGCGTTCTGGCCTCCTGGAAATACATCGAGAAACGGGTCAAGGAATTCCACATCTGTCTCCTCTTCATGGAAACGGCCTGCGTCGGGGTCTTCTCCGCCCTGGATTTCGTTCTTTTTTATATTTTCTGGGAGGCCATGCTGGTCCCCATGTATTTATTGATCGCCGTCTGGGGAGGCCCGGAAAAGGTCTACGCCTCGATTAAGTTCTTTATCTACACCATGGCCGGCAGCGTTTTCCTCATGGTGGCCATGATCGCCCTTTACCTGGCGGCCGGGACCTTTAGTATTCCGGAGCTAATGACCCATCACTATTCATTCGCCTTTCAATTCTGGATCTTTCTGGCTTTTGGAATCGCCTTTGCCATCAAGGTCCCCATGGCCCCCTTTCATACCTGGTTGCCGGCCGCCCATGTGCAGGCCCCGACCGCCGGCAGTGTCTTGCTGGCCAGCATATTGCTGAAAATGGGCACCTACGGCTTTGTCCGTTTTTGTCTGCCCATCACCCCCCAGGCCAGCCTTTACTTCGCCCCCTATCTCCTCTGGATGTCCATCATCTCCATCATCTACGGCGGATATGTGGCCCTGGGGCAAAGTGACATGAAAAAATTGATCGCCTATTCCAGCGTGGCCCACATGGGGTTTGTCACCCTGGGCATCTTCCTGTTCAACAAACAGGGGATGGAAGGGGCCATCTTACAGATGATCAATCACGGGATCACCACCGGGGCCCTCTTTCTCTGCGTGGGTATTATTTATGAAAGGACCCACAGCCGTGAGATCAGCGACAATTCCGGCCTCAGCAAGATCATGCCCTATTATATCGGGTTTTTGGGCTTTTTTTCACTGTCCTCCATGGCCTTTCCCGGAACCAACAGTTTTGTGGGCGAGCTGCTGGTCTTGATCGGCACCTTTTTAAACAATAAAATAGTGGGTGCCCTGTCCATTCCCGGGGTGGTTTTAGCGGCGGCCTATATGCTCCGCTTGCTCCAAAAGATCGCCTGGGGACCCAACTTAGGGACCCATCACTTTTTCGATCTTAATGCCCGGGAGATCGTTTATTTAGTCCCCCTGGCCGTTTTCGTTTTGTGGATCGGCTTTGCCCCGACCCCATTTTTGGATGTTATGCACGCCAGTGTGGATCATTTGATCAAGCAGGTTCAGGCCGGAAGTGCCTTGGCTTTAGTGAAATGATGAAGTCGCAAGAAGTCGTCATTCCAGCGACAGGCGGGAATCCAGACCAACGAAGCCGACAAGAAACGCAGGATTCCCCTTTTCAGGGAATGGCGAAAATGAGTGCTTTCGAACATTACGGAATTGTCAACTTTATCGGATTTATAATAAGTCTAAGGAACGAATCATAATGGATTTCTCGTTATTCATACCGGAAACCTTTCTGCTGTTGATGGCCCTGATCTTTTTTTGCCAATCCTTATGGACTTCGTCCGCCAAGACCAATCAGGGTCTGGCCCTTTTTCTTTCCGCCATCGGCCTCATCCTGAGCCTTTGTTCCCTGAATATAAGCGGAGACCTTTTTTATAAATCCTACCGGGTGGATCTCTTTTCCCAGGTTTTTAAGATCCTCATCAGCCTGGGGCTGTTTTTAATTATCGTCCTGGGCCAGAAGTTCAAAAGCATTGAGGACCGTCTCCTGCCGGAATTTTTTATGTTTCTGAGCTTAAGCGCCCTGGGGCTGATGTTGATGGTCAGCAGTGTAGAGCTGGTGACTATTTTTATCGCCATGGAGTTGTCCTCCTATTCTCTCTATGTCCTCATCCCTATCCGAAAACAGAATCACGGCGGGCAGATGGAAGCGGCCATCAAATACATCATATTCGGGGCCGCGGCCACCGGGGTCATGATTTTCGGCATGAGCTATATCTTCGGCGTCACCCAATCGACCTATCTGGTGGACATCCTCACCAAGATGCCCCTTATCATCAGCCAGCCGGTGGCCCTTATCGGACTCCTGCTGATTCTCTGCGGCTTTTTCTTTAAATTAGCCGTCGTACCCTTTCAATTCTGGACCCCCGATGTTTACCAGGGGGCAGCCAATGAAACCGTCTCCTATGTGGCCACCATGCCCAAATTGGCCGGGGTGGCCTTGCTGCTGCGCATTACCAGTCTGGCCGGGACAGGAGCGGTAGACCTGATTCAGGTTCTGGTTTTACTTTCGGCCCTGTCCATGACCTTCGGTAATCTGGCGGCCCTGGTCCAGAAAGACCTTAAGCGGTTGCTGGCCTATTCCAGTATCGCCCACGCCGGCTATATCATGCTGGGGGTCCTGACCCTGAATGCCCTGGGCTACGGCGCGGCCATTTATCACATTGCCGCTTATCTCTTGATGAATCTGGCCTGTTTCCTGGTCATCTGTTCCCTTTCCCAGGAAGGGGAAAACGTGATGGTCAGCGACCTCTCCGGCCTTTATCGCCGTTCCCCCTTGTTGGCCTTTACCCTGGCCGTGGGGGCCTTTGCCCTGGCCGGTATTCCGCCCACCGCCGGATTCACCGGCAAATTGTTCCTATTCACGGCGGCCTTGAATCAGGGACATCTGGCCCTGGTGATTATCGCCGCGGTCAATACGGCCATTTCGATTTATTACTATCTAAATATCGTTCGCGCCGCCTATGGGCAGGACCCAGGCGGACTGCCGGTCGTGTCCTTAAGTTTTTCCAATAAAATATTAAACTATGGGTTGATCCTGGCGATCATCCTGATGGGCTCCTTGCCGTCCTGGTTTATCGAAATGGCCCGGACTGCCTGTAAGACGATCATCTCATAAAAGAAAGGTATAAGGTGCAAGGTACAAGGTAAAAGGAAAACCCATATACCGTATACCTTGCACCTTATACCTTAAACCAAAACGGAGTTTATATATATGCCAGCAGTATCCACCAATCTGATCGCGGAGCCCCAGGCTACCCAGGCCCCAAGGATAACGGTTTGCCGGGGTCAAGGACCCAAGCCGAGCTGTGGGGCAGAAGCCCTTTATAAGGGCCTTATTGCCGAAGCCCAAAGGTTGAATATCCCCGTAGTCATTGAGCCGGCCAAATGCGGTTGCAGCGGAACGTGCCGCCGGGGACCTTTCTTGAGTTTGCCTCACATGGGCCTTTTTTATGAACAGGTCCAGGAAGCCCATGTCCCCTTTATTCTGGAAGAGACGATTCAAAAGGGGAAGATCCTCTTTCCTTTATTGCGTCTGAATCCCCTTCAGTCCACCCGGGGCGACTTGATTTGGGAAAAAGACCATAGTTGTATTATGGTCATGGACCCCTCCACCTGTATGGTTCAGGTCGCCGACTATCTGATCAAGTTCCATTACGGTGAATCCTGCGGCAAATGCGTCCCCTGCCGCCTGGGTATTCAAAGGCTTTCCGATCTCATTGAAGCCATCAGTCACGGCCGAGCGCCGGAAGATGCCCTTCAGGAGATGGAATCGCTGATGACCCTGATGCAGCAGGCGGCCTATTGTGCCTTCGCCGGTAAGACCTCCCATATTATTCTGGCTATCTTGACCAATTTCAGGGAAGAGTTTGAGATCCACATCAAAGAAAAACGCTGCCCCGTCGGGGTCTGTAAATTTATTTGACGGCGCCGATCGTCCCCTCATTTCCAAAAAATTCTATTCAAATCACTTTACTCTCCGGTTGATAGACTCACCAAGGCCGCCACCCGGTAAAAGCCGGGTGGCGGCCTTGGTGGCTTTTACAGGACCATCAGGTCAGACGATCCGTTCTTTTTTTATCGAAGGGGAGTGGCGCCCCCCGGCGGTGGTTTAATCCCCTGCCTGGCGACAAAGCCCTGAGTCTGCAGGCCGGTGGTCGATGGGGTCCCGGCTATCTGAGCCAGATAGGTCCCGTTGAGCTTCTCGATGTGGTCATTTACATTGTCAAAGTAATTGAAATGGACCTGCTCTTCATCGATGATCGCTTCAAAAAGCTTCATGCTGATGCTGTCGCCGTTTTCCCTGCACACCGTCAGAAACTGGTTGTAGGTGTCGATCGTATTGTCCTCGAGATTGGCATCAAAGGAAAACATCCCCTCGACTTTTTGACCTTTTTGTACCTTTCCAGCCGGGTCTGAAGTCGGCTCTCCGGCTAACTCTTTTATGCGGTCGGCAAACATCTCCGCGTGGCGCATTTCATCGATGGCGATCAATTTAACCTTGGCGGCCATATCCCCATAATCCAGGTTATCCAGGTTATAATGCTGGTTCATATACTGTGAAATCGCCAGCAACTCCATGCCACGGGCCTTATTCAACAATTCAATTGTCGTTCCCCGTTTTTTTTCTTTGGAATCTTGAGCCATAAATTTCTCCTTTTTTTATTGAATCAGTTAGAGTTCTTTCGGCGAAAGCCGGAATCCATTGTGTTTCATTGGTGATCATTTTTCTTCCTTAAAACGAACCGAGCCCTTAAGCCGTCAGACCCCGGTAAATCCTGGTGATTTTCTCGGGAAGTCTGATAACATCATCGATAACCGTCCAACTACTGTGGCTGTACATTCTGGGCAGGTATTCAGCAGCGGTCCGGTCAACGGTTATGCAGAAGGTTTTGATACCGAAATGCTGGGCCTCTTTCAGGGCCATACGCGTGTCTTCGATGGCATAGAGGCCGGTATACTCCTTGTCCACCGGCTTGCCGTCGCTCAGGAGGATGATCAGCTTGGTTCGTTCCGGTCTCCTCCGTAGTTTGGTTACGGTGTGTCTGATGGCCGTACCGTCCCGGTTTTCAAAGCGATCCGTGATGGCGGAAATCCTTTTTTTCACCGGATCGTCATAGGGATCATCAAAGCCCTTGATCCGGTAAAAATCCACATTGTCCCGGTTGTCCCCTGAAAAGCCGAAAACGGCAAAGCTATCCCCCACTTCATGAAGGGCCTCGGACATGATGATGAGTGATTCCTTCTCCCTTTCGATGGTAGCCCCTTTGGTACTCCGGCTCATATCGATCAGAAAGGCCACGGCGATGTCCCGTCTTTTTTTCCGGGTTAGGGTGTAGTTGTTTTCGCCAGGAGAAAGCCCTGCTTTTCGGTCCACCCAATATTCCACCACGGCATCCAGGTCAATATCATCACCGTCGTATTGCCGCTTGAGCTTGACGAACCCTTCGGGTTTCAGTATCTGAAATTCTCTTCTTATTTTTTTAAGAAGACCCGCATACCTGTCCAGGGTTTCCCGGTAAAAATCCGGGGTTTTCCCCGCCAGGGTCTGTTCGCGTACTCTGGCCCAGTTGCCCCGGTATTCCTGGATATCTTCGCCCCATTCGGGGTACAGAGAGGTTCCCCTTTCGCTTTGAAGCTCTGTCTTTTTATCGAGCGAGGCTTCCAGATTATGGAGGAAGAGATAAATTTCATTTTGGTAAAGAGATTCAAGGCGCCGCTCGATCTCCTTGGGGGTTATCCCCTGCTCCCGGTAAGCCGCCTTTAGCAGACGCTCTATCTTTTCAGGGGAATCAAATTTCATAACTTCCCCCACTCGGCCGGTTTCTTCCGCTTCTGTATCCGAACCCCCGGATTCCGGTTTTCCTCCTCCGACGGGTCCCTGAAAAGTCCTTTGATCTTTACCAACAGGCCGGGGCCGCTGTTGAATATTATCCTGGCCGGGCCGACTTTGGCTGGGCTGTGTTTCCGCCTCCGAACCGCTTTCCGCCTCAGGCTGGTCCTGGGGCCGTATGGGCCCGGCCGATTCCCTTCGACTGATCCGCTCCTGGATCTTCTGGGAAGTTTTGCCGAAGCTGCCGATATTCCGGGAAACCATGTCCTGATCCAGGGGTTTGGCCATGGGCTTGGCCGGGCGGTAGGGTTCCTTAAATTCCCGATCGAGCCTAATGGTCAGTTCTGCGGCTATTCGTGCCGCGTCATGCACATCGGCCCCGGGCCGCTCCAGGAACCCTGCCCTTTCCAAGGCCTCCTGGAGGATGGGAAAGGCCGGATCACCGGGTTCATCAAAGGTCTTTCCACCCATCAAAGACTGACCGATCATTTCCACCGCCCGCTGTTTGGGATTGGTCATATTTTTAGGTGGACGTCTCTGGGATAGTTTGTGGAGATTCATCCGGGTAATATCTTTTCCGAGGGCAGGATATTCCCGTTTTAGCAAGTCTTCAATACGAAAGTCTTCCATAATGTTAAAAAGATCCCGGGCCAGGTCCGGTTCCGGAAAAAGCAGGACAAACCGGTCTATATCGCCTTCGTCCTCACCGGCCTTTTCTCCATAAAGAGACCTGAGTCGTTCGACGCTGTCCCCGATCCTGTCCAGGTCGAATTCAAAGCTTCCGTATTCGAGATGAGCCTCCTGATGGGTGGCCGATACCTTATAAAGGGCGAAGTTATCTTCCCGGTCCTGAAATTCCTTAATCCGACGGGGCAGGTATATTTTTTGGCCGTCCGTGTAGACCATGTCAGCCTCGGCAATCTCCACCCTCCTGCCCAGCAATGCCTTCAGATAGATGGAAAGCACCGGCTTGACGGTCTTTAACTCAAGCCCTTTGGGAATATTTTCCATAAAGTCGGCAAAGGCCGGAGAATCGCTTTTTAAAAAAGAAAGGGCCTTTTCTTCATCCACTTTGGCTGCATTTTCCACAAAGGCCGCAATCCTCCCGAATCCTTCGAATCCCACCCAGTCGAGAAATTCCGGACTTTTTCCAAGGAGCCTCATGGCCACCGCCGGGCTGGTTCGGGCCACCTTGGCCGCCAGGTCATAAACGGCCAAGGCCACGTTTCCCTCCATGGTATTCTCCAGACGGTCGATTAACAAAGGGCCATTCTCCAGGAGCGATAAAGCCCCCTCCTGATCGGCCTTAAAGACGACCGAGGAAAGATCCGACAGGATTTCCAGCCCCTCAAATCCCAATCGATCCATAATGGCCAGGCCTTTATCCAGAATACCCAAGGCCACCGGCAGGTTTTTTTCCGCCTTCTTGTTGACCAGGTCGATCAACTTTTCCAGCCCATCAGCGCCTATACTGGAGAGGAATTCCGGACTTCGCTCCAGCAGGATCGAGGCCATTCTCCAGCCTAAGGAAACCGCTTCTCCGGCCAGATCATAGACATGGAGGGCCAGGGTCTGGTCTCCGTAGTGGAGGAGACGATCGATCTGATCGGGACATTTTTCCAGAAGATTGACCGCGTTATAACTATTCACCCGGGCCATCTTCCGGGCCACGGCGGCGATCCTTTCCAACCCTTCGAATCCTACCCGTTCAATGATCCGGGGACTTGCTTCGACCAGGCTGACGGCGGCTGTCCAATTCTCGAGGCCCACCTGATGGGCCAGTTCCTCCACCTTTTCAAGTCCGGCGAACCCGGCCATCCCTATGATTTCAGGGCTTCCTTCGAGAAGACTCACGGCCAGTCGGGCGTTGGTTCGGGCGATCCGGCCGCCTAATCGGCACACTTCGGCTATCAGGGAAAGACCGTCGATCTTCAAGAGGCCGTCGATGATAGAGGGGCATTTTTCAATAAGGCGGATGGCCGATGTCTCGCTTTCTTGAGCCAAGAGGGCCGAAAAATCGCCGATCGTCTTGACTCCGTCAAGACCCAGACGGTTGATCAGTTCAGGGCTTTTTTGGAGGAACCGGGTAGCCGCTTCAAAGCTTTGACGGGCCATGGGTATGCTCCAATCGGCAATCTTGTCCAGTCCCCCGACGCCGACCCTGTCGATCAAGGCCGAAGCGTTCTGGAGAAAGGCCCCAGCCGCGGGCAGACTCGCTTGAGCCATTTCTTTGGCCCTGTTTAAAAGGTGCATTAAATTTTCGTCATCGAGTCGCTCCGCCAGATCGACACTCTTCTCCAAAAACCCGAGGGCCAATTGGGAACTGATCCGGGCCAGATCCATTCCCAGTTCATAGACTTCCCCAACCTTTAAGGAAGAAAATCGGGAAAGCAGGCCCTGTACGATGTCAGGGCTTTTTTTAAGGAGGGACTGGGCATTTTCCGGATTTTCGGCGGCCATGGCCAAGGCGCACCTCCAAATTGGTTCCAACCCGGCCGGACCGATCTGTTCGATCAAGGAAGGGGCCGTATCAAGGAACGTCAAGGTCAGACCGGCCCCGAAAGAAGCGGCCCTGGACGCCTGCTCGTAGAGACCCGTAAGGAGTGGGCCGTTTCCCTGTGAAACCAGCGCTTCGGCCACGTCCGGACTTCTTTTGACCACTTCCAGGGCATTGCTCCAATCCTCATCGGCCAGGCGCATCCCCAGGCCATAGACGGTGAGGACCAACCCTTTACCTCCCGACTTGAGGAGGACCTCGACAGCCGAGGTGCTCTGTTCAAGGGCCTTCAGCGAATAGGTCCGGCTTGAACGGGCTATGGCCGCGCTAAACAAGCCGATCCTTTCGAGTCCTTCGAAGCCTATGGACTCGAGAAGGTCCGGACTTTTCTGAATCAGGGTCACTGCGGTGGCACTATTTTCACGGGCCACTTCACGGGCCAGGGAGGCTGTTTTAACCAAGGTTTGGTAATCACCCTTTTCAAGGATCTCAGGACTCATCTCCAGAAGTCTCACGGTTAAAACGGACCCAAAGGGGACCATCTGATTTCCCAATTCATAAACATTCAAAATCAACTCTTCACCCTGGGGAAGAAGCCTGTCGATAAGAGAAGGACTTATTTTAAGAAGATACAAAGCAGCCTGCGGGTCATCTTGCCTGAGCCTGGCCATCAGTATGCCTATTTGATCGATCCCTCCATAGCCGAAGCGATCAATCAGAGGAGAAAGGGCCTCGCCGAACCGGGCGATCAATTCCTCTTCATAGTCCTTATCGATATGACCTGTTTTATTTTTAGAAGTATGGGACATGGAAGAAATACCGTTCAAGGTTCAAGTTCAGAGAATTCAATAAATACGAATATTGAATACCGAATTTCGAATTTCGAATCATCAGGTGAATTGTTTTTGTCTTCCTTCGACATCCATCATCGATGGTCTCGTAAAAACTCGTCATTCCCGCGAAGGCGGGAATCCAGATGATTCTCAACTGTTTAAAAATACTGGATTCCCGTTTTCACGGGAATGATAAAAATGTGTGCTCCGAGATTTTTATGATTTCATCAAGGTTCAATGCTGGAGAAATCTTTTTCATATTTTATTCAGCCCCCCCACCCTCGAACCACGGACCCCTCGAATCCTATTGTCAAAAACTAAAATAATTTTTCAGTACCTCTTCGATGCTTTTCTTCAGGTCTATATCATAGGTCAAGGGCTCGATCATGGTGGCCTGAAGGGAATCTTTCATCGGCAATCCGTTACGAAGAAGCGTCCCGGCATAAACCAGCTCGCGGGTGGATACGCCCTCTTCGAGTCCCTGATTGACCAGATTACGTATCCGGTTGGCCGCCCTGACCAGCTTATCCGCCGTCTCTTCATCCACACCGGCCTCACGGCTGACGATGCGTATTTCCAACTCTTCCTTCGGCCAGCCCAGGTTGATCGACACGAAACGCTGCCTGGTGCTCGGTTTGAGTTCTTTAAGCACACTTTGGTAGTTTGGATTATAGCTAATGACCAGCATGAATCCTTCCGGGGCGTGAAAGATTTTACTCCGTTTTTCCACCGGCAGACAGCGCCGGTGGTCGGTCAGGGGATGGATCACCACCGTCACATCCTTCCGGGCTTCGACCACTTCATCTAAGTAGGCGATGCCCCCCTCACGAACGGCCATCAGGAGAGGTCCGTCTATCCATTTCACCTCGTCTCCCTTGATGATATAACGTCCGGTCAGATCATTGGCGCTCAGGTCCTCATGGCAGGCCACGGTGTATAGGGGAAGCTTCAACCGCCAGGCCATATGTTCTACCAGTCTGGTCTTTCCGCTTCCCGTGGGACCGTTGAGCAAAACCGGGAGCTTGTTGGCCTGGGCCGCCTCAAAAATGGCTATTTCGTTTCCCTGGGGAAGGTAAAAAGGTTCTTCGGTTATTCTATACTCTCCGTTTTCGATCTTTTCCGATTTTTCTCGCTTAGACATCCCCACTCCTCCCAACGATCTTGATTGTTTTATTATAACCATAGAATCGGGGAATATCAAACAATCGGCGAAAGAAAAATGGTTGCCATCTTAAATGACTCCCTGGTTGATCTAATATTCTTGACCTAACATTCCAGCCTATTTTATAGTAGGGTATCCCCTGTAGAGAGATGCCGGGAAAGAGAAAAGGCCAAGAACCGGAATGGAAAAATCATAAAAGGATTGCGCGTCTAACATAACACCTGAAAGGAGAACCAAACCATGGGTTGCTTCCCGGAGTATGATCAATACGACGGGCTGGGCTTGGCCGAACTGGTCCAACAGGGTCAAGTCACGCCGATGGAACTGTGCGTGGAGGCCATTGACAGGATCGAAAAAATCAATCCGAAAATAAATGCGGTGGTCACCCCCATGGTCGACCAGGGCCGCCGAGCGGCCTCAACATCCCTGCCAGCCGGACCCTTCGCCGGGGTTCCCTTTCTGATTAAAGACCTGGATTATGCTTATGCCGGTGTGCCTATGGCTTCGGGCTGCCAGGCCCTTAAGGACTATGTCCCCTCCCATGACGATGAAATGGTCCTGCGTTTCAAGAAAGCCGGCCTGGTGATCCTCGGCAAAACTAATACCCCGGAATTCGGACTCCTGGGCGTCACCGAACCCAAGCTTTTCGGGCCCTGCCGCAATCCCTGGAACACCTCACACACTCCGGGTGGTTCCAGCGGTGGCTCAGCAGCCGCGGTGGCCGCGGGCCTTGTTCCCATGGCCGCCGGCGGCGACGGCGGGGGGTCCATCAGGATCCCATCGGCCTATTGCGGTCTTTTCGGTTTAAAGCCGAGCCGGGGACGCAACCCCAGCGGCCCGGACTCGGGTCAGGTCTGGCTGGGGGCGGTCCAAAATCATGTCCTCACCCGGTCTGTCCGGGATAGCGCGGCCATGCTGGACGCTACCCAGGGTGCGGACAGGGGCGCACCTTATGAAATTCGTCTCCCAGAAGGCCCTTTTCTAAAAGAGCTGGAAAAGGACCCCGGTCGATTAAAAATCGCCCTTAACAGCCAATCACCCCTCGGTACTCCGGTCCATTCGGAATGTGTACGGGCCGTGGAAGAAGCCGCCCGTCTCTTGGAAGGTTTGGGACATCACGTGGAAGAAGCCCGGCCAGACGTTGACGGCAAGGCTTTGGCCAAAAGCTATCTGGCCTTGTATTTCGGCCTGGTGGCGGCTCAGATTGAAGAGTTGGAAGCCATGTTGAAGCGGAAAGCCGGACCGGGAGACGTCGAGCTTCTGACCCAGACCCTCGGTATGCTCGGACGCACCTATTCAGCCGGCTATCTCTACCAGGCCTTGCTCCAATGGGATCGGGCGGCCCGCCAGATGGGCCTCTTCTTCGGGAAGTACGACCTCTACCTCACCCCGACCACGGCTTATCCTCCGGCAAAAATCGGTGAGCTGGAACCCAAGGCCTCGGAGATCTTTATGATGAAGGTGGTCAACGGATTGAAACTGGGCCGGCTTTTAAAGGGCCTGGGCCTCGTGGACCAGATGGCTGAAAAGAGCCTTGAAAGAACGCCTTTTACCCAATTAGCCAACCTGACCGGACTTCCGGCCATGTCAATACCCCTATCCTGGACGGCTGATGGTCTGCCCTGCGGCGTCCAGTTCATCGGACCTTTCGGAGACGAAGCCCTGCTCTTCCGCTTAGCCTCCCAACTGGAAAAGGCTCTCCCCTGGTTCACCAAGCGGGCACCACTGAAGGCCTGAAAAAATAGTGTCTGATAGTATTAACACGATTTTCACGGCCGACTGTTGGAATCAATGACCATGATGACCCGGGTCTACGATGACGTCGCCAAGGGCTTTGAGGAGATCATTTTCCTTTGACTATGACACGAATTTTATTTTTCCCAAATGCGACCACATCACCTGACAAGATCTTTTTTCGCTTTCTGGTTTCAACCTTGCCATTGACTCTGACCTGGCCTTCAGAAATCACAAATTTCGCCTCGCCGCCGCTATCGACCCAATTTTCGAACTTCAGAATTTTATAGAGCTCGATGGGCTCTTCTGAAATTTCAATCTCTCTCATTTCACAGAATACCCAGTCTTGATGTCACTTGAATACCTATAACCTAAGGCCGCCCCGGTCGACTCTTGAGGTCAAGAGCTTTCGAATACGTCTGCTCGGAAAAGCCGTGGATCTTTTTCCCTTTGATGATTGCGAAAGGAACACCCCGGCGTCCTGAAAGCTTTTTATATCGTTCCGCTGCTTCCCTGTCTTTTTCTATATCATAGGCTACATACCGAATCTGATTAGCTTGAAAAAACTTAACAGCCTGCGCACAATACGGGCACCAGTCCGTTATATAGATCTCTACCGTTTCCGTTGGGTTGGCGGCGGCCATGACCGTCTGACCAAAAGGTCTGGCTGTCTCTCCGAAACACTGACATAGTGTCCCGAATAGTACTATTGCTATGGCCAGGAAGAGCCTCGGTGTCATTACCATCTCCTTTCCGGTGCGCCGGGCACTTTTAGGAGATGATTTTTAGAATCTCGGCTTCCTTGCGATCCGGCATGGGAGGGATATTCTTCGGGTAGCCGACGATGATGGGGGCCCATATCCGGTACCCCTCGGGGAGTCCGATTTCCTCAAGCAACTCGGGGTCCCTGGCCTCCGCTCCCTGGGCGACAAAGCAGGTGCCCAAGCCCTTGTCGGCGGCCGAGAGCATAAAATAGGCGGCGACGAGGGCACAATCTATGGCAATGGTGGCCCCTTTGAGGCGGCCGACAACGGCCACTAAGCAGGGGGCATTGTAAAAGACATTGAAGCCTTCGTTTTTCAGAATCTCCAGGTATCCTTTCATAGGCGAATTGGGGTCTTTTTCGATGCCGGCGATGATCGTTTTCTTACTGGCATCGGAAATCCTTTTCATCATCTTTCGATTGTTGACCACGATGAATTTCCAGGGCTGCAGATTGCTGGCGTTGGGGGCCTTGAGGCTTTCAGTGATGATTTTTTTAATCAGATCCGGCGAAACCGCTTTGTCTTCGAAGTCCCTGACAGAACGCCGTTTTTCCAATAATTCCTTAAAGTCCATTTGATTCTTCCTTTCTTTCAAATGATTAAGTACAGCGAACCAGATAGATCGGTTTCGGAGAATGGCGCATCAATTTCTCGGCCACGCTTCCGAGGAAAAAACGTTTGACCCCGCCGTGCCCGTGGCTGGACATGGCAATCAGGCCGATGTCCTTTTGGGCGGCATGATTGAGGATTTCCTCGGCATCATTACCATAACGTATATGACTGTCCACCTTGAACCCCTTGGCCTTAAGCCGTTCCTCTACTCCGGCAAGGTACTCTTCCGCTTCCCGAATGACTTTCACTTCGGCATCGGTCGGGTCCATTCCCGGGAAGGTGTGCGCCAAGGCCACCCGCAAAAGAGAAATGTCGGCCTTGAAGTCAGTAGCCAGTTTCTCGACCGTAGGAATGATATCCTCGGCGCATTGGGAGCCGTCCAAAGGAACCAGAATCTTTTCGTGAGTCTCCATGGGAATCCCTCCTTATGGGTTTATTTTATTATATTCCAGAGGTCTGTTTTCAATCAATGAGAAAATGCATTAATGGTGGGATGAGTCAGGCCCTGTTTTCTTCTTGCTCCACTGGTTGACTTATTTTATACTTCTTTTATCGGGAAGGTACGAATCCCGTTGGGAAAGGAGAGTCCATGTCCCTAACCGTCCGTTCAACCGAAAAAAGGCCCGGCGTCTTTATCCTTTATCCCATAGGTCGTTTGGATTCAAACACCTATACGGTTCTGGAGAAGAAGATAGATTACCTGATGCGTGAGGGTCAGGCCTGGCACCTGACCATCGATATGACCGGGGTGGACTACATCAGCAGCATGGGGGTCCGGGTCGTCCTCAAGGCCCTCAAGGATCTCAAAAAAAATGGGGGTCTCCTATCCATGATGAATCTACAGCCCCAAATTGAGAAGGTCTTTGAGATCATCCATGCCCTCCCCTCCCTGCAGATCTTCGCCAGCATCCAAGAAATGGATGACTATTTATCCGAAATACAGGAACAAACCGTCAAAGACAGGCATTGAGGCACCAGTTTCAAAATAAGTTTTTGTCTCTCCTACGGTTACCCTTTAAGATACCTATTAAACCAAACCAGACATCGTCCCCAGGCTTCCCTGGCCGCCTCGGGGCGGTAACTTGGCCTGTAGTCCGCGAAAAAGGCGTGAGGCGCTCCAGGGTAAAGAACAAACTCAGCCGTTTTGCCGGCTGCCTTCAGGGCGGCCTCCATCTCCTTCACGTCCTTCGCCGGAATTCCCAAATCGGCCTCGCCGTACAGACCGAGCACGGGGGCATTGATTCGGTCGGCCACGTCGAGCGGTCCTTCGGTCCTAACTCCGGGTGTTTTAGCCGGTCGGATCTGGCCGTACCAGGCAACAGCCGCCTTTATTTCCCGGTTGTGGGCGGCAAAAAGAAGGGTATACATCCCGCCCCGGCAGAATCCCGTCACCCCGATCCGATCTGGCCGCCCGGCCGGATGTTGCTTAGCAAAGGCCACGAGGGCATCCAAATCCATCATAACCCGCTGGTCAGGGACCGGGTCGACCACCTTCCTGACCGCATCGATGTCGAACTGGGATAAAACCCCTCCTTCACGGGCATAAGGCTCAAAAGTAAAACTCAAGAACCCTTCTTTGGCAAAACGACGGGTGACGTCCTTGATGTGCTCATGCATCCCGAATATTTCCGGAATCACCAGCATGATGGGATATTTTCCTGCGGCCTCAGGCCTTGCCTCATAGATCGGCACCTGGAAGCCATCTGAAAGCACCTTGCCGTCCTTGGCCACGAGATTATTCGTAGGGGTATTGATGATCTCACCGGCCACCGGATGGGCGGCGATGGCATATCCGGCCAATCCGACACCCGCAGCGCTCATCCCGGCGAGAAATTGCCGTCGGGACATCCCTTCATAGGCATTAGCAATCCAATTGTTGACCATAAACACCTCCCTGGCTCCCTTCGGAAATAAAGCCCTCGGTCATTTCCTCCCACCACGGGACCCATTTTTTAAAACTAATCCTCATGCCACTTGGGGCATGAGGGTTTAATATCTTATCAACCTTATCTCCGGAAATAAATAATGGTTGGACAGTATATTTCTTGAAAAGGGACGGTATTTTGAGAAAACCGGGGCGTGCCTCAAGGCCTTCTGAAGAGCAATGAACCTGAAGGAATATTTATTATGGAGTTTGAAGATTGAATTGAGGGGTATCTTTAGCTTTTCATCCTCCGGTCAGTTTATCGGCGTCAACCGCCCAGCCCCCGCCCATGAACTTGTAAAGGTTGACCAGGGCCCGAAATAAAACACCTTGGGTCTGGGTATAGGAAAGCTCGGCATTGAAGAGGCCCCGCTCGGCGTCGAGGACTTCCAGATAACTGGTATAGCCGTTTTCATAACGTAACCTGGCCAGCCCCAGGTATTTCTGTAAAGCCTCCACCTGTTTTTTTTGCCTTTCAAGTTGCTCCCTCGACTTGGCCTGATCGATCAAGGCATCCTCTACCTCTCTGAAGGCCGTCTGGATGGCCTGCTGGTAACGAACCAAGGCTTGTTGCTGTAGGGCCTCGGTGGCCTTAATGGTCCCGGCGATACCGCCCGCTGAGAAAAGAGGCATTGTGATCTGGGCCGCATAATTCCAGGTCCTGGCCGGTCCGCTGAAGAGACTGGACAGGTCGGTGCTTTCCAGCCCTAAAAAACCGGTCAGGGAAATGGTCGGGAAATAAAGGGCCTTGGCCACCCCTATCCGGGCATTGGCGGCAATAAGGTCCTGCTCGGCCTGACGGATATCCGGGCGTCTTTCCAGGAGCTGCGAAGGGACCCCGGCCGGAACAGCCGGCAGAACAAGAAGGTCCAGGGTTTTGCCCCGCGTAATTGGACCCGGGTTGTGCCCAAGTAATAGGCTCAGGCCATTCTCCTGTTGGAGGATCAGCTTCTGAAGTAACGAGATGGTCGCCAAGGCCGATTGGTACTCCGAATCGATTTGCCGCAACTCCAGTTCCGAAATCAGACCCCGCTCAAAACGGAGATTGAAAAGTTTGAAAGAATCTTCGCGGCTTTTAGCGGTCCTTTGGGCAATTTCAAGCTGTTTATCAAGGTCCCGGAGGTCCGTGTAGGCCGTGGCCACCGCGGTCACTACGGTCATGATGACTGCCCGCCGTCCCTCTTCGGTACTCAAAAGATCGGCCCGGGCCGCTTCCGTGGACCTCCGGAGCCGCCCCCAGACATCGATCTCCCAACTGGCCGTCAGGAGTGTCTGAAAATCGTAATAGGTGTTGTCGGACGTTGAAGGAAAGGGAGGATTGCTGTATTGGGTTAGGGACTTTCTCTGGCCGATGCCCGTGGCACCAACCTGGGGAAAGAGCCCGGACCTGGAAAGGCCGTACCGTCCGATGAATTCCTCGACCCTCAAGGCAGCGGTCTTAAGATCCAGGTTCTCTTTAAGGGCCATGGCGATCAACTCATTCAAGACCGGATCCTCGAACTGCCCCCACCAGGCGGTATTGGCCGCATCCCTGGCTTCTTTTTCTTCAAAACGCCAGGACGAGGGGATGTCCATAGTCGGGCGACGGTAATCAGGCCCGAGGGTACAGGCCGAGATGATCAGGGCCGAGCAGAGGACCACGATCCCTTTAAACATGGTCTGCCTCCTTTTCTTTCTCCCGGTCCTTTTTCTTCCCGGGCCTGAAGAATTTTTCCACCACGTAGAAGGTCACCGGGATCAGGAAAATAGCGATCAACGAGGCGGCGGTGGTTCCTCCCATGACCGCCGTGCCCATGATCCGCCGGGCCACGGCGCCGGCGCCCGTTGAAAAAACCAGGGGGAGCACACCCAGAAGAAAAGCGAAGGAGGTCATCAGGATCGGCCTGAGACGAAGACGGGCCCCCTCCAGGGCGGCATCAGCCAGGGGACTCCCCCGCTCATGCCGGGCCTTGGCAAACTCGACGATCAGGATGGCATTCTTGGCACCCAGGCCGATGAGGACGATGAGACCGATCTGGGCGTAGATATTGTTCACCTGGCCGGTGAGCCAAATACCGGCGAAGGCCCCGAAAACGGCCACCGGAGTGCAGAGCAGCACACTAAAGGGCAGGGACCAGCTCTCGTAAAGGGCCGCCAGTATGAGAAAGACACAGAGCAGGGAAAATCCGAAAATGGCCGAAGCCGGAATCCCTTCCTGGGCCTTTTTTTCCTGAAAGCTCATCCCGATGTAATCCAGCCCCATTTCACCGGGCATGGTCTGATGAAAGACCTCTTCCAGGGCCTTCATGACCTGACCCGAGCTGAAACCGGGCTTGCCCATGGCGTTGACCTGGGCCGAGCGGTAGAGATTGTAGCGCATGGTGAACTCAGGACCGGGCCGGAACTCCATGGTGGTCAAGGCCGACAGCGGCACATAATCCCCCTTGTCGTTATGCACATAGAATTGCCGGACATCTTCGGCCTTGGTGCGGTATTCCCCTTCGGCCTGGACAAAGACCTGCCACTGCCGTCCGAAACGGTTAAAAAAGTTTATGAAATATCCTCCCATAAAGGTCTGGAGAGTCTGGTAGACCTCGCTAAGGTCAACCCCCTGTTTGAGCACCTTGTCGCGGTCCACCTTGGCAAAGAGCTGGGGCACGGACGGAAGAAGGGTGGTCGTCACCCTGGCCAATTCCGGTCTTTTGCGGGCGGCCGAGAGGAATTTATTGACATTTTCAGCCAAAAAAGAGATGGGTTTGCCGGCCCGGTCCTCGAGCACCAGGGTGGCTCCGCCGGCCAACCCGATGCCTTGAATGGCCGGGGGGGGAAAGGCAAAGGCCACGGCCTCAGGCAGCTTGCCCAATTCGCTGTTCAGATGGGCCATGATGGCCTGGTACTGTTCTTCCGGCCTCTTCCGCTCCTTCCACTCCTTGAGGGTCACAAAAAAGAAGCCGCTGTAGGTGTTTTGGGCGATGCTCATCAGGCTGATACCGACGATGGTCTGGTAATGTTCGACGCCGGGGGTATTCCGGAGGATCTCCTCAATTTTTTTACAGGCGGCGTCCGTGCGCTGGAGAGAGGCGGCGTTGGGCAAAGTCACGTTGACGTACATATATCCCAGGTCTTCTTCGGGCAGAAACCCGTGGGGGATGCCTTTACCTAAAAGACCGCCGAGCAGGGCTATCCCGGCCAACAGAATAAGGCTCAGGGCGCTCTTACGGATGAGGGTCCCGCAGAGACGGATATATCCTTTTGAGGCCCGGCCGAAGGAGCGGTTGAACCAGCCGAAGAAGACACCCAAAGGTCCCCGGGTCTCTTTCCGGGGTTTTAGCAGCAGGGCGCAGAGGGCCGGGCTCAAAGTCAGGGCATTAAAGGCCGAGATGAGGACCGAGATGGCGATGGTTACGGCAAACTGCTGGTAGAGCCGGCCGGTGATCCCCGGAATAAATATGGTGGGGACGAAGACGGCGCTTAAAATCAGGGCAATGGCCATGACCGGCCCGGAAACCTCGCCCATGGCCTTGATGGCGGCCTCCTTGGGGGCCAGACCTTCTCCGATGTGGCGCTCCACCGCCTCCACGACAATGATGGCGTCATCGACCACCAGGCCGATGGCCAGAACCAGGCCGAAGAGCGACAGGGTGTTGATGGAGAACCCCAACAAAGGAAAGACGGCAAAGGTGCCGATCAGGGAGACCGGAACGGCCAGGGCCGGGATAAGGGTGGCCCTCCAGCCCTGGAGAAAGAGAAAGACCACCAGGATGACCAGAAGCAAGGCTTCCAAAAGGGTAATGACGATCTCCTTGATTCCCTCGTTGATGGACCTGGTGGTATCTAAGGCCACGGTGTAATCCAGGTCGGCCGGAAACCTTTTCTTGGCGTCGCCCATCAACTTTTTGATGGCCTGGACCGTGGCCAGGGCATTGGAACCGGGGAGCTGGTAGATGGCCATGATCCCGGCCGGCCGGCCGTCGATGCGGCCGTTGATCGTGTAAGTCTGGGTCCCTAATTCGATCCGGGCCACGTCCTTCAACCGGACGATCGAGCCATCGGAGTTGGCTCGGACCACAATGGCCCCGAATTCCTCCTCGGATACCAGACGACCCTGGGCGCGCACCGTGTAGGTGTATTCCTGTCCGGGAGGGGCGGGTTCGCTGCCGACCTGTCCGGCCGGATTGACGGTATTTTGTTTCTGGATGGCGTTGATGATATCGGAAACAGTCATGCCCAGCTTGCCCAGGGTGTCGGGTTTGACCCAGATGCGCAGGGCATAAGGGCCGGCACCGAAGATGGCCACCTGACCGATACCGGGCACACGCAAAAGCTGGTCGACCAGGTTGATATTGGCGTAGTTGGCCAAAAAAGCCGCGCTGTAACTGCCTTTGGGGGAGGTGAGACCGACGAGCAGCATCGGGGCGGCCCTGGATTTGACCATGGTCACCCCGTAATTGCGCACATCCAGGGGAAGCTGGGGCTGGGCCTGGTTTTGCCGCATCTGGGTAAAGATCAAATCCGTGTTGGGGTCGGTCTTGACATCGAAATCGACGAACATCCGCATGGTCCCGTTGCTGGCATTCACGGAATACATATAGCTCATGTTGTCCACGCCGCTGATCTGCTGTTCGATGGGAGTGGCTACGGATTGTTCCACGGTTTCGGCATCGGCACCGGGATAAGTGGCGTAGAGTTGGATCTCCGGGGGCACGATCTCCGGAAACTGGGCCACGGGCAAGCCTTTCATGGCCACCAAACCCAGGATGACAAACAAAATGGAAATGACCATGGCCACAATGGGGCGATTGATAAAGAACTTCGACATGCGGCCTACCCCTAATTTTTCCCGGCCTTGGGCGCTGCCGGTTGGAGCTCGGTCTTGACCCGGGGCTTGATCTCAGGGGGGGTCCCGGTATCGGGGTGGAAGGGCTTGGTCGTAACGACCGTTCCGTCCTTGATCTTCTGAAGCCCTTCGGCGACGACCTGCTCTGCGGGTCTTAAGCCTTCTTCAATCACCCAGAGGTTCCCCACCCGTTCGGCCGGTTTGACCTGTTTGATGGTCACCTGGTTGTCGGAGTTGACCACGGCCACCTGATATTTTCCCTGCAGTTCCACGACCGCCCGCTGAGGCACCAGGAGGGCCCCTTTCTTGATCATGGTCTGGGCCCGGACCCGGGCAAACTGACCGGGCCGGAGCACATTTCCCGGATTGGGAAATAAGGCCGCGACCCTGATCGTGCCGGTCCGGACATCCACCTGTCGGGCGGCAAAGGCAAAGGTTCCTTTGTACGGATGGACCTTTTCGTCGGCCAGGATCAATTCCAATGGTATCTGCTGAGCCCTACCGTGGCCGTTGACTACGTATTTCAGGTATTCCTGTTCGCTCATGGGGATGAAGACCTTGATCGGGTTGACAGTTGAGACCATGGTCAATTCCTCGATGGACCCGGGTCCCACCAGGTTGCCTAATTGGGTCCGGGCAATCCCGGCGATGCCGTCGATGGGAGAGATGACCTTGGTGAACCCCAGGTCCAACTGGGCCTTTTCAACCACCGCCTGGGCGGCGATCACCGCCGCATGGGTTGCCTGCTCCGTACCGACGGCTTCATCGAAGTCCTTCATACTGACGGCCTTCTGCTCAACCAGGGGTTTGATACGCTCGAGATTGGCCCGGGCGTTTTCCCACCTGGCCATCTGCTCGGTAAGCTGCCCCCTGGCTTGCTCCAAAGCCGCCTGGAAGGTGCGCGGATCGATCTTAAACAAGATCTGCCCTTTCAGGACAAAATCCCCATCCTTATAATCCTGCTCGACCAGATAACCCTGGACTTGGGCCCGAATGGTGGCATTGACGAAACCATCGGTTGAAGCGGTCCATTCCGAATAGATGGGGACATCCTTAGCCACGACTTCCGCCACCTCTACCGAGGGCACCGGGGGGACTTCTTTGGTTTGGACTTTTTGGCATCCCGCGGTCAAAAGCAGCAACCCGGCCATGATAAGGATGCTCAGGCCCAAATACGATCTTAGCCTGTCTTTAAAAGCCATTCTTTATCCTCCTTGACACGGCGATGGCCTCAAATCTTCTTTCCACATTTTTCACAATATGCTCGACGATCCTTTGCATGGTAACGATATCCTCCCGGCTCAACCCTTCAAATATCGCCTCCCGATGGGTCAGGACGATGGCCCCCAGATTCTCTTGCACCTTCTGCCCGGTTTTGGTTAAAAAAAGGCGATAAACCCTCTTGTCGGCTTTATCGGCCCGGCGTTCGATGCACCCCCGTCTTTCCAGCAGGTTCAGGATCCTGGTGATGTTATGCCGGTCTTTAAACGTTTTTTCGCCTAAATGACTCTGGTTCATCCCCTCCTCTTCCCGCAGACGGGTCAGTACACCCCATTGTTCCGGCGTCAGGTCGATACCCCTCGGCCTGGAAGGTCTTCCGTAGAAGGTTACTTCCCTGATTGTACAGTCTATAGATCCAGAAGCCTAAGGCTTCATACAGAAGAGCGTTCTTCTTTTTCATGGGTATTTTTCCGGGAGATCAAAATAAAAAAGTTGTCATGACAACATTGTCATGACAACTTATAGGTGCGGGCGGGAATCCGTCAAGACAAATTTAAAAATTCAGCCCCAAAAAGCGAAAAAATATAGGAATAATCCCAATCTCCTCTTACTTGAAGGGAGAACAAGGACCTATTGAGGATTGATGAATAAGAATCGGGTACGGTGTGATTTTTCTCCGTTTCTCACCGTTCTCCTCCTATCTCAGTCCCCCTATCATCAATCAAACGGGCCAAACGGCCCTGATGACCGTTCCTTTCCCCGCGGAGGATTCAAGGCAAAAAGTGCCGCCCGAAAATTCGGCCCGCTCTTTCATGCTGGCCAGACCCAGCCCTTTTTTCAAATTCCCGTTGTAAAGACTTTCCGGTTCAAATCCTTCCCCATTATCCCGAATAGTCAGTTCTATCTGGCCCTCGACTTTTCGCAGTCCGAGATGCACCCGCGTGGCGCCGGCATGTTTCCCGATGTTATTCATCGCTTCCTGGGCAATTCTGAAAAGCCCGATCTTCAGATAATCAGGCACTTCCTCTTCCTGGATAGAAATTCCTCGTTCAACGCGGATGCCCGAATAAATCGATTCAAATCGGCGACAGAACCAGGAGAAGGTAGCGATGATCCCCAGATCGTCCAGCATAGGGGGCCGCAGATCACTCTGAATCCTTCTGGCCTCTTCGATCGTATCCTGGACAAGGGGGATGACCGCCTCCAGAGATTCGACTAACCTCGCCGACTTCCCGTTATTGCTGTTATGTAATGCCTCTTCCACCTTGAATTTGATGGCGCTCAGGGACGACCCCAGGACGTCGTGAACTTCCAGGGCAATCCGTTTTCTTTCAGTTTCCTGAGCCGAAAGAATCTGGGTGGCCAGGGAACGCAGTTGATCTTCCGATCTCTGTAAGGCTTCCTCGGCCTTCTGTCGTTCGATAATTTCGATTACCAGCCCTTCATTGGTTACGGCCAGTTCGTTCTCGAACCCGGATTTCCAGCTCGTCCCGGACCGACGTATTTCCTCTTCCAGTTTTTTGCGCTCGGTGATGTCCCTGGCCACGTGGACAGACCGATCAACCGCCCTGGCATCGAAAACAGGGGTAGTGCTGACTAAGAAGTCACCGCCGAGACGCTCCTCATGCACTTCGGCGACATGCTCCTGCCCATCCGCCAGGGTATGGTATGGGGGCAGAAGGCGGGGGGCATCCGTTCCGTGGACCTGTTCGTAGCAGATCAACGACTCAATCCAGAAGGACTCATGCCTAGGATCACCCTTGACCGTTCGCCCATAACCTTCTTCAGGCCCGTCAGCTGGCAAAGGCCGGATTCACTCCAGATAGCGAAGTCCATTGGTTGCCCGCTTCATCGTAAATCATCTCACAAAGGGCAAACCCTCGTCCATTGACTCAAAAAGATGGCGATAGCGCCGCTCGCTTTCACGCAGGGCCTCCTCGGTCTGTCGGCGTTCGGTGATGTCCTGCACCATGCCGACAGACCGGATGATTTTGCCGGTTTCGTCCCTGACATGCTCACATTTTTCATGGACAAAGCGTATTTCTCCGGTAGATTTTCGAACAACCCTGTGCTCGATCTCGTAGCTTTCTTTTCCCTCTCGCAGTGATCCGGAATAGGCGGCGTCCACCGCCGCTCGATCATCGGGATGTACTGCCTCAAGGAAGGCTTCATAGGTGGCAGCGAATTCCTGGGGTTGTAATCCGAAAATCCGGTAGACCTCATCGGACCAGGTAAGCCGGTTATTGACGACGTCGAGTTCCCAACTGCCGAGATGGGCGATTTCCTGGGCCCTTTTCAGACGATTTTCATTTTCCGTTAATAAATCTTCAACCCGTTTGCGCTCGGTGATGTCCAGAAAGAGGACCGCGAACAGGCGCGGTGCCGGGCAATAAGCGAACACTTCGTAATGTTTAGAGAGCCCGGCATGATATTGGTCAAAATGAATCGACTGGCCGGTCAAAGCCACCTCACCGTATTTTTCTATCCACACTGGTTCGGTGTCGGGCAGGACTTCCAGCAAGGTCTTCCCAATCAGGGTCTGGCGCTTAAGCCCGGTCAAAGTCTCAAAAGCGGAGTTGATGTCGAGAAATCGGTAGTCCGTCGGTTTGCCGGACTGGTCGCAAATGATTTCATGGAGGGCAAAACCCTCCGACATCTTATCGAACAGGGCGTGGTAACGTTCCTCACTCTCCTGCAATGTCTCTTCCACCTGTTTGCGATCGGTAATTTCCGCGCCGTAGATCCGGACCGGCCGACTTCGGAGACGTAATGGATCGTTTGTTGGTAGTAACGTTCGCCAACGATCACCTCGCGGGTTATGAGTTCCACTCCGTCCTCCTGGCAGGCCCGGACCACCGTCCCCCAATCCGCCAACCAGGGATGTTCAATACCGCGCTGCTCAAGATCAGGGATCAACCTCTGGGCCGAGGGATTAAGAAAATGCACGTTTCCTTCCAGGTCCGCTTCGATGATCGGCTGCGGGTTCAACAGCGGGAAAGAGGCCAGCCGCTCCCGTTCCTGTTCGCTCTGTTTGAGGTCATGGACGTCTAAAAAGGTAACGACCACGCCCTCGATGCGATCGTCGTGGGTGCGATAGGGCGTAATCCGGCGGATATACCACCGCCCGTCTTCGGCCCGTACTTCTTTGGCCGCCGGTGCCAGGTCGGCCAACACCCGCCGGGCATCGGACAACAAGGCCTCATCCCCGAACTTTCGGGTGATGTCCGCGATGGGACGCCCCACATCGGAAGGGATCAGGCTCAGCAACAGGGTGATGGCCGGGGTGTAGCGCATGACCTTAAAGTCCCGGTCCAGGAATATGGTGGCGATATTGGTGCTGCCCAGCAGGTTGACAACGTCGTTGTTGGTGTTCTCCAACTCCTCCACCTTTTCATGGAGGCGGGCATTGACGGTATTCAGTTCCTCGTTGAGGGACTGCAATTCCTCTTTGGAGGTCTCCAGTTCCTCATTGGCCGACTGCATCTCTTCATTGGAGGCAATCGCCTCTTCGTTGGAGGCCTTGAGCTCCTCGTTGGAGCTCTCCAACTGTTCGATCGTGCCCTGTAATTCTTCCTGGGTGATTTTGAGCTCGTCTTCCAAATGCCGCAGGTCGTTTTCACCGGCCGCCGAAACCTCACGAGCTGCCCGGTGCCTGTCCCGGGGTTGGTATTCTTCAAAACTGATCAACAACAGGCCGTCCACCTCGCGCGGCTGGTGTAATGGAGTTACGGTCGCTCTTACCGGAAAGGACTTGGCACCGCGCCTGATACGGGTGGTGATGGCGGCGGGCCGGTTTTCTTCGACGGCTTTGCGTATCACCGCCCCCAGCCGGGTCCGCAAGCCCTCTTTGACCAGGTTGACGATATCCATGGTGGTTTCACCGCTGGGAATCGTCAGATAGTCCTCGGTGGTCCCGTGGGCGTAGAGCAGTTGCTGGCGGCGGTCCACAATGACCGCCGTGGGAGCGAAACGATCCACCAGGACCTGTTGGGCCGCGAAGACGAGGTTGTTCTGACGAGAAGGAATGGGTGGTGCGACCCGACGCACCCCGGCGGTTTTGCCGACAGGCAATTCCAGGGGCACCCGCCGGCCCACGCCGATCCGACGGTAGATCCGCCATTTTTTAAAAACCGGCTCGAACAACTCCTCATGACCGCTTACGGTTTCGGCGTTGCCCAGGAACAAAAACCCGCCGTCGCGCAAGGCGAAATGAAACAGGGCGATGATCTGGCGTTGGACATCGCGGCCCAGATAGATCAAAAGATTGCGGCAACTGATCAAATCAAGCCTGGAAAACGGCGGATCACTGGTGAGGTTCTGCGGTGCGAAAATCACCCGTTCTCGTATCGCCTTGGTCACCCGGACCTGTCCGTTCTTATAGACGAAGAATTTTTCCCTTCTCTTCGGTGAGATATCGGCGCCCAGGTCGTCTTCGGGATAAATTCCGCTTCGGGCGATGGTCAGGGCGTCTTCATCCGTATCGGTGGCAAAAATCTGGATGCCTATCGGCTTGCCGGAGGCTTCCGCCTGCTCGGTCAGCAGAATGGCCAGACTGTAGGCCTCTTTGCCGGTTGAGCATCCGGGAACCCAGACGCGGATGGGGTTCTCCGGACTGGCCTTGGCGATCAAAAGAGGGAGGACCTTTTCCTCCAGCAGGAGCCAGGCTTCCGGCTGACGGAAAAAATCCGTCACGCCAATGAGCAAATCTTTTTGGAGCAGACGGGCTTCGTCGGGATGATCCTCGAGAAAGGCCCGGTAATCCGCCGGGGCCTTGAACTGGTTCAAGGCCATGCGTCGGCGTATCCGCCGGACGAGAGTGCTCTTTTTATAGCAGCGGAAATCATGGCCGGTCCTGACGAGCAGGATGTTCAAGATGGCTCGGAAGTCCGCGTCCATTTTCCCGCTCTCACCGGAACGGCCCTGATCGGCCATCCGGGAAACCAAGTCCAGCAGGGCCTCGGGTATCTTCTCCACGGAGAGGGCCTGGTCGGCCACTCCGGCCGGTATGGTGCCTGGTGGCAGGTCAACAAACTCCGCTGATTTCGGTTCTTCTACAATGGTCCGGCCCCCGGCGGCCCTGATTTCCGATAGTCCTATGTTTCCGTCGCTGCCCGTCCCCGACAGGACGACGCCCACGGCCCTGGTCTTCTGATCTGCGGCCAGGGCGCAGAAAAAATGGTCGATCGGCAGGCACAACCCATGACACTGGATCGGGTCAACCACACTCATCCGGCCTTCGAAGATGGTGAGATGTCTGTTGGAGGGAATCACATAAAGGTGGTCGGCTTCGGCGATCAGGCCTTCTCCGGCCTCGACCACCTCTAAGAAAGTATGGTTCTTTAACTGATCGACGGTGAGGACTTCCTGGGACGGCCCGACATGCTGGACCAGGACAAAAGACAACCCGTGTCCGGTCGGGATGGCGGCAAAGAGTTTTATGAGAAGATCCAGCCTTCCGGCCGGAGCCCCCACACCGACGATCGCCTGGGGCAAGTCCAAGCGTCGAGTTTCATCCGCCGGAAATGAAGGGCCTGCAGCTCCCAGGGGTTCTTTGGATTCCTGATTTTGATTGGAGGT
Source organism: uncultured delta proteobacterium (assembly GCA_963821645.1). Lineage (GTDB taxonomy): Bacteria > Desulfobacterota > RBG-13-43-22 > RBG-13-43-22 > RBG-13-43-22 > RBG-13-43-22. Next base: position 80,159 of record CAWGEQ010000048.1, on the reverse strand, counting down.
TTTAGGGTCAGCCATCGAGAAAAGTTTAAATTATAGAAGGGAAGGGGTCAAGAAGAAAAGTAGCCGTGTGTTACTCTTTTCCGTGTCCCAGGGGTATTTCTTTCAGCCCCAGAATGACGATAAAGGAAACGATGATGATGATGAGACCGAGGAGGAAGACATCATGGATCGAATGGGCCACGATCATCCGCATCCGGTTGAGCAGGCTGTTAAAAATAGGACGGAGGTTATCGGGCAAGTGAGTCCTGATTTGAATGAGAGTCTCCTGACTTGAAAGAATACGGGGGCTACCGAAGGCTTTGGCCATCTGAGTCGGTAGTTGGCTAATATTGATCGTTTTCAATCCCCGGGCCATGCCGGCGTTCATCACATAGCCAAAAAATGAAGTCCCGACGGTGGCGCCCATATTTCTGAAAAACTGCATCGAAGAGGTGGCCACGGCCAATTGGCGTTGCGGAAAGGCATTTTGAACGGCAATATTGAGACTGGGAATAATAATGCCGGAACCGATTCCGAAGAGCGCCGCATAACCCATCAGGAAAGGCATGGAGGTGGTCAGGTCCATTCGGACCAAAAGGAAGAGGCTCACTCCGCCCAGGCCGAGACTGGTCAGGGCCAGGGGTTTATAGCGGCCCGTTCGAGAGAGTATCCGTCCGCTGACGATGATGGACAGGGAAAGACCGAGCATCATCGGAGTGGTCACCACCCCGGAGTTGGTCGCACTGGCCCCCAAAACCGCCTGGGCGAAAAGAGGAATATAGATGACCCCACAGAACATGACGGCGCTCGACAGAAACATGGCCACAATAGAAATGGCGTAAATCGAGTTCCTGAAAAGGCCCAGAGGAAGAAAAGGTTCCGCCGACTTGCGCTCCGCCCGGAAAAAAAGCAGAAACATCAGGAGTGAAAGAAGAAGCAAACCAAGGGTCTGGCCGGAAAGCCATTCATTCCGGGTCCCGGCCCAGGTGAGACCCAAAAAGAAGGGGAGTAAGGCCAGAATCAGAAAGAGGACCCCCCAGTAATCGATCTTTCTTCCAGCGGCCACCGGATGCCATCGGGGGATGAAAAGAAAGACGAGGAGGCAGGCCACACCTCCCAGGGGGATGTTGACATAGAAAATCCAACGCCAGCTCAGGTGGTCGGCGATCAATCCGCCCACAGCCGGTCCCAGGACACTGGCGAAGCCATAGACCGACGCCAGAAGTCCCATGTATTTCCCCCGCTCCCTGGGTGGAAAGAGTTCCCCGACGATGATAAAAGAACTGGAAAAGAGGACCCCGCCGCCGATCCCCTGAAGCCCCCGAAAAATGATGAGCTGAAGCATGGACCGCGATAAACCGCACAAGGCGGAACTGAAAAGGAAAAAAAGGATCCCGAAGAGATAGACCGGCTTCCGACCATACAGGTCCGATAGTCGGCCGAAGACCACGATGGAAAGGGTGGAAAAAAGCATATAAGCGGTAAAAGGCCAGCTATACTGGGCCATGCCGTGGAGTTCGCCGATTATTTTGGGCATGGCCGTGCCCACGATGGTGCCGTCCAGGGCCGCCAACAGAAGGCTGATCATGACGCTGATCATGATGGCCGGGATATTGGATTGTCGGTTTTCAGCGGAGGTCATCATTTCTCCGGAGAAGCGGCTTTTAGCAATAAAATTTTCAAGGTCTCCAGGGCCCCTGAGAGCCGGCTTAGTTCCTCTTCGGTAAATACGTTAAAAACCTTTTCCATGGTCCCTTTCATCCTGTTTTGGCCGGCACTCATGAGAGCTCGGCCCTTTGGCGTAATGGCGATCTTGGTGACCCGGCGGTCTTGGGCATCCGGTTTTCGGACTACCATCCCGTCTTCCACCAACCGGTCGATCAATGGGGTCATATTGGGTTTTGATATATGAAGACGCTTTCCTATTTCCGAAACGGGCAAGGCGCCGAAATGCCCTAAGACGCCGAGGACATGATAGTGAAGGAAAGAGGAATACCCTCCTTTCTTCCGGCGCCAGCCCTGTCGCATCAGTTTATGGAACAGAGAAAGGGTGGTCAGAAGATCGCTGACGAATTGATCGTTGAGTCCGGGCCTGTCCCTCCCTCCCCCCTTCCGGAGGAGCTCCTTTTGGTTATTTTTCATAATTGTTATGTAATATAACTATTTTTTATTGAAGTCAAGCCTTTTCATTTTTAACCTATTTTTATGCGGTTACGTTCGAACTTTTATCCCGCTTAATAAGGTGGTTGCCAAATCAATTTAAATTTGATAATCAATGAAGGGAATAGGTTTTGATTTTGATAATCTTGCAAAAAAATCAGGAGATCCGATGATCAGAGAACTTGATGTCAAAGAGATTACCCGGGCCATCAAAAAGTTGTCCATCGAAGCCAATGAGGAGTTAGGGGAAGACGTCCTTTTCTGCTTTCAGCAGGCCTTGCAGAAGGAGATTTCTCCGGTCGGAAAAGAGATCCTGGGGCAGTTGATCGAAAATGCCCGAATCGCCAAAGAAGAGCATCTACCCATGTGCCAGGATACGGGTTTGGCCGTTATCTTCCTGGAAATCGGTCAGGATCTACACTTGATCGGCGGAGATCTAAAAGAGGCGGTCAACCAAGGTGTCCGTGAGGGCTACGGCGAGGGGTATCTTCGCAAATCCTCCTGCCATCCCTTTTCCCGGGCCAATACCGGGGATAATACCCCGGCCGTCATCTACACCGATGTAGTCCCCGGAGACCGGCTGAAGATCTGGGTCGTCCCCAAGGGGGGCGGCAGTGAAAACATGAGCCGTTTATTTATGCTCCCCCCTCGGCCGGAATAGCCGGTATCAAGGAAAAAATTGTGGAAACCGTAAGGGATGCCGGGCCGAACCCCTGCCCGCCGACCATTATCGGCGTAGGCATCGGCGGGACCTTCGAACAAGCCGCCCTGCAGGCCAAAAAGTCCTTGCTCCGCCCCCTCGGGACCGCCAATCCTGATCCGGAGCTTGATCAACTGGAGAAGGAGGTCCTTGGGTTGATCAATAAACTGGGCATAGGACCCCAGGGCTTGGGGGGCAGAACAACCTCCTTGGCGGTTCATATCCGGCTCCTGCCCTGCCATATCGCCAGCCTTCCCGTGGCGGTCAATGTGCAGTGTCATGCCAGCCGGCATAAGGAAGTGACGTTGTGATATAAAGGTATAAGGTGCAAGGTACACGGTATACGGTTTAAACCTTTTATTTTTGACTTGTACCTTGAACCTTATACCTTGAACCTTTTTGCTAACAATAAGGATAAATCCAATGCCTAAAACAGTCTATCTAACCACCCCGTTAACCGATGAAATGGTTTCTTCCCTGGAAATAGGCGACAAGGTCTTTTTGAGCGGCGTCGTTTATTCGGCCAGAGACGCCGCCCATAAACGGTTAATCGACCTGTTGGATGCCGGGAAACCCCTGCCCTTTGACCTCAAGGGACAGGTTATCTATTACGTAGGCCCCTCTCCGGCCAAGCCGGGCGGCGTGATCGGGGCCGCCGGGCCGACCACCAGTTACCGCATGGACCCTTATGCACCCCGGTTGATGGAACTGGGTCTGAAGGGCATGATCGGCAAAGGCAAACGCGCCCCGGCCGTCAAGGAATCCATGGTCAAATATAAAGCGGTTTATTTCGGGGCTACCGGCGGGGCCGGGGCCTTGATTTCCCGGGCCATCAAAGCCGCCGAGGTCATTGCCTATGAGGAATTAGGGCCAGAGGCCATTCGGCGGATGGTGGTGGAAAATTTTCCGGCCGTGGTCATCAATGATACCCAGGGACGGGACCTGTATGAGGAAGGAATCAAAGAATACCAGTTGCCTTAGGGAAAGAAAAAGGCCGGTGTCCGAGGTCCGCCTAAGTTCGGAAGAATTCCCGGATTCCGGCTTTCTTTGGGATGACAGACTTATTTTAAATCTTCCCGCAAAACCCGCTTGAGGGTCTTGCCGGCCGTACTGCGCGGGAAGTCCTTCATAAAGACAACCTTATTGACCCGCTGATAAGCGGCCCCTACCCTTTTGTTGATCCAATCCTTGAGCTCTTCTTCGCTGATATCCGCCGGTTGGTTTAAAATAACGGCCGCCACCGGCGTTTCTCCCCATTTTTCATGGGGGATGCCGAAGACCGCTGTTTCGCGAACCGCCGGATGTTGGACCACGATCTCCTCGATGTCCTTAGGATAGACATTGATTCCCCCGGAGATGATCATGTCTTTCTTTCGGTCTACTAAAGAAAGATACCCCTCTTCATCCACAAAGCCCATGTCGCCGGTGTAGAGCCAGCCGTCGATAATCGCCTTCTCGGTCAAATCAGGTCTTTTATAATAACCTGGCATCAAAATGGGACCCCGTCCGACGATCTCGCCCACCTGACCCACCGGGACTTCCTCTCGCTGATCGTTCATTATTTTCATTTCATAAAAGGGAGGGCAGCAGCCCACGGAAGAAAGCTTGGCCGGAAAATCATTCTTATCCAAAATGGTCACAAACCCTTCCGTCAAGCCGTAGAGCTCATAAAATCGGCCGGGCAGCTTGCGATGTAATTCTTCCTTATGCTCTTTGTGCAGCGGGGCACCCAGACAGATCAAACATTCCAGGGAGCCGCAGGTCTTAAGTCCGAAGTTCGGAGAATTGAGCAGGCCGATAATCTGGGCCGGGACCGTATCCACATGGGTGACCTTTTCTTCTTCAATGGTCCGGATCATGGCTTCGGCCTCGAATTGGGGGTGCAGGATGTAGGTAGCTCCAAGATACATGGCCGGCATGAGGGTCAAGAATGCCCCGTTGAAGACGATGGATCCGGTGTGGAGGATGACACTTTCCGGATGAATACGGAAGGACGACGAAAAGTGGGTACAGTACATGGCCCGCACATAATGGGTATGGATGATCCCTTTGGGCAGACCGGTCGTCCCGCTGCTATAAATGATGTTGTAAGGGTCCTGGTCGTCAATCTCCACTGGAGGTGGATCCTGGTCTCCGGCTTGGGCCTTCAAGGCATGGAAACTTTGATAGCCCGGGATTTGGCCCCCATCAATCAGCAGGTACCGGTCGCCTTGAATAGCCGGGAGCTGGTTTTTGATGGGGTCCAACACTTCCACGAACGATTTATTGGTAATAACCAAAAGGGTGTCCGAATCATTGAGCAGGCTGATCAGCCCGGTTCCCCGGAGCAAAGGGCTCAAGGGGACTACCACGGCGCCGATGCGGGCCACGGCCCAGTAGGTTTCGTAAAGCTCAAGGCAGTTGGGCAGGATAGTGGCCACCTTGTCTCCCTTTCGGATCCCCAGCGCCCAAAAAACATTGGCTAAACGATTGACGCTTTTATTGAGTTCCCGGTAGGTCAGGCGGGTTTCCTGAAAGACGACGGCCGTCTGATTCGGACGGAAACGGGCCTGACGTGGTAATAAGGTGCCAAGGTTCATAGTTCCTCCTTAAGGTGATAATATCGACGAATCAGAACTAAAAATCCCCACTTTCTCCCCTATAAATAAAGAGGGAAAAGGGGGATTTCTTTAAGAAACCGATCATATTTAAAACGATTGATGTTTTTTTATTCTTTACACCATCAGGTATTTCTTGCGCACTTCTTCGCTGGCCTTCAACTCCTCGATGGTGCCCTGGTAGCGGATGGTCCCCTTGTCCATGACATAGGCCCGGTCGCTCAGGGACAAGGCCAACCCCACATTGTGTTCACAGATGAGCATGGTGACCCCTAATTTTTTGATCTCCATGAGTTTCTCGCCCATGGTCCGGACCACCATGGGGGCCAGCCCTTCCCCCGGCTCATCCAACAAAAGCAGGGTCGGATTGGTCATCAGTGTGCGGGCAATGGTCAGCATCTGTTGTTCTCCGCCGCTTAAATGACCCCCCATATGGGTGTCCAATTCTTTTATCTTCGGAAACAGGGAATAGATCCGGTCCAGATTCCAAAGCCCGCCGTCGCGTTCCCTTTTGGCCAGAAGGAGGTTCTGACGAACGGTCAGGTCCGGGAAAATACGGCGATCGTCGGGAACAAAACCCACTCCCATTTGAGCGATGGTATAAGGGGGCTTACCGACCACCTCTTTGTCCTGGAATTTGATGCTGCCTTTTTTCGGTACGGTCAGACCGATGATGCTCTTCAAGGTCGTGGTCTTGCCGGCCCCGTTTCGGCCAAGCAGACAAACCGCCTCCCCTTCCTTAACCTGCAGAGAAATCCCGAAGAGGATGTGACTGGTTCCGTAATAGGTGTGGATCTCTTTCACTTCCAGGATCATGCCGCACCGCCCAAATAGACTTTTTGAACTTGTTCGCTGGCCCGGACCTCCTCCGGGGTCCCGTCGGCGATCAGGGTGCCCTGGTGCAGTACGGAGATCCGCCGGGCGATCCCGAAGACCACCGCCATATCATGTTCGGTGAAAAAGATGGTCAACCCCTTTTCATCGACCAATTTTTTGATGATCTCCATGATACTGTCGGTCTCCTCGGGGGACATGCCGCAGGTCGGTTCATCTAAGAGGAGCAGCTCGGGCTTGGTCCCGAGTGTAACGGCCAATTCCAGCCTCTTTTTATCTCCGTGGGAAATGGAATCCCCTTTAATCAGGGCCTGGTCGGCCAGCCCCACGTCCTCCAAAATACGCCAGACCTCATCCTTGAAATAATTTTTCGCTGAGGCGAAGAAATCCAAAGTCTTCTTCTGATGGGATAGAAGGGCCATGAGGACGCTTTCATACACCGTCATTTTTGGATAGATGCTGGTGATTTGAAAAGAACGGGTGATCCCCATCCGGCATCGGCGATAGGGCGGGAGCTTGGTGATGTCTTTCCCCTTGAAAAAAACCTGGCCCGAATCCGGAAGATGATACCCGGTGATCAAATTAAAATAAGTCGATTTACCGGCGCCGTTGGGCCCGATAATGGCATGAATGTCCCCGGGACGCACGGCCAGACTGACGCTGTTAGTCGCCACGAGTTTCCCGAATACTTTGACTATTTTTTTGGTTTCCAGAATCACGATTGGATTACCCTTGGTTTTGCTGGTTTCTATTTTGACGATTTTCCCATTTTTCTTTTATAAATCCGAGGATCCCTCCCGGCAAAAGGAAGATGACGATCAAAATCAAGGTCCCCATGATAATGGGCCAGAAGTGAGTGAACCCCAGGAGATAGGCGTGGACAAAGGTAATTAAAAAGGTGCCCAGTACCGGCCCAAAGAAGAGACCGGCCCCGCCCAGGATCGTGGCCATAACCGGTTCACCGGACTTGACCCACATCAGGGTCGAGGGGGCCACCGATCGATAAAAGGGGGCCCACAAGGCACCGGCCAAGCCGGCAAAAGCCGCTGAAATGACAAAGGCGATCAACTGATAACGGGCAATGGGGATCCCCAAAAATTCGGTCCTCTCGGAATTTTCACGCATGGCCTGCAAGGTGTAGCCAAAGGGGGAATGGATGATCCGCCACAAGATAAAGGCCGAAATCAAAAAGATGAGCAGGATGAAATAATAGTAGGCCGTCGGGTCTTTGAGAAACTCCGGAGGAAAAACCCCCTGGATTCCATCATCACCGCCGGTAAAATCATGCCACTTATAGATGACCACAAAGATCAATTGTCCAAAGGCCAGGGTCAATATGGAAAAATAAATACCCCGAAGTCGGACGCAAAAAAGTCCGACCAGAAGACCGATCAAGGCGGCGATCCCGATCCCGGCGACAAAACTTACCCAGAAATTGAACTGGAATTTGGTCAGGAGCATGGCCATTCCATACCCCCCCAGGCCGTAAAAGGCGGCTTGGCCGAAAGGGAGCTGACCCATAACCCCGAAGAGCAGGTTAAAGCTCAAGGCAAAAAGGCTCATGATCAGGGCTTCGCCCAGGATCAACAAATAAAACTCGCTGATCACCTGGGGGGCGATCAGACCGAAGATGACTAAGAGGATCAGCCACCATCCCCGTTTCACCCAGGATTGCTTTTCTTCCATTTGATTGGCTTCCATGCTTAGCGTTCCGGCCTTCCGAAAATCCCCCAGGGGCGGATGATCAGGACTATGGCCATGACCATGAAGATAAAGGCCAGGGCCAGCTCGGGTTTATACATGATGCCGAAGGAATAGACCTGGCCGACGATCAGGGACCCCAGCAAGGGTTCCCGGCAAGCTTCCCATGCCGCCGATGACCACCACGGCAAAGCACTCGATAATAATGTCGATATCCATGCCCAGGGCGATGGCCCCATAAGGAGCGACCACTGCTCCACTTAAACCGGCGATAAAAGCGCCCAGGACAAAGATACAGGTAAAGAGCCAGGGGATAGGGATCCCCAGGGCCGAGACCATATCCCGGTCGTGGGCCGCGGCCCGGATGATGTCGCCCAGGCGGGTCTTGTAGACCAGCCACCAGAGGAAAACAACCAGAGCCAGTCCTAAAAGGATGATGAAAAAGTTATACGAAGGAAAGGGAAATCCGAAGAGAGAGACCGCTCCGGCAAACGGTTGGGGTCTGGGGATAGAAAGAAATTCTCCTCCCCAGAACCATTTGACGATATCGGTGATGATCAGGATCAGGGCATAGGTAGCCAGGAGCTGCTCGGGCCAACCCCGGGAGTAAAGGCGTCTCAAGATAAAGTATTCGATCAAAAGCCCGATACCGCCCATGATCAGGGCGCTAAGCACGGTGGCCACATAAAACCCGACAACCGGGATCAGGAGCCATTTCCAGATGCTGTAGGCAATAAAGGCCCCCAACATATAAAGAGATCCATGGGCGAAATTCAATACCCTCAGGACCCCGAAGGTCAGGGAAAGGCCCGAGGCTACCAGGAACAACAAGGCGCCCCGGGCTATCCCGCTTAGAAACTGGTTGAAAAGGACATCAAAGGACATGCGGAGTATCCTAATAAACTTCGAGTTCTATATCGAATTACTTCTTCTAAGATCTTCGGGTCCAATTGACCTCGACGCTTGGAGCGTCATGTACGGATACTGGATTAAATCCCGATCCTCGAGGTATTTTCATGACATAACATCCAGATCAATATCCAGTATCCGAGTATCAAGCATCCAGCATCCAGTATTATCGGACCACCCCCGTCTTTTTCCAGATTTCCCGCACACCGGCTTCGGACCGCCAGACCTTATCTCCAGGGACCCGCACGATATCCTTCCAAATTTTGAATGGATATCTGGGGTCCTTGGCGATGATCCCCTGATAGCAGGGTACACTGCCCATATGGTCCAAAGGCCGGATGAAAAATTTGCCCCGTAAACTGTCCAGGGTCATCCCTTCCATGGCCTTGATGACCTTATCGGTATCGACCGATTTGGCCTTTTCCACGGCGGCCTTGATCAGATAAACCGAATCATAGGCCATGACCGCCCAGGAATCCGGATAGGCGCCGCGGGCCTTTCGATATTTCTCGACGAATTGCATCATCTTGGGATTGGGGTCCATGAAGAAACACCCCCGACCGAAAGCCATAACCCCTTCCGGGGCATCGGCCCCCAGGGCGATAAAGACCGGCAGGTCATAGAGGGCGATAAAGGGGATCTTTTCAAAAAAGCCGTAAGGGGCGGCCTGTTTGGTAAAGGCCACTAAGTCTCCACCGAAAAAGGAACTGTGGACGGCATCGGGCTTCTTGGCCATAATGGCGGTGATGAAAGAAGTTAAATCTTTTTCCCCGGGCTTGGGCCAGGCCTGATAAAGGATTTCGGCATCGGGCACCAGTTTTTTAATTTCTTCCTCAAAGGCGGCTTCTTCCCGGCGGCCGTATTCATAATCCGGGGCAATGGTACAGAATTTTTTGGCCTGGGGATATTTCTTATGCAGGAACTGGGTGGCGGCCACGGCCTCCATGTAGGTATTGGGAACTACTTGGACCACGTAAGGGGTGAATTTATCGACCACCTGAGCCTCGGTATTAGCCATACAGGTGACCCGCAAAATTTTATTCTCGGCATGAACCACCTGAACCGCCAAGGCCACCCCGCTGCTGCATGGCCCGACCAGGAAATTGACTTTCTCACGCAGGATCAGGTCCTTGGTTTCCCTGGCCCCCACATCGACCTTCATCTCCGTATCCCGGACGATCAGGTCGAATTTTCTACCCAGGACGCCCCCCTTGGCATTGATCTCTTCCACGGCGATCCGCATACCCTGGACGGCCGACTCGGAAAGCATGTAACAGGGTCCGGCAAAGTCCCAGATGGCCCCCAAACGGATGGCATCTTTGGCCCCGGTTTTTATGGCCGCTTCGGCGGCCTTTTTGGCCGGAGCCTTGGCCTGGGCCAGGACCATCGAGGCCGTTAAGAATGCCACTAAACAAAAAACAACTGTCAATAAGGCCGTTCTTTTCATTTTTTTTCCTCCTTCGAGCTTAAAAAGTTTTTTTTATTACACCAAAAAAATTTTTGATGAACCTGAAAAAAATATCTTTTTACTTCCCCGTTTTTTTCTCGGCATAGGTTAAGACCATACCGCCGTCAAAGAGCAGGTCGCCGCCGACCAGGTATTTGGCAAACCGGGAAAATCCGAAAAGGAATAAATTGGCCACCTCAAGGGGGGTCATCATTTCCTTTACCCGGGAATTGCCCAGCATCACATCCTGGACCACCTCTTTCGGGTTGATGCCTCGCTGCTTGGCCTGGATGGGAATCTGTTTCAAGGTCAGGGCTGTTTTGACAAAACCGGTGCTGACTGAAAAGGCCCGGATCTTGCCCATCCCCTCGGCGGCCAAAGACTGGGTCAAAGCCCGCAAGCCGAATTTCATGACATTATAGGCCGGTTTGTTCAGGGTGCAGATGTGGGCGTGGATGGAGGCCATGGCCCCGATGGCCCCGGTCCCGTTTTTGCTTTTTTTGATATGGGGGATCACCAATTGGGATAAATAAAAAGGGGCGCGCAGCATGAGCCGCTGCATATAATCATATTTTTCCATGGGGAAGTTTTCGACGCAATCGATATGCTGAATACCGGCAATATTGGCCAGGAATTTAATGGACCCGAGCTTGGCCGCCTCGGAAACGGCCTGTTTCAGGTCTTCATCATGGGTCAGGTCGGCCTTGATAAAAATCATCTGGCCGCCCATTTCCCGGGCCAGTCTCTGGGTCTTGTTTCCCTCTTTTTCGTCGATATCCAAACCCACGGTCATCAGGTTATTGGCCGCGGCGGCCACGGCCGTGGCCCGGCCGATCCCTCCGGCGGCCCCGGTCACCAGACAGACATGACCGGGATTAAAATCCGGGTCGGAAAGGATCATGATATCCTCTTTCTTGATCACCGGTTCCATCAGGTCTTTACTCAGGCGCATAAATCTCGTCCTTGCTTTGGTTTTTTAGAAACTCTATTTATAGTGAGCAAGATGCAGGCCAAGCCATCCGTTTGTTCAAAAAACACCCGACCAACCAAAGAGGAGAGACTCATAATAACTCAGACAGAACCGTCACCCCGGCGACAGCCGGGGTCCAGAAGGGTTTAATATTCCTGGATTCCGGCCTTCGCCGGAATGACGTCTAAAGCTGATTTTACCTTTTTACAAATCCATAAAAAATAAAAGAATTTTTCAAGAAAATCTTAAAAGGGATTTCGCCTTGGGAATCTTTAATGTAGATAAAAAGCTATACTTAATGGAGAATTCAAAAAAACATGAGCAATTCCGAATGATTCTTATAAGAGTAGATAAAAAACTACATATAGAAAAAAGAAGATACTTTAAGAAGGTTGTAAGGGAATCTGATATTTTTTTATTTTTTTATACAAGGCCGTCCGGTGGATCCCCAAGGCCAGGGCGGCCTTGTTTTTATTATTTTTGGATTGCTGAAGGGCTTGCAGGAGGGTCTCCTTTTCCGTCTCGTCCTTAACTCTTTTTAGAGAGGCATTGGGGGATCGAGAAATTCCCTGACCGCTATTTTGCAGAAAGATGGGGAGGTGATGCCGTTCGATGGTATCCCCATCCAGGGAATAAAGGATTCTTTCCAAAATGTTGGCCAATTCCCGGACGTTTCCCGGCCAATGGTAGTTTTCAAAACAACGGAGAACTTCCGGGGCCAGTCGAGTAACATTCAAGCCCAAATCCCGGTTCAGGATTTCAATCAGATGATGGACCAAGATGATAATGTCCTCTTTTCGTTCCCTTAAAGGGGACAGGTTAATGGGAATGACATTTAAACGGTAATAGAGGTCTTTTCGAAAACGGCCCTCCTGGACCAATTTTTCCAGGTTTTCATGCGTGGCGGTGATCAAGCGAAAATCGGATTTAAAGACCCGGGTCCCGCCCAGACGCTCGGTCTCTTTCTCTTCTATGACCCGAAGCAGCTTGGGCTGCATTTCCAGGGGAAGGTCCCCGATTTCGTCGAGGAAGACGGACCCCTGGTGGGCCAGCTCAAATTTGCCCGGTTTTCCCCGGTTCCCCGCTCCGGTAAAAGCCCCGGGCTGATAGCCGAACAGCTCGGCTTCCAACAGATCCCTGGGAATGGCCGCACAATTCAAACGGACAAAGGGAAAGGCCCTGCGGTGGCTGGCATGATGGATGGCATGGGCAAACAGCTCCTTACCCGTACCGCTTTCCCCCGTGATCAACACCGCGGCATTGGTCTTGGCCGCCTTTTGAGCGATCTTTTTTAACTCCATGATGGACGGACTTTTCCCGACGATATGATTGAAGGTATATTTGGAAGAGCGCAGGCTGACCAATTCCTTTTCATAGAGCTCAATCTTGGATTCCAAAAAATTCAATTTTTTGGCCAGGGTCTGGACATCGCGGATATCTTCAAACATCACCTGCCCGTAGACGGCGATGACCTTGCCGTCCTTCTGGATGGGAATCCGCTGAACCACCATATCCCGGCCTTTGATGCGATGAGGATGGTTGATCTCCGGTATGCCCGTCCGGGCCACCACATCCATCCGGGTATGTTCCACCACCTCGCGGCAGTGTTTGCCCATGACCTTTTGGGGATCGACCCCCAAAAAATTCCCATAGGTCCGGCTGAAAAAGATGACCTTGCCCTTGGGGTCGGTGATCATCACCCCGTTACGAATGTTATCCAGCACCCGTTCGTAAAATTCTATTTTTTCCTGCAGATCCTGGATGGTTTTGGAAGGCATGGAAAGTATGCTATCGTATTCCAGTTTTTTTTCAACAGATATTTTTTGTTTCCCAAAGGAAAAGGAATTGGTACTATTCTATATCTATCAATAATCAAAAAAAGGAGGGATTATGGATCGACCCTTTGTGGACGAGAATGCCAGAGAACGGAAAAGGCTCCGTTCCCTTGTCGGAAACTTGACCGACGAAGATCTCAGCCATCCACTGGGGACCGACTGGACGGTGGCCGTGGCCCTGGCCCATCTGGCTTTTTGGGACCAGCGGTCGTTGGTCCTGATGCGGAAATGGGAGGAGGACGGGGTGGCCCCCTGCCCGATCGACATCGATGTCATCAATGAATCGCTCCTTCCCCTTTGGCTGGCCCTCCCGCCCAGGGCGGCTGCCGACCTGGCCGTTTCATCGACCGAGGCCATAGACCGGGAACTGGAAGAAGCCCCTGACGAGCTGATTGCCGCCATCGAAAGCCTCGGAGAAAAACACCGGCTCTACCGATCCGAGCATCGCAAAATGCATCTTGATCAGATAGAAGAAACGCTCAAGAAGAAGGGATGATCCGGATGGATCTTAGTTCGAAAATAAAACCCAAGAATCCAGAATTCAGGAGTCAGAATTCAGAATAAAAACGTTTAACCCGTTGATACTAAGTTTTATTTTCATGCTTCGTCGGTGCCCGCTTCAAGCGGGCATGAGATCTTAATACGGAAAAGGAATGGACAGGGATAAAACAGGGGATTTGGGTTAAGGAATAAAAAAGGGGGTGAATTTTCATTCACCCCCTTTGCTTTTTTCGTGATTAACGAAAGGCTACAGGATCGTTACATTGACTGCGGCTGGGCCTTTTTTGCCCTGCTCGATGTCAAAGCTAACCCGCTGGCCCTCTTCCAAGGTTCTAAATCCCGCCATACTGATGGCTGAATGGTGAATAAAAACGTCTTTATCCTGACCATCAACTTCAATAAAGCCAAAACCCTTGTTCTCGTTGAACCACTTTACTTTTCCTTCTGGCATAGTCCTATTCCTCTCTTGAAGTATTTCTCAAGTTGGGATAACGACTTGCCTAAAAAAAAGGCATCGAAGATAAATCCTCCGATGCCTGTACTCATCGAATTGTTCACCAACTTCGACCGTTATTCACACCATACTGGGTCAATAACGGATTTAATTTTTTATATGATAACCCCTTTGTATAAGCAAGTCAAATAATTTTTTATAACTATTTAAAGCTCCCTGCACCAGGCGCAGGGAATCTCCCCCCTCCCTTAAGCCCCCTTAACCCCTCGTCGATTCCAGCGCGGTTTCGAGCTATACGCCCTCCCCTGCCTTGCTTTTCATCATTTGTTCTAACTGCCGCATCGGCGACGCCGCAGGCGGCGCCAACGAAAGAGTTCACCGGGAAGCCCGGTTTTCGGGCGATCCGGTGGAACGTCTTGGGTGTGTTGTTTTTCGGGCCAGGTCGATCAGAGAAAGAAGAGCCTTGTTAACAGCATCTCCGTTTGGAAATACACGGGCTACTTCCGGTTTAAGGACGATGATATTTGATGATTCCTTTATACGTTTTGTGTATTTCCCCCGTACAAGGCCCCCGGGAAAATCTGAACGCCTATACTCCGGCCGTAGTTCGTCTTTTTCAGGTTTTTTATCCTTCTTCATAAAGTTCCCGTTCTCCTTTGCTCGCTTTGCGAGCGTTTATAATTCTAATGTTTTCGCCTTCTTCAGTGTGAGATACCACCAGCAGCCGACCTTTTTCTGATACACCAAAGGTAATATAACGTTCTTCAGAAATTGAATGATCGGGATCGGGACCGGTTGCGGCCATAGGGTCACTCAATGCGGTGGCCGCTTCCTCAAAAGAGACTTCATGCTTCCTAATGTTGATTTTTGCCTTCTTCCGGTCCCATTCGATTTTCATATTTCAGATTATATCATGTTCTTGGAATCATGCTAAGAGTTTTGTAATCACCTGATCTCCGCATCCAGCGTTGACCCGTGGCCCGCAGCTTGCGGGGGCCGAAGGCCCATGCGAGCGAGGGACATCGAGGTCCAATGGCCTGGTTGGCAGCCGGGCGAGCCAGCCGGGACATGGACCCGACAGGGGCAACGCCGCAGGCGGCGCCAACGAAAGAGTTCACCGGGAAGCCCGGTTTTCGGGCGATCCGGTGGAACGTCTTGTTGGGCAAATATTTTAGGAAGCTTCTTTCCATTGAATAGAAAGCTTCCGACCCGATGACGCACAATCCCGTAAATAAAGGTTTATCAGGGTTTGGTAGGGGATCCCGGCCCCCATTGCAAGCTCCTTGAAATACTTGATGGTTTCTTCATCTAACCTTATGGAGACATGTTTCTTCAGCATGTTCGCATAAGGATTTTTCTTGGCTTTGGAAAAATCATATTCTTTTCTCATGGTTACCATCTTCTCCATATTGTTTTTGTTCCGAGTTAGTCGCCTTACGGGCCGAGATGATTCTTATAACAGCATCATTCTTTCGATAGGTATGGGAAACGACTATGAGGCGTAGGCTGGAACTTAGTCCGAGAAGGATAAAGCGGTTTTCCTCCTAAGAATGGTCTGGATCGTCAAGTAACAAACCGTTTTCATCAGCAAACACCGTCTGTCCTTCGTTGAAAGAAACTCCATGCTTTCTCATATTTAGAGAATGCTTCTTTTCATCCCATTCAAAGCGAATCTCAGACATAAATACAGTGTAAATACAATGTGGTTATAAGTCAATTGATTTTTATGTACAACGCATGCATATCCAGGAGTGGCCCGCCAGGGACATGATCCGGTTCATGCGGTTATGCAGCCCTTGGCTCTAATGTCGTTCTGATAATGTCTGCACGACCCCACAACTGGTTTACGGTAAACTGCTGCCCCATAATGGTGACGGTCAGGTCTTCCGGCAAATTCTCCCCCGAATTGGAATGAGCGCCAATCACGGCAAGCATTGCGCCAAACACGAAGGTCTTCGGGAGACGCCATTTTCTATCGCCGATTTCGATGGGACCACCCGTTTCCGCAAACTCGAACATCTCGGGGATGTCTCCTTCATGCAGCAACCCGCAGCGAAGGACTTTGTATATAAACTGCTCGATTGTGTACTCTCCGAACTGGCAGTTGATGAAGATATTCGTGTTGAACGTAAAGAAGGTGATTATGTCTTGATTGGACTTGATGAACGTCCTGAACCTCTCACCGACTTTTTTTATTTTCGGATACTCTTTCTTTGCCGTTCCATCCATGGCAATACAGACTTGAATAAGAGCGTTATCGAGATCATTGGCATTGTATTTGTTGATACACTCCAGTATACGATCGGATATGGCCATGTCTCTTTCCTTACATAATGCGGCGTTGACCCGTGTCCCGAAGCTTGCGGGGGCCGAAGGCCCATGCGAGCGAGGGACATCGAGGTCCAATGGCCTGGTTGGCGCAGCCGTAGGCGAAGCCGAACGGGACATGAACCAGATAGGGTCAACGCCGCATTGGCGACGCCGCAGGCGGCGCCACCGTTAGAGCTCACCGGAAGCCGGATTTTTCGGCGATCCGGTGGAGCCGCTTGTTAGATGCTTTCATCAAAATAATCAGCATCTATTTTCTTCACCGGATACATCGATACAACCGATACGCCAACATCACTCTCAATCATTAAATTGGTGAGTTGTTCCCCATCGATTAAGACAATTTTGCTTCCAATTTGTGAAACAAAGCTTCTCGCATCGTCGGTAAATCTGGAAGTCGTAATGAATATGCCTTTGTTTGCTTTCTGCAACTTGTAGCGCTCCCGCAAACTGCATAACATCTGGCCTTCCAACAGGATTAGTTGTCCCATCGTTTTGCTTGAATGTAGACGACATCGAGTCCAAGTCTGTCTTCTTTTATTATTCCATCAATGCCGCCATCTCCGCTTTTCCCAATGGCTTTTCCTGCGTCGGAGCGTGAGCCTCCATAACCCATCTTCACGAGCAACTCGACAACAGCACGTTCGAAAAAGGATGGCGAAGATTTTTTAAGCTTTGGCGAGTAGTTCGTTAGCAAGTTCATTACGTAGATTTTCATAGGCGTTTTCCAATGCCTCAGACGGAGTAGCTGCTAAAATGTCAGGTGTTCCTCCTGAGGCGCTTATCTTTCTCACCACTTCGTGTTCCTTTGAGTTGTTGGAACTCAAGGAACTCAGGATACTGTTTGAGAAGTTTTATATTGATAGCTTTTGGCTGCTTCCTGAGTAGTTCTTGACCGCGCGATGTGATTCGAAAGTAGCCTCTCCGTGTAGCTTCAAGTAGACCGGCTTTCTTCATGTAAGTAGACGCCCAACCAACTCTATTGACAAAGGTAGATTGAAATACCGCTTGGAAGTAGCTCTTTTAGATCTTCATCTGTCAGGCCAAATTCTTTTGAAGGACTTCAACGGCCTCCCCTGTGGAGGTCTCGTCTTTTTTTTCCGCGGAAAATCTGAGAAGTGGCAACATCACGCTCTGATAATCTGGAATGGCCATGTATCAATCTCCTTTTTGCATCTAATGGGCGCCGGTTCACCTGCGGAACCGGAGACAAATTTATTTGGACGCGGGGACGTCAGGTGCAACAGCGCTGTTCTGCCGCGTTTGCGCGGCGGGACAACCGGGTGGGAAACGGCGCCCCATGAAGCTTATCAGGCCATAAACCAAAAAATTTGTCCGTTTTTTCTGACAGAAATCCAAGGATGGTCTATCTTGGTTAAATGATTATCGATGATTATTAAACGGTTAATAGATTTTTACAACATTTATTTTAATTTTTTTCAGTTCACTTATTTCAATAAATACACCTTGATTCCTACAATATACCCGAGATTAAAGCCTTTTTCCTTGTCTCTATCGTCATCTTATCTTATAATTTTTAATCATCGCCAAAAGTTGGCGACGATTAAAGGATTCGAGGATTCAAGGGTTCAAGGATTCAAGTGAACTGATTAAAAATTTAGAAGAAGGACCTAATTCCCATAACTTGAAGAGCGGTACTTACCGAGCGGAAGGCCGTCTTCCGGGCCTGGAGAGAAAACCAGCATGAGCAACGCTAAAGAACATCCCTTGCCGAAATCCCCGCCCTCCACCGGGAAGTGCCACCGGCTTTTCGAGATGGTGGATCAGGAGGATACCCTGGCGATTTTGATCAAGGCCGACCCTGATTCCATGGCCAGCGCCGTTGCCTTAAAGAGACTGCTGTGGCGAAAGGTAAAAAAGATTTCGATTTATCACGTCAATCCCATTCAGCGGGCCGATAACCTGGCTTTCGTCAAGCTCCTCAAGATTAAGCAGCAGCATATCCGGCATATGAACCCTGCCCTTATCACCAAATGGGCCCTGGTCGATTCTCAACCAAGCCATGATGAGCAGTTCAAAGACCTGAATTTCGACATCATCATCGATCATCACCCGGTTGAAACGACGTCCAAGGCCCGCTTCCTTGATATCAGGGAGGATTACGGGGCCAACTCAACGATCATGACCGAGTACCTCAAGGGCGGCCAGGATCAAGCCCTCTGAGATGCTGGCCACGGCCCTGTTCTACGGCATCAAGACCGATACCGATAGTTTCGTCAGGGATTCGGTGTACAACGATGTCAGCGCCTTCAGGTATCTTTATCAGTACGCCAATATGAATATTATCAAAAAAATCGAGTCCTCCGAACTGAACAAGAAGATGCTGGCCTATTTCAAAATCGGCCTGGATAAGTTGATCTTTTTAAAAAAAATCGCCTTCGCCCATATGGGTGAGGTGGAAAATCCAGACGTTCTGGTGATCCTGGCCGATTTTTTTCTCCGGATTGCCGAATCGACCTGGAGCGTTGTTTCGGGAATAAACCAGGACAAGCTGATCGTTATCCTGAGAAAGGCCAGCTTTCGCGGGGATGCCGGAAAAACGGCCCAGCGACTCTTCGAACGATGGGGGGCCTCCGCCGGTGGGCACAAGGGTGCCGCCAGGGCTGAAATACCCCTGGAGGGCCTGTTAAAAGAAACAAAAGGAGAAATTTGATCCCGGTCAGTTCGTTTTGAATAACCTGAAGGAGTTAAAATAAACGGCTCATTTAAGAAAGGAGAAAAGACATGGTTAAAGTAGCCTTGTTTGTTCGATTGGAAGCCAAACCCGGAAAGGAAGCGGAGGTCGAAAGCTTTCTTAAAAGCGGCCTGTCGATAGTCCAGGAGGAACCGGCCACCACGGCCTGGTTCGGCATCCGTCTCGGGCCGTCCACCTTCGGGATCTTTGATGCCTTCCCGGACGAGGCGGGACGGCAGGCCCACCTCTCGGGCCGCGTGGCCGCAGCCCTTATGGCCAAAGCTTCCGAGTTATTAGCCCAGCCGCCCGTTATCGAGAAGGTCGATGTCCTGGCGGCCAAACTTCCCGGGTAAAAACTCGAAGACGATTCGGCTTCTAAACAAGTAATGGCTGGTTTTTCGCCTGTCCTCAATATCTGCCAGGTAGGAGGTACCGTTTATGCCTTTATGCCACAAACGGAAGGGATGGTGTGTCTAAACACCTGACCGGACCGGCCTTCAAACAGGCCCTGGCCGTCCTTAAAGACCGGGACCCGGATGTGGAAGATATACTGTCGAACCTTGGTCCACCGCCGATGTGGAAGCGCGACCCGGGATTCGCGACATTGATTCGCATTATCCTCGAGCAGCAGGTTTCGTTGGCCTCGGCCAAGGCGGCCTTTGATCGCCTCCAGGAGGCCCTCCCGATATTAACGCCCGACCAATTCCTGATGCTGGATGATGAAAGGCTGAAGCAATTCGGGTTCAGCCGGCAGAAAACCAGGTATTGTCGTCTCTTGGCAGAGGCCATTACTTCAAGGTCACTCCAGTTGGAAAGGATTGACCGGATGAATGACGATAAAGCTCGCGCCGAATTGATCAGGATAACCGGCATCGGTCGATGGACGGCGGACATCTATCTTCTGATGGCCCTGCGGCGGCCCGATGTTTGGCCCGTAGGAGATCTCGCCCTGGCCATTGCCGTTCAGCGGGTCAAGAGACTTGGATCACGCCCTTCGCCGGCGGAGCTCGAAGTCCTCAGCCACAAATGGAAACCCTGGCGGGCGGTGGCAGCGCGGGTCTTCTGGCACTATTATTTGAGCTGCCCGAAATGAACCCAGATCAACGCCGGAGAAATAATAGGGCATAAAAGGTCAGAGAACCGAGAGGAAGAATAAGGCCCATGGATGAGATCGTTATCCGCACTGCTATCCAAGAGGATTTGCCGGCCATAGTTAAGCTTTTGGCCGACGATGAGGTGGCCGGTTCACGAGAAAGGCTGACGGATCCCATCGCCGAGTCCTACGTCGCGGCTTTTGAAGCGATTTCGGCCGACCCGAATCATGGACTTTTTGTGGCCGACAAGGACGGAGAAATTATGGGGACCTTCCAATTATCTTTCATCCCCAACATGACTTATCAAGGGGGATGGCGCGCCCAGATCGAAGGGGTCATGGTATCGGCAAATCTCCGCAACCAGGGAATCGGGACGGCCATGATGCGATGGGCCATCGCCAGGGCCCGGGAAAAGGGATGTTGCCTGGTGCAACTTACCTCCTTCAATGAGCGGACTAAAGCCCATCAGTTCTATGGTAAGCTTGGATTCGTGTTCAGTCATCAAGGGGCTAAGTTGGACCTCCGAGAATAATGGCCTTAAAATAAACCAAAGACCGAAAGCTGAAAAAATTTCTCAAGAGAGGGGTATGAATGAACGACAAACCTATCGCAGCCGGAAAAAGCAGTTTTAACCTTATAGATACCCAAAGATTTTTCTCGGAACTGAACCTCCAGGCAGGCATCACCTTTCTTGATGTTGCCTGCGGCCGGGGGGCCTATTCTCTTGCTGCCTCCGACTATGTTGGGCCTGCCGGCCGTATCATTGCGGTTGATCTCTGGAAGGAAGGGATCGAGGATTTGCGGAGAGCGGTCGCTGACCGGTAAAATCCTTAACATTGAAGCCCTTGTGGCTGATGTGAGTCTGAAAATTCCGATGGAAGACCGGAGCGTGGATGTCTGTCTTTTGGCCACGGTTTTACATGACCTTATCCAGGACCATACGGATCAAGGCACCTTAAAAGAAATCAAACGGGTTATGAAACCTCAGGGGACGGTGGCTGTCGTTGAATTTAAAAAAATGCAAGGCCCTCCAGGGCCTCCTCTTGAAATCCGAATCTCCGTGGAAGAAGTGACCGATAGGCTTCGACCCTATTCTTTTAATCTGATTAAAACAGTGGATGTCGGGTCTTACAATTACTTGGCGGTTTTCACCGTTTCCGATGTTGCTTAGAGTGGAATTGGCGGACCAGGATCAGGAGATGAGGGATCGTGACCCCTCATCCCCGATCCTGATTAGCTCCCGGCACCAAGGTGCAGGGAATCTTCCCGGCAAGGTAAATTTCTATTTTTCGTAGTTCGCTCGCTAATCCACGCAGCAAGCTGCGGGGATTTATGAGTCTTCGCTATCCGTGTTCAACTACTCAGGCTTCCTTCCAAACCGGTTTTCTCTTTTCCAAAAAGGCCTTTAATCCTTCCTGGGCATCTTTGGTTTTCATTAATTCCTGAAGATAGATTTTTTCGATCTCCTTCAAACCCCGGTCTGAAGGATCCATCAACCCGGCATTAAAAGCCTTTTTGGTTAAAGACAGGACCAGGCCGCTTAAGGGCGTAAATTTAGCGCAGAATTTTTGAAACTCTTCTTCCAGGGCATCAGGAGGGACCACTTTATTGATCAGCCCCAGAGACAGGGCCTCCTGGGCGCCGATCGTTTCTCCTGATAGGATCAATTCCAGGGCCTTTTTCCGGCCGGCAATCCTGGGAAGGATCAAAGCGGCTATGGGCGGGAAAACCCCCACCTGGATTTCAGGCTGGCCGAATTTGGCCTTCTCCGAGGCCACGACCAGATCGCAATACAGAGCCAGCTCGCAGCCCCCGCCCAAGGCCGCCCCCTGTACCGAGGCGATGGATAAGGCCGGCAGGGCATCCAGGCGCCTGAAAATTCCGTGAAAGACCTCGATCATCTCCGCCACCTGGTCGCCAAGATGTTCTCCCACATCCACCCCGGCCGAAAAGGCCTTGCCTTTGGCCTTGAAAAGGAGGAGTTTGATCTTGGCCTCTTTCAAGGAATCCAGGGCCTGATTGATCTCCTTCATCATGGCGATATTAAGCACATTGAGAGGTTCCCGGTTTAAGGTAATAATGGCTATTCCTTCTTTTACTTCGCTTTGAATATGCTGGTAGCTCATCAGTCCTCCTTAGTCCGAAAATAACGGTTCAAGGTTTAAGGTACAAGGGAAAAACTAGAACGCCATAGTTGGTTTTGGGCCTTTGACGCTCCTTTTCATGTTTCGTGTCAGCCGCATCAGGCGGGCCTGCGAGTTTAAGTTGAACCTCATTTATTTTTTTTCCACAAAAAGGCCTCAATAAAAGGATCGATCCCCCCGTCAAGGACATCAGCCACATTGCCGATCTCCAATTGAGTCCTATGGTCCTTCACCAACTGGTAGGGGGCCAGGGTATAAGAACGGATCTGACTTCCCCAGGCAATATCGGCCTGCCCTTCGTGGATCTCCTTCTTTTTTTCCTCTTTCTTTTCCAGTTCCAACTCATAGAGTCTTGATTTCAAGACCTTAAAAGCCATGTCTTTGTTGCGGTGCTGTGATTTCTCGTTTTGGCATTGGACCACAATTCCCGTGGGCATATGGGTCAAACGGATGGCCGAGCTGGTCTTGTTGACATGTTGTCCACCGGCCCCGCTGGCCCGGAAGGTGTCAACCCGAACATCGGACTCATTGATCTCGATCTCGATGTCGTCTTCCACCTCCGGATAGACAAAAACCGAAGCAAAGGAGGTGTGGCGGCGTCCCCCGGCATCAAAAGGAGAGATGCGGACCAGACGATGGATCCCGCTCTCCGAGCGCAGATAGCCGTAGGCATATTTCCCTTCGATGGTAAAGGTCACACTTTTGAGACCGGCTTCGTCTCCGGGCAACTGATCGAGGATCTCGGTCTTAAACCCCCGCCGTTCACTCCAACGCAGATACATGCGGAGCAGCATCTCGGCCCAATCCTGGGCTTCCGTGCCGCCGGCACCGGCATGAATGGCCATGATGGCATTATTGATATCTTCTTCCCCGGAAAGAAGTTTGTTAAATTCCATCCGGGCCAATTGCCTCTCA
Organism: uncultured delta proteobacterium; assembly: GCA_963821645.1. GTDB lineage: Bacteria > Desulfobacterota > RBG-13-43-22 > RBG-13-43-22 > RBG-13-43-22 > RBG-13-43-22. The sequence continues at coordinate 56,896 of CAWGEQ010000048.1, read as the reverse complement.
AGATCCTTTAAACGGGTTACCACTTCGGTCAGGGTTTCCTGGTCGTCTTCGGCTGAACCCAGGTCCTGAAGGATCTCTACTTCCTCTAATTGGGCTCGGGTTTGTTCCCATTCGGAAACAACCTGACTGAGTTTTCCCCTTTCTTTCAGGACGACCCTGGCCTGATCCGGCTTGTCCCAGAAGCTGTTTTGGGCGATAACCTTTTCCAGGGAGGCCATCCGTTCTTTTTTGTGGGCCAGGTCAAAGATAGTCTCCTAATTTATTCAATTTATCCTTAACCCGACTGATTTCTTCATTCATGATCTTAATCCCCTTTTTTCTTTACTATCCCAATAATAATTCCCGAGAGGAAAACCAGGCCGCAAAAAATGATCAGCAGGTCGCCGTGGCGGGAATAAAAAGTCTTTCCTTCCCTTAAGGGAATAGTAGCATAAATCCCCCCGGTTTGAAACAGCGGAAATCGCTTGGTGATCCGCCCGGTAGAATCAATAACAGCGCTAAAACCCGTATTGGCGGCTCGGGCGATCCAGAGCCGGTTTTCGACGGCCCGAAAGGTAAGCATGGACAGGTGTTGGTAAGGAGCCGAGGTCTTCCCAAACCAGGCGTCATTGGTCATGTTGACCAGAAGCCGACACCCTTCTTGTTTATAGGCCCGGGATAATTCCGGGAAAATGGTTTCAAAGCAGATCAGAACACCTATTTTCCCTTTTGGATGGTCCAACCCATAGCTTCCCGGCCCAGGGCTGAAATCACCTATGGCTTGGACTATTTTCCCCACAAAGGGTAAGAGCTTCTTTAAGGGAATATATTCTCCAAAGGGAACCAGATGGACCTTATCGTAGAAACTTATCCGGCCTTCGGGGCTCAGCAGATAGGCCCGATTATAAAATTGGGGTTGTCCTCCTGGATAATTAACCGCCGGGCTCCCGAATAAAAGAGAGGCCCCGGTTCTCCGGGTCAACTGAAATAATCTGGGGGACAAACGATTTTCACTCAAGAAAAAAAAGGAACCGCTGTTTCCGGCCAGACAACCAAATCGGCGGCGGAAGAACTTGTTTTAAGGGTCAGGTTCTCATAAAGGTCAATGGTCTTTTCTTGAAAGGTCGGGTCCCATTTTAAGGATTGGTCGATATTCCCCTGAATAAGGGCTACTTTTAAAGACGGGGCCTGTCGATCTTTTTGCCTTTGTTGATATAAAGCATTGAAGCCGAAAATAAGGACTAAGATGATTAAACAAAGGGGGAAAGCCGCCAATTTCCATTTCCGGGACCTCTTTTCATAAGGGCGGTCGGTCAAAAAAAGCTGGTATAAACTTTGGTTGACTAAGATGATTAAAAAGGAGACCCCCAAGACCCCGGTTATCTCGGCCATCTGGATTATCGGCAGACAGTTATATTGGGAATAGCCGAATAATTCCCAGGGAAATCCGGTTAATAGGTGGGCCCGCAGGAATTCCAGGCCGACCCAGGTCGAGGGGACCCAAATGAGAGGGAAAAGACCCTTCGTGGGGAATAACCCCCAAAGCCAACCAAAGGCCCCGGTATAAAGGGCCAAATAAAGGACCATAAGCAGCAGGACAAAATAACTGGTAAAGGGGTCCAAGCCGCCGTAATAGCGCATGGAGTGGGTTACCCAATAAAAAATCCCCAGGTTATAAACAATGCCGAATAGATATCCCAGCCGAAATCTTGTTCGGGCCGGTTTATCTTCAAGGGATTTAAAGAATGGAACCAGGGAACCCCAGGCCAAAATGGACCAGGAGAATTTGGGAAAAGAAAGAACGACTAAGAGAGCGCTGAAACAGATCAGGACATATTCATTAATCCGCCCGGACTTGGACCGAAAATCCTTTAGGCCGACTTGTTTGCTGGCTTTTATCTTTTGTCCGACCATAAGCCTTCTTCCTTAACATAACTTCCTGATTAGGGAAAGAAAAAGTTATTCCCGTAAGGATAAAAAATTCGGAGGATGTTTTGATAGACCTCGTGTTCCTTGAGGTTGGGCGAATAAGGCAGGAACGAACATTTTAACTGATTAACTGATCAGGTTTTTCTGATAATAGGCCAGATACCGAAAAACCCGTTTGAGATAATTTTTGGTATCTTTAAAGGGAGGCACACCATTATGCCGGTGGACCTGGGTGGGGCCGGCGTTATAAGCGGCCAGGGCCAATTTCTGGTCTCCTTCGAAGGCATCCAGCAAGTCCTTGAGATAACGCACTCCCCCATCGATATTATATTTGGGATTAAAGGGGTCCTTTATCCCTAATTCCCTGACCGTATTGGGATCTATTTGCATCAGTCCTATGGCCCCCTTTGGGGAAACCGCCAGGGGGTCAAATTGGGATTCGGCGTGGATTACGGCCTTGACCAGGGCAGGATCCAGGGAATGTTTGCGGCAGGCGGCCTTAATCCAGTGGTCATAGGTGGTGACTGACGACTCTAATTCCTGGGAGGTCAGCGTCAAATGGGATAGGGTCTTTTCAGGGAAGTTAATGGGCAGGTCAATCCGATTTGAAACCAAATTTGGGTCGAGCTGGTCCTGGGCCGTCCCTAAAAGATAGAAACCATTTACGCCTGATAGAGTGATAAGAACCAGACCAATCGATATTTTTTTTATATAAAGACTTTGCATAGGAATCACCTTTATTTGATAAACAACCTTCTATACCCTTCTGATATAAAAAAAAGACCCCGGTGAACTGAATGGATAGGCCCAGAATCCCACTTAAAAAAGCAAGCATCTCTGAAGATCTCCCCCAGGTAATATCCATTTTCCAGTCCTAAATTTTTATTTTATGGTTTTATTTATAGCAGAAAAAAATTTCTTGTCAACTATATTAATTATCACATAAATTTCATTTTTTATGGATTATGTTAAATTTCAATATGTTATAGAACAAATTTCCTTTTTTTTAAGAAAGTCCTATTCAGATGTGGTCTTGGCAGGCAAAAAATGTTAAAAGAAAGAAAAAAAAGCGGATTTGATTCATCTTTTTTGTTATTTTCATTCCCTTAAAGTTGAAAGGATGGCCATGGCCAAGGGAGCATCCACAATAATTGGGATCGACCTGGGAGGCACACGGATCAAAACAGGCTTGATCGACATAAACGGGGAGGTCCTCTTTTCGAAAAATTATGCGACAGACGTTAAAATGGGAAAGGATCAGGTATTAAAAAAAATCGTACGGATCATTAAGCAGCTCGTCGAAATTTCAAAGAAAAAATGGGCATCACCGGGATTAATCGGCCTGGGATCTCCGGGTATGATTGACCGGGATGAAGGGATTGTTCGCCTCTCGCCGAATTTCCCGGACTGGAAAGAGGTGCCTTTAGCCCGTGTTATATCCACTGAGGTCGGACTACCTGCCTTTATTGATAATGACGCCAATGTGGTAACCTACGGCGAAAAATGGGTCGGGGCCGGAAAGGATCTGACTCATTTTGCCTGCTTAACCTTAGGAACCGGCGTGGGAAGCGGACTTATCCTCAATGGGCGACCCTGGTACGGTAGTCAAGGAAGCGGTCCCGAATTCGGTCATACGACCGTTCTACCAAAGGGAGACCGGTGTAATTGCGGCAACCGGGGCTGCCTGGAGACCCTGGCCTCAGCCCCTTATCTGGTAAAAAAGGCCCAACAGGGGTTGGATAAAAAAATTCCCACCCTTCTCAGGGAAACCCTCGCAGAAGGGTCAAGGGATATTTCGGCCAAGCTCCTCTATGAGACGGCCCGGCAAGGAGACCCTTTTTGCCTCTCCCTCTTTGCCGAAATGGGGAAATTTCTTGGAATTGCCCTTGCCAATCTCGTTCATACCCTGGGGATAGAAGGGGTGGTCTTGGGAGGCGGTGTCAGCAAGGCAGCCACAATTTTCTTGCCATATCTGGAAAAAGAATTTAAAAAACGATTGACCATGATGCCACCGGACCGGGTGTCGATCCGGATTTCGTCCTTAGGAGAAAAAAGTGGGATCCTGGGGGCCGCCAAGATGGCGATGGACAGAAGCAAAAGAGTGCTGAAAGCCCAAGGCTCGAAGACGAAATTAGACCCTTTTTTCCTCTGAGCTTTCAGCAACGAATTCTGAACGATTAAAGCATAGGAAAGGATTTCATGGCCAGGAAGAAAAAAATCACCAGGAAAGAAATGCTGAAAAGGCCCGACGAGTTTCTCACCCTTTCCACCCAGATTCTGAGTTGGGTGAAAGAAAACTATCCAACGGTAATCTGGCTGGGCTCGGCGGTGGTCTTACTTCTAATTCTTTTTTTTGGGTATTCGGCTTATCAAAACCGTCAGGAAAGACAAGCCCATGAAAAATATTTTACCATCCAGGAATCAACCGATTCGAATCAGAGAATAAAACAGTTAGAGGCCCTCGTCAAAGATTACCCCAGGACCAAGGCTGCCTATGCCTCCTGGGTGACTCTGGGACAACTCTATTACCAGAAAAAAGATTTCCCCAGGGCCGCTTGGGCATACCGGTCGGCGCTGAATCAAGGGAAATTCCCCTCCCCTTTCAGGGTCCTGATCTTGGAGGATCTGGCTTATGCCTACGAGGAACAGGGCTATCTCCAGCAGGCCGCTAAAATATTTTCAGAACTCTCCCGGGAGAAAGAGAATCTTTTGAAAGAGGATATCCTTTTAAGTCTGGCCCGGGTTTATCAAAAGATGGGCAAATCCCAAGAGGCCAAAGCCACTTACCAGAATTTTCTCCAATCCTTTCCTAAATCGACTTTTGCCCCCATGGTCAAAGATCGTTTGGGAAGATTGAACGGTTAGGTTTTACCTTGACAAGGCGTTTCTAAAGAGATAGCGTAGCTACAATATAACTATTCAGGAACGACACAAAACTCGTTTGAAGTCCCTGTCAGCCTCAATCGGATATAAAGGGCACCTGTCGGCATTTTCGATTTAAGGAGTGAGACCATGCATGAATTATTAAAAGGAAAATCCGGAGAAAAGATGTTGTTGTTGGGTAACGAGGCCATTGCCCGAGGGGCCATTGAAGCCGGATTGGCTTTTGCGACTGCTTATCCGGGAACCCCCTCCTCGGAAGTGGCTTTAAATTTCTATCAAATCAACCAGGAATCGGACCTCTATTTTGAATACTCGACCAATGAGAAGGTCGCCCTGGAAGTTGCCGCCGGGGCGGCGGTTTCCGGTTTGCGGACCATGGTTACCATGAAGCATGTGGGACTAAATGTGGCCGCCGATCCCCTGATGACCTTAGCCTATACCGGGGTAATCGGGGGCATGGTCATCCTGACGGCCGATGACCCCTCTCTCTTTTCCAGTCAAAATGAGCAGGACAACCGTTACTACGCCCGGATTTCCGGACTGCCCATGCTGGAGCCGACGACGCCTCAAGAGGCCAAAGACATGACCCTGGCCGCCTTCGACCTGTCCGAAAAATTAAAAGTACCGGTGCTGCTGAGGACCACAACCCGCGTCAACCATTCTCGGGGTGTCGTCACCCTGGGCGAAATAAAACCCAGGCAGACCCAGGGGTTTTTTAAAAAAGATCCCTTCAGTTATGTCACGGTGCCGGCCGTGTCTAGAAACCTGCATATAAAACTCATAGAGAAATACGATCAGGCCTTACAAATCTCCAACCGTTCTCCTTTTAACGAAATCATCGGAACCGGAAAACGGGGAATCGTTACCCAGGGGGTCAGCTTTGCTTACGTACAGGATGCCCTGGAAGACCTGAAGGTCAAAAATTCTTTTACCGTCTTGAAGGTCGGATTTTCTTATCCCTTCCCGGAAGAAATGGGCAAAAAATTCCTCAATACGGTCGACCAGGTTTTGGTAGTGGAGGAGTTGGAGCCCATCATGGAGGAAGCCTTGCGGGCCCTGGCCCAGACCATGGGAAGGAACATTCCTATTAAGGGCAAAGGGATCGGTAAGCTCAGCCGCCTCTTCGAATACGAACCTGCCCGTGTCCGCACCTCCATCGCCCAGTATTTTTGTTTGCCCGATGAGGGTCGAAAGGCGGTAGATCTTTCCGATATTCCCCCCCTTCCCGGCCGGCCCCCCAATCTTTGTCCCGGGTGCCCCCATCGATCGACCTTTTATGCGGTCAAGAAAGTAGCCGGCGAGGAGGCTATCTATCCTACCGACATCGGTTGTTATACCCTGGGCATGCTCCCGCCCTTGAGTATGGCCGATTTTCTGATCTGCATGGGTTCCAGTGTCAGTTCGGCTGCCGGATTTTCCAAGGCCACGGGGAAGCGGGTCATTGCCTTTATCGGCGATTCCACCTTTTTCCATTCCGGTATCACCGGTCTGGTCAACGCCGTACACAACAACCATCGGTTTACCCTGGTCATCCTGGACAATGAAACCACGGCCATGACCGGGCATCAGCCCCACCCCGGCGTGGATATGGCCCTTTTGGGACAACCCAATACCCGAATCTCCATCGAGGAGGTGGTACGAGGGATCGGGGTCAAACAGATCTCCGTCGTCGCTCCCCGGAAAGTTAAGGAGACCATGGAGGCCGTCCAAAAAGCCTTGGACTACGATGGGGTTTCGGTGATCATCTCCAAAGAGATCTGCCCCCTGTACGCCAAAAAAGTGGCCCCTTCGACCAAGTCACGCACCTTTATGATCAACCAAAGCCGGTGCAAGGACCATCGGGACTGTGTCAATTTATTTGCCTGTCCGGCCTTTTTTGTCGAAGATGGCCGGGTTCAAATCAACGAAAACCAGTGCATCGGCTGTGCGGTCTGCGCTCAGGTCTGCCCGGAACACGCTATTCTGCCCAGGAAATAACAGGAGGGCCTTATGGATATCAAACGGATTGTTTTTGTCGGAGTTGGAGGACAGGGGAACCTGCTCTCCTCCCGAGTCTTAGGAGAAGCCGCCTTATTAGCCGGGATTCCGGTCAACGTCAGCGAGGTTCATGGCATGGCCCAGCGGGGCGGTGTGGTCGAATCGGCCGTGGTCTTAGGCGGGGCCTTGAGCTCCATCGTTTCCGATGGGGAGGCCGATGTTTTGATCGGCTTTGAACCCTCCGAGACCTTGCGGGCCATGGGGAAATGTTCCAATGAGACGACGGTGATAACCAATGTCACCCCCTTGATGCCCTTTACCGTAGCCGTAGGCAAGGGGGTCTATCCGAATATCAAAGAGGCCCTGGGTCTGATTCAAAAGAAGGTCAAGCGATTGATCGCCTTGAATGCCGACGCCCTGGCCGAAGAGGCCGGATCGGCCATGGCCGTCAATGTGGTCATGCTTGGGGCCTTGGTCCAAAGCAATACCGTTCCCGTCACGGCCGATCAAATCAAAGAGACCCTCAAGATGAACCTGAAGCAAAAGTTATGGGCCATCAATCTGAAGGCCTTTGACCTGGGCTTTGAGGCGGCCGATAAAAACAAGGTCTAAGGTGTAAGGTTTACGGTATACGGTCTTTCCCTTGAACCTAAAACCTATAACCTTATACCTTATACCTGTCTTATTATTTAAACCTCTCTTCGATCGCCCGGGCATGAAGTGGCAGGCCTTCCTTTTTAGCCAACAGGGTGATCGTCTTCTTTAGACCCTGTAATCCATTCCGGCTTAGGTATTGAAAGGTCGGCTTTTTGATAAAATCATCCACTGAGAGACCGGAAAACATCCTGGCACACCCACCGGTCGGCAAAACGTGATTGGTCCCCGAGGCATAATCGCCCGCCGGAACCGGTGCGTAGGGACCCATGAAAATAGAACCGGCATGGTTTATCATGGGCAGGATGATCCAGGGGTCCTCGGTAACAATCTGTAAATGTTCGGCAGCATAGGCGTTGGCAAAATCGATCGCTTCCTTGAGAGTAGAAGTAACCAGGACCGCGGAATGACGTGTCAAGGCCGCCTGAATAATTTCCCGCCTTTCCAGTCCAGGCAACTCCCGATTAATCATTTCACAGACCTTCTCGGCCAATTTTTGAGAGGGGGTCACCAAAACAGCCCCGGCATCCGGATCATGTTCGATTTGGGAAAGAAAATCCCAGATCATCCACTCCGGCCTGGCGGTATCGTCGGCCACAATGAGGGCCTCACTCGGGCCGGCCGGAGAGTCAATATCCACCATCCCAAAGACGGCCATCTTGGCCGCGGTTACATATTTATTACCCGGGCCGACAATCTTATCCACCTTGGGCATGGATTTGGTGCCATAGGCCATTCCGGCGATGGCCCAAGGCCCGCCCACCTTGAATAGATAATCAGCCCCGGCAATATCTGCAGCCACGATCGTGACCGGGTCGGCCTTCATCCCTTTCTGTGGCGGCGTGCAGGCCACAACGGTCGATACCCCGGCTACCCGGGCAGGGATAATGTTCATAAGTACGCTTGAGGGGTAATTCGCCTTGCCTCCGGGAACATAGGCCCCGATGATTTCCATGGACCTTCTGACCCTCCCGGCTAAGATCCCCGGTCTGACCTCAATGGCCCACATCTCCCTTTCTAATTGGGCTCGATGGAACTTTTCGATATTTTTGGCCGCTTGTTTCAAGGCCTGCTGGACGGCCTTATCAACCTGTTTATAGGCCGCCTGAACTTCTTGGGGCTGGACCAGGATGTCCTTTGGCCGAATATCGGATTTATATTTTCGATAATGTTCTAAAATAATCCGCTCCCCTGATTTCTGGATGTCATGGACAATGGACCGGGTCTCTTCATAAATATCCGAGATGTCTTCCATAGACCTCTTGAGCAGGGCCTCTTTCCTCTCCTCGGCTAAATCCGTCAGTCTTTCGGGTTTGATGAACTCCACGTTATCTGTACTCCTTTATCTTTTGAATAGGTGAATCAAGATTGAAACGGCATTTCTAACCTGTCTTCGGCCTGATTGACAAGAAAAATTTATCCTTAGGGAACAAAATTATTGCCGGGGTAAGGCAAATCGTTTCCGGTAATCTCTTAGAGCCTCCCGGGTGCTGGGAAAGGCCAGGTCTTCCCAGGGAATTTCCTCATATTGGAACAAGCCCACCTCCAGGGTTTCATCACAGGCTTCCGGAACACCGGCCATGGCTTCTGCCAAATAGGCCACGACCACTACGGCCTTTCCAGGATAGGAATAGACGTTCAAAAGGCTAATCAAACGGACCTGGAGATTGGTTTCTTCCAGGGTCTCCCGAATAGCTGCCTCTTCCAAAGTTTCTCCCCGATCCACAAACCCTCCCGGGATGACCCACTTCCCATAGGCCGGCGAAATCCCTCTCTTGGCTAAGACAATCCGGTTTTCAAAAAGGGTCACGGTTCCCGCCGCCACCTTGGGGTCGAGATAATAGACAAAAGAACAGAGGCTGCAAACCAAACGATCCGGCTCCAAGGGTTTTAACTTTTTTTTGTTTAAATTTCCGCCGCATAAGGGACAGAAACGGAATGGGGGGTCGATTTCGTGCGCCGGGTGGTGATTAGACAAAAAGGATTGGTCCATACTTATGGATACTATTTTTAATTTAAAAAAAAATAAAGACTTTTTTCTTGATTCCTGCCTCTAATCCCGTTATGAAAGACAACACGGCCTGCTTGAGGCTCAATCGGTCCGACGATCTCCTAAGGAAGAAGAACCCCTTTCCGGGCAGGCAATCCGAGGGTCTTCTTGACAGAGTGGGACCAAATAAATTAAAATAAAAAAATTGTCCCCGATTTTTCGGGGCTTAAGGGGCGTTCATATTGAGGCCGAGGTATTTGCCCTAAACCTCTCCTTCAATCGAGAACAATCTTCTTTCGGTCAGAGGAGGACTATTTGGAAAAAGGAAAAAACAGGAATCAAGGGCCTGAACGAAAAAAATCCGTCGTCCGGGAATATGCCGAATCCATCATTATCGCCATTCTCTTGGCCTTGGTGATACGGGCCTTTGTGGTTCAGGCCTTCAAAATCCCATCAGGATCCATGAAACCGACCCTGTTAGTGGGAGACCACATCTTAGTCAACAAGTTTATTTATGGAATAAAGCTCAGAGTCCCCTTTTCCTCTCTTAACTACACCTTGATCCCCATCAGTTCTCCTAAAAGAAATGATGTGGTTGTTTTTATCTATCCGGTGGACCCGAAAAAAGACTTCATCAAAAGGGTTATCGGACTTCCGGGGGATACGGTCCAGGTCATAGACAAAAAGATTTATATCAATCACCTGCCCATGGAAGATCCTCACGGGGTCCATTCCGACCAGATGATCATCCCGGAAGCGGAACAACCTCGTGACAATACCGGCCCGATTATTGTCCCACCCAATAAAATCTTTGTCATGGGGGACAATCGCGATGAAAGCTATGACAGCCGATACTGGGGCTTTGTCGATCAAAAAGAGATCATCGGCCAGGCCTTTATCATCTACTGGTCCTGGGACCGTACCGAATTCGGGGTTCGTTGGGGGAGGTTAGGGAAGCTAATCCATTGAAACCAATAAGTCCAGACCCCCCAAGCATCCTCCTGACCAATGATGATGGTATCTTTGCCAGAGGACTGGAGGCCCTGGTCCGGGTTTTTAAAAAAAAGTATCCCCTTTGGGTTGTGGCCCCGGAATCCGAGCAGAGTGCCGTGGGGCATGCCCTGACCTTGACCCAACCCCTCAGGGTCAGGGAAATTTCAAAAAATGGGGCCTTGTTCGGTTACGGGGTCAGCGGGACCCCGGCCGACTGTGTCAAAATCGCCCTCAAAGAATTGATCGTTCCTCCACCCCGTCTGCTCATCTCCGGCATTAACCTGGGCCCCAATGTGGGAATCAATGTCATTTATTCCGGCACCGTTTCGGCCGCCACGGAAGGGGCCATGATGGGCCTAACCTCGATTGCCGTCTCCATTGATTCCTATAAGACCCACGAATTTGAAACCGCGGCTCAAATCACGGCTGATATTGTGGACCTCCTCATCCAAACTCCTCTACCACCCGGGGTTTCTTTGAATGTCAATGTCCCTGCCCGGCCCCTTTCTGAGATCAAGGGAATTCGCTTAGTCAAACAGGGGACCTTCCGTTTCGTGGAACGGTTCGAGCGACGCATCGATCCCCGGGAGAACGTCTATTACTGGCAGACCGGGATCCTGCCACCACCGGAAGAGACCCCGGACACCGATCATGCCCTTTTATCCGCCGGATATATCACCCTCACCCCCATCAGTTATGACCTGACTCATTATCCTTCATTGGGAACCTTGACCTTTTTGGAAAAAATAGCTTTAGGGGGCTGATCGAATTTACTTTTATTCCTGCCGCCCACAAAAAAACCCTCTCCCATTCGCAGGAGAGGGTTTTCAAAAGTTAGATTAGAATCCGGTTGCGACTTTAAAAGGCCTCTTCCGGAATGTCCAGGGCCGAGAAATCTTCCTGCTGAAGAGAAGTATGCCGGGCAAAGACATTAGTCAGGATATTCCGGCAGAAAAATTTCACGGTCTCTATTTTTCCCCGGTAAAAAATCCCATCAGACGAGCCGGCCTCAACCTCTTTGAGCCGATTTCGGGCCACAAGTCCCTGTTCCAGCATGAGATGGGCCATGAGGACCTCGGAGAAGCAATCCAGGAAACGGGTGGCCGTCAAGCCGATCAAGCGGACTTTTTCCCCCTGGAAATATTGCATGAACCGCAGGGTAAAGTCGCCGGTGGCCTGGGCGGCCTTAAAAAGAAGCTTACAGTCCGGGGCAAAATCCGGGTCTTCTTTATACTGACTGGTAAAACTCATGATCCCCTGGATCCAATCCTGAAAAACCTTACCCCCTTCCAGGCCCAGCTTGCGGCCCACCAGGTCCAGGGCCTGGATATAATTGGTCCCTTCCCAGATGGAAACGATCTTGCAGTCCCGGGCATACTGTTCCACTGGAAACTCCGAGCAGTAGCCGACCCCGCCCAAGACCTGCATGGCATCGCGGATCAGATTGTATCCAAAGTCCGAAAAATAGGCCTTGACCAGAGGGGTAAGCAGCTCCACCTGACGAAAGGCCATTTTCCGGTTCGTTTCCTCGGGATCATGTTCGGCGATATCGATCAAATAAAAAAGTTTACCGATCACGGCCCGCATGGCCTCGGTCCCGGACTTGAGGTTCATGAGCATACGCCGCACGTCTTCATGCTGAATAATCGGCACCCGGTCCCCGCTGCGGTTGGTAAAAAGAGGGCCCTGAAGCCTTTCCTTGGCATACTGACGGGCGCAGTCGTAGGCGCTGGCCGTCAGACCCAGGGCCTGGACCCCGCAGCCCATGCGGGCCTCGTTCATCATCTGGAACATCTTGGCCATGCCGCTGTGGGGTTCGCCCAGAAGATAACCGCGACAGCCGCCGTTCTCGCCGAAGTTCAAGGAGCAGGTCGATGAGCCGTGAATCCCCATCTTGTGTTCAATGCCGCTGCAAAAGACGTCGTTGGATTCTCCAAGAGTTCCGTCTTCATTGACCCAGATCTTGGGGACGATAAAAAGGCTGATTCCCTTGGTCCCCGGAGGGCCTCCTTCTATACGGGCCAGGACCAGGTGGATGATATTTTCGGTCAGATCATGTTCTCCGCAGGTGATAAAACGTTTGCTTCCTTCAATCTTATAAAGACGCGGATTCCCCGAGGCCTTATCAGGCACGGCCTTGGTCCGCAGCCAGCCCACATCCGAGCCGGCATCGGCCTCGGTCAGACACATGGTACCGGCCCAAACGCCGGTATTGAGTTTCTCGACAAAAAGGCCTTATCCTGCATCGGTCCCATAATGTTCGATAACCGCGGCATTGGCGATGGACAACCCGGGATAAGTCATGACCGACATATTGGCCGCCAGGAAAAGCTCGGCGATCAATCCGCTCAAAACAGCCGGCAGACCCTGCCCGCCGAAATCCGGCTTGGCCGCCAGGGAGATCCAACTGTTTTCGGCCATGACCTTCCAGCACTGATGAAAAGACCCCGGGACCTTGACGACCCCGTTTTCATAGGTGCATCCCTCCCGGTCCCCATCCTGGTTGGCCGGACCCAGGACTTCTTTCCCGACTTTCATGGCCTCTTGAATGATCATCTGGAAGTCATCTTCACTGAAGTCCCGAAAGGCTTCGTACTTCAAAAGGTCGGCCACCTTCAGGTATTCAAAAAGAACGAACTTCAAATCCCGCACATCTGGATTAAAATAATTTTTTCCCATTTTCCCCTCCTTTAAATTTTTCGGTTGTCGTTCGGAGAATTTGTGATAGTTTTTCAGATCGTACTATTTTTCACTTATACCAATCTAATACTATAAAAAGATAAAAAAGAAAAGGAAAGAATTCTTTAATCAACTAATTTCCCCTGTTTGCAGTCCTATCACATCTGTGCTAAAGTCCATTCTGTCAGGGAAAGGGACATCACGGAGCATAAAATAAGTTAGAATTTCAGGGTTTAAGGGGCAAAGTTTTAAAGATAAACCGTTTGTTCATAGATCTTACTCCCTTAACCAAACCCTCCTTGAACTCCGAAATTCGAAATCTATTTTTGTGTTAAACCTCATGCCCCGCTTGCGCTGAAGCGCCACGAATCATGAAAATCTCCTCCCTCCCTCACCCTCCCCTGCCTGGGGAGAGGGAGCCAAATTAATTCTCCCCTTGAGGGGGAGATAGAGGTGGGAGTGGATAAAAGTTATTCTCGTGTTAAACCATCATGCTCCAATAGGGCATCACGAATTATAAAAATAACCCGTAGGGGCGGGTTTAAAACCCGCCCCTACACACCCGAATAGTGGTTTTATTTTTTAAAAATCTATTTTTAAACTGAAAAATGGTATCCCATGCAGCAACCTTTTAAATTGATTTCTGAATTTCAACCTAAGGGGGACCAGCCCACGGCGATTGAACAATTGGTTCAGGGGGTCAGACAGGGATTGGAACATCAGGTCCTTTTGGGGGTCACCGGCTCGGGGAAAACCTTTACCATGGCCAAAGTGGTGGCCCAGGTGCAAAAACCGACCCTGGTCCTGGCCCCGAACAAGACCCTGGCGGCCCAGCTTTATGGAGAATTCAAATCCTTTTTCCCGGAAAATGCCGTGGAATATTTCGTCAGCTATTATGACTATTATCAACCCGAGGCCTATCTTCCCCAAACCGACACCTATATCGACAAGGATTCTTCCATCAATGAGGCCATAGACAAGATGCGTCATTCGGCTACCCGTTCCCTGTTGACCCGTAATGACTGCTTGATCGTGGCCAGTGTCTCCTGCATCTATGGCCTGGGTTCGCCCGAGGCCTACCGGGGAATGCTCCTTTCTTTACAGGAAAACCAAGAAATAACCCGGGAAGAGGTCCTCAGCCGGCTGGTGTCCATGCTGTATGAACGAAACGACTTTGACTTCCATCGGGGCACCTTCAGGGTCCGGGGGGATGTGATCGAGGTCTTCCCGGCCTACGAAGAAGACCAGGCCCTGCGTATCTCCTTTTTCGGCGATACCATTGAAGGCCTGGCCTTGATCGATCCGCTAAGAGGAAAAATTCAAAATCGGTTGAAAGAGGTCCATGTCTTTCCGAACAGCCATTACGTGACCGCTCAAGAAGGGATGGACCGGATCTATCTGGCCATCGAAGCGGAACTTACCGAACGGGTCGCCTATTTTCGCTCCCAGAATAAACTGATCGAAGCCCAGCGGATCGAAGAGCGGACCAGGTTCGATCTGGAGATGATGAAAGAACTGGGTTATTGCCACGGCATTGAAAATTATTCCCGCTATCTCACCGGCCGGCTGCCCGGCCAGCCCCCGCCTACCCTTCTGGAATATTTTCCAAAGGATTTTATCCTTTGCATCGATGAAAGCCATCTGGCCGTTCCCCAACTCCAGGGCATGTATCGGGGAGATCGCTCCCGGAAACAGACCTTGGTCGACTATGGTTTCCGTCTTCCCTCGGCCTTAGACAACCGTCCTTTAAATTTTAAAGAATTCGAAGGCCTTGTCCACCAGGTTATTTATGTCTCGGCCACACCGGCCGCGTATGAACTGACCAAGTCCGGGGGGGTGATAGCCGAACAAATTATCCGGCCTACGGGATTGATGGATCCCCAAATTCGAGTCTTCCCGGCCGACAATCAGGTGGAACACCTGAAAAAAGAAATAGAAAAACGGGTCTCCCGCCGGGAACGGGTCCTGGTGACGACCCTGACCAAACGCCTGGCTGAAAACCTGACCGAATATTACCAGGAACTGGGCATAAAGGTTCGTTATCTTCATTCCGACATCGATACCATGGAACGGATAGAGATCCTGCGCGATTTACGTCTCGGGGTCTTTGATTGCCTGATCGGAATCAATCTCCTGAGAGAAGGGCTGGATTTACCCGAAGTAAGCCTGGTGGCTATTTTGGATGCCGACAAAGAAGGCTTTTTGCGTTCCACGCGCTCTTTGATTCAGACCTGCGGCCGGGCCGCCCGAAATCTTTCGGGAGAGGTCTATTTTTATGCCAACCAGATAACCCGATCCATGAAGGAAGCCATGGAGGAAACAAAAAAACGCCGGGCCGTTCAGTTGGCCTACAACAAAAAACACAAAATTACCCCGACTTCGATTAAAAAATCGATTCAGGATATCCTTTCTTCGGTTTATGAGGCCGATTACGTGACCATTCCCGTAGCCAAGGAAAAACAAAAGGAATTCATCGAGCCCCATCAGGTCCCCCTTTTGATCAAACAACTCAGAAAAAAAATGAAAGAGGCCGCTTCCCGCCTGGACTTTGAAGAAGCGGCGGAGTTGCGGGACCGGATTAAGGTTTTGCAAGAGGAAGAATTATTATGGAAATAGGAAGAGGAGTTGTTATGGAAGTAAAAAAAGCAGGCATGAGGCGTTGAGGCAGCGAGGGATGAGGATCGAGAGGCTTGATCTCGCAAAAAAAACGAATATCAAATTTCGAATGGGAGAGGAATCTAATATGAATTTAATCCCTCTACTTTTGGGGATTGGCCGTTGGTCTGGTTGTCGGGGTCGTACTCGCCTGGCTGCACTTTCGTTTGAAATCAGCTCAGAAAATTTCTCAAGCCATCCAGCCTTATCAATCGCAATTAGCTGTTCTGGAGGAACGTCTGGCCGGTCGAGAGGCTGAAATTCAAAGTTCGCTGAACCATCATCGGGAAGTGGTCGAGGAAAATGGACGACTTCGGCAGAGTCTCTTAGAGGAAAGCCGGGAAAAAGCAGCCGCCCAAAAAGAAGCGGAGCAATTAGCCGAATTGAAAGACCGCCTTCAAGAAGGGGAAAAGGAAACCAGGGGATTGAGGGAAGAGATTACCCGGCTGAAACAGGTCCGGGCCGAGTTGGAAACCACCTTGTACAAGGACCGCCAGGCCATGGAAGAAAAAATCGTCTTTTTGAATGAGGCCGCCAGCAAAATGGAGGATGCCTTCAAGGCCTTATCCGCCGAGTGTTTACGAACCAACAACCAACAATTTTTGGACCTGGCCAAGACCACCCTGGAAAAGTATCAGTCCGAGGCCAGGGGCGATCTGGAACAGCGTCAAAAGGCCGTGGAAGGCACCATAGCCCCTTTGAAAGAAACCCTGGAAAAATATGTTCAACAGGTTCAGGCCATGGAAACCGCCCGTCAGCAGGCCTACGGGAGCTTGAGTCAATACCTGGAAACCATGGCTGCCACTGAGCAGCGCCTTCAAACAGAGACAGGCAACTTAGTCAAGGCCTTGAGGGCCCCCCAGGTCCGGGGCCGTTGGGGAGAACTGACTCTCCGGCGGGTAGCCGAACTGGCCGGCATGTCCGAACACTGTGATTTCGTCGAGCAGGAATCGGTGGCCGCCGAGGAAGGCAGATTGCGGCCCGACATGATTGTCCGTTTGCCCAATAAAAAATGGGTGGTCGTGGATGCCAAGTCCCCCTTACAGGCCTATCTGGACTCCCTCGAATGCTTGACCGAAGAGGAAAGAAAAAATAAACTCCGCGAACACACCCGCCAGATCCAGACCCACATGCAGAAACTATCCTCCAAATCCTATTGGGATCAATTTCCCGAGGCCCCGGAATTTGTGATCCTTTTTTTACCGGGGGAGAATTTTTTCAGCGCCGCCCTGGAACAAAATCCCAACCT
This sequence comes from uncultured delta proteobacterium, assembly GCA_963821645.1. Taxonomy (GTDB): domain Bacteria; phylum Desulfobacterota; class RBG-13-43-22; order RBG-13-43-22; family RBG-13-43-22; genus RBG-13-43-22. Next base: position 39,908 of record CAWGEQ010000048.1, on the reverse strand, counting down.
GATCGAGGAAGGGGTCAATCAGAAGGTGATCCTGTCCACCCCAACGACCCTGATCACCCTGCTACGGGCCGTGGCCTATGGCTGGCGTCAGGAGGCCCTGGCTGAAAATGCCCAGGCCATCAGTGAACTGGGCAAGACCCTTTATGAACGTTTGGTGAAATTGGCCGTGCATTTTGGAGAGCTGGGGAGATCATTAGACAAATCCGTCCATTCCTATAATGAGGCCGTCGGGTCCCTGGAAAGCCGGGTTTTGGTGGCTGCCCGACGCTTTAAAGAATTGGGCATCAGTTCCAAAGCCCATGTCCCGGAATTGAGCCCGGTGGAAAAAACCGCCCGGGGACTTCAATCTTCCGAATTTTGTACCGAAATAGAAGAGAAGGGTTAAAAATCGATTTTTGCTCGTTCGATCGGCAAAAAGGACCCGGTGATTCAGCCTCTCCCTGAAAGCCCAACCTTGGAATAATACCTACCCTAATATACGGTCTTTTTCTCCCTAAAATACAGTTTCCCCATTATTTCTTTTTTCTCCCTCCTAAGGTAATTTATTTTTTAAATAAAATGATTCTTAATTTAATTCGCTTAGGGGAGGAAGTCATGAATATCCCGGTAAAAATCCTGCACATCGATCCCGATTTTAAGGTAACTTACTTTATTTTTCGTTCCGGGGCTTCAATCCATTCTTCCGTTCCCCTGCAACAAGCCATTGAACTTTTAAAAACCGAGGATTTCGACTTGATTCTTTCAGAACCACACAATAAAGCGATCCTGAAATCTCAGACTTCTTCGGATGATGCGGGATTACTGGCCTTTCAGGTCATGAAGCAATAATGGAATAAACATCTAAGGAGGCAGACGCGAATGGACAAGATGAAAAATTATGATTTTTTAAATTCCCCCTTAATGACCCCGGAAGAATTTAATTTTATTCTATTAGAACCGGCAGTGGCTGAGATTCATTCTTCCAACCTCAAAAAAGGAGTCAGATCCGAGATGGTCGATATTTTAAAAAATGACCTGACCGGAACTCTTTTGCTCCCTTTTCGAAGAACTGAAACCCAATAACAGGAGGTCCAAATGTTTGCACCGAAAAATATTCTTGTACCGACGGATTTTTCCGAATACTCGGATAAGGCCTTACAAGAGGCCATAGATATCGCCAGGCAATACCAAGCGAAGGTCACTCTTTTGCATGTTATCGAATTGGTCATTCATTGCACGGTCGATTATTGCCTCGACCCTCAAACGATAACCCAGGTGGAAATGGAAAGCATCGCGGCCTCAAAAAAAATGATTCAAGACCAAATGAACAAATTTCCGGAGGCCAAAGCGGTTGAGGTTATTGCCGATATCAGGAAGGGGACCCCTTACGAAGAAATCTTAAAGGCCCAAGAGGAAAAAAAGTGTGACTTGATCGTCATCGCCTCCCACGGGCAAACGGGTTTAATGCGCTTTCTCGTGGGTAGTGTGGCGGAAAAGGTCCTCAGACATTCAAAGGGCCCGGTTCTTTTGGTAAGGATTTGATTCGGACTTATTTCGCGGCTAAACTGCCAATTAACTTCCCTTTATCAATCCTTTTTCTACGGCATAGGCGGTCAGTGCCGAAACACTATGGAGGTTCAATTTCTCCATGATGTTGGCCCGGTGTTTTTCAACCGTATTGGGGCTGATGGACAGGGAACCACCTATCTCCTTGTTCTTTTGGCCTTCTCCGATCAATCTAAGGATCTCCCGCTCCCGGATGGTCAAGGTATCCCAAGGAGACTTGATTTCCCGTTTATTTTTATTCTCCAGGTAGCCCTCAATCACTTTTTCCGAGATGCCCGGACTAAGAACCCGATTTCCGGATAGGATATCCCGGATGGCCTGGAGCATCTCGGCGTTAGTGGAATCCTTCAATATATAACCGTCGGCACCGGCCCTCAGGGCGGCCACAACATACTCTTCGGCGTCGTTGACGGTCAGGGCCAGGATTTTGATCTTAGGCCATTTTTTTTTGATCTCCTTAATGGCTTCTATTCCATTCATCCGCGGCATGGAAAGGTCCGTCATAACCAGGTCCGGAAGGAGTTTATCAACCTTTCGGATGGCCTCCAGACCATCTCTGGCCTCGCCGATAATCTCCATGTCCGGCTGGAATGCGAGAAGAGAGCGTAATCCCTCTCTGAGAATGGTCTGGTCTTCAACAATAATGATCCTTTTTTTTTCAACCATGGCTCTTGATCTCTGCCCCTTCAACGACCTTTCCTGAAATAAAATGCAAATTAGATCGGTAGTCGGAACCCTTAATCGGTAAATCTATTTTTTGTATATTTTATATTAGTGATCTTCCGGAATTTGGGAAATAGGGTAAATACCGTATATTGGGCATTTGCAGTACCGTATTTTTATCGGTAACCATTAGCACTGGTTGCCTACTCCCTCCTCAACGCAAAAATGGGAAGTGTTCTCATGGCCTTTCGAGGAATAGTAATAAGGGGAGCCCCATTCCATAGTCGAAAGGAGCACCTACGTTCCCGTCAAAGGCAGAAAAAACCCTGCCCCATCTGGTGAGGCTTACAAAATCACTGCGCCAAAGATCTGTCTCATCCTTCGGGGAGAATATCGGGCCCGACGCCTCAAGCCCCCGGCAGAATGGAAGGCTCCCATTCCTATGAAGGTCGAGGTTCTTCAGGGAGGCAACTCGGCCGTTAAACGGCCGGAACTCTCAATCTACCAGCAGAAGGCAGTAATCGTTTTGCGTTTCTGTTTTATCTCTTAAGGGCCGGACGGGGAATCCGTTATTGCGGGCAGTCTGATAAACATCTATGCCGCAGGCTTCCATGGACGGCCGGGCCTTGGTTCCGAACAGACAGGCCGTCCCCTTTATTTTGCCGCATTCCTTGCAAAGGTGGCAAGGTCCGGCCAAAAAGACAAAGGCTTTATAGAAGCCGTCTTTGAATATCTCACCTTCCAAAGTGACCAGGGCATCAAAAAATTCTCTTAATTTCTCCAATCGATTCTCACCGGGAACCTTGGCGGATTCATAATGGAAAAGAATGGCCCTTTGGTAACACTCGAGCATCTTCTTCGTTTCTTCAAAGGTCGGCGTCTCCGGTGGGCAACAATAGCCTTTTCCGTATCCGGCACATCCATAGCGGCATTTCATCCCCACCCAGGGGGCGGTAACGACCGTGCCGGGATGAATCAGTTTGGCCTCAGCCGGTCTGCCTTTAATCGCCTTGTCTAAGTAATGCTCAAGATCCTTCTTCATTTTTTTCTCTCCCTGTTTAGATATCAGGATTTTGGTGCCTTCGGCGGACTGACGATGGCCTGGCCGTCAAGAACCACGGTCCCTTGCTGATTGGTGCAGGTGGTTTTTAAACGGACCCGCTTTTTATCAACCATGATTTCCATCACCTCAACCCTGGCCGTGATCGTATCGCCCATGCGGACCGGGGCCAGGAATTCCAGTTCCTGCTTGAGGTAAATCGTTCCGGGGCCGGGCAATTGGTTGGCAATAACGGCAGAAATCAAATCCGGCCGTCAGCATCCCGTGGGCAATGCGGGTTTTGAAAAAGGTCTTTTGGGCATAGACTTCATTGACATGGGCCGGATTAAAATCGCCGGTAATACCGGCGTAGAGATAGATATCGCTCTCTGATATTGTTTTCCCGAATTCGGCGCGGTCTCCTACCCTGAGTTGATCAATGGTTTTTCCGATCATAAATCTGTTCCTTTCCTAAAGTGAACGTCTTGAAGCGTTTTCTCAAAAACGAAAGTCTTCAACTGGGAACCTATATTAACCCTTCAATACAGCTTCGTCAAAAAGAAAACCAGGCTATTTCCGGGAGCCGATTTTCCTTGCCCCCCTTTCTTTCCTTCTTTATAATCCCTCCATTAATCTTAGCGAGGATGGTCCCATGCTCAAACCCAAACCCGAATTTCTGAAAAAGCTCTTCCCCTGGGAACAAAAGGAACTGAAGGTCAACGGCCGCACCATGGCGTATATCGATGAGGGCGATCCGGAAGCCCGGCCGGTCTTGTTGCTCTCCGGCAACCCCACCTGGGGGTTTCTCTATCGAGACTTTATCGAGCCCCTGACCAGTGCGGGTTTCCGGGCCATTGCCCCCGATTGGGTGGGGTGCGGTTATTCCGATCACCCCCGGGTGGATGCCTCGCTCACCCTGGCCCACCATATTGCCGATTTGGTTTCCCTCATCGATCAACTCAAGCTGCGTGGTTTCGTCGTGGTGGGGCAGGACTGGGGTGGCCCTCAAGGAGTCGGGGCGGCCTTGCAGCGTCTGGAAAGACTTTCAGCCCTGGTCCTGATGAATACCTGGCTTTTTACCGGCTATGTGGGAAAATTTCATTCCTCCCCCCGGCCCTGGACCACCTGGCATGCCCCCCTCATCGGCCCATTTTTTATGAAACGCCACAAGGTCCTTTCCCATCATGGCCCTTCCGCGACCACTCGCCGGGGGATGACCGCGGAGGAAGCCCTGGCCTATCATCATGTCTTTGACGAACCGGATTCCGATCATGTGGTCCTCACCTGGCCGCGCACCATTCCCATGCGTCCGGGAGACCGCGGCTGGGCCGATATGCAGGCCATTGAACGCCGGCTCCCCGAACTGGTTGATGTACCGACCCTGCTGCTTTGGGCTCCGGAAGATAATGTCTTTACCATCGAGTATGCCCAGCGCCTCAAAGAACTTCTGCCCCAGGCCCAAGGTCCTTTTCTGTTCGAAAGAGCGGCCCATTTTCTGCAAGACGACCGGGGACCGGACCTGGCCCTGGCGACGGCCAAATTTCTCGGCGCAACCCTCAAGGAGGCCTTATGAACTTCATCACCCCCCCTTCCGAAGAACTTTCCTATCTCCGGGCCGACCCGCTGCTTTGGGAACAGGAGTTGGATGTGCGCCCGGAATGGGCCGAGGCGATTGAAAGGGCCCTGGGGCTTCGTGCCGGCCGGGCCTACTGGCGCTCCGAGCACGATCATCTCTACGCCCTGGAGTTGAGCGATCTGGGACGGGGTCGGCCTTCCATGGCCATGGTCCTTGGATATTGGGATCGCTATGAACCGCGACCGCCGGAACACGAGATTGACGCCGACTTGTTGGACTTCCTATCCTGGACGGCTAAGGTCTCCGGGCTGGATCCTGAGGATATTTCACGGGTAGCCCGGTTCGCCGGCATATCTCCCACCTGGCCGGAAGGAGCGGTGCTTCGCACCCCGGAAGAGCGTTTTGCCGATTTACCGGACTTCCCATACGACCCTCATTATGCAAAAATTGAAGGTTTACGTCTGGCCTATGTCGAGCAGGGACAGGGGGATCCCATTTTGATGCTTCACGGCGAGCCCACCTGGGGATATCTCTACCGCCACATGATACCATCTCTGGCTGAGATGGGGCGGGTGATCGTTCCCGATTTGATCGGCTTCGGCCGGTCCGACAAACCGGTGATGGATAATGCCTACAGTTACAAATCTCATGTGCGTTGGATGCGTAAATTCATATCGGCCTTGGATCTAAAACGGATTACCCTGGTCTGCCAGGATTGGGGCGGGGCCATTGGCCTGAGGGTTCTGAGCCAGGAGCCGGAACGTTTTCAGCGGCTGGTAGCCATGAATACCGGTATTGGGGCTGGTTTTTCACCCGGTGAAGGTTTCAGGCAATGGCGGTCTTATTCACAGCGGGTGAAAGAACTGGATATCCCGGCCTTGATGGGCCAGGCGATTTTGCGCAGGAAATTGACCGATCAGGAAGTCGCGGCCTATGGGGCTCCATTTCCAACAAGGGCCTTCCAAACCGCCGCCCTTGTTTTTCCCCGCCTGGTTCCTACCCGGCCGGATCATCCCGGTGCCTATGACAGCCGGGTGGCCATTGAAAAACTAAAAACCCTGGATCTGCCCGTTCTTTTACCCTGGGCCGACCAAGATCCGATCACCGGTCCCTGGGAGGGTTTCCTGCGCCAGATCTTTAAAAACGTGGCCCCGCCGCTCACCATCCAGGGGGCCGGCCATTTCCTGCAGGAAGATGCCGGAGAGGAAATCGCCGGGCACATCGGTCGCTGGATGAACAAGGCCGTTGAAAAGACTATTCCCGAGCGATAGCCCTTTCGACCTTATAGAGGGCCGTAATATAGTTGTACAAAGACTGAATATAATTCGTTTCGGACTGGACATAAGAATTCCGGGCATCGGTTATATCCAGCATGGCCCCTATACCGGCCTTATAACGTCCATTAGCCAAATCCAAATTTTCCTTGGCATAGCGGAGAGCCTCCCCGGTCACATCAATCTGTTTTTCAGCCAGGACCTGGTTCAGATAGAGGGTTTGGATGTTACTGACCACCACCAGTTTCTGAGTTTCTTCATTCGATTTGGCCTGGCTGAGGGACGCTTGATTTTCGGCTACCTTGGCCCGTGTAAGAAAACCGGAGAAAATAGGAATATTGAGCTGCAGACCCACAATCCAGGTTTCATCATTGGAATAATTGGTCCCATTGTTATAGCCATAACTGGCCGTACCGGCCAAGGTCGGCCAATTGGCACTTTTGGCCTCTTGGACCTGGGCCTCCCAAAAAGCAATGGTCGCCCGCAATCGGTTTAAAACAGGGTCCCTTTCCACGGCCTCTTTGCGTAAATCCTCCAATTTCCAGTTCACCCGGTTAGTTTCCAAGTCGTCCTTCAGAGTAACCTCAGGCGGAGAGTCGAGACCCATGGCCGTGGCTAAGGTAACCCAGGCCACCCGCACATCGTTCTCGGCCTGGATTAAGGCCGACTGAGCGGTAATGACCGCCACCTCGGCCTGGGTTACATCAATCCTGGCTTTCAGGCCCACTTGGTAAAATCCCTCAGCTTGTTTCAAATGTTCCTGGGTATCGGCCAGGGCTTCCTGTCGGACCTGGACCACCCGCTGGGTCAGAAGCACGCCGTAATAGGCCTGACGGATATTATCGAGCACCGTGAGACGGGTATCCTTAAGGGTCCACTGAAAAGTCTTTAAATCCTCTTTGGATGTCTGGACATTATATTTTGTCCGGCCGAAGTCATAGATATTTTGCGACAGCCCTAAAGAATAAGTCGTCAGATCAGTGGGTCCGGTATTAAAGCCTCTCGAGGTGTTGACTGAAGAAGAATTATTATTCCGGCTGTAATCGGTCTGGGCAAAAAGATTGGGATAATAGGCCGACTGGCTTTCCTTGACCCGGGCCTCGGAGGCTTCGATGCCCTTCAGTGCCCCCCTGATGGTTGGATTCCGTTTCAGCCCCAGGTCCAGACAGGTTTTTAAGTCCCATTCCTCGGCCCAGCCGTTTTGGTACAAACCAAGACACAGAATGATGGCCACCATTACTATCCCGTTCTTTTTCATTTTTTTCCCCATCCTGAATAAAATATCTAAATCAATAACCGATGAATTTGTAAATGTTCTAAGGCACCTAATTTCTTCGACCGATCTCTTTTCTAACGGTCTCACCCTCGGAAACCGTCAATCCCTTAAAATCCCCTTCCTCGACCCAGGGGTGGATGATGGTGTTGCCCTGAATTTTTGTCCTCGGAGGGATAGACGCCCCTTTCCCGATTAAAGTTAAACCTTCTTTTAACTGTTCGGGAAATTCCCGGTTCGGAATCGCGGCTTTCCCTGTCACCCGGGCCTTTGCCCCAACCCGTGCTTTTTTATCAACGATCACTCGGTCCAAATAGGCCCCGGGCTCGATCAGGCAGTCGTGCATAATGATAGAATTTAGAACCCGTGCGCCCTTCCCCACTTTGACCCCGGGCGAAAGGACCGATCCTTCCACCCGCCCTTCGATGATGGTATCGGCCGAAAGAAAGGAACGGATTACCCGGGCATTTTTTTGAATAATGACCGGGGGGCGATCCCCCTTTAACCCCTCTTCTTCCAGGTTGGTTTGAACCCCCCAGGCTTCAGGAGTCAAGCCGGACTCAGGATTTAAAAGATCCATATGGGCCTCGAAATAAAAGGCCAGGGTCCCTACGTCCCGCCAATACCCGGAAAAGGGATAAGCAAAAATGCGATCCCGGCCCACGGCCGAAGGGATCAGGTGTTGTCCGAAATCCATAAAGGCCGGGTTCCGAAGGGCCTTTAATAGATAAGGGACCCGGAAGACATAGATGCCGAGGGAGGCCAGGGATCCTTTTGGATTTTTCGGCTTTTCTTCCCAACCGACGATACGTCCCCCCTCCCCTTTTTGGGCGATCCCGAAATAAACCGCCTGCTCTCTGGGCACCTCCATCATAGCCACGGTCAGATCCGCTTTTTTTTGTCTATGAAAGGCGATCATGGGGGCGTAATCCATATAATAGATGTGGTCCCCGGAAACGATCAGGATCTCCTCCGGGTCATAGCGGGTCAGGTAATCCATATTCTGACGCAGGGCATCGGCCGTGCCTTTATACCAGTCCGAATCCTTCTCCCCGGTATGGGGAGGCAGAATCTTGATACCCCGGTTCCGGCCTTTGAAATCCCAGGCCTCCCCTGAGCCGATATGGCCCATTAAAGAGAGTGGTTTGTATTGAGTCAGGACCCCGACCCTTTCCAGACCCGAGTTCATAATATTGCTTAAAGTGAAATCGATAATCCGATAATTCCCACCGAAGGGAACGGCCGGCTTGGCCCGGGCCTCGACCAGTACGTTCAATCGGCTGCCGACTCCGCCGGCCAAGAGCATCACCAGGGTTTTACTCACGATAGGGTCGCTCCTGAAGGGATGTCTTTCGAATCGAAAGCGTTCTCTTCCAAGTAAGGGTAAAGGATACAATTGGCCCCGACTCGAATCCGGGAGGGAAGGTGCGTATCCCGTCCGATAACCGTCAGCCCTGAAGACAGCAAATGGGGGAAACTCTGATTGGGCAAGGCGGAAGACCCGCCTCCGATCCGGGCCCGTGCTCCGATCATAACCCGTTTATCGGTAATCACCTTTTTGACCTTCGCTCCGGCTTCTACAATGGTATCGAAAAAAAGGATCGAATCCTCAACGACAGCCCCTCCCTCGACCTGGACCCCGGGAAACAGGACGCTCCTTTTGACCGTACCCTCAACCAGACAGCCATGAGTCAATAAAACCTGGTCCAGATGGGCTTGAGGGCCGATCATGGCCGGCTGCCGTTCCTGAATCCGCTCATGTTCCAGATTCGTCCGTATCTGCCATTCCTTGAGACTGATCTTGGAGTCGGCCCCTAATAGGTCCATATGGGTTTGCCAATATTCGTCCAGGGTGCGGGTGTATCCCCAATAACCGGAAAAGACATAGCCGAAGACCCGGCGGTGATGAATGAGGGAGGGCAGGATATCCCGGCCGAATTCGATACCCTCGGTGTGGGGGTGAGTGGCCTTGAGTATCTCCAGCAGGATCTGGGTTTTGAAAAGATAGATGGTCAAGGAGGCCCACTGGGAAAGGGGTTGGGACGGTTTTTCCTGATAGTCAATCAAGCGCCCACCCGGCCGGCCTTTTTTTTCTTTCATGACCCCCAGCCCGAATCGATGGGCCTTGTCCCGGGGGACTTTGATAAAACCCACGGTGACATCGGCCTTTTGCTCATGGTGAAACTGGATCAATTGCTGGTAATCCATCCGGTAGATATGATCACCGGAGAGGATCAGTACCAGGTCCGGGTTGTTTTCATAAATGAACCCCAGATTATGGGCCACGGCATCGGCCGTGCCGTTATACCAGTCGGAATCTTTCTGGCCGGTGGAAGGTGGCAACAAGGCTACGCCCCTTCGACGTCCGGTCATATCCCAGGGGGCCCCATTGCCGATATGGGTCATCAACGAGGCCGATCGATATTGGGAAAGGATCCCCACTCGGCCGATCCGGGCATGCATCAGATTGCTTAAGGCAAAATCAATGACTCGAAAATTGCCGGCAAAAGGCAAGGCAGACTTCGGCCGGTCGAGGGTCAGAACGCTTAGCTCATCCACTCGGCCGCCGGCCAAAATAAAGGCCAGGATATTGGCCATTCGACTCCTTCCATCACAAAACTTCTTGCCAAAAAAAAATGGATAATGTTTAATCAATAAACAGAAACTCGGAGGTTGTCAATTGATAGTTTGAGGTCCTTCTTTTTTAAGACCGCCCAAGACCCGATCTATGTTCAAGATACTGGATATTTTTAAAAAGAGTAAAGCCGGCGAACGGGTAACGGCCCAAAAGGGATATCTCTTGCATCAGTACGATCATTTTAAGGCTGTCCTGACCGGGAACAACAAGGCCCTAGACATCATCGCCGACCTGGAACATTTATTTTATGAAGACCGGCCCTTTACTTTGAAATATGTCCAGACCCAAACCGGAAGGCTGGTCGAAGTGATCTGTCATATTGCCGAAGATCTGAATGCCCTGTCCAGGGCCAAATATCCTGCACTTTTTGAGGCTGTTGAAAAAGTCGGTCTGGCCATTGGGCAAGGGCTGGGCCGGAAAAAATCTCTGTCCGCGACTCCCCTGGTTTTGCCCCTGGATCAGATCACCCTGGAACACATTTCCGAAGTCGGCGGCAAGGCGGCCAATCTCGGTGAAATTTTAAACCGGGTAAAACTTCCGGTCCCCGGAGGTTTTGCGGTTACCGCCTACGCCTGCCAGCATTTTCTGGAATTCAACCGCTTTCCGCAAGAGATCGAAAAAAAATTAGCCGACCTCGACGTCAACGATACGGAAAAACTCATGGCCGTCAGTCAGGAGATCCGCTCCCTGATCCTGAGCGGCACAGCTCCCGCCTGATTTGGAAAAGGCCCTCCTCCAATCGGCCGCCGAATTAAAAAGCAAATCCGACCGGCCCCTGCGTTTAGCCGTTCGCAGCAGCGCCACCAGTGAGGATTCGGAGGCCAGCTTTGCCGGCCAGCATTCCACCGTCTTGAACGTCACCGAAGCAACCCTTCTTAAGGCTTACCAGGAAGTGGTGGCCAGCACCTTCAATCCCCGGGCCATCTTTTATCGAAGGAGCAAAGGCTATCTGGAAGAGGATGTCATCATGAGCGTGGCCTGTATCACCATGGTCGATGCCTTGGCCAGCGGAGTGCTATACACTGTGGACCCCAATGACGGCAACCACGAAGTGATTATGATCAGTGCCCTCTGGGGATTAGGGGTCAGTCTGGTTGACGGCTCCCGAAATGCCGATTTTTACCAGGTCAACAAAGGCAACCGAAAGATCGAAACCGAAGAGGTGGTTCGAAAAGAAGTGCGCGTTTCTTCCGACCCGGTACAAGGCCTCAAACAGGAACCGGTGGCCCATGTCTTCAAGGATAAACCCTGCCTCACCTTTTCTCAGATTCAATTGCTGGTCCGTTACGCTTTAAAACTGGAAGAACATTACAAAATCCCCCTGGATATCGAATGGGCCATCGATCAGAAAACCCAGCTTTATATCCTCCAGACCCGTCCTTTGCAATTCAGGCAACCATCTTCATCCGGCCAAAAAAAAGAAGCCGAACCGAGCGCCGAAGGCCATGCCATCCTGCTTCGAGGAGGGGCCACCGCCTCCAATGGGGTAGCTTCGGGCCTGGCCTATATCCTTAAATCGGACCACAACTTGCTCAATATCCCCGAGGGCTCCATCTTGGTTGCCCCTCAAACCTCGCCGCGCTACGTGCCGATTATCGGCCGGGTCAAAGCCATCATTACCGATGTGGGGAGTGTTACCGGTCACATGGCTTCGGTGGCCCGGGAATTTCAAATCCCCACCCTGGTGGGGACGGACAATGCCACCTTGGTCATCCCCCATGGACAAGAGATAACCGTGGACGCTACCAACGGGGTGGTCTACCAAGGCCGGGTTGAAGAACTCATTAAAATCGGAACGCCTATCAACCCCATGCGGGGAAGCCCCACATATAAGGCCATGCAAGCCATCCTGCCAAAAATCGCCTCCTTACATTTAATCGATCCCAAACAGGAAAATTTCAATGCCCAATCCTGTGAGACGGTCCATGATATTATCCGTTTTGCCCATGAAATGGCCATGCAGGAAATGTTTCAGATCGGAGAAACCATTGAAGAAGGTAAAAATGTGGCCGTCCGTTTTCGTTCCCCCCTCCCGCTGAATATTTATATCGTCGATCTGGGTGGAGGACTGAATCTTGGGCCGGACCAAAAAGAAGTCCGACCTGAAGATATCCTCTCCGTGCCCTTTAAGGCCTTGTTTCAGGGTATGACCCATGAAGGGGTGCAGTGGTTGGGTCAGGACAAGATCAGTTGGAGCGGTTTCGGCTCCGTTTTGCTGGAAAATATTTTGCATGATCCGGCCTTGGACGGGTCCATGGGAGGACCCAGTTATGCCGTTCTCTCCGGGAAATACCTGAATTTCAATTCCCGTCTGGGATATCACTTTGCCACCCTGGATACTTATTGCGGCTCCAACATCAATAACAACTATATTACTTTTTATTTCAAGGGAGGGGCGGCCGATATCGATCGAAGGACCAGAAGGGCCATGCTGATCGCCTCGGTCCTGAAAAAAATGGGCTTCAAGGTGGACCAGAAAGGGGATATGGTCAAGGGGGAATTAAAGAAACATAATTCCTATATGATCCAGGAGAAACTGGACCTCCTGGGCCGTCTCATGGGTGCGGTCCGCCTTATGGATATGGTCATGGATCAGGACAACCGGATCGAATGGTACCGGAATGAATTTTTCAAAGGGAATTACACCTTCGAGCGCCATCGAGGCAATGAGCCAAATCCGATCAGGGAGGACTTGAATGAAAAGTTATCGTAAGGAATTATGGTTTCAAATACCGACCCGGAGGGCCTTGGTCAACATCACCCCCCAGGTCGAGGAATGTCTGCGGGAAAGCCGGATCCAGGAAGGACTGGCCTTAGTCAACGCCATGCACATCACCGCCTCGGTATTTATCAACGATGATGAACCGGGACTTCACCAGGATTATGAAAAATGGCTGGAACGATTGGCCCCCCATGAACCGACCTCACAATACCGCCATAACGTGGGGGAAGACAACGCCGATGCCCATCTGAAACGGCAGATCATGGGCCGGGAGGTGGTGGCGGCCGTCACTCAAGGCCGGCTCGACTTCGGCCCCTGGGAGCAGATCTTTTATGGAGAGTTCGACGGCCGGAGGAAAAAAAGGGTTCTGGTGAAGATTATCGGGGAATGAGGTATTAAATAGTTTTCATCCGGAAATCCAAGATTTCCGGAAAGCTTTCCGCGGTCAGCGGTCAGTATTTAGCCCAACTCCACAATGATAAAGGGTTTTGCTGAAAGCCAAAAGCTGATGGCTGAGCGCCCCATCCGGAAAGTTATAATTTCCGGATGGATACTAAATAAAATCTGGATCATCTCCAAAAAATCCCCCCTTGCCCCCCTTTTTCTAAGGGGAACTTATTCCACTGGACCCCTCTCCTTGGATAAGGGAGAGAGGAAGAGATTTTAAAAAGGCCGCAATAATACGCTTTTCCCTTCTTTTTCAAACCCTTTAAGATCGCTATTCCCATTTAAGCCAGAGCTTCAAGGTCTTTGTTGACTCAACGGCTAAATTTGGTTATGATCCAGCCACGAATGATGAATGACCCGCCGACATTGATGCATCGGCGGCTGCGCCATTGGCCCATTGACTTTATAGCCAATGACTTATGAAAGGGAGATTTCATGGAGAAAAAAATCCTTATCGTGGATGATGAGGAACGGGTTGTTAAATCCATTACCGGTGTTCTGGAAGATGAGGGATTCGGCGTGACTGCGGCGAAAAGCGGGGAGGAAGCCCTTGATATCTTCCGTCAGGAAGAACCCTTGGTGACCCTCTTAGACATCTGGATGCCGGGTATGGATGGTATCGAAGTATTGAAACGGATCAAAGAAATTGCCCCGGACAGCCAGGTCGTTATGCTTTCGGGTCATGCCACGATTTCGATGGCCATGACCGCCGTAAAACTTGGCGCCTTCGATTTTATCGAAAAACCTTTATCCCTCGACGGTCTTATCATGACGATCCGCAGGGCGATCACCCACCAGGAAGATCTCTCCATGACCAAGCGGTCTGCCGAAATCAATACCAGGGAGCCCCTCCTGTCCGAAATCATGGCCTCTTTGGAGGAAGCGGATGAAGACGTCGCCGGGCATCCCCTCTCTTCCGTCAGGGAATCCGTCTCCCCTGTTAAAAAGACCTCAAAGAAAAAAAGAGCCCCCCTTTCTCCTCAGCGCACCCTCAGGAAGAGTATGGTCCTCTACGGAACCGGACTGCATTCCGGCATGAAAACGGGCCTTCTGTTACAGCCCCTTCCTCCGAATATGGGAATCTTATTTGGAAATGTCTCTTCCGATGACATCGTTCCTTTGCATGTGGACTATGTTGAAACGACGGAACTCTCCACTTCCCTGAAAAAGGGAATGGCGGTGGCCAAGACGATCGAGCATCTTATGGCCGTCTTTCATGCCTATCGAATCACGAACCTGATGGTTAAAATGATCGCCGAGATCCCGATCATGGACGGCTCGGCCCTGGAGTTCTGCGAGTTGGTTGAAGAAGCCGGCGTCGAGGAACAGGAGGAAAGGGTGGAGGAACTGATTATCGACCGGCGTTTTGAGATTTCCAATGGAACCAAATCATTGACCATAGAGCCGGCGGAGGTCTTTTCCGTTCACTATTTCCTGGACTACCCCTTTCCCATTGGGCAACAGACATTCGATTTCGTCCTGGAAAGTGTGGAAGGATTTAAGAAGGAGATCGCGCCGGCGCGGACGTTCGGTTTTCTCAAAGACATGGAGATGCTTGAACGCCTGGGATTGGGAGAAGGTGGGAAGACTTAACAATTTTATCCTCGTGGATGATGAGAAGGTTGTGAACACCGAACTTCGCTTCCCGGATGAATTCGTCCGGCACAAGATTCTGGACCTTATCGGAGATTTCTATCTGCTCAATCGCCCGATTCGGGGCAAAGTCACGGCCCGCCTGACCGGCCACACCGAAAATTTTTACATGATGAAAAAACTCCTGGAGGAAACAAAGAATAAACATTAACTGGGTATCAGGTCATCACCTGCCCCTCCATCAGTCGGTTTATTCCAAGACCGCCAGGTGTTGGGAGTCATGAATTCGGAGTTCGGAGCGAAAACAAAAACTCCTGAACCCTCATGTCCCTATGGGGCAACATCGAAGCACTGAAAAAAGAATTTCTCCGAACTCCGAACGCTAAACTCCGAACTTTTTTCTGTTATAATCTCGTCAATATCCGCAAGGCCTCTTCATACTTGGCCTTGGTCTTTTCGATAATCTCGGCCGGGAGTTCCGGGGCCGGGGGTTTTTTATTCCAGTGAATGGATTCCAGGTAATCCCGCAGGAATTGTTTATCAAAGCTGGCTTGGGGCCCGCCGGGTTTAAAGTGGTCCTTGGGCCAAAACCGGGAAGAGTCCGGGGTCAAAACCTCATCGATCAAGAGAATCTTATCATTTAACCTACCAAATTCGAATTTGGTATCGGCTATGATAATCCCCTTTTTTTCTCCCAAAAGCCGGGCCTTTTCATAGATGGCCAGGCTGGTCCGGGACAAAAAATCAGCCAAATCACCGCCTAAAAGTCCGGCTGCTTCTTTCATGGAGACGTTTTCATCATGGGTACCCAACGCCGCCTTGGTGGAAGGGGTGAAAATGGGCTTGTCCAAGCGATCGGATTCCTTCAGCCCCGCCGGCAAGGGTATACCGCAGATTTGTCCTGAGGCCTGGTAATCCTTCCACCCCGATCCGGAAAGATACCCCCGAACGATGCATTCTACGGGCAGGGGTTGGGTCTTTTTCACCAGCATGGTCCGGTCTTTTAAATCGGCTTCATAGGGCCGGCATTCTTGGGGAAAGTCTTTCACCTCGGTAGAAATCAGATGATGGGGGATAATCGATTCCAGGACCCCGAACCAGAATTTGGATATTTGAGTCAGAATGACTCCCTTGCCGGGTATGGGATTGGGCATAACGACGTCAAAGGCCGAGATCCGGTCCGTGGCCACGATCAGGAGGTGCTCTCCGAGATCATAAATATCCCGGACCTTTCCCCGGTTTATGAGTTTCAATCCTTCAAAGTGTGTTTCCGATAATCCATTCTTCGACATGAATCCTCCTGTTATTTCTTTCTCATTTTTCTAAACGACCTCTTCCTGATAAAAATCTTTTCGCTTATTCCCCTGGGCCTCTTCCAGGCCTTTGATCCAGCCCTGAACCCGTTCCCGACCGTACTCTTTTTCCCAGGCGGCTACTATGATTTCCACCGGGATATCGGCATAGGTCCCCAAGAAATCCGTGTATTCCATAAAAAGCCGGTTTTCCAGGTTATAGGGCTGAAAAATCGAATCCTCCAGACCGCTGAATTCCAGAGGGGCTACGTTATGGCGTTCGCACAACTCCTTATTAAAGGCCGGTGTGGCCTTGACCCATTGCTCATTCAAAAAAAAATCGACATAGCCGTGATAAACGAAGCGATCGGAGCCCAAAAATTCCAACAACTGTTTGGTGGCCAAATGATTCCGGACCGTGGCGAACCCCACCCTGGAAGGGATACCCAGGCTCCGACCCAGGGCACATAATAATGAGGCCTTGCAGACACAGTACCCCCGGCCGCTTTTCAGGACACTGCTGGCCCGGTAGTGCTCGGGGAGATAAAAGGGACAATAGGGGTCGTAACGGATCCCATCCCGAACAACATAATAGATTTTTCTGGCCTGTTCAACCGGGTCCTGGCTGTTTCCGACGGTCTCCCGGCTCAAGGCTATGATGGTTGGATGATCACTATCGATAATCGCTGTGGGTTTAAGATACTCCGAATAGCTAAATTCCATCATTATCGGCTAAGGGCTCCTCTCATTTTTGATGGTTCTCGCAAAGACCCGTCATTCGCGTCCTGCCGTCCGTGAACCCCGGTGGGAAACCCGACAATTCAAGAAATCCATCAAGATGTTACAGTTTCCATAGGGAATATACTAACGTTTCCCGGGGAAGTCGTCAAAAAAAAATTAAAGTCCCTGCACCGGGATGTAGAAATCTTCTTGACCCCTCTTTCGGCTTTCCTTATATTCTTTCCATCCTGTCAAAAATTTTTTTAAATGATGAGGAGAGCCATGGAGCCTTTATATTACCAACATTGGCCAAAGGGCGTCCCCCGTACCTTTACCTTGCCGAGGACCACGCTCTGCTACAACCTCGAGGTCTCGGCCACCCGCTACCCGGAGAAAACGGCGATTTCCTATTATGGATCAGGCCTTTCCTACGCCAGGCTCAAATCAGAAGTGGACGCCCTGGCCGGTTATCTGCAACAACAGTGCGGTGTCCATAAGGGCGATCGGGTCCTGCTCTACATGCAGAACAGCCCCCAGTTCATCATCGCCTATTATGCCGTGTTGCGGGCCGACGCCGTCCTGGTCCCGGCCAATCCCATGAATCTC
Source organism: uncultured delta proteobacterium (assembly GCA_963821645.1). Classification (GTDB taxonomy): domain Bacteria; phylum Desulfobacterota; class RBG-13-43-22; order RBG-13-43-22; family RBG-13-43-22; genus RBG-13-43-22. Next base: position 22,520 of record CAWGEQ010000048.1, on the reverse strand, counting down.
ACCGGGGAAATGAAGCACTATATTGAAGATGCCGGGGTCACGGTAGCGATCTGCGGGATCGAGCTTTTCCCTCGCCTCGAACCGCTGATGGGCCCGGGCGGTCTCGAAAAGGTCATCGTGGCGGATTACGGCGATTATGTAACCGAGCCGACCGATCTCCCTATCCCGGATTTTATCCGCAACGCCGCCTCTGAACCGGACATTAATGGGGCCCGGAGATGGAAGGAAGCGCTGGCGGCCGACTGCAAACCCGCCCCCCATCTGGCAAACCCCGATGATCTGGCGGCCATTTGCTATACCTCCGGAACGACCGGAAGGCCAAAGGGTTGTATGCACACCCACGTCAGTCTCATGGCCACGACCGCATCCATCAATATCTGGCAAAGCGCCTCATGCGAGGAAGTCTTCCTCAGCGTCGTGCCTTTCTTTCACGTCACCGGTATGCAGATCCTGATGAACATGCCGATCTATATCGGCGCTGAGATCGTCGTCATGACCCGATGGGATCGCGAACTGGCGCTGATATTGATGGAACGGCACCAGGTAACCAACTGGACCAACATCCCCACCATGGTCATCGACCTTTTTGCCAGCCCCAATCTCAAGAGCGACAGCCTGAAGAGCCTGCGATCCATCGGAGGCGGCGGGGCGGCCATGCCCGAGGCGGTAGCCAAGAGGCTCTTCGACCTCAGCGGGCTTTCGTATGTCGAGGGTTACGGGCTCACCGAGACGGCGGCTCCGACCCACAGCAACCACGAGTCCCGGCCAAAACGCCAGTGTCTCGGAATACCCATCTGCAACACCGAAGCCTTGATCGTGAATCCCGTCACCCTGGAACCTCTCGGCCCCAATCAAACCGGCGAGATCGTCTCTCTCGGCCCTCAGATATTCAAAGGGTACTGGAAAAACCCCCAAGCCACCCAGGATTGTTTTGTCGAGATAGGCGGCAAAACTTTTTTCCGTACCGGCGATCTGGGCTACTACGACGAAGAAGGATATTTTTTCATCGTCGACCGGTTGAAGCGGATGATCAATGCCTCCGGTTTCAAGGTCTGGCCGGCGGAGGTGGAATCCATGATGTTCGGCCATCCCGACATACAGGAGGCTTGCGTTATCAGTGCTAAGGATGCCCATCGCGGCGAGACGGTCAAAGCCATCGTGGTGCTCAAAGAGACCGCCAAGGGAAAAACCACCGCCCAGGACATCATCCTTTGGTGCAAAGAAAGGATGGCGGCCTACAAATATCCACGCCTTGTTGAATTCGCTGATGGGCTTGCCCAAGTCCGGGTCCGGAAAGGTCCAGTGGCGGTTGCTGCAGGAGCAGGAGAATACCAAGGCCAAATAACTTACCTTTGCTTTCCCTCATGGTGATCAGGACCCAATCGCTTTGACCAATCCCCGGGCAACAATATCCGGTTTGGTGAATTCAAGGTCTCGTGCCCTCCTGCTCCATTTGGTCAAAATTACCACTCTCAGATGGAACTAACTAATCGCGTCCGAAATCATCTTCGACACGTTCAATATCCTCTTCCCCAAAGTACTCTCCAGACTGGACCTCGATGAAGATCACATCCCCTGACCCGACGTTCTCAATCCGGTGAAGTTCTCCCTTGGAAATATCGATGGAGTCCCCTGGTTTTAAAGGGATCTGTTCCTCCCCCCTGGTCACCAGGGCCTGACCGGAGAGCAGATACCAATGTTCTTTCCGGTACTGATGTCTTTGGAGACTCAAGCGTTTTCCGGGATAAACGACAATCCGTTTGACTTTATGGTCCGGTTCATCGGCCAGGACTCGATAAAGTCCCCAGGGGCGGTGATCTTCTTCCATTGTTTTTTTCCTCCTTGTTTTCTTATATCAAAAACAGCGGCCTCACCATAGTTTTTTCTTGTCAGAAATTTCCCGAAAAGCGGACAGGGCCTCCTCCCTGACCCGTTCAGGGTCGGCACTGTATTTAGGAGAAAGATGAAAAGGGATAAGCCGCTTCACCCCGGCCCGGGCGGCCATGATCCCTGCCTGCCGGGCGGTAAGATGATATTTTTCCCGGGCCCGGTTCCCGTCCTCCTCTAAAAAGGCCGTTTCTATAAAGAGATAATCGGCCTCACGCACCAAATTTTCTATGGCCTCTTGGGTCGTTTTGTTTAAAATGGTATCGACGACATAAGCGATCTTTTGACCTGGGGATGTTTTTATCAACCGATCCTTTAAGGGGCCTAATAGAAACGGTCGTTCTTTCCCGCTCCCTTTTTCATGTCCATGGGGGTGGATCTTAAAATCATCTCCTTCTCCTCTCCAGACCGCCTCTTTCAATTCCCGTCAGCCAGGGACCTTTCGAAAGCCCCATCTTTTCCAGCTCGGTTTTAATGATATTGAGGTGCGATTTTTCTTCAAGGGAGAAACCCAGGCAGGGGATTTTGTGATCCAAAAAACAGGCCCGAACCCCCAGAGACGTCTCTTCATAAAGAAATTCGTTAAAGGGTTTGACCTCCTTATGGGTTTCATTCTTAAACCCCGTAGACGAGTTCAACCGCGCGGTAATCACCCGATCCGGATGGACCTCTACGACGATCAACTCCAGGGAATAGGGGTAGTTTTCCACTAAATTCCAGGTATAGGCGGCAATCTTATTTTTCAACTGCCCGATAAAATTCGGAGGGCCGAACAGGTGGATCCTTTTATCTCTGCCCAGACAGATCCTCAGGAGATGATCAAAGCCGATAAAATGGTCCATGTGGGTATGGGATATAAAAATCTGTGAAACCTTCAAGATCTGGCGCGGAGATAACGAGCGGATCTCCCCCAAATCGAAGAGGATAGCCCTCTTGGCAAACTTAAAATCGATATAAAGGGCCGGATCGCCCAGGGGGCCGTTCACCAGCCGTGGATGAAATAATGGAGTCACAATTAATCCTCATGCCAATGCAAGGAAGGTCAAGGTTCAAGGTCGGAGAAAACCATTTTGACGCTTGCCAAGATTTAGCTCGAAAATAGGTTTACGATTTTGAAATTCAAAAAAGTTTTCGGCTTAAGAGTTAAGATCCCGGTATACGGTTTATCCTTGAATCCTCGTACCTCCTTTTGTTTATAACTATAGATCATCCAGCTCTTTTTTTCCACCCTGAGTTTGGCGACAAAAGAGATCAATGCTCATTAGGGGACCACCAGAAATACCCTGTTTTCATATTCTTGGTTGCATTTAACTATCCCAATAAGCTATAGTTAAAATTACTTTCGGTTGAATTTAAAGGACAAAATTGATTTTATGAGTCGGCCCTATTTTAGAAGAAAAGGAGATACCTCAAACCCGATCTCCAATTATATCTTCATGGCCTTCTTAATCGGAGTCCTTTATCTTTTTTATCTGGTGATCCGTCCCTTCCTTTCAGACCTGTTTATCGCCATGGTCATGGCCATTGTTTTCTATCCTCTTTATAAGCTGCTTCGAAGGGTATTGTGGGGATGGAAAATCGTATCGGCCTTAATAACGATTCTCATCATCATTCTGGTCTTTCTGATTCCCATCGCCCTATTATCCGGCGTCATCACCAGTCAATCCTCTGGATTTGTATGAAAAAATATCCAAAGGACTTCAGGACGGCTCTTTGAAAAAAGCCTTTGATTTAAAAATAAGTACATTCAGCCATATCTTCGAACGGGTCCGGATTGATTTCCATGCCATTCCCTTGGAAGAAAAGCTGGGTAACCTCCTCAAAACCCTTTCCGAATTTATTTATACCGAGATGGCCGCCCTGGCCAAAGGGGTGGTCGGGATCGTCTTTGACCTGGTTATCGTCCTTTTTATCTGCTTCTTCCTGCTCATAGATGGAGAAAAATTTTTAAAGGAGATCAAATTGCTCAGCCCGCTTGAGGTCTCCCATCATGAAAGGATCGTCCATCAATTAGAAAAAACCCTTAAAGCTACCTTAAAAGGGTCGATCATCGTCGCCTTGGCCCAAGGGTTGTTGGGGGGATTGGGGTTCTGGATTTTTGATATCCCCATGGCCGCTTTTTGGGGGGTCTGTATGGTTTTCAGTTCGGTGATCCCTTTGGTAGGTACCGCTCTCATTTGGATCCCGGCAGCCCTTTATTTGGCTCTTACCTCTTCCTTTTGGATGGCAATCGGTCTGGCCCTTATGGGGGACCCTGATTATTTCCGGTGCCGATAATGTCCTTCGCCCCATGCTCCTCAAAGGAGAGGCCCATTTGCATCCTTTACTCACTTTTCTGAGCATTTTGGGCGGGCTTATTTATTTCGGTTTTCTGGGTTTTATCTTGGGGCCCATCGTTCTTTCATTCTTGATGACCCTGTTTGAAATCTATAAAAAAGAATTTTTACCGGATACGCCGGCCAGGAGCGATGAGGGATGACAAAAGGTTCGTTAAGGGAAAACCGTCTATTTTTCGAATTATACCCGCATGTCTTGCCGGGGCGCCACGAAACATGAAAATGGGTTTTCCCGGACCTTGAACCTTGAACCTTATACCTTATACAAGGGAGATCAGACGAATGAAACAAAAAATTTCTTTGGGTTTTATCGGTGGCGGTAACATGGGCGAGGCCTTGATCAAGGGCCTCCTGAGCAGCAAAACCATTACTTCGGAAGATTGTTACGTCTGCGATCTCATCGAAGAACGTCTGGCCTATTTACAAAAAGCTTATAAAGTTAAAACGCTTAAAAATACAACCCAGGTCATTGCCTCTTCCCGGATAATAATTCTGGCGGTTAAACCGCAAAACGCCGCCAAGGCCTTATCCACCCTGTCCTCTACCTGGTCGCCTGAAAAAATCCTTATTTCCATCATGGCCGGGATCCCCATGTCCTTTCTGGAACGGTTTTTTTCAAAGACCCCGAAAATCATCCGGGTCATGCCCAATACGCCGGCCCTGGTCTTGTCGGGGATCAGCGCGTTATGTAAAAATTCGGTGGCTGATGAAAAAGACCTGGCCTTAGCGGAATCCTTTTTCAGGGCCATAGGAGAAACGGTGCGGGTGGACGAGACCCAACTCGACGCCGTTACCGGTCTCTCAGGCAGTGGGCCGGCCTATGTCTTTACGTTCCTGGAAGGACTGACCGAGGCCGGAGTAAAAATGGGCCTGGCCCGCCCGGTGGCCCTAAAATTAGCAATCCAGACGGTCTGGGGCTCCAGTCAAATGGCCCGTGGGATGGATTTATCTCTCGGCCAGCTTAAGGAGATGGTCACCTCTCCCGGGGGAACCACCATATACGGCCTTCACGTCCTGGAAAAGGCCGGTTTTCACGGAATCCTGATGGATGCCGTGGAAGCGGCCACCCGGAGGTCCAAGGAACTCGGGGATGCACTGCTCAAACAGAATAATAACCCCCACGAATCATGAAAAAGGATTTTCTCCGAACTCCGAACTCCAAGCTTGTTATCACCTTCCCTGTGAAGCTTGTATCCGAATACTTTAATCGGACAGGGAAACCGGTTCACAATTTTTAGTCTTCTTTTTAACAATTTTTGTCATAAAATCTTTTCAAAAAGATCCCTTCTTTCTTCTCTCTTCTTAACTATCCAATATCTCTAATTATTTTCTTAAACCCTTTCCAATCTTTTCCTTGGCATTAGGTTTGCACTGTGACAGGACAACACTGAATTTTTAAAAATTGAATTAACAATGCCAATAAATAAGGGGGTGGGACAACCGAAAACAAATTGGTGATGGAGATAGAAACAAAAAACAATTTTATTTCAAATTACTTTAAAGGAGAAAGATCATGATTAAAAAATTGAACAAGAAGAGAAATCAAAAAGGTTTTACCCTGGTGGAACTCTTGATCGTTATCGCCATCATCGGTATCCTGGCGGCCATCGCCATCCCACAATTTTCGCAATATCGTGTAAGAGCTTATAATGCCACCGCCCTGGCGGACATCAAAAATGCCTATACGGCAGGTCAAGCCTATTTTGGAGACAACCCGGCCGGTTCGGCAACCATTGCTGATCTTACAGCCGCCGGGTATAACCCCTCAAAGGATCTAGCTCGGGTCAGCTAAAGACGTTGACCGTACAATTGCTGCCGATGGGTCTGTTACCGGATCTCACGGCGGTTACACTGGATATAGTTATAAGCTCGACGCCAATGGTGGGCCAGTCGAAACAACACCATGATAGATAATCTTTCCATAAGAATTAAAAAGGGCCGTTTGATAAAAACGGCCCTCTTTTATTTCCAAGTCGCATTAAATAAATAATTAATTCTGATGCGTATTTTATTATCTTGATAATATAAGGGATTATTATGAGTGTAACTGAAAGACTATCGAGCTTGCCAAGGCAAAGTTAAATGACCGGATTGTGAATATCCTCGAACACGTTGAAAAGATTCCCTGGTATTGGGTCGGCCTTTTCACGAGCTTGGTATTGCTGATCATATCGACTTTTATGATAGAGATCATTCCTCACAGTATTAATCTTTACTATGGTTATGAATATGGAGCGGTTGGGGCGGCATTGGCCCAAGGACGCGGGTTCAGTGATCCTTTTTCGATTGGTTCAGGGGCAACGGCATGGGTTTCACCCCTTCTGCCGGCAATCATAGGTAGCGTATTTTATATTACAAGTCTTAAAATAACAGAAATATATTGGATTTTGCATTTTATCAAGATTTTTTCACTTGGATTTGGAACTGGTTTGATCTGGTCCGTTTTGCAAAAGAACAATCATGGTTTTGCCCCGGTATTCTATCTTTGGATGGGTATTTTATATTATCTTTATAGCCAAGAACTTTTACCCGAATATCACGATGAATGGCTTATTTTTCTTGTCATAAGCCTTGCCTTCTGGGCCTGGCATCAACGCGCCTCATTCAGTGGCCAAATTGTTTTGGTGGCATCGTTTTCTGCGGCCGCTCTTTGTAATCCCATTTTATGGGGAGCGTTGTTCATTGTCATGCTGGTTTTCAATAAGAAGACTTGCGAGTATAATGGTGAATCCAGTAAAGGCTGTTTAAACAAGCAAAAGACTTCCTTTGCAAGAAATCCATTTTGGATAGCCGTAAGCGTCTCCTTTTTGCTTATCGTTAGGATGGTCAGTGCGTAACTGGATTCAATTGGAGATATTTGCCCCGATAAAATCAAACTCTGGATATGAGATATTTCAAGCGCAGGTTGCCAGCAGAAGTGGAGTGCTTGATTATTCTATATTCGCCAGGCATCCAATAACTTTTACATCGAAGGAGCATCAAGCATACGCCGCATTGGGCGAAGCTGGTTTTATTCGTACGCGTAGCGACATGGCGATACGCAGTATTTTGGCCGATCCGGCCGATTTTTGCCGGAGAGTTGCAAGCGTTTTTTAAATGCCTTTCTCTTTACTGTTACGCCGGTTAACATTGCTCGTGTTGATTCAAAAATATGCGTTGCTGATCTGGAACGTTTACTCAGCGCAGGATTTGTTGCGGATCGCAATAGGAAGAAAATCTGGCTCGACTTGGATGATCCTGACAGGGACAGGGAGCTCGTCAAGGTATTGCCATCGCTTGGTTTGGCTAATCCGCAGTTAGCCATAGACGACTGGCGGTCTTGTCGGTAGGCTATTACCGGTACCGCTTTTCATGGGGTCATTTACTCAGAGGATGTTTACTCGGTGGAATGCCCTGGGTAGCACTTTTGACAGCAATTTTATTGCGGCGACGCTCAGGATTACCTCCTTATATTTGGTGGACAAGCCTTTTCTTGTTTTTTTACCTTATGCCGTATGTTCTGATATCGCATTATTTGCGTTATCAATTACCCTTATTGGGAATGCAGGCGATACTGTTGGCAGCGGGTACCATCGCCTTATTGAGAACTCCGCAACAGATCAGCACAACGGCTTGTTCAAGAATGGGCATGTTCTTTACCAAAAAGAACTATTCGAAATGTGGAATCATCAGGAATATAAGCAACTGCCCGGATTGGAGTAAATTGAACATGGATAAGATACCAAAAATTAATACTGTACAACCCATAGGGGATTCGCGATTACTCGTAACATTCGAGAGTGGAATTAAAAAAATCTATGATTGTAGTATTCTTCTTTCCAGACCGCATTTTCACTTGCTTGCGAATCCTGCTTTTTTCAAGGCTGTTCAAGTTGATCCAGGAGGGTATGGTATTTCGTGGAGTGATGATATTGACCTGAGCGAATATGAACTGTGGACAAATGGGAAAGCAGCGCCTAACAAATCGCTCAAGACGGACGAGGTAAAAAGCCGCTACGCCGCTTAGCTTGTACAGGTCTTCGGCCCCCCCAATTTAGTCATAACCACCGGCAGAACTGGAAGTTTAATCTTCACCATTAGTACCGTCGCACCGTTTCGCCTTCCGGAAATAATCCAGAATCAAAGGCGTTGCTGCTGCCAAGGACTCACAAACCCAATCAGGCCTGATTCTGGTTTTCCCGGCCAGGATTTTTTTTAGTGATTCCTCCCCTTGACCGGTTTGAACCAGGACGGTGCGGCACCCGGCCCGGTTTCCGGCCTGGATGTCTTTAAGGGCGTCGCCGACAAAAAGACATTTCTTTAAATCCAGATTCAAATCCCGGGCGGCCTTTTTCAACATCCCGATTCGAGGCTTCCGACACGAGCAATGGTCATCGGGATGATGGGGACAGTAATAAACTTTTAAAATCTCGCCCCCGGCTTTTTTGACTCCCTTGAGCATTCGATCATGAATGACCGACAACTCGGCCTCTGTAACCATTCCCCGTCCGATGATCGATTGGTTGGTAATCACCACCACCGGCACCCCGGCTTGATGAATTTCCTTTAAGGCCTTGCGGACTCCTTTGATATATCGAAATTCCTCCCAGGATTTGACGTAATCCTCCTGGTCTTCGTTAATGACCCCGTCCCGGTCCAAAAAAAGTGCTCGATTCAAAATCCCTCCCCGAAAAGCATCTGGGAAAATAAAAGTGAATTTTACTATACCCTTGAAATAGAATCCAGATTATAGTAAAAATTATTAACCTTTTCGTTGATTTTCAAACAAGTACAGGATTTACATGTTTTTTGCTCAGGTTCCGGAAGACCCCGAGCAACCTCAACCCGCTTTCGGCGGAGACCAAGGCTTTCTTCCGTAGGACGATTTCATTTTATCTTTCTTCCGGAAAGACAAAATGATCCGAGTAATCCGGCAAATCCTGTCTAAAAAGGTTTTTAATAATTCCAAAATGCTATACAGATACATTAATTTTAATAACAATTTAGGTGTTTGAATAGAGAGTTTTTGTTTATCGCAAAGCTTTTTCCTTTCTATCCTCTCAACAGAAAGGAAAAATTATTTCTCCCTTGCGTTATTTGCGGCTCTGCGGTGAAAACAATTTTTCAAAAACTAAACTGATACAAATTTTAAGGGATTTGACAGAACGATGGATTTCAGGCGGCTGGAAGTTTTTGTAAAAGCCTATCAGCTCAGAAGCTTTTCCAAGGCCGGACAGGCCCTCTACCTCTCCCAGCCTACGATCAGCGAACACATCCGTCTTTTGGAAGAAGACCTCGGCCTGGTCCTCTTTGATCGTCAGGGCAAAGAAGTTCTGCCGACCCAGGCCGGCCGGCTCCTTTATCAGTATGCCAATCAACTGATGACCCTTCGCCGGGATTCTTTGAGGGTCATGAATCAATTTCGGGACAAAGGGGTGGGAGACCTTTTGATCGGGGGAAGCAACATACCCGGACAGTACCTTTTGCCCGGACTTCTGGGGCGATTTAGAGATCGTTTCCCCAAGGTTCGGATCCGGTTGTTGATCGGGGACACCCAGAACATTCAGAATAATATTTTGGAGGGCGCCATTGAATTGGGACTGGTCGGGGCCCAGTCGGACCACCGGCAGATTTCCTGTCAACTGTTGACCACCGACGAACTGGTCTGCATCTCTCCCCCTAATGGGGTCAAGGAAAAACAAAGAGCCCTGGATGGCCCGGGGCTTTTGGCCTTTCCTTTTATTCTTCGAGAGAAGGGATCGGGAACCCGAAAGGCCCTGGAACAGGCCTTTAAAAAAATCGACCTGGACGTCAAAGACCTCCAGGTAGTGGCTGAGATGGGCAGTAATGAAGCCGTCCGGCAGGCCGTCAAGGCCGGTTTGGGGATTTCTATTATTTCCCGGCGGGCGGTCCTGGAAGATTTGGAACAGGGGCGACTCCAGGAAATAAAGATCAAAAAACTTCCTCTCATCCGCAATTTTTATCTCATCACCCTTAAACAAAGGACCCTCTCTCCCCTGGCCCAGGAATTTAAGGAATTCATTTTGAAAGAGGTTTAGTACAAAAATAGAGTTCGGAGCTGAGAGTTCGGAGTTCGGAGAAAAAATGCCCCCCGGACTCCTTGAATCCTCGTAATTTTAGAAGGAGAACAAAATGATCAATGACCATCCTGTCAATTTGGTTAACGGTGCCCGGGCCGCCGGTTGAGCATCCAAGCTGGGTCCGGGAGACCTGCGGGAAATTTTAGCCGACCTGCCCTTGGAAACCGATCCCAATTTATTGGTGGGCCGGGAGACCTCCGACGATGCCGGGGTCTATCGATTACGCGATGACCTGGCTTTGATTCAGACCCTCGATTTTTTTACCCCCATCGTCAATGACCCCTACCGGTTCGGACAGATCGCCGCCGTCAATGCCTTAAGCGATGTCTACGCTATGGGCGGCAGGCCCTTAACGGCCATGAATATCGTCTGCTTTCCCAAGAAGACCCTGGATAAATCGATCTTAAAAGAGATCTTAAAAGGCGGGCTGGAAAAGATTCACGAGGCCGGTGCCCTGCTGGTCGGCGGCCATAGCGTGGATGATGTGGAATTGAAATACGGCCTCTCCGTCACCGGGATCATCCATCCGGACAAGGTCATGACCAACGCCGGGGCCCGACCGGGGGACCGTCTGGTCCTGACCAAGCCCATCGGAACCGGCATCATTGCCACGGCCCTGAAAGGAAAATTCGCCTCCAAAGAGGCGGAGGAAATCATGATCTCGGTCATGGTTGAATCCAATCGAATCGGGGCCGAGGTGATGCAGGAAGTGGGGGCCCATGCCTGTACCGATATCACCGGTTTCGGTTTGCTGGGTCACGCCCTGGAGATGGCCACGGCCAGTCATTGCGGCATGGCGATCTTTGCCTCCCAGGTGCCCCTCATTTCTCAGGCCCTGGAGTACGCCCAGATGGGCCTGGTCCCCGGAGGGACCCACGCCAACCGGAATTATTGCAGTCACTCCCTGCATGCGGATCCTAATATCCCTTCCTATCTGATGGACATCCTTTCCGATGCCCAGACTTCCGGGGGATTATTGATATCCGTGGCCCAGGATCGAGCTCAATCACTGCTGGAAAAATTAAACCAGAGGGGGTTAAAGGATTCTTCTCTGATTGGCGAAGTCATAGAAGACTCTCCTGGGACGATTTCAGTTTTTCCATAGCGGGTTCCGATGGAGCATCCTTTTCGTTCTACGACCCTGAAGGCGGCACTTTTTTTATTCCTGGTGCTCTCTTCTTCCGCCATCCTGGTTACGACCTTCCAAAATACCCGGGCTGCCCAGAATATGGCTGATCAGGCCTTAGAGAGCACTGCCCTGGCCCTGGCCTCAACGGTCGAGGCGGAGCTTCGATCCGGAGATACCCTGGCCGCGAACCATGTGCGCCGCGTTTTTTCAGATCGGGTTATCGCCTATGCCTTGGTGGCCGATAAAAACGGTCTAATCCTTTTTCATACCAACTCCGGTCTAATGGGCACACAACTTAGGGAACCAGGACTGGGCCATTGGCTGCAAACCGGCCAAGCCTATGGACGTCGTATCACCTTGCGCACCGGCTTGCCGGCCTTTGAATTCAATTACCTCCTGCATCTACCCGATGGCCGGGCCGAACTGCTCCGACTGGTACTCCACACCTTTCCCGCCGATCAAATTATCTTTCGGGCTCAGAGGATGTGGTGGACCGTTGGGCTGGTCTTATTGATCCTCTGGACCATCGGCATACTCTTTGAGCGCATGTTCACCCGCCATCTTAGTCTTCAGAAAGAACATCAGCAAAGGGAGCAATTGGCCCTTATTGGTCAAATGACCGCTGTATTGTCCCATGAGATCCGCAACGCCCTGGGAAGCATTAAAGGGTATACTCAATGGATCATCGAAAAGATGGAAGGGTCAGATCCCAATAAAGCAAGGCTGGCCTTGGTTTTAAAAGGGACCGGAAGGATTGAGTCCTTGGTCAACGATCTCCTTTTGTATTCCCGTGAAGAGGTCTATCACCTGGAGCCTTTGGCTGTCGATCAGGTGATCCAGGAGGTAATCGCTTCTGAAATTCTTTTGAGGAAGACCAAGATTGAAACCCTGATTGAACCTGGCAATAAAATTTTTGCGGATAAAGACAAGCTGTATCGGGTTTTGCTGAATGGCATCCAAAACGCCTTGCAGGCTATGGGAGAAAACCCGAGTCTTCGAATCCAAGTCGAATCCAAGGGAAAATGGACAGAAATCCGGTTAGAAGACTCGGGAACAGGGGCCGCGGAAGAGGAACTCTCAAAACTTTTCACTCCTTTCTATACCACAAAAACAACCGGCACAGGACTGGGCTTGGCTTATTCCAAAAAGGTGGTCGAAGGGATGGGAGGAGAAATCGATCTGTTTAATCGCGAGAGCGGGAAGGGAGCGGTCCTGATCATCAAACTGCCTAAGGCAGAAAGGACTTAAATGAAATGGCCCAATCGATCTTGATCGTCGAAGACGACGAGTTGATGCGTTCTTTCCTGACGCAATTTCTCAAGGAAGAAGGATATCGGGTAACTGCTGCCGGGGATGGGAAAGAAGGATTAACCAAGGTCTTGTCGGGAGATTTTGACCTGGTTATCAGCGACTTGCGGATTCCTAAACTTTCCGGGTTGGATCTATTGCGTGAAGGCAGGAAAGAAAGACCCCAGATCCGTTGGATTGTCATTACCGCCTTTGGTTCCATCAGCAATGCCGTAGAGGCCATGAAGGCCGGGGCCTCCGATTATTTAACCAAACCCTTTCGGGATCCCGAAGAGCTGCGCCATGTCATCCGACGTGTTTTAAAAGAAGCCGAAGCAGAGCAAACCATCTCTCTTCTCTCGGAGGAAATAGGCAGACAATTCCCCCCCCTGGAAATGATCTTCTTTGGACAAAAAATGGAAGAGGTCCGGCGATTGGTTCAGGAGGTGGCCCCCACCCCGGCCAGCGTCCTGATCAGCGGGCCCAGCGGAACGGGCAAAGAATTAGTGGCCAGGGTGATTCACCAACTTAGCTTACGTAAGGAAAAACCATTTATCGCCGTCCAATGTGCGGCCCTGACCGACACCCTCCTGGAAAGCGAGCTGTTCGGACACGAACGGGGGGCCTTTACCGGAGCTATCAGTACCAGAAAAGGAAGATTTGAACTGGCAGATGGAGGAACGATTTTTCTGGATGAAGTGGGAGAGATCACTCCATCGGTTCAGGTAAAATTGCTCCGAGTCCTTCAGGAAAGGGAGATTGAACGCGTGGGGGGAAACATCTCCATCTCCGTCAATCTTCGCATTATTTCAGCCACCAACAAAGACCTGAAAGAGGAAGTGGCCCAACGTCGCTTTCGCGAAGATCTCTTCTATCGGATTAATGTCTTTCCCCTCAGCCTGCCTCCTCTGATCGATCGCCAGGAGGCCATTATTCCCCTGGCCGAATATTTTGTCCGGAAGTTCAGCTCAACTTTAGGGAAAAAAATTACTGAATTTAGTCCCGAGGCTAAATCATTGCTGCTCAACTATCCCTGGCCGGGAAATATTCGGGAGTTGCAGAATGTGATTGAGAGGGCGGTAATCCTTTCCAGTCAAAGAATCGAGGCCCACCATCTGAATGTCGACCCGGACCTTCTCCAGGAAACCACTCCGGTCACTGGGGGATTGCTGCAAACCGAAGAACGAAAACTCATCCAGCAGGTGCTTAATGACGTAGCCGGAAACCGGAAGAAAGCGGCTCACCTTTTAGGGATCTCCCTGAGGACCCTTCAATATCGGATAAAGGCCTACGGATTATAACAAGCGCAATATTTGCATTGCCCCATGCAACCTTTGCATCCTTTCATGGACGGACCAGGACAATTACCCGCCCTCCATCCAATTAAACAATGAAACTATAACAAGTTATCCAATCACCGGTTATTGGCACTTTCTTTGCTTTTCAAGATAAGAAAAAACAGGGGAGCAAAGAAAATGAACAAAAGACTGATTACCATCTTGTTGGCCGGGTCCTTCCTGGCCGGCCATGCCCTTCCCCTGGCGGTCCAGGCCAGGGGGGGCCCCGGCGGTCAGGGAAAAGGCTGGCGTTTTCAAAATCAAAACCAGGTTCAAAATCGGCAGCGCCTCCGCGACGGGTCCTGCCAGAATCAAAACACTTCACAAACTGTTTCCAAGAATAAACGAAGGATTACCTCTGGACCGGGTAATGGCACGGGCAATTCGGGCATAGGTCCCAAAGATGGGACCGGATCGGGAACATCATCTCAAAAATAAAAGGAGTTTTTTCTTTTGAAAAAAAGACTTAAAATCATCGGAGTTTTTTCCGGCCTCTTCCTTCTTTTTGGGTTATCCGTATTCGTCCATGCAGAGAAAGAGCGGCACTATGGTGGAGATCATGGACAGAGGGGAAACCATGATTTCCAGGGAAAAAGACATTTTAGGCCCGTTCCCAATCAGACCTATAAAAACACCTGCGGAGGATGCCATTTCGCCTACCCGCCCTGTTTGCTTCCCTCCGGTTCCTGGGCAAAAATCATGAACCGAATGAAGGACCATTTTGGGGAAGAAGTTCCCTGCGGTTCTGCGGAACAGAAGGAAATAAGCCAATACCTCAAAGAAAATGGAGCCGATCGCGCTTCAGGGAAAAGATCAGCCAAGATCATGAAAGGCCTGAAGGGCACAACTCCCCTTCGAATTACAGAAGTCCCCTATATCCGGGACAAGCATCGCGAGATATCCAAAGAAGTGCTCAGCCGGAAAACCATTGGGTCCTTATCGAATTGCCGGTCCTGCCACAAAACGGCGGAACAAGGCATTTTTGATGACGATAATGTAACCATCCCTTTATAAAATGATATTGGCCGAAACCAGGTCCTGACGGTGTTGACTGCTTTATGAAACAAAAAAGCGTATATCGTTTTAGGCAATATCGGATTATCGAATATGAGAATGGTCTGCTATGGTGGGAAACCCATTATGATTTTGGAATGCAGCGAGGAGGAGAATGCTTTATCTATGGCAACATCCTCATCATAGGACACTGGAGGGAGGAGAAAGACGGTTCATTAATAGGAGAGTTCCTTGATGCGTTAAAAAAATTGCCCCCTTGGGACCGAACCCTTTACTATTGTCAGGCCCCAGAACTATTAGATAGTACTACCGGTCGAAGGCTGACGGATAACTTTTTGAAACGGATGTCTTATCTTGCGGATACCCCCCAAAAGGGACCGAAAGCCCTTAAGAATTTACGACCGGGCCTTTTTCGCATTGATCGATACCGGATTTCGGTCAATGACGACCGCACTATTTCATGGCAAACGCCTGAGGGAATGAACAGAATCATTGGTGGCCGGTGCTTTATCGAATCAAATATACTTTTTCTCGGACCCGAGGTTGGCGGAGAATTAAAACAAGACAAACAGGAATTTCTTAAAAACTTATCTCAGTTGCCGCAGTGGAACGACACCACGGCCTGGTGTCGGCATTCCTTTTTACGGTCTTGTCAGGAACATCAGCAAACCCAATTTATCACGGAAATTTCGACAAAGCCGGAGGAATCAAACGAACCGGATAAGCTTGATCACTTTGATAACCCTTCGATCATCGTCCCTTATCAGAAAGATCAACCATCCCAGAATCTTCCGTCCATGGAATCACCATCTTCAAAACCATCACCGTCTTTCCTTCCTCTTTTTATTGTCGGTAAATGGCCAAAACTTTCATGGCCTTTGTCTTTTGGTAAAAAATTTTGGATAACCGTTCTATGCCTTTTCATATTACCCGGATTGATCATCGGGCTGATCCTCTCTTTCCATTCCTTAGAGGAAAGGTTTCATTGGCCTAAATGGTTTAAAAAAGATCATCATGAACATCGCCATGAGCATCATTCCGGATCGAACCCTATGATTTTTTCCTTCCTGCTTTGCCTAATTTTATCTTTGGCCGTTTCCTTGACCCACACTGTTCAGGCCGAAGAAAGGGATATCGTCTTGGAGGAAAGCGGCATCCATTATCCCGGCGGGTTTGATCCGAATACGGTCGGGGAAATCCAGGGGAAGGCCTTCAATTTTTCTCGACCCGAAAGGGGACCGGTTCGCTTTCAGCTTTCCACTGATCGGGGAACCTATACCATCCTGACTTCACCCCCCTGGTACTGGAATGAATTTCAGGGCAAAATTCACGAAGGAACAGAAGTGACCGTCCGAGGTTCGAAATCTTTTGGGCGAGATGGAAATCTGTACGTTATCGCTCAGGAAGTCCAAATAATTTCTTCCGGGCAATCTTTACTTTTCAGGGGGAAAGATGGGACTCCCTTATGGAAGGGCTCTGGGTGGTCGGGTAGAGGGTCATCAGGAGGAGTCGGCCCTTTTGGATTTGGAGTGGGGAGCGGCGCAAGGGGCCATGGGAGACGATAACTTTATCGCCCGGTAGCTTGCTTCCGGAAATTTCAAATCGATAAATTTAACCCAATAAGAATGGAAAGAAAAAGCATAAATCATTCCTTCGCGATTTATTTGATTAGGCTATGAGTCAATAATCTCTTGGAAACCCTGATAATAATCCTTATAATCGTTTTCATCTCCTATGAGTTCATGGAGCATGTGGTCTTTCCCCTCCTCTGGTCCGGAGTCAACCGGAAGAAAAAGGCCTTCTGCGGGCCTGAACGCTTAGTGGGAGAAATTGGAGAAGTCAAAGAATGGCGGCAAGGGGAAGGATATGTCTTTGTCGACGGAGAACTATGGAGAGCCGTCAGCGAGGTTCCGTTAAAGACGGGAAATAAAGTAGGGATTCAAAAAGTGGAAGGACTGACCTTGACCGTCAATTTACTGAATCCGAAAGAAAGGGGTTATCGAGTCATAAAATAATTTAATGGATGTTAAACAAAAAGCGTCTTTATTTGCCATTATTTCGGCCTTAATTCTCGCCGGCAGCAAATTTTCGGTAGGGCTTTTTTCGGGCTCTATGGCCGTGACTTCTTCCGGTCTTGACAGTCTGTTGGACGTCTTCATGTCGGCCATGAATTTCCTGGCCATAAAAAAGGCAACCCAACCCCCCGACCGCACGCACCACTACGGACATGGCAAGGTTGAAAATCTGGCGGCAACGGCCCAGTCTGTGGTCATCGTCTGCACCGGCGGGTTTATTATTTTCAAGGCCGTTCAAAAATATTTCAGCCGAGAGGGGATTACCTATTCCGGCCTTGACCTGGGGGTTATGGTTCTTTCTCTTATTTTCAGTTTTATGATCTCTACGACACTAAGAAAGGTAGGGCGGAAAACAGACTCGAACACCCTGAAGGCCGATGCCCTCCACTATACCAGTGATCTCTATTCAAACTCCGCCGCCATCTTGGCCATAATTCTCACCTATTATTCCGGGAAGGTTTTTTTTGATCTGCTGTTTGCCGTAATCATTGGTTTTATCATTATCTATTCTGCTGTAAAAATATTGCGCGGCGGGATCCTGGGTCTTATGGATACCCATATTCCCGAGCCTATAGAAAAAAACCTCATTGAAATTTTAAGTAAATTGCCCTATCCCTATGCCGGGTTCCATAAACTGAGAACCCGCTTTTCCGGAAACATGAAATATCTGGATTTCCACCTGTTTCTCTGTAGAAAGTTTACTGTTGCTCAAGCCCACGAACAGACCGACAAGATCGAACTCGAGATTAAGAGCAAGATTCCTGCCAGTGATATTCTGATCCACATGGAGCCCTGCCCGTATCCGTGCGAATTAACAGAGGTCACTTGCATTATCGTCAATAAGGTTCGGATGAATCCTTAAAGGCATCCGCTCCGGCCCGGGTCTTTTGTATAATTGGATACTATGAAAAAAATGACTCCTCTTTTCAATCAAGAAAATGGCCGGCTCAGGCGATCTCCGGGATTAAAGCCTCAGGGGCAACCAAAAATAAATTTTCAGCAGCGCGTGCTGGAGATTGTACGGGCCATCCCCTCCGGGTACGTCCTGACTTACGGACAGGTAGCCGCCTTGGCGGATACACCGCGGGCTGCCCGACAAGTGGGACGCATCCTCTACTTTTATGGCCGAAGTGTGCCCTGGCAGCGGGTCATCAATCATTACGGCGGACTTTCAACCTACAAGGTCGGCAGTGGGGAACTGCAACGGGCTTTGCTGGAAAACGAAGGCCTTTCCTTCAAGCCGGATGGAACGATCGATCTGAACCAATATCAATGGAGGCCGGGGGTTCGGATGATCAGAAAACTGAAGCTGCCGGAGGAGATCGCTTTCCAGATCAATGCCCGACTGCCCTTTTCCAAAGATCGACTTAAATGACCCCGCGTTTTTCATTCCACAGGAGTCCTCGTTCAGGACATAGGGGTTCTTCATCGGAAGGAAGCTGGGAATCCGAGAGACGTTTCAGAATTGTGTACATGTTGATTCCTCCTCCAAACTGATTAATATAAGATTAGGTATACTGATGAAAAATGCAATTGTTGCTTTTTGATAAGTGAATGTGGCCGGGAACTGTAGAAGATGAGTCAAACCTGCTGAAGTCCGGAAGCAAGGCACAGCGCAGGCCCCATGCCTTGCACCGCTGACATCACCCGTTATTGGCCGCGGAACACGATGGCCCGATCGTAGACGATCTCGGTGAACGCCGGCCCGACCGCAGTTGATGGCTCAAGGTACGCTCGGAACCCCATCCACATTTCTGGGGGATTATTCAGGTCTAACCTGGCGCAAGTAGTCGTAATCGGCGTGCAGTGCGATTCCTCGCGACAGTCACGGGCAAACTTCCACGCATACAACGTATCTGGCGCGTCCGCCAGGTAATCCCGAGCGCTGCCTCGAAAGTTGCCGCTCTGCTCGCTGACCATGCCAAGCAGCAGGTCTTCGCCGTAGATGTCATGGCCCGCGTATACGCTGGCGTTCGAGTAGGTTGCTTTTCCTGTTGCCTCGTGGTTGGCCCCGTAAACGATCACGAAGTCATTCGGGCCGAGCCGAAACTCCGGGACGGTCCGCAAGTACACGTGTCGCGCGACGGCCCCCACTCGTCGATCCCCCGCTGCAGCCCGTCGTAGCCGTCCGTAAGCCAGACCTGCGTGGTCTGCTCCTCGCGCGGCACGCTACTGTGACGTGCCAGAATGGCCTGGCGCAGCGCTCCGACAGCAGGCATCAGGTCCATCTCGGTCCGCCCTGTGCCCCGTACCCTGAGCGGTGGGGCCGGGAATGGATCGGGCGCGGCGCCGGCGAGCGTCACACGCAACGCCACCTGTGGCGCGTCCAGGTACTTATTGAAAGCGTGTTCATATCCAGGTTTGGGCCGGAACATCCTCTGCGTGAAGTTGAAGATATCGGTGTTCTCATCGTTGCCTAAGCGGGTCAGGCTGCTCGGTACGACCAGCGTGTTGAGGATGCTCGCCGGATAGCCTGCCTGTCGAGCGGCCGCCTGCACCCGCTGGTCAACACCCCGATCGGCGGTCAGGATGACGATTGCATCCTTGTCGAATGGGTCCGACGCTGGCCCGCTCGTGCGAATCGTCAGGTTGTTGACGGTGTCGCCAAGCGGCGCCGGACTCCACCCAGGTCTTTTGCCTTTCGTCCCATCGCCAGGCCAGGAACGATTGAACGCTGAAGTAGCTTGCCGGTGGTGGGGTGCGGCCAACGATGATGATGGCCTCGTTGGCGGCCAGCCGGAAGAGCAAGGGAGACCCGGTCGGAGCCTTTCCGGGCGCATCCGGCACCTGGACCATCTTGTACGGCGCGCCGGCGTTATTGCACTCGCAGGTAGGGATTTGGCCGCTGCAACAAAGGGAAACAAAGTCCATGCGAGCCAGTTGCCCGTTCTGAACCGCAAACCCCTTCTTCTCGAGGGCCGCTGTGAAGCGAGCGATATCTTGCGAGGTTCCGATGGGCCCAGCCAACTGGCCCGAAGGGACATCGGGGGACGCTACTACGGTCGAGTATCCCGCGCTGCTGGTACAGAGCAGCATGGCAACGAGCGCGGCAGTGGGGAGCCAGGTCGGTCTTATTGTCTTCACTGTTTCCTCCTCAATACTTAGGTGCATCAATAAAATTTGGCATGCTGCAATCCCTTTTTTCACCAACTTCTGCCAAACATATCGGCCAATAACTCATGGCTATCCAGGTTATACGGGTGATCGCTAAAAATTGAAATCTCATCTTCTTTCCCCTTTATTTCCCATAGAGGATTCATTAAATATCAAACACCCTTAAGTGACCGGCCCATCAGCTCTGACCAGGTCAAATGTTCAGATGCTTTCGGAATCGACTCCTCTGGAGGGAGCCCCTCAATTCGTCGGACGCATCCCTTTTTTTCCATCAAACTGAATGGAGAACGGGTTGAGAACCTTGTACGGGTCTGGCCCCCGCATTGTACCAGGGTTGATGTAGTTCCGCTGGAGGATTTTGATCGTATCCCCCCGGGGAACCAGTGTTCTGGGGACTTCTTGGCAATACGGATACAGGCCGCTGCAGTCCCGCGCGAAATAGTACACGTAGAACTTTTTGTATAGCTCTGGATTTGAAATTGTGTCTAAACTTCATCGCACTCCCTTGGAGGTCCGGGTCGTCACTGTTCAGGACACCGACGAGCTCCGGGAACCAATTGACCGAAAGGCTTGTGTAGGTGGCGTTCCCGGTTTCGGTCCCAAGCGTCCCGACCACCGCGATGACCTCGCCGTCATCCAGATGGTATGTGCCGCCACTGATCTGGGGCTCGTCATCCTGGTTGTCGCCGAGGCAGTCCATCGGGCCGCGAGGCAGGAGGGGGTAATTTTATATATTAGAGGGGAACTCGACTGGGTATGTGGGTGGAGGACCGTCGTACCCTAAACAGTGCTGGCCGATGAGGTCAACCCAGAGGGTCAAGCTCTTGAACGGTAGATTCTCGGCGTCCGTTCGTTTCGGCGTGCTGCCGTCCTGGCCCCAGTATTTTTTGACTGCCTCCACAAGACTCGAAAGATCATCCTTTAAGGCAGGTCTCGTCGTAGCTCCCCGTCCTTTGCCTCGTATGGCTGAGATTTTGAAAGCGTCTCTTAGCCTTGCCGCCCTTCAGGTCCCGGACCCGGAGTATGGTCAGTGGAAGCTGCTCGCGCCACTGTTCACCCAGGGTGGGGTCGTTCGGCATCGAGTAACGAATGTAAGTGACGAAATCGTCCGCCTCAAGACCCATATCCCGAACGGACCAAATCCGGTTTGCTCGGGTCTCCGGGGTTACGAACCCCACCTTTTCCGTGAACACGTGGCCGGATCGACACCCACTTTATAGACGCGTCCTTCATCTCTTGGGCCATCTTCGCATCCGGCGAGGTCACAAAAAAACTCTGTTGATCCCAGCTCTTTTGGTCTTCTTTGGTTTTCGATGACGACGTTGTTGATGGTGTCGCCGATGGTCGCGATCATCATCATGCGGTCGGGATTCGGCGAGAACCCGAAGATAATCTCCTGCAGATCCTGGCATTGCGGTCTAGCTTTACATAGACCGGGTCATTTGTGTTGAGCGCGGTCTGCCGGGTGAAGACATTCGTCCCGAACCCGAAGTACCGGGCCGGCGGAGGAAGCTCGGCAAAGACCACCAGCGCTTCCCTTCGCCCAATCGGTAGTTTGGGATCATCCCCTTGTGCCCTTGAATGAGCGCATGCTGCATACTCTGGTCGACGTATTCGTCCTTCCACGGCGGGACGATGGCCAGGACATACGGGGCGGTTGGATTGTTGCCGTAGCAGAACCCGACCGTCTGGAGCGGAAGTCGGCAGTCATCGGCCGACCACAGGGTCCAGTACCCCCGTGCCACCTCGTACCCCTTCTTTATGACCTTGCTCTGGAAAACCTGAACCGTCTTCTCAAGGGAGGGTGGAAGCCGATTGGTCTTGCTGAGTGGGTCCATCGCAGCCACTTGGCTGCCAGAGACAGCAAATAGCAGAATCACAGTACACAGACAAAACAGTTTCATTGTACTCATTGGTATCTCCTTTCTCTCGGGTAAAAAAGAATGATTACATTTGGTGTTCTGTTCGTTGACCTCACAGTTTACATCCATCTCGCCTTTTGCAAAGTATTTCTCTCCAAGATAAAGACCGAAATCGGTTTCCCCATCAGTTGGCTTCTCGCGCCAAAAAATCGATAGGAGTAAAGAGGGGTCAAATCAATCCGATCAGCATGTCGAGTACGGATGTGTTTTTGTTGCATGAAAGCCTTACCGTTATCGATGAATCGGGATTTGGCCCTTTCTGTTCGAGAACAAGGTTGTGGGCCGGCGAACCAGCCCCACACCTTACTTCCGTTCTTGGTGCCCCTGATTGGTTTCATT
>CAWGEQ010000047.1:0-30005 GCA_963821645.1 uncultured delta proteobacterium | reverse complement strand
AGTCCCTTGCGTCTACCAGTTCCGCCACCCAGGCACCTGCTATTCTTTTTAATGAATTTCAGAAAATTGGTCAAGTTAAATTTGGCTTTTTGAAAACCGCCTTTTTAAGCCCTCCGTTACCTCATTCAATTCTAAAATCCCCAGCCGGCGGATCAGAATAAAATAAATCAGGACGGCTAATCCCATGACCAAAGTCAGGGAGACTATTTCATTCACCAATCTTTGCTGGTCGAGGAGAAAACCGAGGAACCGGTAGAGATAGAAGGCGGCTACCCCCATAATGAACGCGGCCAGGACGATCTTGATCAAAGACCTGAAGAGATATCTCAGGTCGTATCCGCCTACCTTGCGAAAAAGGACGGCGCTCAAAAAAACAAAATTCAGGATCATGGTGATGGAAGTGGAAAAGGCTATGGCCCTGTGCTGAAATCGGCCGATGGTCAGGGAAATAAAAATAATGTTGCCGATAACCGCTAAAAAGCTGGCCATGACCGGAAATTTGGTGTCCCGGAGGGCATAAAAAACCGGCACGGTGATCTTGATCGAAGCATAGGCGAAAAGCCCTATGGAATAATAAGCCAGGGCCTCGGCCGTGTGCAGGGTGTCTATGGAATTGAACCTTCCATGCTCGAAGATGAGACGGATAATCGGCTTGGCCAAAAAGGCCAGGCCGAAGGAAGCCGGAACGGTCAGAAGAAAGGCCATGGTCAAGGAAGAAACATAGGTGGATTTCAGGGAGCCCAGATCCCCCGAAGAGGCCTGGCGGGAGATAACCGGCAAGGTAGCAATGGAAATGGCCACACCGAAAATGCCGATGGGAAACTGCATCAGCCTGAAGGCATAGTTGAGCCAGGAAACACTTCCCTGGGCACAGCGGGCGGCAAAATTGGTATTAATAAATATATTGATCTGGGTGGCCGAGAGACCGATCACCGCCGGTATCATCAGGACCATGATGCGGCGCAATCCTTCGTCTCTCAGATTTAAATGGGGCCGCCATTTAAATCCGCAGCCTTTCAGGGAGGGCACTTGGACGGCTAATTGCAAAAAGCCGCCGATCAAGGTCCCGACGGCCATGCCGACAATCGGCGGCTGCCCGAAAGACGGGGCCCGCCAGGCGCAAAGGACTCCTCCGAAAATGGACCCCAGGTTGAAAAATGTAGAGGCCATGGCCGGGACAAAAAAACGGCCTTTGGTATTTAATATCCCCATGACCACGGCGGCCGTGGAGATGAGGATCAGGAAGGGGAACATGATATTGGTCAGAAGCTGGGTCAGTGCGACCTTTCCCTGGACCCGGTCAAAATCCGCGGCCATGATCCGGATGATCTGTTCGGAGAAGATCATTCCCAGAATGGTGATCAGCGAAAGGAGTATGGTCAGGGCCAAGAGGACATTGTTGGCCAGCCGCCAGGTCTGTTCGGGTCCTTTTTGGTGATCGTAATCGGTGAAGACCGTCACAAAGGCGGCCGAGAGGGCCCCTTCGGCGAACAGGTCCCTTAACAGATTAGGTATCCGGAAGGCCACTACAAAGGCATCCATGTAAAACCCGGCCCCGAAGAGGACGGCCATGACCTGCTCCCGGACCAGGCCCAAAATACGGCTGGAAAAAACCGCGATCCCCACCGAGCCGGCGGACCTGGCCACCCGGATGGTGGTTGGAGATTCGGGAGGAGTTTCCATCCTTAGAGACCCTGCAAAAAACGGCGGGTTTTTTCCCTTAAAAAGTCCGACAGGTTGAAGGTCCCCTCGAAGGAAAAGGGAAGGGGTATCTTTCCCAACCAGGAATTCAAATAGGCCTTACCGGATAAGAGGTAAGTCAAATCCCGGTTAAAGGGATCTTTTTGGCTTAAGGCCTGGAGGGCCTCGATCTGGATGGTAGCTGGCACAACGATGGAAAAGATTCCCTGGGCCGGTACCTCAAAAGCACGATCCGATTCCCCGGCCGCCAATCGCTGGCCTTCCACGTCGAATCCATATTGGTAACCGGAAAATCGACTGCTCAGGTCATTGGGATTGCTGATTTCCAGGGTCCCCTCCAGAGAAACGGTTTTTTGATCCATCCCGATGATTTGAACCTTTTTCAGTTCGATGGTTGGATTTTGGAAAGCATGACCGGAAGGACAGCCCCAGAAGAGCTGAAAAAGTCAAAAAAACCAGATATCGGCTAAACCCAAAACGCATCTTTCTCAATTCCAAAACGCCTAAGGATAGAATTTATTACGGGAGTGGTAATTTCGGTTGAAGGCCCATGATTCTTGACCGAATATTGGGGACCTTTTCTTGAACCGGCTTCGATAGGCTTGAGAAGGATTATTTCCGACCCTTTGCCTCGATCACTGAGGATTTCTACCCCGAAGGGCTTTAAGCGTTGAAGGAGACTGACATTCAAAAAATTCCTTTCCACACTTCCTGCGGGGCCGGATGATAAAGATATTCCAAGTTGTTATTGGTAAAGGCATAGTCCACCTGAGCCCCGATAACATCGAGAATATCTGTTTGAACTTGATCCAGGCTTGTCGAAGTCGTTACAAGATCCAACTCCAAACAATGAGCGATGAACATCCCCTCTTCTTCTTTAATCAGGACATTAAATGTCATGGCCGTTTCCTGGTTCATTTTCATATCCCCCTTTGACCTTGTTTAACCTGAAAATCCAGACATTCCTCAATCCAATGATAAGATGGTCGGGGCGAGAGGATTTGAACCTCCGACCCCCTGCGCCCAAGGCAGGTGCGCTATCCAGGCTGCGCTACGCCCCGATGATTGATTTTTACCACAAAGCCCGGTTAAAGGCAATAGGATAGATGCTGGAT
Organism: uncultured delta proteobacterium; assembly: GCA_963821645.1. GTDB lineage: Bacteria > Desulfobacterota > RBG-13-43-22 > RBG-13-43-22 > RBG-13-43-22 > RBG-13-43-22. The sequence goes on along the minus strand of CAWGEQ010000047.1, from coordinate 27,189 downwards.
GATACTGGATGCTGGATACTCGATACTGGATACTGGATATAGGATTCTGTACGGATTCTGGAATAAGAAGACCTTTGTCATTAAGTAATTGCCCCAACGACCCATTGACTCCAAAGGCGGTTTCCCCCCAGCTCAAGTATCCGGTATCCAGTATCCGACATCCAGCATCAGCCAGCCCCCTTCAAAAGGGCCTGAAGGTGAGGCCTCATGTTTTCCAGGGCCTTGGCCCTATGACTGATCTGGTTTTTGGTCTCCAAGGGAAGCCCGGCCATGGTCTTTTGAAACTCCGGCAGATAAAAAACCGGATCATAACCAAACCCCTGATCCCCTTCCGGGGCCAGGGCGATACGGCCTTCACAGATCCCCTCGGTCTGAAACCACGCACCTGTGGGAAGGTAGAGGACTAAGACGCAGACAAAACGGGCGGTCCGTTTTGTTTCCGGCACCCCCGTCAGTAAACCCAGGAGTTTTTTATTATTCTGCGGATCTGTCGCTGGATCCCCGGCGAACCGCGCCGAATAAATCCCCGGAGCCCCATGTAAAAAATCAACCACCAGCCCAGAATCATCGGCCATGACCGCGAGATTGAGGGCCTTTGAAATAGTCCTTGCTTTTTTAAAGGCATTTTCCAGGAAGGATGAACCGTCCTCAACAATTTCCGGGAGGCCCGTAAAATCATTCAAGGACTTGTAAGTCAGAGAGGGAATGACCAGGGTGTTTTCGATTTCTCTTATTTTCCCCTGGTTTTTGGAGGCCAGGACCAGGATCATGATTTCGGACTCAGGACCTGATGTTGGATCGCCGTCAGCCTGTTGATACCCTGAACGGCCAGGTCCATCATCTTATCAAAGTCCTCTCTGGGAAAAGGCTTTCCTTCGGCTGTCCCCTGAATCTCAATAAACCGTCCCTGACCGGTCATGACGAAATTACAATCCACCTCCGCCTTGGAATCCTCTTCATAATTTAAATCCAGACAAACCCGGCCGTCCACCACTCCGACACTGATAGCCGCCAGAGAATCGACGATCGGGTCCCGGGGGATGGAGACCTCTTTTCGAAGATATTCGACGGCATCATATAGAGCCACATAGGCCCCGGTAATCGCGGCCGTTCTGGTTCCGCCGTCGGCCTGAATCACGTCACAATCGATCCAGAAGGTCCGCTCTCCAATCACACTCAGGTCCATGACGGCCCGCAAAGATCGGCCGATCAGCCTCTGAATTTCATGGGTGCGGCCCCCGACCCGGCCTTGGGTAGATTCACGGGTGATCCGGGTCTTGGTGGACCTGGGCAACATGGCGTATTCGGCCGTGACCCATCCCCGGCCGCTGTTTCTTAAGAAGGGAGGGACCTTCTCCTCCAGAGAGGCCGTGCAGATGACTTTGGTTTCCCCCAACTGGATCAGAACAGAACCTTCGGCATGTTTAACATAATTTCGAATGATGCGGACCGGACGGATTTCGTCGGCCTTTCGACCGTTAATACGCATATCGTGATCTCCTCTGAACGAAAATGGGAAACCTAATCATGCTCTTGAACGGCTGTCAAGCCTTTTTTGAAAGACAGGAAGTTTTATTCACCTTTTATGGAATCAAGGGGTCATAGAGTGCCAGGCTTTATTGACGAATTTCGAGGTGGGAAACAGATTGAAATTTAAGATTCACCTTGTTTGCTAATAGAACGCAGAGCTTCAACCCAACTGGAAGTATCCACCAAAGTCATCGAGGCTTCTCCCATGAGTCATCTTCGCGGATCTTTCTTGAATCCTCCTGGGCCATAAATTCTTTAAAAGTTCCAAAAATCTTAGATAGTTCCATAAGCCTTCGCCTCTTGTTAAAGTCTTTAATCACAAAGACAATCGCCTCTTTCTTTGTTTTGGCCTGGGTATGCTTTAATACTTCTCTAAGGTCTTTCTCTGGAATATCAATTGAGGTTTTCATAATTCTATTTTATTTTATTAAATATTCCTGTCAATATTTTTTTTGCATCTATTATATATTTTTCATCAATCACTAATTATACAACAAAGAATATCTCCACCGTCACCTCGGCGGAATGACTGCATGAGGTCAGATCTGACTTTTCACGGAACCATCACAGTTGAACTATGAGTTTTTTGGGACGGATTTACCGGAGTGGAAAAAAGAATAATAAAAAAGCTGTGGAAATGGTCCAATCCCCTTCCACAGCCTTTTGCATACAGTGCCTTATTCGGCCTTTATTACATTGGCGGCCTGGAGTCCTTTCGGACCCTGGGTTACTTCAAATTCGACTTTTTCTCCTTCCTGCAAGGTGCGAAATCCATCTCCTTTAATGGCTGAAAAATGAACAAACACGTCACTCCCGTCATCCTGGGAAATAAAGCCATACCCCTTTCGGTCGCTGAACCATTTGACCTGGCCTTTGGCCATTACAACTCACCCCCTCTCCCCCGTAACTTTTAAGTTGTAACAGCTTCCGGCCGGAAAGAACCAGAAAAACGACGAGCCTTACTGGTTACTGCCATTTTCACGCACCACAACTCTGTACAACTAATCGGTGATGATAAAACGCTCTTTCCTTCAAGTCAAGGAAAAATAAAGCAAAAAAAACAGCCCCCTCAAGAGACCTTCTTAAATATTTTTTTGGGTTTCTTAGGCATTCGAAGCACAAGACAGGGTCATCAGATTACCTATACGTCGTGGTCCCGTAAAAAGTCAAAATTCGTCCTTTTCCGTCATTCGGAGAAAGCCGGTATCCGGGTTTTAAAGTTCATTATCCAAAGTCTTCTGGATGCCCCCGGCTTAATACATGCCGGGGCAGGCTTATCAAGTCCGGCATGACGCATAGGGCAGGAGTATTTAGAATTTATTTCGCCATATGACTCGATAACCCGATAACGAATTTAAGGCAACCCTTTTCATTCATTTGTCCGACTCGTTCGAACTAAGGGTATTTTATGAGGATTTGGAGCCCTTGTCCATCAGGATCGAATAATATTGGGTAAAATAGAGCAGACCGGACCAGACCGTCAAAATTAAGGCAATCCAGATCAGCAGCGTTCCCCAAAAATGAAAATCGATCGAGAAGTAAGGGTAATGAATCATCAGAGGGATTAAGGCCAGGGCCTGAAAAAAGGTCTTGTATTTCCCCCACCAGGAAGAGGCCAGGATATGTCCTTTGGCGGCCAGCATGGCCCGGAGCCAGGTCACGGCGATCTCTCTCCCGATAATCAAAACCCCCATCCAGGCCTCAACCCGGTCCAATCCGATGAGCATGATCAGGGAACATCCGATCAGAAGTTTGTCGGCCAGGGGATCTAAAATTTTTCCGAATTGGGTCACTAAATTTTTCTTGCGGGCGATAAAACCGTCAAGCCAATCGGTAGCGAAGGCCGAACCGAAGATAATGGCGGCCAACAGATTGGAACTCGGTTTCTCCGATTGCAGGGGAAATAAGACAAAGGGAATCGAGAGGATCCGCAAAAAAGTAAGGTAATTGGAGATATTCAAGATGGGAGGATTGGCCGGAGTCATCAAAAAATCTTATATTATCGCGTCGACAGGAGTTGGCTTTTGAGGCGGTTATAAATCTGCAGCACCTTTTGAACATAGGTTCGGGTTTCCAGGTAGGGTGGGACCCCGTGATAGAGATTAACCTTCTCCGGTCCGGCATTATAGGCGGCCAGGGCCAAGGAGACATCCTGATTAAACAGGTCCAATAAATAACGCAAATACCGTGCGCCGCCGACGATATTATCCCTCGGGCTGAAGGGATCGAACACTTGAAGTTCCCTGGCGGTCTGGGGCATGAGTTGCATCAGGCCCTGGGCTCCCTTGGGCGAGATGGCCTGGGGATCAAAATTCGATTCCACATGAATAACGGCCTGGATGAGTTTCGGGTCGACCCCGAATTGCTGAGAGGCTTCTTCGATATGATCGCGGAGAAAAGAGACCTTGCCGCCATAGGAGATTTTTGAAGAAAAGTTTTTCCCGATTCCTTTGGAAGGGATGGAAGTTCGACCCTTCTCGTATTCTTTATAAAAAAGTTGGTACTTGGAATCGGTGGGGACATTGGTAAAATGGACCACGCCATTTTCGTCCTGATAGCGGAAAGATATCGGCCGATAAAGGACTAAGGATCCCCGAGCCAACCGAAATGAGGGGAAGGATCAAAACAGCCAAAAGGATTCTAAGGGTCAAGAAGGTTCGAATCATCGTTTATTTCTTATGGGGGATTTTTTTCCAATCATCCAAAAATTTCTGAATCCCCATATCGGTCAATGGGTGCCGGGCCAACTGTAACAGTACCTTGTAAGGAATAGTGGCAATATCGGCCCCCATCAGGGCGGCCGTCAAAACATGAACCGGATGACGAATAGAGGCGACGATGATCTCGGTTTCATAGCCATAGTTGTTAAAGATCGTCACAATTTGTCCCACCATTTCCATCCCCTCCTGGGAGATATCGTCAAGACGGCCGACGAAGGGGCTGACATAGGTGGCGCCGGCCTTGGCCGCCAGCAGGGCCTGGAGGGGCGAAAAAATCAAGGTCACATTGGTCGGGATCCCCAAGGCCGAAAGTTTCTTGACCGCCTTCAGACCTTCCGCGGTCATGGGGATTTTAACGCAGATATTTTTATGGATTCTGGCCAGGGATTGGGCTTCTTTGATCATCTCCGCTGCGGTTTCGGAAACGACCTCGGCACTGATCGGCCCATCGACCGTCTGGCAGATTTTTTTGATCAACTCCCGGGGCTTCTCATTTTCCTTGGAAAGGAGGGAGGGATTGGTGGTTACCCCATCGATGAGCCCTAAGTCGGCTGCCGATTGAATTTCTTTCAGGTTGGCCGTATCAATAAAAAATTTCATTATGGGTCCTTTCCAAATTAAGCGATCGGTCAGTCAGAAGACTTTCGTTTTTTCTCTTTAACAAATTTATCCCGGCACTGGGCGCTGCAAAAATAATGAATCTCTCCCTTGGAATCATTGAGGACCAGGGCCTGACGTTTGGGCAGATACACCTGGCACACCGGGTCCTGGACCATCTCATCCTGGATTTCCTGGGGCGGGTTTCTTTTGGGCAGTTTCGGCGGGGGCATGAATCCTCGCAGAAAACGGTAAACCAGATACCCGACTACAAATAATATAATCCATCTAAACATGTTTGTAAATGATACTTTTTAATCCACCCCCACCAATTGCTCCCCCCTCCGAGGGGGATGGTGAAGGAGAGGGGATTTTCATTCTTTCGTGGCGCCCGCTTCAGGCGGGCATGAGAGCTTAATAAGATTTTGTCCCTGGACAGAAAGTTCGTCCCTCAACCGGGCTATGGTCTTTTGCAAAATCGGATGAACATAATCCGGGGCGATTTCCGCCATAGGCTCCAGAACAAACCTCCTTTTTTCCAGAAAAGGATGGGGAAGGATCAAATGGGGCCTATTCATGATCAGTCGGTCATATGATAACAAATCCAGGTCGATGTTCCTGGGTCCCCATTTAACGGTCCTTTCCCGGCCCATGAGGGTCTCAATGCGCAACAGGTAATCCATAAGGCCTTCCGGGGACAGAGGGGTTTCCAATAGGACAACCCCGTTGACAAACCACTCCGGATCTTCCAGACCTACAGGCTCGGTTAAGTACCAGGAAGAAATCTTGAGGGTGACCTGATCCTGGACGGCCCCGAGCAAAGATAGGGCCTTTAGACAATTTTTTTTTTATCCCCCCGATTGGAACCCAGTCCGATAAAGGCTTGATGACCGGCCATTAGAAACCGGCCCTGTTCAGCCGCTCCACCGCTTCTTCCAGGCGCTCTTCCGGGACGGTCAAAGAAATCCGAAAATAGCCTTCCCCCGGGTCCCCAAAGCCGTTTCCCGGAGTAGTGACAATTCCGGTCTTTTCCAAAAGGTGAAGGGTGGTTTGGGCTGAAGAAAATCCTTTAGGGCATTCGATCCAGAGATAAAAAGTGGCCTTGGGCGGTTCGATCCCCAGGCCGATCTTTTTCAGCCCGGCAACCATCAGGTCTCTCCGTCTTTGATAGACGGCATTCAACGTGAAAAGGCCGTCCTGAGGCCCTTCCAGGGCCTCGATACCGGCCCATTGGATGGCCTGGGCCGCGCCCGAATCGATATTGCTCTTGATCTGGCTCAATCCCTCGATCAATTGGGCGTTACCCACGGCAAAACCGATACGCCACCCGGTCATGTTATAGGTCTTGGACAGGGAATGAAATTCAATGCCGATTTCCTTGGCTCCGGAGACTTCCAGAAAGCTCATGGGCCGAAAACCGTCAAAAGCAATCTCCGAATAGGCCGCGTCATGGCAGACGATGATTTTGTTTTCCTGGGCAAATCGGACCACCTGTTCAAAAAAGGCCCGGTCAGCCACGGCCGCGGTAGGATTGTTGGGATAGTTGAGGAATAAAATCTTGGACCGGGCGGCCGTCTCCGCCGGAATTTTGGAAAGGTCCGGCAAGAATCCGTTTTCTTTTAAGAGGGGTAAAAAATAAGATTTCCCACCGGCGAAAAGGGTCCCGATATGATAAACCGGATAAGCAGGGCTGGGAACCAAGGCCAGGTCCCCCGAATCCAAAAAGGCCAGCGGGAAATGGGCAATGCCTTCCTTGGAGCCGATCAGGGTGACGACTTCTTTTTCCGGATCAAGGTCAACCCCGAATCGACGTTGATACCAGGAGGCCACGGCTTTACGAAAATCGTTCATCCCCGAATAGGAGGGATAGCGGTGATTCTTGGGGTCCAGGGCGGCCCGGGTCAACCTTTTCAAAATATGATCGGGCGTGGGCAGGTCCGGATCACCCACCCCCAAATCGATGATATCCATCCCCTTGGCCTGGACCTCGGCCTTTAGCCGGTCAATTTCCATAAACAGATAGGGGGGAAGCTGTTTGAGACGCCCCGCCTTTTGAATCCAATCCATAAAGTCTACTCCTGAGTAATGAAAAATAAGGTTCAAGGTTCAAGGTGTCCAAGGAAAACCAACAACCAAAGTTTATTCTCTTCCGTAAACCTTAGACCTGGACCTTAGATCTTGAACCATTTTTTTATCCTTTCAATCCCAAGACATCCTGCATGTCATAGAGCCCGTTCTTTTGATCGATGATCCAGCGAGCGGCCCTGAGGGCACCCCGGGCGAAGGTATCTCTGTTATGGGCCCGGTGGGTGATTTCGATCCGCTCTCCCATACCCCCGAAAAGGACCGTGTGCTCGCCGATAATATCCCCGGCCCGGAAGGTCTGGATGCCGATTTCTTCCGGCCTCCGTTCCCCGATGATCCCCCTCCGTTCATATACTGCTACCTCATCCAGGTTTTGCGACCGGGCCTGGGCCAGGACCTGAGCCAGTTTCAAGGCCGTGCCGCTGGGGGCGTCTTTTTTCATCTTGTGATGGACCTCGAGGATCTCGATATCAAAGCCTTCTCCCAAAGCCAGAGCCACATCCCGGACCACCTTAAATAAAACATTCACCCCGATGCTCATATTGGGGGCCAGGACACAGGGGACGGTTTGACACAAGTCCTTTATTTCCTCCACCTCCCCGGCGGTGAACCCGGTACTGCCGATAACGGCCGGTATCTTCCGGGCGGCGGCCAGGCGCAGATGTTCCAGGGAAGCGGTATGAAAGGTGAAGTCGATAAGGACCTGGCCCTGGGATATCGCTTCTTTTGGATCGGCAACGATGGTCTGCCCCGTTTTTCCTATTCCCAACCATTCTCCGAGATCCCTGTTGATAGAGGGATGATCTGCCTTTTCAAAGGCCCCGACCACGATCAACTCTTTGCTTTCAGCAATCAGTTGGACGATCCTACCGCCCATTCTGCCTCCGGCGCCGGCCACGACGACTTTAATCATAATAGTCTCCCTGAGTATTAGCTGGAAAACTCCGCTTTATATCCTTCAACGCTTCCTCAAACACTTCTCCCTGGAAAATCAAACGCACTTCCCCTTCCAGGAAGACCCGATCGATGCGTTGCCCGGCCTGCCCTTCAACATAAACCGTCAAGACCTCTCCCCCCCGGGTCTGAACACGAATCGGAGAGTTGATATTTTTCTTAAGAAAGGCCACACCGGCCGCCGCCACGGCACCTGTGCCACAAGCCAGGGTCTCTCCTTCCACCCCCCGCTCATAGGTGCGCACCAAAAGCAGGCCCCTTGGGGTCAGTTGAACAAAATCGACATTGGTCCCCGCGGGTTTGAAGTGTTCATGAAAACGGATCTCAGGGCCGAGTCGGGCTACGTCCGTTTTCTCACTATCCTCCACCCAAATCAGGGTGTGAGGCACCCCCGTGTTCAAGAAATCGAAATCGATGGTCTTCCCATCCAACTCGATCTGCTGGTTAAGTCTCTGGTCCCTGGGCTTGGTCAATTGCAGCTTGACTACAGCGCCGTCCACCCAGGCCTGGATAGGTCCGGCCAGGGTTTCGAAGGTCATCTCTTTTCCGGCAATCCCTTTCAAAAAGGCAAAGCGGGCCGTGCACCGGCCTCCATTGCCGCACATCTCGGCTTCGCTTCCGTCGGCATTAAAAAAACGCCACTTAAAATCATAACGACCCGAGGGTTCGATGAAAATCAGGCCGTCGGCCCCGACAGAAACCATCCTCCGGCAAAGGCTTCTGGTCAGAGTGGCCATCTCGGAATCAAGGACCTGCTTTGAGCGGTTGTCGACCAGGATAAAATCATTTCCGGACCCGCTCATTTTGATAATGGGAAAAAGGGGTTCCAAATTCATAAATGTGTCACCCGTCACTTTAAAAAATCAGGCATGGTCTCCAAAGCCACCATCTGGGCATAGGTTTCCCTTTTCCGGATGAGCCGGAAGTCCTTTCCCCGGACCATGATCTCAGCCGCTCTGGGCCTGGCGTTATAGTTGCTGGACATGGAAAAACCGTAAGCCCCGGCACTCATGACCGCCAGAAGTTCTCCCGATTTGGGAAGGGGCAGCGTTCGATCTTTCCCCAAAAAATCACCGCTTTCACAAATGGGGCCGACCACATCGGCCTGGATCTTTGAACGACGGCTAAGAACCACGGGCTGGATGTGATGAAAAGAACCATACAGGGAAGGACGGAGCAGATCGTTCATACCGGCATCGACAATGATGAAATTTTTTTCCTCCCCCCTTTTGACATATAAAACCTTGGTGACCAGGATACCGGCATTCCCGACAATAACCCGGCCCGGTTCCAGGATCAGGGTGTAGGGCATTTGGCCCAATTCCTTGATGACGAATCGGGCATATTCCCTGGGATGGGGCGGTTCCTCCTGGTCATAAGTGATCCCCAATCCCCCACCCAGGTCGAGATACCGGATGTCGATCTTCAGCTCCTTCAATTGGGTGATCAATTTTTTTACCTTCTGAATGGCCTCTAAAAAAGGCTGAGTCGCCAGTAGCTGGGAACCGATATGACAATCGACCCCGATGATGGCGATATGGGGCAAAGCCTGGGCCAACCGATATTCTTCCAGGGACTGCTTAATATTGATCCCGAACTTGTTTTTTTTGAGTCCGGTGGAAATATAGGGATGGGTCTTGGGATCGATGTCCGGATTGACCCGAATGCCGATCGGGGCCTTCCTCTTCATTTGACCGGCGATTTCGTTGACGGCTTTCAACTCGTCCGGAGACTCGACATTAAGTAACAGGATCTTTTCTTTCAAGGCATAACGGATTTCTTCGGCAGTCTTCCCCACCCCTGAGTAAACGATCCGCTCCGGAGGAATCCCGGCCTTCAAGGCCCGAAATAGCTCTCCGCCGGACACGATATCGGTCCCTCCCCCCAGTCGGCCAAAGAGCCGCAACAAAGCCAGATTGGAATTGGCCTTCTGGGCATAGCAGGTCAGATGGGGAATTTTGGAAAAGGCCTGGTCAAAGACCTTAAAATGATGTTCCAGGGTGGCCTGGCTGTAAATGTAACAAGGGGTGCCTGCCTGTCGGATGATTTCAGAGATCGGGACTTCTTCGGCTGCCAGCGCCCCCCGCTTATAATGGAAATGATGCATGGTTTTTTTTACCACAAGAGGTTCTCTTGAAATTGGTCTTCAAAATAATTTCAAATATAATTTGCTGCTATGGTGTAAATATAATTTTTACTTCCTTGGACCTTTTCCCTTCCAACAGGGCCGGTGGACCACCGACGACGCTGACGGAATAAAAATAGGCCTTCCCCGGGTCCACATTTCCATCTTCAAAGATCGAATCCTTGATCACTTCCGGGGTGATGCGTTTAGGCATTTTTTCGTTTTCCGTTCTTTTGTAGACATAATACCCGCTGGGCGTCATGGTTTCAGTCGCTTCCCACCGGAGTTGAATGCCTTTGGAATTAGATATGGCTATCAACTCCTGAACGGCCATCGGAGGACCTACGCGGGTGAAAATCGTCTCCTTTTCCTCCGATCCTTCACTTTCCAGAAGAGCCCCCTGGATTTGACGCATGGCCTTGACCCGATAGGTATATTGAACCCCTTCCTGGAGTCCGGAATCGATATAAACCGGTTTCTCGATCGGTTTATCGTTGATCTTAACCCAGGGCCCTTTTCCCGTGCGACGATAAAGAGAATAGCCGGCCAGGCCTTCAGGGGCGCTCCCATCGGCTAACGCCCGGGGCGGGGCCCAGGAGATTTCCAGACCTTGCAAATGGGTCTTTACCTCAAAGGCCGAAGGGGGCATAAGGGGTAAATCCCAGGCGACCCTCAAAATTTTTGACGGTTCGCTGACTGTTTCTCTTTTCGTTACGGCCACCACCCGATAGGAGTAGGTATAGCCGGGCTTGAGCTTGTCCTCGGTCAGTTCCACTTGATCGGAGGTGATCTTCAACCCTACGACCTCCGGTCCTTTCAAATCAACCTTGATGGTCTCCTGAAACCGATCCGGGCAGGTGGCGCAAAAATCCTTGGTCGCCCATTCTCCCTTTTGAAGGTCAAATCCTTTCAAGTCGGTCAGGGGACTGCCGTCGGTATTTTGGCTTGGGATGGTCCAGGAGAGGACCAGGGATTTTCCCTTGACCTGATAACCGAGGTCCCCTACCCCTTTAGGAATAACCTTGGTGGGGATGACCGGGTTGGCCTTTTTCCCGCAGGACAGCAGGCTTAGAATCAAAAATACCCAAATCCAATTGGCCCACATTTTTTTCCGGCCCAAGTCTACAGGGAACATATTCTTTTCTCCATCTCTCGCCAGGCCTTTTGAACTTGTTTGGGCGCCGTCCCTCCCTGAGAATTTCGCTTCGACATGGCTGAACGAAGATCCAGTATTGTGCTTACCTCCTCATCAAAAACCGGATTAAAACTTTTCAATACCGACAAGGGGATGTCTTTTAATTCCATCCCCCTTTTTTGGGCCAGGGCCACGATGGTCCCCACGGTGTGATGGGCACTCCGAAAATCGAGGCCTTTTTTGACTAAATAATCGGCCAGGTCCGTGGCCAGAAGAAACCCTGTTTCGGTGGCTTTTTCCATTGAACCTGCCTTAAAGGTCAGCCTTGGCCAGAGACGGCCAAGCAACCGGGTGCAGTTCATCAGCGTGTCAACCGTATCAAAAACAGGTTCTTTGTCCTCCTGAAGATCCCGGTTATAGGTCATCGGCAGGGCCTTCATCATGGTCAGCATGCCCATCAGGTGGCCGTAAACCCGGCCGGTTTTCCCCCGGATCAATTCCGGGACATCGGGATTTTTTTTCTGGGGCATGATGCTGCTGCCCGTGCAAAAGGCATCACTGATTTCAACAAAATCAAATTCCGAGCCGGACCAGAGGATTAATTCTTCGGCCATCCGGGAATAGTGCATCATGAGAATCGCCCCGGCGGCAAGGAATTCAAGGCAAAAATCCCGGTCACCGACCGCATCCATGCTGTTGGCTGAGACCTGATCAAAACCCAATTCCCTGGCCACCAGGCCGCGGTCAATGGGAAAGGAAGTACCGGCCAGGGCCGCACTGCCCAAAGGAAGCACATTGACCCGGACCAAGATTTCGCTTAGACGCTGCTGATCCCGGCAAAACATCTCCAGGTAAGCTAAGAGATGATGACCGAGGATCACCGGTTGGGCCCTTTGCATGTGGGTATAACCGGGGAGAATCAAGTGGCCTTGATTCTTGGCCTTCTCCAACAAGGCCTTTTGCAGCCTTTGGAGTTCTTTTTGCAGCGCCCGGATCTGATCCCGGAGGTAGAGGCGCAGGTCCAAAGCCACCTGGTCATTGCGGCTCCGGGCGGTGTGAATCTTGCCGCCTATGGACCCGATCTTCCCGATTAACCTTTTTTCCACGAACATGTGGACGTCTTCATCCTCAAGCGGGAAATTCAGTTCGCCCCTTTCCCATTCTCTCTCGATTTCCTTCAACCCTTTGCCGATCTGCCTGGCCTCTTTTAAAGAAATGATTTTCTGTCGGGCCAACATCTTCAAATGGGCCTGACTTCCGGCCAGATCATAGGGCAGGAGCCGATAATCAAAGGGCAGGGAGGCGGTAAAGACCTCCACTAAGGGATCAACGGCCTCCAGGAACCTCCCGGCCCAGAGTTTTTTGTCGCCCTTCTTTTTTTTTGCCTGAGATGGTTTCATGTTGTCGGTTGTCATTTTATCCCGGATTGAATTCTATGGGGGCCCTTACAAAAGTCTGAATTTTGTAAAATTAACAGCAATAGGTCTGCGTCTCGGCTGACTATAAATTGATTTCAATCAAAAATTCAGGCAAGATTCCTGACCTATTTTAGTTAAATTTAACCTTTGGATAAGGGGCCTTAAATTATGATTTCCTTACCAGATTCTGAATCTTCAGTCTCAAACCATTCAGCCGGATAAATCCCTCCGCATCTTTTTGACGATAGACCTGGTCTTCTTCAAAGGTGGCAAAATCCATGCGGTACAAGGATTGATCCGATTTTCTTCCGGCCACCATGGCGTTCCCCTTATAGAGCTTCAACCGGATGGTTCCCGAAACAGGGTTCTGGGACTCATCGATCAATTTTTGGAGAAGCTCCCTTTCCGGAGAAAACCAATATCCATAATAGATCAGTTCCGAATACCGGGGGACCAATGAATCCCGGATGTGCATCACTTCCCGGTCCAGGGTCAAAGATTCCAAGGCCTGATGGGCCGTGCGGATCAAGGTGCCGCCGGGAGTCTCATAAACCCCTCGGGATTTCATGCCCACGTAACGGTTCTCGACCAGGTCCACCCGGCCGATCCCGTGCTTCCCCCCCAGGCGATTGAGGAAGGCCAACAATTCGGCGGCCTTCATAGCCTGACCATTGACGGTCTTTGGGTCGCCCCGTTCAAAGGTAATCTCCACGTATTCGGGAGAGTCCGGGGCCTTCTCCGGTGACTGGGTCAATTGAAACATGTCTTCCGGCGGTTCCATCCATGGGTCTTCGAGGATTCCACCTTCGTAGCTGATATGTAAAAGATTGGGGTCCGAGCTATATGGCCTTTGGGGAGTAATGGGAATCGGGATCCCATGCTCCCGGGCGTAATTGATCAAAGCCGTCCGGGAGTTTAAATCCCATTCCCTCCAGGGAGCGATGATTTTCAAACCGGGATTGAGGGCCATATAGGTCAACTCAAACCGGACCTGGTCATTTCCCTTTCCAGTGGCCCCGTGACTGACCGCTTCCGCCCCTTCGGCCTCGGCCACCATCACCTGGTGTTTGGCGATGACCGGCCGGGCCAGGGAGGTGCCCAGGAGATAAGACTGTTCATAGACGGCATTGGCCCGAAAGGCGGGAAAGACGTACTGACTGACAAATTCTTCTTTCAAATCCTTGGCGACAAATTTAGAGGCCCCGGTCCGGATGGCCTTTTTTTCTACGGCAGCCCAATCTTCTTCCTGACCCAGGTCGGCTGAAAAGGCGATCACCTCGGCTTGATAGGTTTCCTGGAGCCACTTCAGGATGACCGAAGTGTCCAGACCGCCGGAATAGGCTAATACAATTTTCATGAATTCCTTTTTCTCCTTACCATATCTTTAACACCGTTCTTCGTTTAGCGTTCAGCGAAATCAATAAATACGAATATTGAATTCCGAATTTCGAAGCATGAAGTGATCCGTTTTGCCTTCCTTCGACATTCGATATTCAATATTTTCATATTTCGTGGCGACCCCTTAGGCTCCAAAGCCCTGTCGCCCTTCGAGTATAAACTCCAACAAGGCCTTATGCACATGGAGTTTGTTCTCTGCCTGGTCGAAGACTACGGAATGGGGGCCTTCCAGCACTTCATCGGTGATCTCCTCCCCCCGGTGGGCCGGCAGACAGTGGAGGACCAGACATTCGGGGTCGGCTAAAGATAACAGTCGATCATTCACCTGAAAGGCCTTGAAAAACTTTATCCGTTCAGCCGCCTGATCTTCCTGACCCATACTGGCCCAGACATCGGTGTTGACCACCTGGGCTTCCCGAACGGCTTCAGCCGGATCGTGGGTCAGAATGAGCCTCGCCCCGGCCACTTTCTTGGCCCGGTCCCAGATTTCCTTTTTTGGTTCAAAGCCCTTGGGGACAGGCCATGACCAGGGTAAAAGGAAACCGACAAGCCGCCTCGATCCAGGAATGGGCCACATTATTTCCATCCCCGAGCCAGGCGATCTTCATTCCTTCCAAAGAATCTTTCCTTTCCCAAATCGTAAATAAGTCGCTCAGGATCTGGGCCGGATGGTAAAGATCACTCAAGGCGTTGATGACCGGGATAGTACCGTATTGGGAAAGGTCCTCCAAAGTCTTCTGGGCAAAGGTGCGGACCACCAAACCATTCAGGTACCGGGACAAGACCCGGGCCGTATCCTTCAAGGGTTCATTGCGGATCATCTGGGTATCCCGGCTGCTGATAAACACGGGATAGCCCCCGGTCTGAACAATAGCCACTTCAAAGGAAAGCCGGGTCCTGGTGGAAGGTTTTTCAAAAAGGAGGCCGATATTCTTCCCCTCTAAAGGTAAATCCTGAACCCGGCCTTCCTTATATTCCCTGGATCTTTTCCAAATGGACTCGATTTCAACGGCCGTCAGATCGCTTAATTTCAAAAAGTCTATTTTCATTGGGCAACCATTTCTTAGAAAAAAAGATTATAATCCTTTTTTCAAAAGTTCCCTCAAGACCTTGATCAAGGATTCGACGTCTTCTTCTTCAACAACCAAAGGCGGCGTAAACCGCAAGATCGACTCCTGCGTACAATTGATCAAGAATCCTTTATCAAAACAGGCCTCGACATAAGGCTTTCCCGGTCGGTCCAGGGCCATACCCAGGAGCAGGCCCATCCCGCGAACCTCGGTTACCTGAGGGAATTCCTCCTTTAATTGCGTCAATCGCTCCTTGAAAAAGGCACCTGTTTGTTTCACCCGGGCCAGGAACCCTTCCTCCGAAATGATCGACAGAACCGTCAGGGCCACGGCCGTTACCAGGGGATTTCCACCAAAGGTGGCCGCATGGGTCCCCGGCTGGAATGCGCCGGCCACCTCCTCGGTGGCCAGCAAGGCCCCGATAGGCAGACCATTGCCCAAGGACTTGGCCAGGGTCATGATATCCGGTTGGACACCAAACTGTTCATGGGCAAACAAGGACCCGGTACGTCCCAGTCCGGTCTGGACCTCATCTAAGATCAATAAGGCCTGACGCTCTTGACACCTTTTTTTTACCTCTTTGAGATAGTCCGGATCGGGGACCCGAACGCCCCCCTCGCCTTGGATGGGTTCCATCATGACCGCACAAACCGAAGGGTCCCAGTTTTGATCCAAGGCCTGAAGATCATTAAAAGGCACAAAGGTAAAACCGGGAACCAGGGGTCCAAACCCTTTTTGAAATTTCTCCTGGCCGGTGGCCGAGAGAGATCCGAGGGTCCGTCCATGAAAGCTGTTTTTCATACAGAGGATGGTCGTTTTCTCGGGTCCGAATTTTTCATGGGAATACCGTCGGACCAGTTTGATGGCCCCTTCATTGGCCTCGGTGCCGCTGTTGCAGAAAAAAACCTGGTCTGCAAATGAATGGGCGACGAGTTTTTCGGCCAGGGCAATCTGGGGTTCGATATGATACAGGTTGGAAGTATGAAAAATCTTTTCCGCCTGGTCCTTCAGGCTTTCAACAACCCTTGGATGACTATGCCCTAAGGCCGTTACGGCGATCCCGGCCAAAAAATCCAGATAAACACGCCCGTCCTGATCCCAAACCCGGCACCCCTGCCCTTTTACCAAGGCTACCGGGATTCGGGCATAGGTGTGCATTAAAACCCGGTCGGACCGTTCGACAATCTGATTCATTAATCCCAAATGCTTTCCCATCGATGACCCTTTTCTTCGGTCCAAGGTTCAAGGCGCAAGGTTCAAGGTTAAAAAAGAGGATCCCTTGATCAAAGAGATATGGTGTTGGCTCCTATGCCTTACACCTTGTACCCTTGAGCCTTAAACCTTTCTGTTATGATATTTCCGTTCCCACCCCGCGGTCGGTAAAAAGTTCCAGAATAACCGCATTCTCTACCCGTCCGTCTATGATGTGGGTCTTTTCAACCCCATGAGCCAGGGCCTCCAGACAACAATTGACTTTAGGGATCATACCGCCGCTGATCGTCCCATCCTTGATCAGTCCTGGAATTTCGCTCCTTTTCATCGTGGAAATCAATCGCCCTCTTTTATCCTTAACCCCTTCCACGTCGGTCAAAAGAATCAATTTTTGGGCACTAAGGGCGGAGGCCACCTTGCCGGCCACCAGGTCGGCGTTGATATTATAGGTCCGTCCTTTTTTCCCGACTCCGATGGGGGCGATCACCGGTATAAAATGATGATGCTCCAGGGTGGTAATAATTTCGGTATTGACCTCCACGACTTCACCGACCATACCAAGATCGATCAACTCAGGGGGGTCTTCGTTCTCCCGGCTTTTAAAAAGCTTCATTTTTTGGGCCAGGAGGAGTTGTCCGTCCTTCCCGGTCAGGCCGATGGCCTTCCCCCCTTGCTGGTTGATCAGGTGCACAATCTCTTTATTAATCTTGCCGCCCAGAACCATTTCAACCACATCCATAGTCTGGCTGTCGGTGACCCGGACTCCCTGCACAAATCGGGAAGAGATGTGCATCCGGTCCAACACCTCTTTGATCTGAGGGCCTCCGCCGTGGACCACCACCGGATTGAGGCCGATGTATTTCATCAGAACTATGTTCTTGGCAAAACCGGCCTTCAGGTTTTCATCCACCATGGCATGGCCGCCGTACTTGATCACCATGGTCTGGTGATAAAAACGCCGGATGTAGGGCAGGGCTTCCATCAGGATGGAGGCCTTTTCCGGATAAAGGTTCTGATTTTTATCTATCGACATAAAACCTTCAAAAAAGGATACAAGGCGCAAGGTTCAAGGATTCAAAAGGAGTTACATTATACCGAAAGCTTTTTGCTCTTTCTCGAATTAACTCCTCCCCAGGGGGCTAAAACCATGAAAATGGTTTTTCCGACTTGAACCCTGGAATCCTTGAACCGTTTTCCGAATTTAAAGGATGTATCGGCTCAGATCCTCATTCTCTTCAATAGCCGACAGTTTATCCCGGACATATTCGGCCGTAATGGTACAGCTTTTTTCAGCCTGGTCCGAGGCTTCGAAAGACAAATCGTCCAACAATCTCTCCATAATGGTATGCAGCCGGCGGGCCCCGATATTTTCCGTCCTTTGATTGACATTAAAGGCGATACGGGCGATTTCAGCCACGGCTTCGGGTAAAAAAGTCAAGGCGATCCCTTCCGTTTTCATCAATTCCATGTACTGGGTGGTCAAGGCCGACTGGGGCTCAGTTAAAATACGGATGAAGTCTTCCTGGGTCAGGGAATTCAATTCCACCCGGATGGGAAACCGCCCCTGCAATTCCGGGATCAAATCGGACGGCTTGGAATTATGAAAGGCCCCGGAAGCAATAAACAGGATGTGATCGGTTCGAACCATCCCGTATTTGGTGGTCACCGTGGACCCTTCGACAATGGGCAAGAGGTCCCGCTGAACCCCTTCGCGGGAGACATCGGGACCATGGCTGGAACCCCGCCCGGCGATTTTATCGATCTCGTCTAAAAAGATGATTCCGGTTTGTTCCACCTTGCGGATGGCCTCTTCGGTCACCTTGTCCATATCGATCAGACGCTGAGACTCCTCCTGAACCAGCATCTCAAAGGCCTCCGGGACCTTGACCTTGCGCCGCTTGGTTTTTTTGGGAAAAAGATTACCGAACATGTCCTTCAGATTGAGGTCCATCTCTTCCATCCCCACATTGGAAAAGATCTCGACCATGGGCACCACCCTTTGGGATATTTCCATATCCACATAACGCTCTTCCAATTTTCCTTCTCGAAAAAGGCTCCTGAGCTTTTCCCGGGTGGATAACGGTTCGTTGACCGGTTTTCGGACCACTTCCAGAAGTTTTTCCTGCCCGGCCTGTTCCTCGGGCTTAGAGGTCTCGGTCTTGGGGGGAAGCAGCAAGTCCAATAAACGCTCTTCGGCGATTTCCCGGGCCTTGGACATGACCTTTTGTTTTTCTTCTCCCTTGATCATATTAATGGCCAGTTCGGTCAAGTCCCGAACCATGGATTCCACGTCCCTTCCCACATAACCCACTTCCGTAAATTTGGTCACTTCCACCTTGAGGAAGGGGGATTGGGCCAATCGGGCCAACCGTCGGGAAATTTCTGTTTTCCCCACCCCGGTGGGGCCGATCATGATGATATTTTTAGGGGCGATCTCATCCCGAATCGGTTCCGGAACCTGCTGCCTTCGCCAGCGATTCCGCAAGGCAATGGCCACCGTTCGTTTAGCCGCATCCTGGCCGACAATATATTTATCCAGTTCAGAGACGATCTCTCTGGGTGTTAGGTAATTATTGACCAATCTATAATTCCTCCAAAACAATCTGCTCGTTGGTGTAAATGCACAGGCAAGCGGCAATCTTCATGGCCTCCCGGGCAATATCCGTCGGGCTAAGAGTGGAAAACCCCAACAGGGCCTTAGCCGCCGACAAGGCCAGTGGGCCTCCGGAACCGATGGCCGCCACCTCGTCATCCGGTTCCATGACATCGCCGGTTCCGGACAAGATTAAGATATGATCCTTATCGGCCGCCAGTAGTAAGGCCTCCAGGCGCCGTAGGATCTTATCCGTACGCCAATCCTTGGCCATCTCTACCGCCGCCCTGGTCAAATTCCCGTTAAACTGTTCCAGCTTGACCTCTAACCTTTCAAACAGAGTCAGAGCGTCGGCGGTAGAACCGGCAAACCCGGTCAGAATTTGATCATGATACAGTCGCCGGATCTTCCTGGCCCGATGTTTCATCACCGTCTGTCCCATGGTGACCTGACCGTCACCGGCGATGACGACCTTCCCCTGATGACGCAGGGACAATATAGTCGTTCCTTCAAACATCTTACCCCCTTGGATGGGCCTTTCGATAGACCTCAATCAAGCGACTCATGCTGACATGAGTGTATTTCTGGGTTGTGGACAGGGAGGTATGTCCCAACATTTCCTGGACGACCCGCAGGTCGGCCCCGGCATTCAATAAGTGCGTAGCAAAGCTGTGACGCAGGGCATGGGGACTGATAGTGGGGGAAAGATCTACCCCTACAACCCGTTTTTTCAACCTGCGGGCTACAGTCCGATCACTGACCCTTTCCCCGAACCGGTTCAAAAAGACGGCCTGAGGATCGTTGATTTTAAATTCCAATCTTTTTTGTGCCTGCGTCAGGGCCTGGTGATATTTACCTAATGCCCCGATGGCCTTCCGTCCCACCGGGACGATCCTTTCCTTTCCCCCCTTACCGAGAACCCGGACCAAACCCAAAGGAAGATCTAAGGAACTCCAGTTCAGATGGGTTAATTCACTCAGCCGCAACCCGGAGGCATAAAAGAGCTCCAGGAAAGCCTGGTCGCGAAGCGCCAACCAGGAATCGGCAATCGGCTCTTGCAGCAAGTGCTCAACCTCTTTTTCCGAAAGAAAAGGAGGAATCATTTTTTCGATCTTGGGCGTTCGAACATGGGCTACCGGGTTTTCCAGAATCCATCCCTTCTTCTGGGCATAACCAAAACAGGACCGAAGGGCGGCCATTTTTCGGGCCACAGTGCTTTTTTTATTTTTCTTGTGCAGCTCGGCTAAAAAACCCCTTAACAAAGGCAGATCCAATTTCCCAAGATCTTCTACCCCCTGAAGGGCGAGATATTTCAAAAACTCCTCCAGATCCCGGCGATATCCCCGCAGGGAATGGAGGGACAACCTTCGTTCGGCCTCATTTTGTTTCAGAAATTCTTCGATGATTTGAAGGATCTTATCCACGGCCTTTTTATATCCCCCCGGGTCCCGCTGAAATGGAAGGGCTCGATCAAAAATAATAAATTAAACATAAATCAAAAAAAATGTCCACCAAAAATAGAAACCACGATTGTTGCGATTACTCTTCGGGACAGGAAGGATTTTCCCTTAAAAGCAAGATAATGGTCGAATAGTTAGAAGACCCGCTTACGTCAGGTTTAAGAAGTGATGAGTATGAAGGTTCATCGTCAATAAAATGAAGCTTTTTTTAAGGCCGTCCTTATAGGACTCAAAATTCAACCAGACCTTTTAATGAAAAAGAAAGGTAGAATGCTGTATTATCCGGTGCGCTCATATAAGAGGCTTTTAACCCCCAACACTGTTGGTTGTAAGCCAAAGATGCGGTGGTTGCAAAATTTTTATTCTGGTCAAGAGAATACTGTTCCAAAAGGTTGGCCGTCCAAATGGGGTTGATTTTCCAGGATATGTCGGCATTGACCTGTCTGAACTGGTCCCCTGAGAAAGCCAAATATTCCACATAAGCCCGATTGCCTTTTTTGTCCGTTAAAGTCATGGTGTGACTTTGGGTATCCAGTCGGCCGGTGTAAGGAGACCAGCCCACAGTGGATCGTAAGTTCAAATATGGGCCGGGAATTAATTCCATTTCAGCCGTAACGTCGGAAAAGGGTTGTGAGGTGACAGAGGTGGTAGTAGTGGTGCCTCCGGTAACCGTCGTTGTAGTAGCGGAGCTCCCCGTCGTAATTGTCGTAGGGACAATGGAGGTGGGGATAGTGGGGCCATTGGTGGTCGTAGTAACGGTCCCTTCGCGGGCGACATTAATGTCATACGTTTGGTATAATTTTAAAGAAAGAAAATCCTTGTAGCCGAAAAGATCCTCCCCTTGCGCGCCTTTTCCTGATACCGACTTTGAGGTGAAGGTGTTGATCAGATAATAGGTCACGGTATTGAGCTTATTAATGGCGGCGACAAAACCGGGAAGGGCGTCCTGCTTAATTTCCGGGATGTAATTGTAGATGATTTGAGGACGCATGTTATGTTTGATTTTTTGAACCTCTTCTCCCCCGATGTTAAAGATCCTTTGAAAATCGGTGGACGTATCCAACCGGAAGTTGGGAACCGACCGGTTTCCCCAAGAATCAACGGAATCACTCTGTCTGTTGCTGACCTGATAGAGATCCTCGGTTATTCCCAGAGAGGCTTCTGCATTGAGATAAGTTCTGAATTTGAACGGATAGTAGAAGGTCGGAGTCAATTCCAGCACCTGCCCCCGATCCAGTTCGTTGCGATAAAAATTGTTATAGGAAGAACCCCATTGGAGAAAAATATTTTTCCAGAATTCTTGTTTGGTACTGTCAAAGCGGGCAAAAGGAAGCTGGTTCAAGATATTATTGGTATTGGTTGCATCCTGATAATAGGTGAACCCGCCGGTAAAATTGGTTGTCCCGAAGTTCTTGGTGACTACCGCGGCATTTCTGCGTAAAAATTGGGTCTCATCGTCCAGATCTCGATTAAAATCGCTTAAAAAGGTCCGTCGATTACGGTCCAGGCCATTGGCGGTACCCTTAAATTCCTTCAGGTAATCCTGGTCGCTGACCCAGTCCAGATCCATTTTCAAGTCCATGCCAGACGGCAGCCCCTGATTCATCTTGGAACGAAACCAATACCGTTCCGCATAAGGCTTACTGATATTTCCTTTATTAAATTCTTCCTGGCTCACCCCGTCATGGGGGAGATAATCCACCATCAGAGTCCCTTTGGATTGGGGGGAAAGGATATATCGATATTCAAGCCCCTGCATAAAACCTCGGCGGCTCATCATATATTCATAAAAGGTGGCGTCGGTATTATTGGAGATGGCCCAATAGATAGGTAAATTCAACGAGAACCCGTCGCGGCTGGATTGACCGAATTCTGGCATCAAAATACCGCTCTGCCGCTTGGTCTGGGCGGGGAAAATCATATAAGGGGAGTATAGAACAGGAAAATTCTTTATACGCAATGATGGGTGCCAAGCCTGTCCATAACCCTCAACCGTAACCAAAATTTCTTTGGCCTTTATCTCCCAAGGGACATTTTCCCCGTCACAGGAGGTTACCGTCCCATTGAGGACCCGATAGGTATCTTCTCCGATTTTGTAAATCTCCTCACCGGTAACGTAAAAATGGTTCTTTTTTAAGAAAAGACGTCCTTTTTGTACTTCCCCGTTTTTTGTCTTTAAATCGACCGTCAGTTCCTCTCCCTGCATTTCATCCCCGGCTGAAGTAAACTTTACATGCCCACGGGCCTTGGCAATCATGGTTTGGTGATCCACCTGGGCATAATCACACTTTAAGACCTGGGTGCCCTGTTTGATGACCACCTCTCCAATGGCCGTATAGATATCGGTGTCTTTGTCATAGGTCAATTCCCGGGCCTCAATATCCCAGGGTTCTTTGGCTGTTCCTGTTCCCGTACCCATAGAGGTAAGGCTTTCTGCGGCTTGAGAAGATAGGGGCAACCCCAGGATGATCAATGCAAAAATCAGGATCCCCAGGGTCCAGAACCGGTTGGGCATATTCAACTCCCTAACTCTGAGATAAAACCTGCACCGACTTTTTAGCACATCTTTTACCCTATTACAACAGATAACTGCCTAATATATCTGGCCACCATCACTTTTTTAATACCCCCAAAAGGTGATCTTCAACCCTTCTTTTTTCCCACCAGGCTCGAGCCTCGCCAACAATAAAAAGAGATCCGGTGATCAAAATCAAATCCTCCGGGTCGGCTTCCTGCCTGGCTCGTTGTATGGCTGTGGGAATATCGTTTGAAATACGGCAGGGCAGACTTTCCCCCTCAACAAAAAGTCTTAAGGTCTCCGGGTCGGCTGAGCGGTCGTATTCGGCCCGGGTCAAAAAGACGATATCGGACTCGGGGATCACATACTTAAAAGTCTGCTCAATATCCTTATCCCTCATCATCCCGATGATCAGCAAAAGCCTTTTATATGAGAACACCCGGGGGAGATTTTGGACTAAGGTCTTCATGGCCCCTGGATTATGGGCCCCATCCAGTACGATCCAAGGCCTTTCGGATAAAACCTCCATCCTCCCCGGCCAGGCCACTTTCGATAACCCCTCCCGAATAGCTTCTTCGTTAACAGGAAATTTTTTCTTTAAGCAATCGATAACCGTCAGGGCCAGACCGGCGTTTCGGATCTGATGGTCCCCGAGCAGAGCCAGGCGGAGTGACGATGACGGGTGAGGGTATAATTTCGGATTGCGGATTGCGGATTGCGGAATCGGGGTATAGTTCGGAGTTTTGAGTTCGGAGTTCGGAGTAATTAAGGCCTGATCCCCTCGAGCACCTTCTTCCACTCCGAACTCCGAACTCCGAACTCCGGACTGTTTTTTCACTCCGAACTCCGAACTATAAAATCCAAAATAGCTAAACTTTCCCCGCCCTATCTTTCTCGTCTTAAAATCCCTTCCGGCCAGCAACATGGGGGCCTGTTTTTCATGGCAGACCTTATCTATGAGATGTTGGACTTTTTTCTGTTCGACCCCGGTTACCAGGAGAACGTGAGGTTTTATAATCCCGGCCTTTTCCAGGGTGATCTTTTCCAGGGTTTTCCCGAGATATTCCTGATGCTCCAAAGAAATAGTGGTGATGACCGTTATCAGGGGTTCAATGACATTGGTGGAGTCCAGCCTTCCCCCGAGTCCGACCTCCATAATAGCCAGGTCCACCTTTTCTCGATAGAAATAGAGCAGGGCCATGGCCGTGACAAACTCAAAAAAGGTCGGGGGCTCCTGCGGATCGGTCCTTTCCTTAATCTCTCTGATCAACTCCAGAGTTCGATCTTTTTCGATCATCCGGCCGTTGATCCGGAACCGTTCCCGGAAATCGATCAGATGGGGGGAGGTAAACAAACCGACCTTATACCCGGCCTGACTGTATATGAAGGACAACATGGCCGCCACGGAACCCTTTCCATTGGAACCGGCCACATGGATCATACGGAGGTGTTTTTCGGGGTTATTAAAGGCCCGGAGCAGGTTTTCCGTCTTGGATAAGCCGAATTTCATACCGAATTTTTGTAAATTGTACAGATAGGACAGGCCCTGATCGTATTCCAGGTCATAACTCAGACGCTCAAAAGGATGGCCGGACATAACTAAGCATCTCCCCTTTCCAGACGGGCGTAATCCAGGTGAAGGACCTTGGAGCCGTACCGTTTAAAAAGGACCCGAACCTTTCTCTCCCGCGGGGCTTCCTGGATAACCCCATTGCCGAAGAGGGGGTGGAAGACCTTGGTCCCTTTTGAAAAACCGTTATCATCTTCTTTGTGGATTTCATGAACCTGGTCCGAATCCACACGGGGCGGATGATTCAAGCCAGGTCTTCCTTGCCGGGCCAATATCTCTTCGGGAATATCGGCGATGAAATGGCAGAGGTCGTTTTTCTGCCACCCCCCGTCCCTTTGGGAGAGACTGACCGGACAGGTCATAAAGAGTCTTTCTTTGGCCCGGGTGATGGCCACATAAAGGAGCCGCCTTTCTTCTTCCATTTCATCCGTATCCATCTGGGCATGGGTGGAAGGAAAACGGCCTTCCGCCAGCCAGATGATGAAAACGATCCTCCACTCCAGGCCCTTGGCCGAATGGACGGTAGACAGGGTCAAGCGGTCCTTTTCGAGATCCTCATGTTCCTCATAGACCTCAAGGCTCAAATCCCCCAACAAGGCCTCGATTTCGGTGTAATTATAGCTGACCCGTATGATTTCTTCGATTTCTTTCTGCCGGCGCTGAGGCTCTTCATACAAGACAGGCATAAAATTCTTGTAATAACCCCAGATCAATTCCAGGGCCTCGGTCGGCGTCTGGAGGGGTTGATCGACCAGGGCCTGGAAGAGGGCTGAAAAATCCACAAGCTGGGATTTCAGGCGCGGATATTGGGAAAGGCACTCCAGGCGTGAGGCCCAGTCCGGACAGACCGCCATCCGATCGACGATCTCCTGGGCCCTCTTGGGACCCAACCCGTCCAGAATTTTCAGGATCCTTTCCCAGGCCAGGACGTCTTTGGGATTGTGGGCTGCTTTTAAATACGACAGGAGGTCTTTAATATGGGCCCCTTCCACAAAGCGACGGCCCCCGTATTTTTTAAAAGGAATGCCCTGCTTTTGAAGGGACACCTCCAGGTTAAAGGAGTGATGGCCGGCGCGGAACAGGACGGCCATTTCCTGCCAGGGGATCCCCTGTCGATGAAATTCCTGAAGTTGCTGAGTGACATACTGGGATTGGGACTCTTCGTAAGGGACTTCGAGACAACGGGGAGGTTCCCCTGTTTTAAACCGGGTAAAGAGACATTTACTGTATCGCTCTTTAGAATAACTGATTACCTTGTTGGCCAGATTCAGGATCGGCTGGGAGCTGCGGAAATTTTCCTCTAATTTAATAAGACGGGTCCCGGGATATTGGTTGGGAAAGTCCAGGATATTTTTAAAGTGGGCGCCCCGAAACCCGTAGATAGACTGGGAATCATCCCCCACCACCATGACATTTCCCCGGGCCAGATGGCGGACCATTTCGGCTTGGAGTAGATTGGTATCCTGATATTCATCCACCAAAACATACCGATAATAAGAGGCCAATTTTTGGGCTACCTGTGTTTCCTGCCTGAAAAGTTGCAGGCAATGACTCAGGAGATCGTCATAATCCAGTAAGCCGTGCCCTTTTTTGAAGGCTTCATACTCCCGGTTCAGGTCCTTGATCTGGGATAGGGAAGGGCCTGTTTCAAAAAATGAATCGGAAAGCCCTTCTTCGAAGATCTGACCCCGGTTGACGATACGACTCAAGAGCTCCAGAAATTCCTTTTTATCCGGCCGATCCTTGTTTTTATCCCAGCCCTTCTGTTTGATGATCTTCCCGACGATCTCTTCACTGTCTTTCCGATCCAACACGGTCAAAGGACTCCGGAGCCCGATGGCCTCCCCATAAATCCGAAGTATTTTATAGGCTAAGGAATGAAACGTCCCGCCGGCCACTTCCTGACAGGATCGCTCCAGCATGATTTCCACCCGGCGGAGCATCTCCTGGGAGGCCTTGCGGGTAAAGGTCAACAAAAGGATCCTCTCCGGTGGAATCCCGTTTTCAACCAGCCAGGCCACCCGATAGACCAAGGTGCGGGTCTTTCCGCTTCCGGCCCCGGCAATGACCAAGGTCGGCCCGTCCGGTGAAAAGACCGCCTCCTGCTGGGTCTTGGTTAGATTTTTTTGGTAATCGATTTTTCCCATACCCCAAAAGTCGCCTTTAATCCTTCCCAACTATTTTTCTGAATCCCGCGCTCCAAACTCCGAACGGTTATTTTCATTAATGCCCGTCTTACTAAAAAAAGCCGGGACTGTAAACCTATAAATTTGGCTGGCAGCCGGGCTTCTTCAAGAAACAATTACCATTTGACAACATCCGGCTGTAATCTTATAGTTAATCCAAATCTGAGATTCCTGGGAAAACTTTCGCTTTGAGATCAGGAATCCTGGGTGATCCCGTTTGGCCCTCCGATAAGAACCATAGAAAGAAGGGGTTATGGCCGAGGAAAGCATCTTAAAAACAAAATTTCGGCAAGGATACAAGGCACTCTTTTATCAACAATGGCCGCCACTGACCGGGGGGGTATTATTGGGGCTCTTCAGCATCTTAATCGTTGCCTGGTCCAGACCGTGGGGCATCGTCGGAGGAATCCGTAACTGGGCCGACTGGCTTTTTTATGGCCTGGGTTTCTTCCCGGAACGCCCGGAAAACGCCTTCTTTTATTCTTCCTCGATTATGGATATCGGATTTTTATTGGGGGCCTTCGGGGCGGCCCTTTTAGCCAAGGAGTTCGCCCTGAGAAAAACACCGGTCCTTGAAATTATAAAAGGGCTGGCTGGGGGGGTCTTCATGGGAATCGG
>CAWGEQ010000046.1:0-18754 GCA_963821645.1 uncultured delta proteobacterium | reverse complement strand
GGGCGTCATACCCGGCTCAGGTCGCGAAAGGATTGGTGAATGTTTTTGAGGAATTTACAAACCAAACTTTTCTCCTTGACATTTTATGACCATCCGGTCATTATACCGGCCCATGAAGACCCCCTTGCCGGCCATCCAGGTCCAATCCACCTTCCTCAATCTCCCGGAAGAAAAAAAGAGCCGGATTCTCGAAACGGCCATCCATGAATTTGCCGAAAAGGGTTATGACGGTTCCTCCATCAATACCATGGTCAGCCGCCTGGGGATCTCCAAGGGGTCCATTTTCCAATATTTTAACAACAAAAAAAGCCTTTTTTTCTATGTCTTTGATTATGCCGTCGGCTTGGTTAAGCGGACCCTGGTTCAGGTCAAAGAAGAGACGGAAAACGAGGAGGTCTTCGAAAGGATCCGGAAGTCTCTCTTGGCCGGCATTGGTTTTATTCAAAAACATCCGCATATTTACCGTATTTACCTCAACCTTCAACTGGGGAACGATACCCCTTTCCGAACAGAATTTATTCATAAAATAAGGTTGTTTTCCGGTGAATATCTAAGTTCCTTGTTACGACAAGGCATGGAACGAGGCGAAATTTCAAATAAAATATCCCTGAATCAGGCCGTTTTTTTATTGGACGCGGTCTTGGACCGGTTTTTATTGGCCTATACGGTGCCTTATCTTTCCTGGGAGGATAAGATCTACAAGGCCCCTAAGAGAACAATCGAAGAATGGGCCGACGGTCTTACGGAATTACTGCGAAAAGGTCTTCAAGGGTAATTATTTTTATATTCCATTAATGACCACATGGTCACGAGAGGTTATTATGCTTTCAGAAATCAGTGATCCCAAACTTAGAGTGATCGGCAAAAAAATTCTTAACCAGGCAAGATTGGATGAAAAAGACGGTCTGGCCCTTTATGAAACTTATGACCTGTTGGGGTTGGGGATGCTGGCCAATCATGTCCGGGAGAAAAAGAACGGCAATCGGGCTTATTACATCATCAATCAGCACATCAACTATTCCAACATCTGCCGAAACCGCTGTCGTTTTTGTGCCTTTGGGAAAGATGCGGATGATCCTGGAGCCTATCAAATGAGCCTGGATGACATCGAGGCCAAGGTCCGGGAACGGATTGAAGACCCCATCAGCGAAATACATATTGTCGGCGGTATCCATCCTGATCTCCCCTTTACCTACTACCGGGAGATGTTGGAAAGGATTAAAGCCTTGCGACCAAAGGTGCTTATCCAGGCCTTTACCGCCGTGGAGATCGCCCACCTGGCCGAATTGGCTGGAAAGTCCGTATCGGAGACCCTTTCGGTTTTGGTGGAAGCCGGCCTGGATTCCCTGCCCGGCGGAGGGGCGGAAGTGTTTAGCACTCGAATCCGGGAGGCCCTCTGTGCCAAAAAACTCTCTTCTAAAAATTGGCTCTCCGTTTCAATGACCGCCCACCGAATGGGGATCAAGACCAATGCCACCATGCTTTACGGCCACATGGAGACCCTCGAAGAACGCGTGGGCCATCTCCTGGCCCTTCGCCAGGCCCAGGATGAAACCGGGGGATTTCTGACTTTCATCCCCCTGGCCTTTCATCCCAAAAACACCGAACTCGAACATCTCACCGGGACGACCGGTTTGGATGATCTTAAAAATATCGCCGTGGCCCGTTTACTGTTAGACAATTTCCCTCACATCAAATCCTTCTGGATCATGATCGGGCCAAAACTGGCCCAGATTTCCCTCTCCTTCGGGGCCGATGATATTGACGGGACGGTCATCGAAGAACGGATTACCCACATGGCCGGGGCCGAGACCGCCCAGGCCATGACCCGGGAAGAAATCCTTCATCTGATTCGGGAGGCCGGCCGTGAGCCGGTGGAAAGGGATACGTTGTATAATCAAATCATAACTGAAGGTCCAAGGTTCAAGGCTCAAGGCTCAAGGCCGATTTAGGACATTTCTTATGCGTTTATCTTTTAAGGAAGCATCGGAGTGGTATGGGAAAGACCTTTTGGTCCTCGGACAGGCTGCCCAGCAATACCGTCTTTCTCTCCACCCCGAACCGGTCGTCACCTATGTGGTGGATCGGAATATCAACTATACCAATATCTGTATCTCGGGTTGTCGATTTTGCGCCTTTTATCAGACCATCGATTCGCCTGGGGGTTATGTCCTTTCTTTTGAGGAACTGGGCCGCAAGATTCAAGAAACGCTTGAATTAGGGGGGACCCAAATTCTCCTCCAGGGAGGACTTCATCCAAACCTTCCGCTAAGTTATTATGAAGATCTCCTCCATTGGATTAAGGATCATTTCAACATTCATATTCACGGCTTCTCCCCCCCGGAAATACAACATATCGCCCGAATTTCCGGTCTTACTCTTACGGATGTGCTATCCAAGTTAAAAGAGGCCGGTCTGGGCTCCATCCCGGGCGGGGGGGCGGAAATCCTTTCGGAACGGGTCCGGCAATTGATCTCGCCCAAAAAGGGATCGGTTGCCGACTGGCTCAAGGTCATGGAAACGGCCCATGGTCTGGGTTTACGGACCACGGCGACCATGATGTTCGGTCATGTAGAAACCGTCGAAGAACGGATTAATCACCTGATAGCTATCAGGGATCTGCAGGACCGGACCGGGGGGTTTACGGCTTTTATCCCCTGGACCTTCCAACCGGGTAATACAGAACTTCACCTAACAGAAGCCAAAGGGGTGGAATACCTGCGTATATTGGCCTTGTCCCGCCTGGTCTTAGATAATATCCCTAACATCCAGGCATCCTGGGTGACTCAAGGCCCAAAAGTGGCCCAGGTGGCCCTTTATTTTGGGGCCAACGACCTGGGCAGCACCATGATTGAAGAAAATGTGGTGGCCGCCACCGGAGTCAGCCACCGCCTGTCTTTACCGGAAATGAGACGGTTGATCGAGACCGCCGGGTTTGAACCCTGTCAGCGGGATACTTTTTACAACAAGGTCGAACAAAAATGCCGGAGTTAGCGATTATTGCCCGGGTTGGGGCCCATAAACCCCTCATCGCTTCCGGGGCCAGAGAAGAAAAAGTCTTGATCATAGAAACCCCTTTCGGCCCAAGTGCGCCCCTTCATTTTTTCCATTATCAGGACATCCCGTTCGTGGTATTTTCCCGGCATGGGGAGGAGGGCTACAGTCTTTCTGCCCCTTTTGTCAATGATCGGGCCAACATCTGGGCCTTGAAAGAAGCGGGAGTCAGCCGTATCCTCTCCTGGTCGGCGCCCGGTTCCTTAAATCCCGCGATCGCACCGGGGGACCTTGTCCTGGTCGATGACCTGATCGATGAAACCCGCTCCGGTCCCGGAACTTTTTTTGAAGGGAAGGGAATCGGGGTTATCCGCCAGAACCCGGTCTTCTGTCCGGATCTGAGGAGGACGATGGCCGAGGCCATGGAAAAATCATCCTTCCCTTGGCACCCGGGGGCGATTTATGTCTCCGTTGAAGGCCCTCGAATGGAGACACCGGCGGAAATTCGCAAATTCAGAATGTTCGGGGGAGATTTGATCGGCATGAACCTGGCCCCGGAGGCTTTTTTAGCCAAAGAATTGGAAATGTGTTACGGCGCCCTCTGTTATCCGGTCAATTTCGCCGAAGGGATGCTGGATCGACCCTATCAACCCGGGGTGCTTTTCGAAGGCCTCGCTTCTCCCGAGGAAATTGCTTCGGTCAAAAAAGTGGAAGAGGCCTTTCCCGAGCTGATCCTGGCGATCCTTTCTAAAGTCCATGAAAGCCCCGGGAACTGTTTCTGCCGGCAATCGATGCGACGCTATAAAGAACGGGGAGACATCGGCCCGGATTTTCGGACCTGGATCCGTTGAGTATAGAGTTCAGAGTTCGGAACCGAAAACACTCATTGAACCTATGGAAATTTTCCTGTTGCGAGTTACGAATTCCGTGTTAGGAAATCAAAACCTTTTTACCATCAGCGACAACTTACAACTCGAAACCCGCAACTTCTAAAAAAGATCAAAACGAAAATTGGAAACAAATATCACTCAATACAAGGCCCGTTGGATTTATCCGGTCAGTATGCCCCCTGTAGAAAATGGGGTGGTCACTGTTTCTCAAGGGAAAATAGTTCTTGTCGGAAAAGAAAAAACGGTTAAGGACGAAATTAATGGAAAACAGATTGATCTTGGGGAAGGCGTTATTTTCCCTGCCCTCATCAATGCCCATACCCACCTGGATCTTTCGGCTTTAAATGGCCGCCTGGATCCCGGGTTGGGTTTTTTAGAATGGGTCAAAAGGTTGCTGGCGGTTCGGGAATCCTTATCGAACAACGACCGACTCTCTGGTATTGCCAGGGCCCTAAAAGAAGTCCATCAAAGCGGAACCATCGCCGTCGGAGATTGGACCGGTTCTTTGGAGACGGATGCTTATAATCGAACCAATGACTTGGTTCGATGTGCCTTTTTCGAAGTCATCGGTTTTTCCGAACAGACGCTCACTTTACCGGCGTCCCTTAACTCCGACTCCGAACTCCGAATCCCTAACTCACCGGGCTTTTCTCCCCAATCGTCAATCGTCAATCATCCATCATCAATCAAGTGTTTTTCCCTCGGCGCCCATGCCCCACATTCTACCTCGGCTTCACTCATTAAAGCCGCCAAGACCTGGACCATCGGCCACCACCGCCCTCTTTCCATCCATGTCGCCGAATCGATAGAGGAGGAAGAATTCCTGTTCACCGGCCAAGGGCCTTGGCGGGAATTCCTCGGGGAACGAGGGAAATGGCCGGGACAGTGGAAGGCCCCGGGCTTAACCTCGGTGCGTTATTTAGACCGCCTGGGTGTTTTAGATGAAAAAACGGTGTGCGTCCACCTTACCCGCGCCAGCCATGAGGATCTCCGGCTTCTCAAAAAAAAACAGGTCCCCATCGTCCTCTGCCCTCGGAGTAATCATTTTATTTCCCGGTCCTTACCCCCTCTCTCCGAGATGCTCCAACTTGGCCTCAACCCGGCCCTGGGGACGGATAGCCTGGCCAGCAATCGATGACCTGAACCTCTGGGAAGAAATGGCCTTTGTGCATCAGGCCTTCCCGGAAATTGCACCTGAAAACATCCTTCAAATGGCCACGTTAAACGGTGCCAGGTCGATCGATTTGGAGGAAAAACTGGGAAGTCTTTCAGAAGGGAAAATAGCCGCCATGCTCTTCCTTCCCCTTGCAGAATGCTCGGCCAAAGAGCTTCCTGAAACAATTTTAAATTCAAGGGGAGAGGAGGCTTGAGGTGGATTAATAACTGAGTGTCCCTTTTTGTGAGGTCTTATGGCCTATGCTGACTTAAATGCCTTTATTCGAAAACTGGAAGAAATGGGGGAACTGGTCCGCATCCGGGAACCTCTTGACCCTTATCTGGAAATCTGTGAGGTCACCGACCGGGTTTGCAAGGCCGGGGGGCCGGCCCTGCTTTTTGAATCGGTCAAAGGGAAACAAATCCCGGTCCTGACCAATTTATTCGGGTCCATGAAGAGGATGTGTCTGGCCCTTGAGGTTGATCATTTAGACCGGATCGGCGAGGAAATAACCTCCCTGCTTAAGACCGAGCCGCCCAGGACCTTCCGGCAGAAATTGAATCTGATTCCCAAGTTAAAACGCTTAAGGAGCCTCTTTCCCAAAACAGTCAGCCAGGCCCCCTGTCAGGAAATCGTAATCCGGGAGAATCCGGACCTGTCCCCCTACCCTGTGTTAACCACCTGGCCGCTGGATTCCGGCCCTTTTATCACCCTTCCCTTGGTTATTACCAAAGACCCTCAAAGCGGGCGGAGAAATGTGGGGATGTATCGTCTTCAGGTTTTCGACAACCAGACCCTGGGCATGCATTGGCAAACCCATAAGGGAGGGGCCCAGCACTACCGATTGGCCGAGGCGGAAGGCAAAGATCTGCCGGTGGCGGTTGTCCTGGGACCGGACCCGGTCCTGACTTATGCGGCCACGGCTCCCTTGCCCGAAGAGTTGGATGAATTCATGTTTGCCGGTCTCCTCAGGCATGAACCCGTTTCCCTGGTAAAATGCCTGACAGTAGACCTGGAAGTCCCGGCCAACGCCCAGATCGTTTTTGAAGGGCTGGTCAAGGCCGGAGAAAGAAGGCGTGAAGGACCCTTCGGAGACCATACCGGTTATTATTCGCCGGCAGATGACTACCCGGTCATGCATTTGACTTGCATTACCCAAAGAAAAAATCCCATCTATCCAGCCACCGTGGTTGGAATCCCCCCGATGGAAGATGCCTATTTAGGCAAGGCGACGGAACGGATTTTTCTGCCCCTCCTGCGTCAGACCCTCCCCGAAATCCGGGACATGCACCTCCCGGCGGCCGGGGCCTTTCATAACTTTGCCTTCGTGGCCATCGATAAACGGTATCCCGGACACGCCAAAAAGGTGATGCAGGCCCTCTGGGGTTTGGGACAGATGATGTTTTCCAAATTCATCGTTGTCTTTGATCGGGAGGTCGATGTCCAGGACCTCGACCAGGTGCTCTGGCAATGGGGGGCCAATGTGGACCCCAAAAGAGACCTGGTCCTGGTGGAAGGGCCGGTGGATGCCCTGGATCATGCCTCTCCCCTCCCCCACCTGGGCAGCAAGATCGGTTTCGATGCCACTACCAAATGGCTGGAGGAAGGGATGGTTCGTCCCTGGCCTGAAAAGATCCGAATGGATCCAAAGGTCAAAGAACACATTGATAAAATCTGGCAACGGCTTGGTATTCCCCAGTGAAAAAGATCCTCCTGGTAATGGAACTGGTAAAGTTTGAGCATACCCTCTTTGCCCTGCCCTTTGCCTATATGGGGGCCTGGTTGGGGGCCGGCGGGCCGCCTTCGCTTTCGGTAGCCCTCTGGATCCTTTTGGCCATGGTCGGGGCCAGGACGGCCGCCATGACCTTTAATCGTCTGGTGGATGCCCGAATCGATGCCCAAAATCCCAGGACCAGGACCCGTCCGATTCCTTCAAGACGGATGGGTTCTATGGCAGCCTGGACAGTCTGGGGGATATCGGTTTGTCTCTTTTTTCTGGCCGCTTATCATTTAAACGCCTTAGCCCTTCTCCTTTCCCCCTTGGCCCTCCTCTTGATCCATTTTTATTCCTATACCAAACGATTCACCTCGGCCTCTCACCTCATCCTGGGGCTGTCCCTGGCCGTTGCGCCCATCGGGGGATGGATTGCCGTTACCGGCTCTATGTCCTGGGCTTCATTATTCCTCGGGGGCGGTGTCCTTTTCTGGGTGGCCGGCTTTGATTGCCTCTATGCCTGTCAGGATGAAACCTTTGATCGAGCCTGTGGGCTTCATTCCATTCCGGCCCGCTGGGGAAACCCCGCCGCTTTTAGAATGGCCCGCCTGTCTCACTTCGCGGCTTTTTTCTTCTTTGCCCTCACCGGTTGGATGGCTCACTTGGGAAAATTTTATTTCGGGGGGCTGTTCCTGGTGTTTTTATTTTTGTTTATCGAACATTGGATCATCTCTCCCCGAGACCTTTCACGCCTGGAAACATCTTTCTTCACTCTAAATGCCGCCGTCAGTCTGATCCTCTTCGGGGCCACATTTCTGGATTTCCTGCATTAGTGGGGAAACGAAACCTCGATGTTGCAAAAAGCCGAGGATGTCGCATATCCAAGGGTGAAGCCCTACTAAGGGTACTGCGGACCCTTGCGACGGTCCCTGGATTCGATAGGACGAGACAGGGTATCTGGGGTTTGGGGTGACCCCTTCAGATGACCAATTTATTGCTTAGGGCATAACGGATCAACTCGGCGTTGTTATTCATCTTCATTTTGTCGAGGATGCGAGTTCGATAAGTGCTGATGGTTTTTATGCTCAGGTCAAGCTGATCGGAGATGTCTTTCAGCCTTTTCCCCGAAGCCAGCAAACAGAGGACCTGATACTCCCGGTCGGAAAGGTTCTCATGAGGAGGTTTTTCAGAATCAAATTCCAAATTTTCAGCCAATTTTTCGGCCAGGGTGGCGCTGATATATTTTCTCCCCTTGGCAACCTTGCGAATGGCATTGATTAATTCATCCGCGGCGCTCTCCTTGGTCAAATACCCGGCAGCCCCTAATTTCAAAACCCGGACAGCGTATTGGTCTTCAGGATAAATACTTAAAATCAGCACCGGCACCTTTGGTTTTTTATTTTTTAACTCCCGCAGGATATCCAGTCCGTTTTTCCCGGGCATTGAGATATCCAATAGAATAACATCATAATCGTTCTTAACCGCTTTTTTCAGGACCTCCTGACCCGTCTGCGCTTCATCGGCTACGGTCATATCCTTGGTTTCCGAAAGAATCTGTTTTAAGCCCTGCCGAACAACCGGATGGTCGTCGGCAACAAGAATCTTCAGCATGGTTTCATCTCCTTTTTTATTAGAAAATTTTTTGATAACGGCGGTCCTTTTCAATGAATTGCCCCGATTTTTGATTCACAACTGGATATCCATACCCCCGGATCGTGCCTGGAATTACGGTTTAGATCCAAACCAGTTACCCCCTGAAACTCCTCGAGTCAGGAGGTCCACCAGGGATCCAGTGATACCCGGCCCTTAACTGGCGCTACTCAGGGAAATTTTTCCCTCCTCTCCTTCTTCTTTTTCTTTTCCCATGGCCTCTTTTAAAATTTTGTTCAGGCGACTCAGATGCCCCTCGATCAGGAAATTCAAACTGTTTTTTGGATAAGTCCCGTCTTTCTTCTTTTTGCCGGCCTTCCTGCCGGTCAGGATTTCAAGACCTTGCTCGATATGGGTAAAGGGATAGATGTGGAACAGGCCTTCCCGGACCGCCTGGACCACTTTTGTCTTAAGCATCAGGTTCATGACATTGTTCTGGGGGATCAAAACCCCTTGTTTTCCGGTGAGCCCCCTGGCTTGGCAGACCTCAAAAAACCCTTCAATTTTTTCATTAACCCCTCCAATAGGTTGGGCCTCTCCTTTTTGGCTAACCGAGCCGGTGACCGCAATTCCTTGAAAAATGGGAACCTGGGCCAGGGCGGACAGGAGGGCCAATAATTCGGCCCCGGAGGCGCTGTCCCCATCTACCATCCCGTAACTTTGCTCGAAGGTGAGGCTGGCCGATAGACTCAAGGGTTTATCAGAGGCGTATTTCCCTTTCAAGTAGCCGCTTAAGACCATCACTCCCTTGGTATGGATATTCCCGCTCAATTTAGACTCCCGATCAATATCCACCACCCCTTCTTTGCCCAGAGAAATATTAGCGGTTATTCGAGAGGGTCGGCCGAACTGATAATCTCCCAATAAATACACGGAAAGTCCGTTGACCTGGCCTATTTGATGTCCATCGGTATCGATCTTGATGTTACCCAGGGTGATCATCTCCTGGAGTTTTTCTTCATATAGATTGGACCGGAAAATTTTTTCTTCCACGGCCTTCTCGACATGTTCGGCCATGACTAAAGGACTCTTTGTCTGGAGGGCCCAATGGGAGGATTCCTGGATCAGGTCATTGATCTCGGCCATCTGCAAGGAGAGCTTATAATTCCGACCGGTCAGTTCCGAGCTGTATTCGATCAATCTGGCCGCCCCACTTTTGTGCAGGGGCAAAAGCTTCCTGTCCTGGCAAAAACGAGCGATGTACTGGATGTATTCCTTTAGGGGGGTTTCCTTTAGGTCCATCTCATCATCCAGTTGGGCCTTTACCTTGAACATCTTGGGGAAATCCTGGTCCCAGGCATAAAGAAGGTGATAGATATAAGGCTCTCCGATCAACACCACCTTGATTTGAAGAGGAATGGGTTCCGGCTTCAAAGTCTTGGTGGTGATCAAGCCCAGATGCTCCCCCAAATCCTCGACTAAAATCTCCTTATTTTTTAGGGCTCGTTTAAGTCCATCCCAGGAAAAATATCCGCGTAAAAGATCCAGTATCTTTATAATCAGATAGCCACCGTTGGCGTTAAGCAATGAGCCCGGACGGATCATGGTAAAATCGGTAAATAAGGCCCCAAACTGGGCCTTTTTTTCGATGCTCCCGAAGAGGTTGGGATAGGTCGGGTTGGTTTCAAAAACAACCGGGGCCCCTTTGGTTTCGGTATGATCCACCAAAACATTGACTTCATACCGGGTCAACGAAGGCTCCATGGGTGGCATGGGGAAAGGGCCGGCCACTCCCGGCTTTGTTTTGAAGTCATCGATATTTAGGATGATATCATCTTTAATATCTTTCAAATACTGAAGAACTTCAGAAAATTCTTTATATTTTTCCTGAAACTCTTCGATCAGATGGCCCACAACATAGAGGGCGATTCTCTTATCCAATTCCTTTATTTTCTTCTTGAGATCCTTCTCGTTGGTCCTGATTATCCGAACCGCTTGGTTCATTTCCCCCTGGAGTTGTTCGCTCTTCTCTCGAAGTTGTTTTTTCTTCTCCTCATCCAGAGATTTCAAAGTCTCTTCATCCATGGGCTGGCCATCCTTGGCCGGCATAATGACCATACCTACTTGGCTCACATTTAAAACGAACCCCTCCTGAAGAACCTTTTCCTCTAAAGAGGAAAGGATCTCAGCCCTCTCTAAATTGAACCGTTTTAAAAGTTCTTCCCTCTTTTGGGCATAATCTTCACTTTCAAATACATCGGGTATGTCGTTGCGTATATCGCCGAGCAGTTCTTCGATGTCCTTCTTTAATTCCTTCCCCTTTCCGCTGGGCAATGACAGGGCCTTCGGGCGGTCCGGTTCTTTAAAATTATTGATATAACACCAATCGGTAGGGGGTTTTTGATCTCGGGCTATTTCTTCGATCAAGGTCTTGGTGATATGGGTCATTCCGGCTTTCTGAGGACCGGCCACATAAATATTGTAATCCAATCCGTCCATTCCCACACCGAATAAGATGGCCCGGACAGCCCGTTCCTGAGAAATTACCTTATGCGGGCCCTTAGTCACTTCATCGGTCGTCTCAAAGCCCAAATCATCGGGGTTACAGATCCTTCGAAGTTCTTCCGGGGTCAATTCCTTGAAATTTTTTTCCATCCCTGCCTCCCAGATAGCCTGCGCCAAAAATTTATTTTTGCCGATGGAGATCGAACTGCTTCTGTCTTAGCATAGGTTCCTTTTGTTTTTCAAGGGATTATTCTACCAAATAAAAAAGGCGTTATCGGGGTTCCGATAACGCCTTTTTTATTTGGTTCGAAAAAAATTATTTCTTTTCAGCCGGAGCCGCAGGAGCTTCTTCTTTCTTCTCCTCTTTCTTCATCCTTCTTGGCCTTCTTTACCTTCTTCTTCTTGGCCTTCTTCTCCATCTTCTCAGCCTGGGCCTTTTCTTCAGCCTTTACAGCCGGGGCGGCAGGTTCGGCCTTCTTCTCTTCAGCGGCAAAAGCCAAAGAAACACAAAGGGAAAATACCAATGCCATGGTCCAAACGATTAATTTTTTCATCACTATTCACCTCCCCTCATATAAATTTTATACAAAAAGCCGATTGGCCTTTTATAATCAAGTTTACTTTAATGAAAGCATATATTATGCCAATTATATGAATTCTATTATTTCAATTAGTTACAAATTATTGGGTTCGATCGCCTTCCCCTGTTTTCCAAAATTTACAATTATCGGGTCAGGACTCTCAAAATCGTTTTTAATTTTGGAATTTTAAAAATGACAGGAGAATCATAAGGGTTTCAAATTACATTTTCATCAATTCTTTAATCCGCTCCAAATGATTTTCCAATTTTTCTATCTTTTTCCCAAGGGAGTGTACTTTCTCTTTTTCCTTGTTCACGACCTCCTCGGGGGCCTTCTGCAAAAAATCTTCGTTGGCCAATTTTTTTTCGATCCTGGTCCATTCTTTCCGTAAGGTGGCCAGTTCCTTATCTAATCGTTTTTCTTCTTCCTCAAACTGGATGATTCCTTTTAAGGGGATAAAAATCTCCATTCCCTCAAAAACCCCGGAAGCCGAGGAAAGGGGGTTTTTCTCATCCATTAAAAATGTTAATCCGGAGCCCTTGGCCAAGACCAAAATTTTTTGCTGATGGGCCTCGATCGAAGCCTTGGAAGAAGGGTCGGTAACCCGCAAACAAATTTCCACATTTTTTGAAGGGGGTACATTCATCTCCCCTCTTATATTACGGACTTCGGAAATCAGGCCCTTGATGGTCTCCATTTCCTTTTCGGCCTGTTCGTCCACGAAAAAATTTTCAAGTGCCGGGAAGGATTCTCTAAGGATGCTGGATCTGCTTCCCGGGAGAGATTGGTAGATCTTTTCACTGACGAAGGGCATGAAGGGATGGATGACCTTCAGGAGGGTCACCAAGACCTGATAGAGGGTCTTTCGAGTCATTGATTTTTCCTGGCTTTCATCTTCCTGGTATAAAACAGGTTTAATGAATTCCAGGTACCAATCACAGAATTCATGCCAAATGAAGTGATACAGCTCATGAGCCGCTTCATTAAAGCGATATTCCTTGATCCCCTGTTCGACTTTTTCAATGACCACGTGCAGCCGACTGATGATCCAACGATTTACCGGATCCTAGCGGCAGACTGGATATCTGTCCTTCGATTTCGAGTCCTTCAAAATGAGACAGGCTGAAGCGGGCGGCGTTCCAGATTTTGTTCACAAAGTGCCGATATCCTTCAATCCGTTCTTCTGAAAGCTTGATGTCTCTCCCCGGGACCGCTAAGGCGGCCAGGGTGAAACGAAAGGCATCCGTGCCGTATTGGTCCATTATCGTCAAAGGGTCTATGACATTTCCTTTGGATTTGCTCATCTTCTGCCCCTCGGCATCCCGGACCAGGGCATGGATATAAACATGATGGAAAGGGACCTTACCCATAAAACGAAGGCCCATCATCATCATTCTGGCCACCCAAAAAAAGAGGATGTCAAAGCCGGTAACCAGAACCGAAGTCGGGTAATAGACCTGGAGCTCTCTGGTCTCCTGGGGCCAGCCTAAGGTGGAAAAGGGCCAAAGGGCCGAGCTGAACCAGGTATCCAGGACATCCGTTTCCTGTCTTAATTCCGTGGAATTGCAGGTGGGGCAAGATTGGGGGGGGGTGACGGAAACAATGACCGACCCACAGCTATCGCAATACCAGGCCGGTATCTGATGCCCCCACCAGATCTGTCTGGAGATACACCAATCCCGTATATGGGTCATCCATTCAAAATAGGTCTTTTCCCAGGTCTTGGGAAAGATCTGTGTTTGGCCATCTTCAACGGCCTTTAAGGCTGGTTCCGCCAGAGGACCGACCCGGACGAACCACTGCTTGGAAAGAGTGGGCTCGATCATGGTCTTACAGCGATAGCAATGTCCGATGTTGTGGGTATATGTTTCTATTTTTTCCAGCAGTCCCAGGGCCTTCAAATCTTCAAGGACCTTCTGCCGGCAGGCCTTTCGATCCATTCCCTGATACACCCCGGCATTTTCATTCATCCGGGCCTCCGGGTCCATGACGTTGATGATGGGAAGCCCATGACGACGGCCGATTTCAAAGTCATTAAAATCATGGGCCGGGGTGATCTTCAAAGCCCCGGTGCCAAAGGACTTGTCCACATAGGGATCAGAGATAATCGGGATTCTTCTATTGGTAAGCGGGAGGTGTACTTCCTGTCCGGTTAAATTCTGGTACCGCTCATCTTCCGGATTGACGGCCACGGCCGTATCCCCGAGCATGGTCTCCGGCCTGGTAGTGGCGACGACAACAGCCCCAGGCCCTTTC
The DNA here is from genome assembly GCA_963821645.1 of uncultured delta proteobacterium. Lineage (GTDB taxonomy): Bacteria > Desulfobacterota > RBG-13-43-22 > RBG-13-43-22 > RBG-13-43-22 > RBG-13-43-22. Next base: position 5,068 of record CAWGEQ010000046.1, on the reverse strand, counting down.
ATCAAGGGATATCGAATATGATAGAGATTTCCCTCATGGGTTTCATGCTCCACTTCCAGATCGGAGAGGGCGGTTTGGCAGCGCGGACACCAGTTGATGATATAGTCCCCCCGATAAATCAGCCCTTCCCGGTACAGACGGACAAAAACCTCTTTTACCGCTCTGGACAGGCCTTCGTCCATGGTAAAGCGTTCCCGGCTCCAATCACAGGCGGCTCCCAGGCGTTTTAACTGGTTGATGATGATTCCGCCATATTTGGCCCGCCATTCCCAGACCTTTTCAATAAAGCGTTCCCGGCCCAATTGATGGCGGTCGATCCCTTCCTGGGCCAACATCCTTTCGACCACATTCTGAGTGGCAATGCCGGCATGATCGGTCCCCGGCACCCAAAGGACGTTATACCCTTTCATTTTGTAATAACGCCAAAGGATGTCCTGAAGGGTTGTGTTTAAGGCATGACCCATGTGGAGTGTTCCCGTGACATTCGGAGGGGGGATGACCATGGAAAAAGGCGGACCGGTTGCTTCCACGTCGGCTCGAAAGAGGTTTTGGTCCACCCAAAACCGGTATAAATCCTCCTCTACCTGAGCCGGTTCATATCCTTTAGGCAACAAAAGAGCCATCGTTTAACCGCACCCTTTCTTTGAATAAAATGCGAATATTGAATTCTGAACATCGATTTCGAATCATAAAGCGATAACCTCGTAAAATGTCAAAATTTGCCCTCTCCGTCATTCCGGAAAAAGCCGGAATCCAGGGAATTCAACTGCCTCCGGACCCCGGATTCAAGCATTCCGGGGCAAGCTTCGCCGGGGTGACGACCAAAGAGACTTTCTACGAGTTCATCATTAGTCATTATTCGCTATAATTCGCTATTCGAAATTTTCATGCTTCGTGGCGCCTGCAACAGGCGACCGTAATGATTTAATAAAACAAAAGGGGATTAAAATATTAACCCCCTTATGGCTGCTCTTGGGATTTCCTAAAATCTATTTTCTTTTTAAGTCCTCTATCTCCCGGGTAATGGCCTTTTCAATTTCTTGGACCAGAATTTCCCGAATCATTTTTCCGATAGATTCATCGATCCTTGATCGTACAAGCCTTTCGACTTCCTTACGGACCAGCCTTTCCAGCTCATGGGATTCAATCTCTTCTAATGATTCCGTCTTCTGGACAGAACCATCGGGTTCAAATATTTCCCTTGGCAAGACCGGGTCGGGCTCGGCAATAATATCGACCAGATCTATGATTCTCTCTTCAAATTTTTCCATTGGGATAACCTCATAAAGGGTTAATCGTTTGGTCGAATTGTCGCTTTTTGGATGACTTTGGCATGATTATATAGTATTTATTGCCCATTCTGTCAATAGGTTAAAAGGTCCAGGCAGACTTCCGGCCGACAGGATGTCTTTTTATTTAGTAAATCCCTCTGCTGCCGTAACCGGGACGGGTGTAATTCAGGGTAATCATGAATATATGGGAACTCGATAACCGAATTTTCTTTTGGATCAATAAAGGGCAACGGAATCCCTTTTTTGATCTTGTGATGCCCTACATCACCGAATTTGATCATTGGAAATACTGGATAGCCCTTACCTGGCTCCTTATTTTTTTAATCGGCGGGAAAAAAACAAAGATCACTTTTCTTCTCCTCCTTGCCCTGGTGGGAGCCCTGGACTATTCAAACAGCTTTCTATTTAAACACCTCTTTGCCCGTCCACGGCCTTGCAATGTCCTGCCGGGCGTTCATATCTTCTGGCCCTGTCCGCGCTCGTTCTCCTTCCCTTCCAACCACGCGGCCAACTTATTTGGAGCGGCCTTTTTCCTTTCTTATGTCTATCGAAACTGGTCCTTTTTTTTAATCCCCATGGCTATGGTCGTCGGTTATTCGAGGGTCTATGTGGGCGAACATTATCCTTTTGATATCGTGGGAGGGGTTGTCTTAGGGGCCATGGGGGCGGCCTTAACCGTCATGCTCCTGAGGTTCCTGCTTTCTCGAGGACCGATTGCCCGCTGGATGAGGGACAGAAGAAAATTAAAAGGTGAGGATCGGTAGGGTGTCTTGTAGTCTTATTTTTTCCCTTTCTCCATTTTTCTTTTTTCCTCATCTCGGATTTCCCGCCTGAGGAGTTTTCCTACCTTCGATTTAGGGAGCATGTCGCGGAATTCAATGTACTGGGGGACTTTGTATGGGGCCAGCCGTTCCCGACACAAACGGATCAACTCACTGGCCCCCACCCCTTTGGCATCGGCCTTTAAGACCACGATCCCTTTGATCCGCTCTCCCACCTTGGGGTCCGGGATACCGACCACACAGGCACCGATTACCGTGGGATGATCCTGTAGAACCGCTTCGATCTCCGAGGCCGAAACCCGGTAACCTTTGTATTTGATGATGTCCGCCAGACGTTCCACATAAACCAGTTCCCCCTGCTCATTTTGGCTGACAAAATCCCCCATCCGGTAATAGGTTTGACCATCTATGATCACATAAGAACGGGCGGTCTCCTCCGGTTTATTCAAATATTGTTTTAGAGTGAAATCGGAGGTAATCAACAATTCACCCGTTTCACCGAAGGGAACCGGTTCAAGGGTTTCCGGATTGACCACCTTGACCCTTCTCGATTTCAAAGGGAACCCGATGGAAAGGGGGTTTGGTTCACGGTTCAAGCGACTGTAGGAGATATGCCCCACTTCGGTCGACCCATAGACCTGGTAAATCGGTACGCCGATCTTTTCCTTCCAGCGGTTAAACACCTCCAAGGGCAGAACATCGCCCCCGCAATAACAATAGCGCAACGTGTCAAGCCGGTATTGTTCCAGACGATCATTTTCCAGGATCATCCGGTAAAGGGTGGGGACCCCGAGCATCCAGCGGACCTTGTATTTTTCAATCGCCTCCAGGATGGCGTCAACCTGAGGCTGGGGCATAAGAATGGTGGTATTGCCGGAATTCAGTCCTGCGGCCACAAAAAACCCCAGGGCCATGATATGAAACAGGGGATTAATGGCGATATAGGTGTCTTCACCTTCTTGGATATAGCCCTTAAGAACGTCTTCCATCAGGTCGTTGACGTAAGAAGTCATGCCCGCATGGTTGCCCGGTACCCCTTTGGGAAAGCCGGTGGTTCCCCCGGTATAGAGGATATAGGCCAGATCCTTCCAGGGATCTATTTTGACCGATGGAGGAGTCGGCGAGGATTTTAATAATTCCTTAAACAGAAGGACCTTTTCGCTCTTCTCAACTACGCCATGGGGAATCTTATCGAAAAGAAAACCAAGCGTTCTTTTGGGCAGGGGGAGTAAATCCACCAGGTTGGTGACAATGGCCCTCTTTAACTCCGTGGTGCCGAAGGTCTCCTTCACATATCCGAAATTGGTGTCATGGCAGATGATGGTTTCGGCCCCGGAATCCTGAATCATATAACTGACCTCATGGGAGGTATAGATCGGAGAGACCGGGACGACCACGGCCCCGATTTTTTGAATCCCGAAGAAAGCCACCACCCATTGGATGCAGTTGGAGAGATAGAGTATGACGCGATCGCCCTGTTTAACTCCTTGACCGGACAAACCAGCGGCGAAGCGGTCGATCAGATTCATCAATCGGGCAAAAGAATATTTTTCTCCCAAAAAAACAACCGCTGTTTTTTGCGGGTATTTTTGAACCATCCGCTCAAACCGGGAAAAAACCAGTTCCTCCCCGGGGTTAAAATCTTTTTCGTTCCCGCTCATGATTTTTCTTTTTGCTTACCCTGTTTCTCTGCCTTTTCAGTCATTCAACTTAAACTCCAAAATAGGCCGCCCGCACATCCGGATTATCCATCAATTCCGTCTTAGTTCCTTCCATGACCGCCGCCCCGTTTTCCAGGATATAGGCATAGTCGACGATGGGCAAAAGGGGGCGGGCATACTGCTCGGAGACCATAACGGAAACGCCCCGTTCGTCACGAATGTTCCTGATCGAACGGACCAGTAAGGCCTGGACCAATGGGCTGAGACCCATGAGGGGTTCGTCGAGCAACAGGATTTTGGGCTGGGCCATCAGGGCCCGGCCGATGGCCAGCATCTGTTGTTCTCCGCCGCTTAAAAATCCCCCTTCCCGCTTTTTTAGAGGGACCAGGGCGGGGAAAATTTTGAAGACGTATTCCAGGGTCTCTTTGATCTGGGTCGAATCGGCTAAGTAACCGCCCATCTTGAGGTTCTCTAAAACCGTGCTTTCCGGGAAGATCCGCCGGCGTTCCGGACAGAGGATGATCCCTTGCCTGGCCCGCTGGCTGGGTTTTAAGGCCATGATGTTAGTACCCCGGTAAAAGACCTCCCCCATCAGGGTGATACGCTCACCGCCGGCCATCTCTTCCTTTTTCTTGATGTCCTGCATGATGCCCGATAAGGTATACATCAAGGTGGACTTCCCGGCGCTGTTGGCCCCAAAGACCCCGACGATCTGGCCTTCCTGACACTGAATACTAATATTGTTCAAGGCCAGCATATTTTCATAAAAGACCATCAGCCCTTTAGCTTCAAACATAATCGGATAAATCCTCCGAACCGAGGTAGGCCTCTTTCACTCTTTCATCCTGCATGACTTCCTCGGGGATCCCTTCGATCAGTTTTTGGCCGAAATTCAAAACCATGACCCGGTTGGCCACTCGGAATAATTCTTTTAACCGGTGTTCGATCATGATCAGGGTGATCCCCTCCATCTGGAGCCGCTCGATCAGGGGGATCATGCTGGCAATCTCACTGGGCTTAACCCGGAAAAAACTTCGTCGCAGAGGATGACCTCCGGTCGCAATGCCAGGCAGCGGGCCAATTCCAGCCGTTTTAAATACCCGGTGGGCAGGGTGGCGGCCATTTTAAAAGGGACGAAGGAATCCCGCTCAAAACCGATCTCTTCCAGGATATCGATAGCCACGGTATTGCGGTCCCCTAATTTTCCCCCGCCCCGCCAGCCCCCGGTCTGCCGGGCCCTGGGGAGAGAACAAGGGAATGATCAAATTCTTGTAAGCGGGCAAACTGTAGTAGGGTCGCATGATCTGAAAGGTCCGGGTAACCCCGAGATGGG